>JAJDDI010000077.1 GCA_029260375.1 Phycisphaerales bacterium | reverse complement strand
CCGCTGAATCGGGGCGGGTATGACCCGGTCCCGCTCAACCGCTGGGGCGGCGCGAGCCGACAAGCGGAACACCGCGAGTGAGTCGCGGCTAACCTTGGGCGTCTGATGACGCCCGGACCCGGGCACGAGACAGGGGACGACCCATGAGCCGCCTTCCGGCCGCCGAGAGACGCGAGCAGCTGCTCGACCGCGCGGCCGAGCTCTTTAGCGAACGCGGTTTCGCCCGGACCACCACCGCCGAGCTGGCCAAGGCCGCGGGGGTGACCGAGCCCATCATCTACCGGCATTTCGCCTCGAAGCGGGGCCTGTTCATCGCGCTCATCGAGCGGACGGGCCAGCAGACGCTCGAGCAGTGGGCCAAGGACCTGGAGGGGGCGGGCGACGCCGCCGAGCGCCTGCGCCGGGTCATCGGCGACAACCCGATGGTCTCCGAGCGGGGGCGGGCGGGCTACCGCGTGTTCCTGCAGGCGATCAGCGAGGTGGACGACGAGGAGATCCACAAGGCCCTGTCGGACCACATCACCAAGGTGCACCAGTTCCTTGTCCGTGAGATCGAGCTCGCCCAGGAGCAGCACAAGGTCACCGGGCGCTTCAGCGCCGCGGTCGTCGCCTGGCTGCTGATCAACATCGGGATGGGCTACGGCGTCATGACCGCGATGAACATCCCCGGGCACGGGCACGACGGTCAGGGCGGGCACGTCCAGGACGTGCTGGCCCGCGTGCTCATCGGTCGCGACGCGATCCCGAGGAACCCGGGCGAGGCCTGATCCGCCCTCAACTCAGCCCGGATTCCGAGCGTGCAGCACGGGCATCGCGCTCAGGTACTCGCCCGCGATCCCGCAGCCGTCCTTCCCGAACTCGTCGTACGGGCCGTCGTAGCACACGCCCCCCTTGTGGAGCATGATCACGCGCGGGCGCAGGCGGCGGAGCAGGTCCTTGTCGTGCGTGACCAGGACGCTGGTGCGCCGCGTGCCGTCGGCCCGGGCCAGGTTGTGCGTGTCCCAGATCAGGCCATGGATCTCGCCGGCGACGATCGGGTCGAGCCCGGTGGTCGGCTCGTCGTAGAAGATGATCGCCGGGTCCATCGCGATCGCCCGCGCCACGGCAACCCGCTTGGCCATGCCCCCCGACAGCGCGTCGCGGTGCTTGTCGATCACGCTGTCCACGTCCAGCGCCGCGGCCTTGAGCGCCCAGCGGACGCGCTTGTCGATCTCCTTCTCGCTCATCCGGGCGTTCTCGCGCAGCCACAGGGCGCAGTTCTCACGCACCGTCGCGCTGAACAGCGCGTTGTGCTGGAACACGATCGCCCAGTGCATCCGCAGCGCGTCCAGGTCCTGCTCGTCGAGCTCGCTCAGCTCGACCAGGGGCGAGCCCGCCTCGGCGTGGTCGGCGATGAGCACCCGACCCTCGCTGACCTCCAGCAGCCCGGTGAGCAGGTCCAGCAGCACCGTCTTGCCCGAGCCGCTCATCCCCACGATGGCGACCAGCTCGGCGCGGGCGATCTGCAGATCGACACCCCGGAGCACCCAGTGCTGGCCGAAGGCCTTGCCCAGCCCCTGTGCCCTGATCTCGATTGGTTCGGCTTCGGGGCTCATTTGGGGACGATACCCGCCCGGGCGCGTCAATAGACTTGCCCGTGATCGATCTGGACGCCAACGCGACGACCCGCCCGACCCCCAGCGTCGTGGACGCCGTGCGCCGCGGGCTCGAGAGCGCGTGGCATAATCCGTCGAGCCTGCACCGCGCCGGGCAGGGCGCCCGCGCGGCCCTCGAGCTGGCCCGCCAGGACCTGGCCCGCCTCGTCGGCGCGACGCCCAGAGAACTCACACTCACCAGCTCGGGCACGGAATCGATCGATCTGGCCGTCCGCGGCGCCCTGGCCCTGACCGGGCGGCGCGCGATCGTGGTCAGCGCGCTCGAACACCCCGCCGTCCGCGATCTGGCGGCGCCACTCGAAGCCACCGGCGTCGAGGTCCGGCGCCTGCCCGCGACCCCTAAGGGGCGCGTCGAACTCTCGGGCTTCGAGCGTCTGATCGACGACGACGTCGCGCTCGTGAGCGTGCAGTGGGTCAACAACGAGACGGGGGTGATCCAGCCGATCGAGGATCTCGCCCGGGTGTGCCGCGAGCGGGGGGTGCTCGTGCATACCGACGCGGTGCAGCGCGTCGGCAAGCTGCCGGTGGACCTGTCCAGCCCCGAGGCGCCGCCGATCGATCTCATGAGCTTCAGCGCCCACAAGTTCCACGGGCCCAAGGGCGTGGGCGCGTTGTACGCGCGGCGCGGGCTGAGCCTGCCCCCGGTCCTGCACGGCGCCCAGGAATCCGGTCGGCGCGCCGGCACCGAGAACGTGCCCGGCGTCCTGGGGGCCGGAGCCGCGGCGCGCGAGGCGATCGCGTTCCTCCAAGACCCGGCGGCGCGCGATCGCCAGAGCGAGCTCCGCGACCGGCTGGAGACCGCGCTGCTCGAACAGATCCCCGGCGCCCGCGTCAACGGCGACACCGCGCCGGGCGCCCGTGTCTGGAACACGACCAACATCCTCTTCCCCGGGGTCGAGGGGGAGGGGCTGCTGCTGGCGCTCTCGGAGCGCGGGCTGTGCGCCTCGGCGGGCAGCGCCTGCAGCTCGGGCAGCGTGGAGCCCTCGCCCGTGCTCCTGGCGATGGGCCTGAGCGAATCCGACGCGGGGGCCTCGATCCGATTGAGCCTGTCGAGGCTGACCACGGGCGAGGAGATCGACCGGGCGATCGGGGTTCTGGTCGAGTGCGCCTCGCGGGTGACACAGCCGCGCCCGTAGGGCGGGGTGGCCATGCCGTCCGGAGGGACGTACGCTGGCGCCATGACACAGAACCCCTACGCCGAGCCCGGCGCCGACGTCTTCCCGGAAGCCGAGCGCACCAGCCTCATGGCGATCGGCTCGCTGGTCTGCTCGCTGATCTGTTGCATCCCGGGGCTGGGCCTGCTGGGCTCGCTCATGGGCGTGATCGCCCTGATCGGGATCAGCGGCTCGCGGGGTCGCGTCGGGGGCAAGGGCCTGGCGATCTCGGGCATCATCCTGGGCCTGCTCGTCAGCGTGATCTGGGTCGGGCTGATGATCGGGATCGGCTCGATGGGGAAGGGCATGGACCAGATGGTCTCGCCCGTGTTCAGGCACGTCGAAGCCGACGAGTTCGATGAGGCGAGGCTCCTGCTGGCGCCCCCGGGCGCGAACGCCACGGATGCGGAGCTCATCGCCTTCCGGAGCGCCTACCACGACGCGGTGGGCTCGTACGTCGGGGTTCCCACGAGCATCGGCGGGCTCATCGGCGCGTACATGGATCCGAACGTCGGCCCGCTGATCCAGAACTACTCCGGATCGGGCGGGGTCATCCCGGCTCCGGGCGAGTTTGGGAGCGGGCTGGCGCTGGTCGTGCTGGAGTTCGATCAGCAGAACCCCGGGTCTGGCCCCAGCGGGCCCTTGTATATCGATATCGTGATTGTCGAATCCGACGGTTCCGAGATCCGCCTCTCCGACTACGCGGGGGGCGTAACCCTGCCCGACCCGGACGCCGGGCAGGCCCCGCCCAGCGGCGAAACCGAGCCCGAGGCGGATCCCGACAAGGCCCCCTGACACCCGAATCCTTGGGAGGGTGAACACCCCGGGCGGGACGCGCCGATAGAGTCCCGTCGTGAGCAAGGGGGAATCAGAGCCTGTGATCCGGTGCCGGGGCGTGGCCAAACGCTTCGGGGACACCACCGTGCTCCAGGGCCTGGACCTGGACGTCGAGCGGGGCGAGACCATGGTCATCATGGGCGGCTCGGGCTCGGGCAAGTCCACCACCCTCCGCATGCTCATCGGCTCGTTCCCACCCAGCGAGGGCCACATCGAGATCTTCGGCCAGCCCCTCAACGGGCAGAGCGAGGAGGGCCTCAACTCGATCCGCAAGCGCTTCGGGATCCTGTTCCAGTCCGGGGCGCTGTTCAACTCCATGACCATCGGCGAGAACGTCGCCCTGCCCATCCGCGAGCACACGGACCTGGACGACGAGATCATCGACATCCAGGTCAAGATCAAGCTCGAGCTCGTGGGCCTGCGCGAGCACGCCGACAAGTATCCCGCGGAGATCTCGGGCGGCATGAAGAAGCGCGCCGGCCTGGCCCGCGCGCTCGCGCTGGACCCGCAGATCCTGTTCTACGACGAGCCCAGCGCCGGGCTCGACCCCGTGACCAGCGCCCAGATCGATCAGCTCATGATCGCGCTGAGCAAGCAGCTCGGCGTGACCTCCGTCGTCGTCACCCACGAGATGGACTCGGCGTTCACCATCGCCGACCGGATGGCGATGCTCGACAAGGGGCGCATCCTCAAGGTCGAGACGCGCCAGTGGTACGAGCGGGTGCGAGATCAGAGCGACGAGGAGGCGGCCCAGCTCTGCGAGGACGATCGCCTCATCCGCCAGTTCCTCCGCGGCGACGCCCACGGCCCGATCACCGACCGACAGAAGACCAGCGGGTACGAGCAGGCGCTCTTCGGCGCCGAGCGCCCCGGGATTCAGAAGACACCCAGCGTGGAGGCGACCCGGGGCTAACCCCGGCGCGTCCATCGGAGCAGGATCATGCCCCGGATCACCTCAAAGAACAACGTCCTGGCCGGGTTCTTCCTGGTCGGCTCGCTGCTGGTCGCCGTCGCGATCAGCTTCATCCTGGGCGACCTGAAGGACACGCTGCTGACGCCGCGTACGCAGTACGTCGTCCGCTACTCCCTCAGCGACGGCGCCACCGGGCTCAAGCCCGGGTCCGAGGTCACGCTCGGCGGGCAGAAGGTCGGGCGCGTCGAGTCCATCGAGCCCAACTTCGGGGAGGGCGACACGGTCGATGCGCTGCTGGTGCGGATCTCCGTGGATTCGCGCGTGAAGTTCTACGAGGACGCCAGGGCCGGGCTGGTGACGCCGCTCATCGGGTCGATCAGCACGATCAACTTCGCGGGGATCGGGTCGCCCACCAGCGCCGGGTTCGTTCCCGAGGACGGGGAGCTGCAGGGCCAGATCGCCCCGGGCCTGCTCGCCCAGGCGGGCATCGACGCCGAGGTCATCAACAACATCAAGAGCATCATCGCCCGGATCGACAGCGTCTCGGAGAAGATCGAGCCGGAGATCACCGCGACGGCCGCGTCGGTGCGTGAGTTCGCCGACAAGGTCAACGATCGCATGGACGTCTGGGACAAGCACGTGACGTCGATCCTGCGGGACGTGGACGAGGCGGCCGACGAGGCGCGTCCGCTGCTGCAGGCCGCCCAGCGGGGCGTGGCCGACGCGCGCGACCTGATGGCCTCGGTCCAGGGCGCCATCGCCGCCAACCGCGGCAAGATTGACATCGCGCTCACCAACGTGCAGTCCATCACCGAGCGGGCCCGCTTCGAGACCATCGACAAGCTCAACGATGTGCTCGACAGGGGCTCGGTCGCGGTTGAGAGCTTCTCGGCTCTGGGCGACGAGGCCAACCTGATCCTCGCGCGCGAGGGGCCCGAGATTCACCGGACGGTCACGAATGTGCGCCGGATCTCTGACCAGGGCAACATGATGGTCGCCGAGCTGCGGTCCCAGCCCTGGCGCTTGCTCAAGCCCCCGTCGAAGGAAGACCTGAAGAAGGAGCCGCTGTACAACGCGGCCCGGTCCTACGCCGAGGCGGTTGGCGACCTAAGGGCCGCGTCCGAGTCGCTCGAGTCGGTCATCGCCCAGGTCGAGTCCGACGGGCGGTCCGCGGCGCTGATCGATCCGCAGGCCGTGCTGGGCATGACCCGCTCGGTCGAGTCCGCGTTCAACCGCTACCAGCAGGCCGAGCGGGACCTGCTGCAGTTGATCATCGAGCGGGGCGAGTAGGCCCGGGAGATCGCCATGAAACGGCGAGACCCGAATCACGCACAACCCAGGGTGATGCGCAAGCGCGTCATCCTGATCAGCGTCATGGCCCTTGTCGGGGGCGCCGCGCTGACCCTCGGCGTGCTGACGTTCACCTCGCGCGGCGACACCGACGCCGCGGCCCAGCGCGTCTCGCAGTGGCACGGCCTCCGGGTCTACCGGCCCGAACCCGCCTCGCCACGGTGGCGACGGATCGAGCCCGGCGAGGACCTCGCGCCGCGCGTCGTCCTGCTCGTCCACGGGCTCGACGAGCCCGGGAGCATCTGGGACCAGCTCGCCCCCGCGCTCGACGACGCCGGGCACGCGACGCTGCGGTTCGAGTACCCCAACGACCAGGCGATCGCCGACTCAGCGGATCTGCTCGACGCGGCGCTGCGCCGCCTGCGCGCCCACGGCGTCGAGCACGTCTCGGTCGTCGCCCACTCCATGGGCGGGCTCGTGACGCGCGACGCGCTGACGCGATCGTCGCTGCTGGCCAACGCCCAGGCCGAGCGGGCGAGTGTTGACCGGGTCATCGCGATCGGCACGCCGCACGCGGGCTCGCCCTGGGCGGGCATGCGCTGGGCGTCGGAGCTGCGTGAGCAGGCCGAACGCCTCTTGGGCGAGTCGCATCCCGAGGCCGAGGACCTGTACCGGTTCAGCTTCGACGGCAGCGGGGAGGCGGGCGAGGACCTTCGACCCGGGTCGGCGTTCCTGACGGATCTCAACGCCCGCCCCGCGCCCGAGGGCGTCGTGTTCACCTGCCTGGTCGGGCAGATGATCAGCCCGCCCGAGGGCTCCCCGGCGGATCTGATCAATCTCGCCCGATCCCTGGGTGACGGGGTCGTGCCCGTCGCCTCGGCCCAGCTCGAGGGCTGCGACGACATCGTGCGCCTGGGCGCCAACCACCGCGCGATGATCCGATCGCTCCCGCTCAGCGCCGGGCAGACCCCCCCCCCGGGCATCGAGGTGGTCTTGGACCGCCTTTCCAAGTCCAACAGCCCCTGAGACCGAACTCCCGTATCGACGCCGAACAGGCGCCCGGGTAGGCTGGGGCTGTGGCCCAGCGACGTCACCATTACGAGCGGGCGTTCGAGGCGTACCTGCGGGAGCGGCGCATCCCGTACGTCGCCGTGAACGAGGCCCGCAAGGCCCTGCTCCCGCCCGGGGCCCGCCTGCGTCTGGACGGCGCGGGCGACGCGGGCCCGGACCTCAAGAGCTTCGATTTCGTCGTCTACGGCGAGAACACGAACATGCTCATCGAGATCAAGGGGCGGAAGGTCCCCGCGCGAAAGGGGACCGGGCGTGGGGGCGGGCGCCTGGAGAGCTGGGTGACGCTCGACGACGTCGCCTCGCTCAAGGCCTGGCAGCGCCTGTTCGGGCCCGGGTACGAGGGGGCGTTCGTGTTCGTCTACCACTGCGAGGACCAGCCCCCGGACGGGCTTTTCCAGGAGGTGATCGAGCGGGAGGGGCGCTGGTACGCGCTGCGGGCGATCGCGCTCGACGAGTACGAGGGGTCCATGAAGACCCGCTCGCCCCGCTGGCGGACGGTTGATCTGCCCCGCGAGGCCTTCGCCCGCCTGAGCCGTCCGTTCACGGCGCCGTCGGCGGAATCGCCGCTCGGGCTGGGCCTGGAGCCCGATGCGGGGTCCGCACTGCCCGCGCTGGCCCCGATCGGGGGCGTGTCGGCGTGACAACGGTTTACCGCCGCCCGCCCGCACCGTAGCATCACGCCATGGCCCAGAACCTCACCACCCGCGCCGCCCGCCTCCGCTCGAGCATGATCTGCCTGGTCTGGCTCGCGGCCGCGTCGGCCCCCACGCTCGCCCAGCAGTCCCGATCGCTCAAGCCACCGTCGCCCCGGGAGGACCCGTCGGCGCCGGTCGTCATGACCGTGCTGGTCATGGTGGTGCTGGTCGTCGCGACGCTGTTCGTCACCGTCTTCCCGACCAAGCGCGGGCACCAGGACTGAGCCAGCGCCCCGGCCCGAGGAGGCGCCCGGGCCCGCCGGCGCCGGTTCGACAGACACACCGCTCGCGGGGTTCAAGACACAGGAGGCCACGATGCGCCGACGACAGACCCGTGCCCTGATCGGACTCAACGCTGTGTTGCTGGTGGCGCTGGGCGCCGTCAGCCTGACACCCAATGCCGGCGCCCAGGGCCAGAAATCGCCACGTCTTCCCGGCATCTACAGCGTCGTGGGGGGCGAGCTCTCGAGCGGGAACGCCAACGGCGTCTACGTGCTCGACTCGGCCAACCGCGAGATGATCCTGCTCAGTTGGGACAACTCCCGGAACAAGGTGAACTTTCTCGGCTACCGTGACCTGAACAGCGATGTCAACGCGGAGCCCACCCGATGAGCGAGCACACGTCCGCCAGCGAGAACAGCCGTGGCGTCGGGACCGCCCTGTGCCTGAGCGCGGCGACCATCGGCGCGCTGATCATCGCCCAGGGCGCCGGGTTCTTTGACACCAGGGCCAGCGCCGACATGACCAGCTCGAGCGCGGGCGTCTCCATGATGACCACCCGCTCGGGGAACACCGAGCCGCTGTTCGTCGTGGACGACCGCACGGAGACGCTGTTCGTATACAAGCACGACCAGACCCGGTTCGAGCTGTGGGCCAAGCACAGCCTTCCCGAGCTGTTTACCGAGGCGCGCGCGCGATCCGTCGGATCACCCAGGCCCTAACACAAGGCGCCGCCCAGCCCATGCCCATCCAGCCGCTGCCCCAGTTCGAGACCGACCTCGCCGAGCACCTCAAGGAGAAGGAGGACCGCGAGGCGTACGAGCGGCTCAACGCGCCCAGCACCATTGTGGTGCGGTTCGGGGTGATGCTCATGGTCGGCGAGTTCCCCTACCGGGGCGACGCCAAGCCCGGGTGCGGGTCCAAAATCGTCGTCCGCACCCACCGGGGGCACGAGATCGGGGAGATGCTCACGAGCACCTGCCCCAACGCGGGCTGCGCCAGCTCCGTCACCCGCAAGCAGATGCTCGACTACATCGAGAGCTCGGGCGGGCGCGACTACCCGTTCTACTCCAAGGGGCGCGCCCTGCGTATCGCCACGGGCGAGGACCTGGACCGTCAGGCCCAGATCGAGCAGTCCAAGCACGGGCTCCGCGCCCTGGGGCGTGACGTGCTCAAGCGCATGGGCATCGACGCGAAGCTGGTGGACGTCGAGCCCATCCTGGGTGGCGAGCGCACCAGCGTCTACATCACCAGCGAGCAGCGCATCGACACCCCCGAGCTCACGCGGGAGCTCACCCGCGCCCTGGACCAGCACGTCGAGGTCCGCACGATCGGCGCCCGCGACGAGGCTCGCATCAACGCCGACTACGAGCGCTGCGGGCAGTACTGCTGCTGCAAGAGCTTCCTCAAGGTGCTCAAGCCCGTGTCGATGAAGTCCGCCAAGATGCAGAAGGCGACGCTTGATCCGCTGAAGATCTCCGGGCGCTGCGGGCGCCTGATGTGCTGCCTGCGCTACGAGGACCAGACCTACGACGAGCTGCGCAAGAACCTGCCCAACCGCAAGTCGCGCGTGGGCACGCCCGAGGGCGACGGGTTCGTCATCGACACGCAGATCCTCACGCAGCTGGCGCTCGTCCGCCTGGACTCGGGCGAGCAGGCCGCGATCCCTGTCGAGAATCTCAGCGAGCCCGACTCGCTCACGCCCCCGCCGGCGCCCGCGCCCGGGGCGCGCGCCCCGACCCCGCGCGGGCCCCGACCGGAGCGTCAGAAGTCTGGGCCGGCGCGTTCGAGCGAGTCGCGGCCCGGGCCCAAGAGCGAGTCTCCGCCCGCCGAGGGCGAGAACAAGGCCCCCGCCAAGCGTCGGCGCCGAAGCCGTCGGGGCGGTTCGTCCGGCGAATCGGGAAGCCCGGACGCGCCGCGTCAGAACGAGCCCCGCGCCGATCGCGCCGGCGGGTCCGAACCCACATCAGACGGGGCGTCCAGGAAGAAACGTCGGCGTCGGCGTCGGCGTCCTCCGGGACAGGGATCGGGCGGAGACTCGGGAGGCAAGCCCGACGCCGGACCATCCTGACGACCCGTCGCGTCGTGCCCGCCCCCCGCGCGCCGTCGGACGCTAAGGTTGCCCCATGCCCACGACCGCCGCCCCCGCGTCACCCGCCGTCTCGATCAAGGAGACGCTCACGTCCGTCATGATCGCCTTCATCATGGCGTTCGTGTTCCGTGGCTTCGTGATCGAGGGGTTCCTGATCCCGACGGGCTCGATGGCGCCCACGCTGCTGGGCAAGCACATGCGGTTCATCGGTCCCGACACGGGCGCGGACTTCGCGGTGGGCCCGTGGGACTACGCCGACTCGCCGTTCAACAACGTGCCCCTGTCGGTCCAGGGCGCCATGCCGCGGGCGGCGATCACGGTCGCGGACCCGATGACCGACATCAAGTTCCAGGAGACGGACGTCCCGCTGAGCGCGGGCGACCGGGTCTTTGTGCTCAAGTACCTCATGGGCCTGTTCGAGCCGGCGCGCTGGGACGTCGTGGTCTTCAAGAACCCGGGCACGCAGGAGAACTACATCAAGCGTCTCATCGGGCAGCCCAACGAGCAGATCGCGCTGGTCGCCGGCGACGTCTTTGCCAGGCCCGTCGTGCGTGAAGAAGAGCGCGCCGGGACGGAATGGGAGCGCGGCATCCAGGCCTGGGAGGACGACGCCTGGCGCATCCAGCGCAAGCCCGAGCGCGTGCAGCGCGCCATGTTCCAGACCCTGTTCGACTCGCTCTACACCCCCCCCACCGCCAGCTCGCTGGGCTCGACCTATCGCTCGCCCTGGCGGGGCGAGGGCTCGTGGACGGGCGTGGACACCGAAACCACATACAGGCAGGACTCCCCCGCGCCCAGCTCGCTGACCTGGCGCGACACCGAGCGCCCCATCGACGACGCCGTGGCGTACAACCAGAACCGGCGCGGTGTCCAGGAGACCCGCTTCCCGGCGCCCGACATCGCCACGGGCCTGAGCATCGAGCCCGACACCGACGGCGCCACCGCCGCGGCGCTGCTCGAGGCCATCGGACACGAGTTCCGCGCCCGCATCAGCCAGAGCGAGATCGTCCTCGACATGCGCCCGCTGCCCAGCAGCGACCGGCCCGAGCCCGCGTGGACCGAGCTGGTCCGCGCGCCCGCGCCGCGCCGCACGCTCGAGCCGGGTCGAGTCACCCGCGTCGAGTTCTGGCACACGGACCAGGCGCTGTCGGTCTACATCGACGGCAAGCTGGCCGCGGGCGGGCGCGAGGACGGGGCGTACCGCCTGACCCCGGCACAGCGCATCCACGCCGCGACCGGACGCACGCTCCAGAGCCTGCTCGCGCAGAAGCCCGCGATCACCCACTCGATCCTGGGCGAGCCCGATACCTACCTCAAGACCAGGCTCCGCTGGTCCTTCGAGGGCGCCGCGTTCACGCTCCAGCGCGTCACCCTCAAGCGCGACATCTACTACCAGCACAACGAGCGCCGCGCCACGCGTGGCGCCCACCCCAACTACCCCGTGGTCCTCAACGACAACCAGTACTTCATGTGCGGCGACAACTCGCCCTCGAGCCTCGACTCGCGCCTCTGGGCTTTCGGCAGCGGCTCGGCCAACCCCTGGGGCACCGCGCCGGACCCCTGGATCAGTGACCAGTTGGACAACACCGTGGGCGTCGTCCACCGCGACCTGCTCATCGGCAAGGCCTTCGTCGTCTACTTCCCCGCGCCGCTCAAGGACACCGTGATCCCGATCCCCGATCTCGGTCGGGTCCGCTGGATCTGGTAGACGCTCAGCCGCCGCCGGGCGCCCGGGACGCCGGCCCGAGGTACAGATCATCGAACCAGACGCGTGCCCGAGCGGGCGGCGCCTGCGGCTCACGATCGTCGTACCGAACCTCGAAGAACACTCGCAGCGAGGCGCCCGACCCCGGCACGCGCTCCCACTTGTCCTCGAACAGCGACGCCAACTCGACCTCAAAGAACACCCATTGGCCCTGCGCCGGCTCGGCGGGACCACTGATCTCGAACCGCCGGTTCTTGAGCGTGGGCAGCGGGTTGCTCGTCACGCCCGCGAGCGTCTGCGCCACCTGGTAGTTGGCCAGCCCCGCGGGCGTCTCGCCGCCGTGCGCGATCGTGACGACCTGCACGTACTGCTTCACGGCGCCCCGCTCCCAGCCCTCGACGAAGTACCACCCGCTGAGCCGCGCCGGGCACGCGACGCCCGTGACCTCCTGCACCACGCCCAGCACGCGGGCGCGCTCCGCCGAGGCGCCCGAATCCAGCGTGAGCAGCGCCGAGCGCTCGCCCGTGTGCGCGCGCTCATTGGAGATCTCCATCGCCCCCCACTGCTTCGGGTTGCGCTCGTGGAAATCGAACCACGCAGCGTTGGTCTCGTCCTCAAACGACGGGTTCTCAAGGAGGTTCGGGCCGGGCTCGGGGGCGGGGGCGGGGGCGGGCTCATGGCCGCGGGGAGCCGGGCGCGCATCGCACCCGGCGATCAGGGCCGTCGCCAGCATGAGCGGACCGATCCGTCGCATCGGCGCAGTCTAGCCCTCCGCGGGCCACTGCCCCGTCCCGCCCTCGCCTTCGCCCAGCGACGCGCCGAGCCCCAGCACGATCCGGTTGGCGTACGCGAAGTACGCCGCGGCCTGGCAGACGTCCAGGATCTCCCGGTCGGAGAGCCCCGCGGCGCGGAGCGCCTCGACATCGCCCCGCGACATCGACGCCGGCTCGCGCGTGAGCTTCTCGCTGTACGCAACCATCGCCGCCTCGCGCGCGCTCAACCCCGACGCGTCGCCACGCTTGAGGGCGCCCGCGACGGACCGCCGGTCCTCGGGCAGCAGCCGCTCCAGACCCACGGCGTGGTGCTCCAGGCAGTACCCGCACCCGTTGGCCCGGCTCACGGCCACACCCACCATCTCGCGCTCGGCCCGCGAGACCGGGCCGGGGCGGTGCATCGACTGGGCGTAGAGCGCACAGTGGGCCTCGAGCGATGGCGGGTTGAGCGAATGGACCTTGAGGACGTTATCGACGGTCCCGTCGCCGTTGCCGAACCGCCGGTACAGGTCCGCCAGCTCGCCCGTCGCCTCCGCCTCCGGCACGATCTCGATGTAGCTCATGCGAACACGATACGCTCGCGGCGCGTACGCCCGTGCGGGGGACTCTTGTGATCGCAACTCCAGATCAGACCGAAGCGACGGGCCCGGACGCCGACGCCCTGACCGCCTGGCTCGCCGGGCACGACGAGTACTGCCCCGTCTGCGCGTACAACCTGCGTGGCGCCCCGTCCGAGTCGTGCCCCGAGTGCAACGCCCCGCTGACGCTGTGCGTGAGCTCGCCCAACGCGATCGCCGGGCCGTGGGCGCTGGCGCTGATCTCCTTCTCCCTCGCGCTCGGGTTCGACACCGTGACCAGCCTGCTGCTGCTCGCGCCCCTGATCGCGACGGCGGGCGAGGACCCGTTCGCGGTCGCGTTCTGGACGACGATGGTCACGCTCGGCGTCTGCTCGGGCATCGGCGTCGCCTGGATGCTCACTCGCCGGCGCGTCTGGCTGCGGATGCGCCCCCCGATCCAGTGGCGGGCGGCGTGGGCCATCT
Organism: Phycisphaerales bacterium; assembly: GCA_029260375.1. GTDB lineage: Bacteria > Planctomycetota > Phycisphaerae > Phycisphaerales > UBA1924 > JAJRXR01. Next base: position 30,907 of record JAJDDI010000077.1, on the reverse strand, counting down.
TCGTCTGCGTGGGGCTGCTGCACCTGCTGGCCGGCGGGACGCTGATCCTGGTGAACGTCGTGATCTAGCGCACGCCCGTGTGTGTTTAGCCCAGCAGCGCCCGCGCCGCGCGCCCCACGTACACCGGGCTCATCGGGTTCACGCTGAACTCGGCGACCCCGCGCCTGATCTGGTCGGGCAGCCCCGGCACGTCTTGCGGTGTCAGCTCGGTGCGCCGGTCCAGGTCGCGCAGCTGCACGCGGTCGGCGCCGTGGACGATCGCGGCAAACTTGGCGAGCTGACGCTCGGCGTCGGCCAGCAGCTTCTTGAGGTTCCGCGTGGACTTGGACGTCTGCCTCGCGTGCAGCGGGCGGATTCCCCCCGAGGCGATCTCATAGCGGCGCCCGTCCCAGGGCATGGCCCCGTCGTCGAGCGCCCGCCGTGAGACGATGCCGCGGCGCAGGTCCGCGACCAGGCGGCGCGACATCGCGTCCGTCGCCTCGTCGTCGGCGCTGATGACGAACACCTCGGGCCTGCGGCTGGCGCCGGGAGCGCTGACCGCGTCGAGCAGCTCGGCGCCCTGGGGCATCAGGCCCTTGTCCTCGAGCAGCAGCCCGAGCACGACGTCGCCCATCGCAACGCCAACCGCCGGCGTCGGCGGCCCGCCCAGCAGCTCGATGAGGCTGTCGTACCGCCCGCCGCCCGCGACGGCCCGCTCGCCGTCGGCGCTGGCCTCGAACACCGTGCCCGTGTAGTACGCCAGGCCCCGCACGATCGACGGGTCGAGCCTGGCCCAGGGAGCGATTCGGGCCTCGTTGAGCTGCGAAAGCAGGCCGGTGAAATCCTCTCGGGCCGCGCTCCAGGCCCGCTGCGCCACGCTGTCGATCAGCTCCCGGTGGTGCTCGACGAACACCTGGCGCACGATGTCGTTGGCCCGCCCGCGGTTGTCCTGCGTGTCCAGCTCGACCGCGCCGCGGTCGATGCCCACGGCGCGCTCGATGTCGGTGATGAGCGATTCGTCGAACCCCTTGGCCGCCGCGGCGACGAGGAAGTCCGCGCGGCTCATCTTCGACTGGCGATCGACCAACGAGAGAAAGTCCGTGGCGCGTTCGTTCATGATCTGACGCTGCGCGAGCTGGGCGCCGAGCATCTCCCGGTGGTTCACCCCGATGCGCACGTCAGCGGTGGTCACGCCCAGCGAATCGAGCAGGCCGACGGCGACGCCGATGATGTCCGCGTCAGCCTGGGCGCGCCCCTCGGGTGTGGCGTCGTTGCCGATGACGTCGCAGTTCCACTGGAGGAACTCGCGCAGGCGCCCGCGCTGGGGGCGTTCGGCGCGGAAGTACGGGCCGGCGGTGAACCACTTGCAGGGCTTGTTGAGCTGCTTGGCCCGGGCCGCGTACATGCGGGCGAGCGTGGGCGTGAACTCGGGGCGCAGGGCGAAGGGCGCCCGCCCGGTCTGGCGGACCTCCTCGATCTCTTCGGGCGACTTGCCGCTGAACGCCTGGAACAGCTCGCCCAGGATGCCCTCGCCGCTCTTGACGGCGTACAGGTCCGTCGTCTCGAAGGTCGGACCCTCGATTTCCTCGAATCCGTGACGGACCGAGGCATCCGTCCAGGCCTTCTGGATGTATCGGATTCTGGCGGTGTCCTCCGGGTAGAGGTCCCGCGTCCCGCGGGGCGCCTTGAGGGGCTTGGAATCGTGTTTCTTGTCCGGGGGCATCGACGCTAGCCTATTCGCGTCACCGCTGGCGGGTTGGGCCTGGGCCGAATCCTCCGGGGGCATCGAGCGGGCGGAGATCGACCGATGCGGAAGATTCCGATTCGAGCCATCCTGAGTTTCGCGACGCTGGTGGGCGTCGTGACGGGCGGGGCGGTGCTGATCCTGGGCGCCCCGCCCTCGCATTCGGACCTGATCCGCCGGGCCAGCAAGCAGGCGACCCGGACACGGGAGATGACCCGCGAGATCCGGAACGCGATGGACCAGGGGCGCCTGCGCGACGCCGAGCGCCTCACGAAGCGGTACACCGACGCGTCCCCGAACGATCCCACCGCGTGGCTGTATTACTCGCTGGTCCGCCAGCGTCAGGGCGAGCACACCGACGCCCGCCTCGGGTGGGGGCGCCTGCTCGCGCTCACGCGGCAACCGCCCGGGCGGGGCGGCATGAGCTCGTCTCAGATGTTCATGCGAGCCTGGGCGCACTACGGCGCCGGGCGCAAACGCGACGCCTTCAGGCTCTGGTGGCAGGCCGCCAACTCCGCGCAGGGGCGGGCGGTGGGCGGAGAGCGGTTCTACGAGCTCGCCAGCACCCTGGCCAGCTCGGGTGAGTACGACGACGCGATCGACGCCTTGCACCTGGCGATCGACAGCGGGTACCGCCAGATCGTGGTCCTCGACGCCGACCCGGCGCTGGACCCGCTCCGGTCCTCGCCGCGGTTCGCTCAGGCGATCGACCGCCTTGCCCGCCGGAGCATGGGGCGGTTCCCCGTCCACGGCGACGACCCGCACGTGGGCGAGACGCCCCAGATCCTGAGCCTCGAACCGCCGATCGAGGAGCGGGTCCGCAGGTGGGTCGAGCGCTGGGGTGATCTCTGAGCCTCCGCCCCGGGCCTGGGGCGGTTTCGCCTACAGTGTCTCCCGGCGCCGGGGACCGTCCCCGCGCGCCAGCGCCCCACTCTGAGGCCCCCCGACCCCATGCCCACCATCACGATCAACGGGACCGAGTGCGAGTTCACGCCCGGCGAGAAGATCATCGCCATCGCCAACCGCTGCGGCGTGGAGATCCCCCAGTACTGCTACCACCCGGGGCTCTCGATCCCGGCGCAGTGCCGCATCTGCCTCGGTGAGGTCTGGGCCCCCAACCCGCGCAACGAGGGCAAGCTCGAGCCCATGATGGGCGGCAAGCTGCTGCCCACCTGCTCGACCGACGCCTCCGAGGGCATGGTCGTCTACACCGACAGCCCCAAGTCCGTCGCCAACCAGAAGGCGGTCATGGAGTACCTGCTGATCAACCACCCGCTGGACTGCCCCATCTGCGACCAGGCGGGCGAGTGCACACTCCAGGACTTCAGCTACAAGTACGGGCGCGGAACCAGCCGCTTCGAAGAGACCAAGGTCAAGCAGCCCAAGAAGGACCTCGGGCCCAACATCTACATCTACTCCGACCGCTGCATCATGTGCACCCGCTGCGTCCGCTTTGCCAAGGAGATCCCGGGCACGGGGGAGCTGACCATCGACGGGCGGGGCAACAAGTGCCAGATCGACGTCTTCCCGGGCGTCCCCCTCGACAACGAGCTGGCGGGCAACGTCGTGGACCTGTGCCCCGTGGGCGCCCTGCTCGACAAGGACTTCCTCTTCGCCCAGCGCGTCTGGCTGCTCAAGTCCACCGCCGGCATCGACCCGCTCACGCCCTCGGGCGACAACATCTGGGTCGATCACAACGAGGGACGCATCCACCGCCTCCGCCCGCGCGAGAACGCCGACGTCAACGGCTGGTGGATCACCGACGAGGTCCGCCACTGCTGGAAGCACGTCCACAGCGAGAACCGCCTGACCCGCCCCTGGCGCCGTCAGTTCGGCACCCTCGTCGAGTCCGACTTCGTCAAGGCCTACCGCCAGGCGCTCGACGCGATCCGCGAGGCCCGTGACCACGGCGGGCGCCTCGCCCTGCTCGTCAGCCCCATGCTCACCTGCGAGGAGGCCTTCGCCCTGGGCACGCTGGCTCGCGAGCTGGACCCCGAGGCGGTGCTGGGCGTCGGTCCCGTGCCCTACCAGGGCCAGGACAAGACCTTCCCCAAGGGCGCCAAGGCGGGCGACCCCGGCGCGTTCACGATGTACGCCGAGAAGGCTCCCAACGCCCGCGGCGTGCGCCGGGCGCTCGAGGGCGTGGCCAACATCAGCTCACCCTCGTCCGTCCCGGGCTACGACGACTTCATCAACCGCGCCATGCGCGCCGAGTTCGCCAGCGTCATCGTCACCGGCTCCTACCCCAGCGACTGGGCGACGGACACCCTGCTCGACGCGCTCTCCGACCCGCACGTGATCATGATCGACACGCACGCGAGCCGTCTGAGCGAGGTCGCCGACGTCATCCTGCCCGGCGCGACCTTCGCCGAGAAGGGCGGCACGTTCGAGAACGTGCACGCCCTGCTCCAGGCGTTCAACCCGGCCATCCCGGTGGTCCAGTCCGCCAAGACCGAGGGCCAGATCGCCGAGGACCTGCGCGAGCTGGCCCGCGGCGGCGAGCTCGACCGCCCCAGCTTCAACGTCAACGACTTCATCGTCGACGAGGGCCCGGGCCAGGTTCCCGCAGGCGACGGCGGGATCACCCTCCCCCGCGCCAGCGCCTTCGACGCCGCGATCATCCGTCAGGAGATGGCGAGCGCGAGCGAGGCGTTGCGGGCGTTCACCGCGGACGTGCGCACGCCGCCGGTCGCGCCCAAGCGCGAGGCGGATATGCAGGTGGTGCAGCTTTGACGGTTACTTAAGCCTCACCCAGAGCCTCGACGCTAGTGACCGCCCACTTTTTGTCATTCGTCGATCGGCCGCTGGCAATGGCGTTCTAGCGTCATCGTCCAGCACCTCAATCACGCCGCCTTCCTCCAACTGGAGTAGCCGTCGTCGATAGCAGGAGTCGGTGAAAAGATCATCTGGCCGCCGTACCCACTCCTCACGAAACACCCTAACCTGTGTAGTTCCGTTCTTTTCTAGAAACCGAACAAGGGAATCATCTAGCTGAGCCAAGTCTGTTCGCATTAGTGCAGAAAGTTCGTTGGAACTGGCTTGTAGGAGCTCAAGCCGCCCTTCGTCCGAGCCGTCGCCCTTCCCGGCCTCCCACATGATGTGTTTCATGATCGAGAACCCGAGATCGTGCTTTGTCGCGTGAATCAGGTAATGGCTAGTAACTCGTCGGCCAGCAGACTCCACTCGAAATGGAAGCAAGTACCCTGCATCAGCCTCCTCGCGTAAGAGGCTGAGATAGGCGGAGACGATGAGAGTTTCCTTCTCATCCGGAGATTGAGCGCCATCGAGAGAAGCCAGCAGGGCATCTACTCGATTCTGAGATCCGAAGACACCACGTAGCGTCGGACCGATTCGATCCTGTCCGAGCCCCAGTATTCGACGAACTCCGTCGATATTGAAGAAGATGAACGCCTCACATCGCGGTCTCTTCAAAATTTCTGCTATCGCTGCGAAGTCCGCTCCTTCAACTCCACATGGATCGACAAAGAGAAACGTTGGGGCAAGTTCCCCGCCACCCTCTCGTAGATGGGTTGCTAGACCATCGATCGCGGCAGTGAATGAGGTGTGAAAAAGCCCCGGCGACTTAATGTGACTGTTATCGGTACAAAATTTTATAACGCTTGCTTCGAGATCTGAGAAATGGTCTTGACGTTTTCCGATGAATACTGGGTAGACGCGTTTCGCTAGATCAGGGGATGCCGCAATAAGCTCCAAAGCCAGCAGCGGCGAACCAGAGACCTTCTCTCCTGTACTTGCATGCTCGTAATGGCCAGCCCCAGCGAACCCATCGATCAGCACAAGATTATTCTGAAACTTCTTGAGAATGTTAAAGAACGGGGGGAGATACTGCCTGAGAATTTGATGCTTGACTCGGGTCTGATCCTTGTACTCCTGAAAATGTGTGGCATCTGCTCGCGACATCTTTTCAAGCCCCAGTACTCATCGGCATCTCATTCCACGTCCGCCCCTCAAGCTCACGCCCCGTCTTCTTCTTGTTCACCCCACCCCACTGCTTGAAGAAGAACGGCACGTCTTTCGCTTCACACTGACGTTTGATTTGCAGCGCCCAGCTCCCCTGCATCGGACGCGACCCCGGCCCGGACTCGCCCCCAACGATCACCCAGTGAACCCCCTTGAGCGGCATACGCGGCAGCGGGCCGAGCAATGGCTCGCACGACAGGAATCGGACCGCCGCGGGAGTAGCCTGTAAGAGTCGGATCCTATCATAATATTTTTTGCTCTCAACGCTCGTGCCCATCCATACATTTGAAGGCCAGGGCAACTCCGAGGCCAGCTCCAGCGATCGCTTGGGTCGCTTGGTCAGCACCTGGAACGTGTGCTGCGGGCAGGACTCCATCACCGCAAAGACCTTCTTGATGAAGCTCAGCGGGACCTTGTCGTGGAACAGATCGCTCATCGAGTTGACAAAGATCGTCCGTGGGAGGCGCCACGACCTTGGGAGCTCGAGCGCCTCATGATCGAGCGTGATATGACCTGAAAACACCGGACGCCCGTCCCTGGCCCGCTTCGCGGTGCCGCCGTACTTCTCCGAACACTTGCTTCCCATGTGCTCCAAGCGCAGCGCCATCCGAGCCGCGTAGCAGTTGAGGCACCCCGGCGAGACCGGGGTACATCCCGCGACCGGATTCCAGGTGCTCTCAGTCCATTCAATTCTTGAGCCGTTCGCCATGCCCATACCTCCCAAACATTACCCTATCTCTTGCCGTTACGCAAGCATCGGGCGAGGGTTCGTGAGCGCTCCAGCTTTCGTCTCCGCTACCGCCCCTCGACGACGCGCAGCAGCCTGGCGGTGACCGAGTTGAGCGCCTTGCGCAGCTCCCGCTGGGCCGGGCGGTCGTCGCGGATGGTCGCCGAGGTCAGCTCCTCGCCCAGCGAGCACATGACCGCCAGCGTCTCGCGTTGATCGGCGAGCCACGCGCCCTCTGGGGGTGGACCCAGGGCGATCTCGGACAGCACGCTGGGAGTTCTCGTCCCGCCGGGCGAACGCTCAACCAGGGCCGTGTCCAGGCGCTCGAGAAGGCGGACGACGGGGTATTGCTCGTCGAGCGAGTTGAGGGCGCGGTCCAGGCGGGGGGCGGCGCCCAGCCCCGCGTGGCGGAGGGCCGTCGTGACCTGCTGACCCAGGCCATCGCTCAGGGTCTTGACCGTCGCCGGGGAGAGCTGCACGCCGGGCCAGCGCTGCACGCGGGCGTCGCCCGACTCGAGCCGATCGAGCAGGGCCGCGGCGCGCTGCCAGGTCGCGAGTCGTTCGAGGCGTTCGACGGCGGCGCGGGCGGGGGCGGGATCGCCCTGCTCGTCGGCCCAGGCCGCGAGCACCGCGCCCAGCGCGTGGGCGCCGGGGGAGCTCAGCGGGTCGGTGTCGGGATGGGCGCCGGCGAGCGCCGCGGCGCGTCCGAGGTCCCGCGTCATCGCCCTGATCGTCGCCGCTGTCTCGGCGCCGGGCGCCCCGTCCGTGCCCGGCGCCATCGACAGCACGCGGTCGGCGATCTTGGCGCGGTCGCCGTGGGCCTTGGGGGGCGCATCCGAAGCGGGCGGGCTGTCGTCGAGCAGCTCGGAGAGCGTGAGCAGGTCCCGGGCGAGGACCGTGGGCGCCGCGCCCGAGGCGAGCACGGCCAGGGTCGCCGGGTCGGTCAGGGGCGACTCCACGTCGAGCATCGGCGCCAGGCGCGGCACGATCCCGCGCGCTTCGAGCGTCGCCGCACGCACGCACGAGCGCCACATGGGGCGCAGCTGGCGCAGCAGCTCGGTCTCGTCGCGCTGCATCGCCTTGTCGCCGATGGCGATGTCGAGCCCGCGCGTGACCGCCTCGACCGCGTCGAGCGCCGGCGGGCGGGCGAGTCGCGACGCCAGGTCCTCGCGGAGCGCCCGGGCGTCGTTGGTCGTTCCCAGCTTGTCGCACCGCTCGATGAGGCGCCCCAGCCCGGCGTAGCGATCTAGCCCATCGGCGCCGACCCGGCGCGTGGGCGGGTCGAGCATCAGCTCGCACGCCCCCGCAATCCCGGTTGCGCCGGCGATCCGCGCCTCGGCTGAGACCCACGCGGGCGGGTCATCCAGAACGGCGCACGCCCGCTGGAACCGGTCGCGAAGCCGCTCGCCCGCCGGCGCGTAGAGCGGGCGCTCGCGGGCGTGCTGCACCATCGAGGCCAGGCGCTCGCACGCCGAGCGGGCGCCGGGATCGTCGGCCAGCGTGGTGACGAGTTCGAGCGATCGCCCCAGATCCGGGGCGGTCGCCTCATCCGACATCGGACCGACCGACCAGCCTGCGCCCAGCGGGTCGTCGCCCCGCGCCGCGGCCAGGCGTGACATCGCGTCCCGCAGCGAGCGGTCGAGATCGTCGGTCGAGACGGGGATCGGGTCGCGGGCCCGGCGCAGGTCGCCCACGAGCAGCAGGCGGTCCACGTCGTCAAGGCGATCGCTCGCTGCCAGCGCCTCAAGCTCGGCCAGGTTGCTTGCCATCGTCCGCCCGATCAGGATCGGGATCGGGCGCCCGGTCTGCAGCAGCGCCGCGATCAGCCGGCGCAGCTCGCCCTTCGGGGACCCGGCGACATGCCCGGGGCGGTCGTGCAGGTCCGCCTGCGCCAGCAGAAGCTCGGCCAGGGCGTCGGCCGCGGGCGTGGAGCCCGATTCGGACATCTCCGGGCGGTCGAGATCCAGCAGCTGGGCGCGGGCGTCAGCCGGCGCCAGGGCGATCATCAGCGTGAGCGTGAGCCAGCGCGTCGCGGTACACATGCTCGAGCGCCGCGACCATCGCGCTCGCGGAGAACCGCTCGGCGCACTCGCCCCGCCCCTGTTGCGCCAGTCGCGCGCGCTCATCGGGTTGCTCCCGGAGTTCCCGGATCGCCTCGCCCAGCGCCCGCGTGTCGCCCAGCGGCACGAGTCGCCCGGTGCGTCCGTCGATGCACGCCTCGCGCGTGCCGTCCACATCGTACGCGACGGGCGTCACGCCGCAAAGCAGCGCCTGGGGAACGGTCCGGGGCAGGCCCTCGCGGTAGCTCGGGTGCGCCAGCACGTCCATCGCCCGCATCATCGCGGGAACCCGCTCGGGGGGAACGAGCCCCGTGCAGATCACCTGCGGCTCCAGGCCCATGTCGCTCACGCGCTTGAGCAGGCGATCGCGCCACCAGCCGTCGCCGACCCAGAGCAGCTTCCAGTCTCTGTGCGCACGCAGGTCGTCGCCGAGCGCGTCGAGCAGGTCGTCGTGCCCCTTGTGCTGGGCCAGTCGCGCGACGGTCCCGACGACGAAGTCATCATCACTGATCCCCAGCTCGGCGCGGACCTCGTCCCTCGACTCGCCCGGCAACGCGTGCAGGAAGGGCTCGACCTCCATGCCCGAGCGGACGGTGATGTACTGCGCCGGGCGCCCGATAGCGCGATCGAGGAACTGCTGCGTCATCGCGTCGGCGACGCTGACGATGGTGTGGCATCTCTTTGCTGCGAACCGCTCGGCGAGCGTGTAGAGCCCGTTCTTGCAGCGGATCTTTGCGCGCGAGATCGCGCCGCCCTCGACGGGCATGAAGGGCGGGCCGTGGATGGTGTGGACCACGCCGGGGCACGGGCTCGCGTTCCACGCGGCCCACCGCCCCAGGACGCCCGCCTTGGACGAGTGCGTATGCACGACGTCTGGGCGCACCTCGCGCATCAGGCGCTTGAGATCGTGATGAAAGCAGAGGTGGTCCTTGACCGGGCTGATCTGGCGCACCAGGTGCGGCAGCTCGTGAAGCGTGATGGGCGAAGCGCTGCCGTCGCGCGTGACCCGCGCGTTGAACGCCTCGATTCGCGGGAGCATCGAGCCCTCGGGCCCGAAGATCGGGCCGAAGGCCAGGTGAACGTCGTGCCCGAGCATCGCCTGCCCCTCGCACGAGAGGACGGTGTTCTCCTGGGATCCGCCCAGGATGAGTCGCGTTGAGATGTGCAGGATCCGCAGGCTCACGCCCCGAGCATACGAGCGGGGCTCAGTGCCGGCGACGGCGCGCGAGGATGAGAACCGCCCCCGCCAGCGGAGCCGTGCTCGTGGGCGACGGAGCCAGTGACAGCCGCACGTCGCGGAAGATCGCCTGGGCGTTGAGGCTCTCGGCGTCCATCGGGTCCGACGACGCGCTCGCCCGCGCCAGCAGCTCGAAAACCCACGTCCCCTTCTCCAGCGTGCCCGAGCCCTGGAACGTGCCAACGTCGTGCCGCTCAAAAACCGCGCCGGAGGCGTCGACGGCCCGCAGCGAGACCAGCACGCTCGTGGATCCGCCCCCGATCTCGAAGGCCCGCAGCTCGCCCGCGATCTCGAACGGTGTGTCGGCGTCGAGGAACAGCACGAGGCGGATGGAGGTCTCGGAGATGGCGTTGGCGGTGTCGGTGAGGCTGCGGCGGTCCGCGACGACCTCGGCGATGGCGTCGGCGCTGAACCGGGTGAATCCGGCGCCCTCGAAGAAGGAGAACTGCTTGGTCCCCGCCGCGGCGACGGCGTCGAAGTTCCCGCCGAACGAGTTGGCCGCTTCCAGCCCCCCGAACCCCCCGCCCGGCACGCCCAGCGTCGTCACGTTCGGGCCCGAGACCACACCCGCCCCGCCCGCGTCGGTCGCGTGCGCGAACGCGGAGATCGACCGGTGGTCTTCGATCAGCACCGGCCCCGCGCCCGCCAGGGCGGCGCTGCATCCGACAACGATGGGCATGATGAGGCGTCGCAAGTCCGCGTCTCCACAGGGAAAGGGGTTGAGAGCTCAGAAACGCTCGCTCACGCGCGTCGCCGCCTCACGAGCATGGCGCCGACGGGGCAGGCCAAGCACAGCGCCCCGGGCGCCGGGACGAGCGTGAGCCGGATCTCACGGAAGACCGCGCCCGCGTTGGCGTCCGACAGACCGGCCCCCTCGCCCAGCAGCGACGCGTAGGCCTCCATCTCCAGCACCCACGTCCCCGCACCCAACTCCCCCGAGGCGGTGAACGCGCCAGAGAGGGTCCGTTCGAACAGGGCCTCTGTCTCGCCGAGCTCGTAGAGCGAGACGCTGACGCTGGACTCGGCGCCGCCGATGGCGAAGACGCCGAGGATGCCCTCAAGCCCAAACGCCGTTGTCGCGTCGAGCTCGAAGACCAGGCGGGCCGAGTTGGTCGAGGACGCCTCGGTGCGGGACGCGCCCAGGCGCGCCTTGGCCAGCACCTGCGCGCTGCCGCTGCTGTTGAACGTGTACGCGGGGCCCGCCTCGAAGAACGAGAGCTGCTCGGCCCCCGAGATGCTCACGGCATTAAAGTTCCCGCCCGAGGACTCGGCCCGGATCGTGTCCGAGTAGTACCCGCCCAGCACGCCCAGCGAGGTCGTGTGGGGCCCGTCGCCCAGCCCGTCGCCCCCGGCGTCGATCGAGTGGGCGAAGGCGCTCAGCACGCGGTCGTCCTGGACGAGCACCGGGCCGGCGATGGCGTTTGAGGACAGAAGGGCGAGGGCGGCGGTCAGGGTTCTCAGACGCATGCAGGCCCTCCGTGGTCGCACGAGTGTCCTCGAAGCGGCGGGCGGACGCCAGCGGGATTCTGAGAATCAGGACGTGGGAGCCGGGACGGGCTCGCCGCACTCGGGGCATTCACCTGTCATTAGCCCGTCGAGGTTGTACCCGCACACGAGACAGCAGCCCTCCCTCGTGCGCCGGAAGCGACGTACTGAACTAATCGCAACTGGAACAGCAAGAACGAGGACGATCGGCCAGAGCGGCAGTGTCAACGCCCAGATCCCGCCGCCAGTTGGGCTTGCGGTCTCGGTGAGTTTCGGCAGAAACTTGAGCTTCCGGTGATTTGCCGGTGTGAACTGTACAAGATCGCGACTTGGGAGTATGAGCGTCTCACCTCGGGCTTGAACTCCGCCTATGACGGTGTCAAGACGGCCATCCAATCCACCAAACTTTCCAACGTCAATGCTTCCCGAGCCGAGCCTCCACATCAAACTGGGTCGCTCGCTTGTCGGCTGCCATGTCCATCCGAGGCTGAACCAGTAACTCAAGGCGTAGATCATGGACGCGGTTACAAACAGGCACAGCAACGCCGATCGGCGACGGCTTGCGCGCACGTACCTGCGAGAACCGGCTTTCCTTGTGTCACTCGCCATACCGAATCCACTCAAGCCGCAACCCCTCGGGCGGCAGCGTCGGGCCGGCGCCGGTTCTGTCCTTCGATTCGAGGATCGCGGGGATCCGGTTCGGGTCGATCCTGCCGCGCCCGACCTCCTGCAGGGTGCCCGCGAGGATGCGGACCATGTTGTAGAGAAAGCCGTTGCCCGAGACGTCGATGCGCAGGCGGCGGGCGGGGAAGACCCCGGAAGACGACGGAGCCCCCTCACCCCGGCCCTCTCCCCCGGGGGGAAGAGGGGGCGAAAGTTCCGTCACCGAGCAGTCGAAGATCGTGCGGACGGTGGTCTGGCGCCCGTGGTTGGCCGCGGCCAGGGCCGCGAAGTCGTGCTCGCCGATCAGGTGCTTCGCGGCCCGCCGCATGCGCTGCAGGTCCAGCTCGTGCCAGGTGTGGAAGACCGTTCGTCGATCCCAGAGGGGGCGCTGCTGGGAGAGGTGCAGCGTGTAGCTGTAGCCCTTGCTCACGCAGTCGCCGATGGGGTTGAAGGCGTCGCCCACGACTTCGGCAGCGCGCACGAGCAGGTCGTCGGGGAGTCGGGCGTTGAGCGCGCGCACGAGGGAGTCGCAGCCGCGCGTTTCGGGCCAGCCCACGCCCTTGTCGGCGTCGGGTTCCGACGTGAACGCGGCGACCTGTCCCATCGCGTGCACGCCCGAGTCGGTGCGCGAGGCGCCGGTGAGGATGATCGGCTCGCGGATGGTCTCGCGGACCGCCTGCTCGAGCACGTGCTGGACGGTGCGCAGCGCCACGCGCCCCGGGCGGTGTTCGAGCGTCTCGTGCGCATCGGGCAGCTTTGGCGCGGCGGGGTCAGACAGGTCGGGGGCGACGGGTTCCTGTTTCTGCCAGCCGTGGAAGTCCGTGCCGTCGTAGGCGACGGTGAGCTTGTAGCGGGGCACGGGTCAGCTCGCGTCCTGGTCGTCGCCAAAGCCGCGGATGACCCTGGGCGCGTCGGCGCTGGCGTTGTCCTGCTTGGCGCCGAACTTCTTGTGCTCCGCGTCGGCCCACTGGTCGCCGACCTTCCACCAGATCAGCGTCCCGAACCCGGCGCCGAGGGCGAGGATCACGGCGAAGATGAGCCAGAACGTCCAGTCCATGGCGAGATCCTAGGGGGAGACTTTCACCGCAGAGACGCAGAGCACACAGAGAGGGAATCCGGATCTGAATCCAAAGATCCTCTCTCCAAACTCTGCGCCGCTGAGCCTCTGCGGTCAATCTTCCTCTTAGGAAAAGCTGATCGTCCGCGGCGCGAAGTCCAGCTTCATCGCCTGCTTGGCCAGTTCCAGCGTCTCTTCCGCGACCGGGTTGGACTTGCGGATGCCCTCGCGGATGACGTCCACGATCAGGTCGTCGCCGCCCTTGCCCTCGAACCTCGCCCGTCGTTCCTGGATCGGAGCCAGCAGCTCGCTGATGGCGGCGGCGACCTCGACCTTGATGTGCCCGTCGCCGATGTTGTCGCCCTTGCTGTACGCCTGCTCCAGCTCCTTGACGCGCGACTCGTCCTTGATGAAGGCGCGGACGTACTGGAAGAGCGAGTTGGTGATGTCGCCCGGCTCGTCCATCGTTTGGCGCCCGGTGAAGATCTGGCCCATCTTCTTCTTGACCTGCTTGGGCGTGTCGGTGAGGTAGATCGCGTTGCCCAGGCTCTTGGACATTTTGTGGACGCCGTCGGTCCCGGGCAGGCGGGCGATGCGCCCGACCTTGGCCACGGGGATGGGGAAGAGCCCGCCGGCGGAGACGGAGTCCGCGTCCTCGGTCTGCGGATCGACGTTGCAGTAGACCTGGTTGAACTTGCGCGCCACCTCGCGGGTCATCTCGATGTGCGCGACCTGATCCTCGCCCACGGGCACCAGCTCGGGCCTGAAGACCAGGATGTCGGCGCACTGCCCGACGGCGTACAGCGGGAAGCCGAAGCTGTAGTGATCGCCAAGGCCCTTGGCGTCGATTTCTGTTTTGAGCGTCGGGTTGCGCATCACCCGGTTGAAGGGGATGAGCATCGCGAAGTACCAGCTCAGCTCGACGATCGCGGGGATCTCGCTCTGGAGGACGATGTTGGACCGTTCCGGGTCGATGCCGCAGGCGAGCCAGTCCTTGACGATCTCGATCGTGGACTCACGGATCTCGCCGGGCTTGTCGGCCCGGGTGGTGAACGCGTGCATGTTGGCGATCAGGAACGAGCAGTCGTACTCGTCCTGCAGGGCGACGCGGTTCTCGACCGAGCCGACCCAGTGCCCGAGGTGCAGGCGCCCGGTGGGGGTGTCGCCGGTGAGGATTCGTGGTTTCTGGGGCGTCATGGGGCGGAAGTGTAGTCGCCCCAGTATTTGCGGTTTGTGCCCAGACTCTTCCCCTGGCCGGGATTCTCCGTGCTCTGCTCGGCCAATCCAATCACCTTGTCGTAGTTCTGCTTGATGACCGGATTGTCACTCCGCTTTGCCTGCTCCTGTCGGAGCCTGGGCAGGAGCGGGCTGGCGTCCAGCCCGGCCGATCGAAGGATGTACACCCGCCGGTAGGCGTACGCGTCCGGGGCGCTGACGTCGAGCATCGCCTTGTAGACCTCGTCGATGTGTTCCCCGAGACCAATCAACTCTTTCGCCGCCGCAACGCGGACATGCTCACTCCCGTCCTCACGCAAAAGCCGGAGGATGCCGGCGATGATCTGCGGGTGCAGCATGTGCTCGCGCCGAGCCACTGAAATCGCATCACGCCGAATCCTCCAGGATGGATCTCTCATCAGGACGAGCACCGCCGACATCGGATCGGTTTCTTCCGCACGAACCAGGATGGCCGCCCACTTCGCATGCGCGTCGCCCGGCCACGCGTCCAGCCACGGCAGCGCCGGTTCGGCCAACGGCCCAATCGCGGCGAAGACGTTGCACAGATCGTCGCGAAGGATGACACCCTTGATCGGGTCCGGGAGTTCGGTGAGCGGCAAGAGCTCTGGCAGGGCGCCAGCCGCCGCCGGCCCGTACTCCGTCAGTGTCGCGACCAACTGCTGAACTACTTCCCTGGCCCACGCACGCTCGTGCCAATCTCCGAGCTCGAGTCTCGGGAGGTATTCGCGGAGGCGTCCCCTCAGATACTCCACGACACGGTCGTCGTTCCCGTCAGCGGCCGCCATCAACACTCGTTCAGCCCACTCCCGAACCGCCTCCCCAGGCCATTCATCGACAATGTCCGGGAGCGAGTTTGCGACGGCCAGCGCCGCGCGGCGGAGTTCATCACGGACGGGCTCACCACGCTGAGCAAGCACATACGCCCTGGCCTCTGGAAAGCCAAACGACACGCCCGGGCCCGAATACCGAACGAATGCCCGTCGCCCAGCCTCTTCAAGTATCGCTGAGTCCTCGGGCTTCTCAGCTAGACGATCAAGGAGTTCGATGTCACCCAGTTCACCGGGCTGTTCGCCATAGACCGGATCGCACTGAACGATGACGGCGACAAGAACCGCGAGGAATGACGGCAGGAGCGTTTTCCGTCCGATCATGACCGCGAGTGTACATGGCGCACCGGGCGGAACCACCGCTCTTTCTGAGCTTGCTACAACCTGCCCTAGGGCACCCGCTCCATGTACTTCGGGTCCGGGTTCTGGGCGTCGGGCCTCGGCGCCGGGACCCGCTCGGACTGACGTTGGCCCTGACGCTCGCCGGCGCCCTCGGTCGTGCGCGGGGTGTCCGAGGCCATGATCGTCAGCGCGACCATCAGCCCGTTGAAGCACATGTGCATCGCGATGGGCACGCCCACCCGCCGCGTGCGCTCGTAGGCGACCCCCATGGTGATGCCCAGCACGAGCAGGACGATCAGCGCGTGCCAGGGAACGGGCGTGCCGTCGCCCGCGACAGCCCGGTGCATGCCCGTGAAGATCAGGCTCGTCGCGATGATCGACACCCACGGGCTCTTGAGCATTTTGAGCAGGGCGGACTGGATGAAAATGCGGTAGATGAGCTCCTCGACGATCGGGGCGCCGATGACCGCGGCCGCGATCGTCAGCCACGTCCACACGTCCTGCGTGTTGGTCGCGAACTGCTCGTGGATGCGCGCCAGCACGTCGTGGGCGATCGGGTCGGGGCTCTGCCCGTCCTCGAACGACTTGTAGATCGCCACGGCGCCGATCGACGCGAGCTGCACCAGCGGGTAGGCCAGCACGAAGCAGCCCATCCCCAGCGGCAGGTCCACCGGCGAGACGCGCAGCCCGCCCTCGGGCGCGGACTTGTTGAGGATGTAGAGCATCCCGAAGCCCGCGAGGGCGCCGAAGCCCAACCCGGCCAGCGCGATCACGATCGAGGCCTGCTCGCCGCTGAGCCCGTCCTCGCCGCCCAGGCGGTCCAGGGCGCCTGTGCCCACGATCAGGCCCTGGGCCGAGGACTGGGCCAGCAGAACGATCAGGGCCGCGAAGAGCCACACAGGCCAGGCCAGCGGTCCGATATCCCGCAGGCCGGCCTTCTCGAACCCGCCAGGGCGGAGCAGCCCCCCCGCGACGAGGATCGCCAGCACCAGCAGCGTCCCGATCCCCAGGAGCGGGATCTTCCATTTGTCGATGTCCTCCATGACCTCGCCGACGGTCCGGTCGGCGGTATCCGCCTGGGCCAGGGCCTGCGGGGCGACTGTCAGGAGAACCAGCGCAACAATGAACGCCATGCCCCCCGACCCCGACAGCCAGCCGGCCCGACCCGAGATGCCCGAGACGCTGGCGGCCATCGTCGCGCACAAGCGCGAGGAGGTCGCCCGGGCTAAGGCGGGGGTCTCGATGAGCGAGCTCGAGGCCCGGGTCGCCCAGGCCGAGCCGCCGCGCAACTTCTTCTCCGCCCTGCGCCGGATGAGCGACGCAGGGCTCACGGCGGTGATCGCCGAGATCAAGCGGCGCAGCCCGTCCGCGGGCTGGATCCGCCCCGAGTACCAGGATGAGAGTTTCTCGCCTGAAGTCATTGCAAGGGCCTACCTCAACGGCGGGGCATCGGCCATCTCTTGCCTCACGGACGAAAGATTCTTTGGCGGACGCTTGGAGTACATCCAGCGGGTCAAGGACGTTGTGCCTCTGCCGGTCCTGCGCAAGGATTTCATCATCGACCCGTGGCAGCTCTGGGAGTCCCGGGCCGCCGGGGCCGACGCGGTGCTGCTCATCGCCGAGTGCCTGACCGAGAGCCAGATCGTGGACCTGCTCATCCTCAGCCAGCAGCTGCAGATGACGGCCCTGCTCGAGGTCCACTCGATGGACAACCTCCTGCGCGTCCGCCCGCACATTGGCTTCCCCCACCCCGGGTACGGGCTGCTGGGGATCAACAACCGCGATCTGAACACCATGACCACCGACCTGAACCACACGGTCCGCCTCGTGGACATGGTCGAGGACACCTCGGTGCTCGTCTCCGAGTCGGGCATCCGCACCCGCGACGACCTCAAACGCCTCCGACGGGCGGGGGTGAAAATCGTCCTCGTCGGCGAACACCTGATGCGTTCCGAACAGCCGGGCGAGGCACTCGAGGCCATGCTCGGGCGTTCATAGTGCATCGTTGGAACAATACATGGGCGACCGCTGTAGAACCGGGCGTCCCCCCCGCCTCTGAGCCAGCCTTCCTTTCGGAGATCCGAGCGTGCAGAACATCAGCAAGCTTTCCGCCCTTCTGAGCGTCCTTGTCGCTTTCACGGCGCTGTGCGGGGCGACGCCCACGGCCAGCGCGCAGGCGACCGACGGGCGTGGGCTGTTCGAGGCCGCGGCCAGAGCGATCGAGGGCGTGGACACCATCACCGCGCGGATGACCCTCGAGGGCGGGGGGAGCAAGAGCTTCCTGCAGTTCATGCCCTCGGGTGAGGGCGTCTTCCGGGCCAAGCGCATCGAGAGCGACGAGGGCGAGCCGGCGTGGGCGACGCGGATCGTGGGCGCCGGCAAGGACCGGGGCGACGGCGAGGAGTACACCTTCGACGCCGCCACGATGGGCGACGAGATCACCTGGATCGAGCACCGCTCCAAGAGCGTCAACACCAGCAAGCTCGACCGGGCCCGGGGCGTCGGGCTGTCGATGCGCCTGCAGATGAATATTGATGAACTGCTCAGCGAGGAGCCGCTGGCGCGCGAGCTCGACGGGCTTTCGTTCGAGCTCAAGGAGCGCGAGACCGTTGCCGGCGTCGTGTGCGACGTCGTGCAGGTCGAGTACGCCCAGGACAACTCACCGGGCGCCCGTGGCAAGGCGAAGGCGAACAAGGCGGTCTGGTACCTCGGCGTCGAGGACCACCTCCCGCGACGCATCGAGCGGATCACGGACGCGGACATCGTCGCCATCAGCCTGATCCTCACACTCGAGGACGTTCGCCTCAACGCAGAGATCACGCCCGAGGACCTTCAGGTGGACGTCCCCGACGGGTACAAGAAGATCGAGCCCCGCGCCGCGGGCGGCGTGCCCAAGCGGAACCTCCGCCCCACCGCGGTCGAGCGGGGCGAGAACGCGTCGGTGGTGAGCAAGACCCCGTCGCGCGACAAGGCGCCGAGCTTCAGCGTGCTCGACGCCTCGGGAACAACGGTCTCCAACGAGACGCAGGCGGGGCGCGTCAGCGTGATCTACTTCTGGGGGACGTGGTGCGTCCCGTGCCGGGCGTACTCCCCGCTGATCTCGGGCCTTGCCGAGACCTTCGCGGGCCAGGACGTGGACATCCTTGCCCCGGCGGTCCGCTCCGGCCCGGCCAAGGCGAAAGCGTTCATGAAGGAGAAGGCGTACACGCACCGCCTGCTCGTGGACGCCGACACCATGGCCCGAAGCTTCCGCGTGCGCGTGTACCCGACGATCTTCGTCATCGACGAGACCGGCGGCATCGTCGCGACCGAGACGCCCAGCAAGGACGAGACGCCCGAGCAGCTCATCGAACGCATCGAGCAGCTCGTCCGCGACGAGCTGACGCGCATCGGCGAGGGCTGAGCCGGAGAAAGCCCGGTCAATCCGGTGTGATCGGGGCGCCCGTGTTCGGACCGAAATCCGAGCCCACGCGTTCGAACGTCAGCCTGAATCCGCCCCCGCCCTGAACCTCGCTGAACGAGAGGATGAACGACATCCGGTCGGGCGTGCCCAGGTCGATGATCGCCCCGGCCAGCGAGTCGGCGCCCTCGACCTCGTCGAACAGCGTGCGCCCGTCCACGTACCTGGTCCCCCGCATGATCAGGGGCGACTCGGCCTCGCTGTCCCAGGGGGTCATCTCCCCGTCGAAGTGGCGCAGGCGGTACTCCAGCCCACCCTCGATCTCGGTGACGGTGAGCAGCTCGAGCAGCAGCAGCTTTCCCTCAGCGTCGAAGCTGCGCAGGGCGCCGGTCATCTGCCCGTTGCTCGGGGGGAGCCAGATCTCCTCGTACACCCGCCCCTGCGCCTGCGTCCGCCAGTGACCGGCGATGGGCGCAAAGTCCTCGATCGTCGGCGCCCGGTGCGCGGGGGTGACCACGCCCTCGCGCGACTTCATCTCGGGCTGCTTGGACTCGGGTTGGATCGCCGCGACGCCGGCGCCGGCGAACGCAAGCCCGCTGATCGACAGCAGGATTCGGGTGGTGCGCATCGTTCGTTCCTCCACGGGTTCAGGATTCGGCGCTCAGCGACTGGTAGAGCATGAGCGCGTTGCCGTCGGGATCGTAGAACGTCGCCAGGCGGACCATGCCCGGGTACTCGCGGGTCTCGCCGTCGAAGCGGACGCCTTTCGACTCAAGCTGGGCGCGGGCGGCGTCAACGGACTCGACCCCGAACGTGGGCACGGGGCCGGCGCCGACCCGGGGCGACTCGACCTGCGAGAGCCCGATGTTGACGCCCGGGACCTCGGTCCTGACCTCGCCCCAGCCCATGTCATCCACTTTGTAGAGCGTCTCAAAGCCCAGCACGTCGGTGTACCAGGCCATGGCTTTGTCCAGATCGCGGACCTGGGTCGCCAGGGTGAGGCCGGGCACGTAGTTGAGGGGGGAGGGCATGGATCGCTCCTGCTGGCGGGGTTTGGGCTTGCGGCGCCAAAGTAAGTCACTATCCTTTGTGGGAAGTATGTACTTGCCGCAAAGAATACGGTCAAGAGAGAACGCTGACATCTGGGCCAATGAGACCTAGCCGCCCACTGGTTCTTTGTAGAACAGACGCTTCCCGTTGGCGCCAGTGATGGCCTTCTCGACCCGAGCGCCGTCATCCACATCCCGCGTGTTGTAGATGAATACGGCCTCGTTGACGTATCGCATCAGGTGCTTCTTGCTCACGGCGTGATGGGTGCCGTGGAGCTTCCGCTTGAAGTTGCCGAAGAAGCCCTCGATGGTGTTCGTGTGGATATCGCCACGCACGTACTCGCCGCGTCCATGTGTGACACGCCCGTGCTGAGTCACCTTGAGTTGGAATCCTGGGCCGCTGTATGACATGTGCTCGTCAGTCATCAGCCGGACGCCGGTTTCTACGTGCTCACGCAGGAATGGCGACACGTTCTTGGTCGTGACTCTCGGAATCGTGGTGGCCCGGACCTCGCCACCACGCTCCACCACTGCGGCCACGATGGTCTTTCTCTCACGCTTCCACCATCTGTAGGCGTTGCGATCCTTGGCCCGATCCGCTGCGCGCGGCTTGCCGCCGACGTACGTCTCATCCGCCTCTACCGTGCCCGTCAGTTTACGCGGTGGGTTCTGATCGTCCGGGGTCATCGCCCAGCGGATGCGGTGCATCATGAACAGGGCGCTCTTATAGCTGAGTCCGGTCTGCCGCTGGATCTGCTTGGCGGACACGCCCTTCTTTGACGAGCAGGCAAGCCAGAACGCGAGGCACCAATGACGCATCGGGATCGGGCTGTCCTCGTAAACCGTGCCGACTCGGACTGTGTACTGCTTCTTGCAGCCACGGCAACGCCACAGGAACCGCTTGTTTCGTTCGTTAGTGACCCGGTCGCGCATCTGATAGACGTTGGTGTCGCCGCAGCGAGGGCAGCACGGGGTATCGCCCCAGCGGCGAGCTTCCATAAACTCGACCGCTGCAATCTCGTCGGCGCAGGCCATTGGTACCTCGCGGACGATCTCGGACTTGTTCTCTCCAACCCGGCCTTGTTTCTTGCTCGTCATGCTATCATTATACTTGACGCAAATTCTGTTGTCAACCACTAGACCACACCCGAATCAGATTGAGGATGATTGCAGCGCCGCAAAATCGCGCGGGTACAATTCACACTGCGAATGGACCGGTCGGGAATCGAACCCGCAACCTTACCTGCCAAGGGTTTGGCGGACACCAGTCCTCCGGCCCAGGAAGCCCGGCCCCGGCTGATAGGCCGGGACCGGGGTTAGAGAGTTCACTTTGCGGGGCCCGTCACCCAAGTAAGGGACGGGTTCCCATTAGCGCCACTTGCGGCGCCCAGCGGGGCGTCTCACGTACGCACACACCTCGACGACCTTCGGGGCATAGGGACCCGAGTTAGGAAGTCGCCGACGATGCCGACGCACGTGGACGAGGAAGTAGCCCATCATGGGCAGCTCCTTTCGTACGAACGGCGACATCCCCAACCGTGCCGCCTCGGTCACGGTCAATAGGGCTTGCGTTGTGGTGGGGGCCTGGGTAAGATCGGTACCCAGAACGAGAGCCGCGTTCTGATAGACAGGCAAATACGGCTTTGGGGCCTCGGCGACTCATACTCGCCGTGCCCCTTTTCCTTCGGATCAGGCTCCGGCTGCGACCGACTCGGTCGCGTGGGGCCTCGAATCCGCCCAACTCGGCGGATCGGAACAGTTGTCGTCATGTTGATGCCCTCCAATGGCTTCCTCTACTTGAGCACGTCGCCGGTACACTGACGGCGCAGTGCCAGCCCCCTTGTGCTCAACCTCGATTTCCTTCTGGACTCGCGCCAATCTGGCGAGAACCTTTCGTACTGGTTCCTCAGTCGCGTGCTCGTTACCAGATTCCTGCAAAAGCGCCGCTACGTCCTTGGCGACGAAAGCGCCGCTGAGGTCCGCGATAGCCGACCGGACTTGCGAAGTGAGCGTATTGGCTTGCATTCGACGCCCAGATGCCGATCGTCGCGGGTTAGCAGGCGGAGACGGAGGCTCGATCCCGAGCGTCCCTTGCAGGACCATGTTGAGAGCGGATACCTCTTGCTCAACCTCCCGCTGCTTCTTCTCCAATCGCTCCCGCTGGCGGGTCAATTTCTCATGCTTCACGGCCAGAGAATCCCGCCGGTCCAAGAGTTTTTGCAGAGTCTCGTCTTGTGACATGAGGGGCCTCCTTGCGGCGCGCCGATTGCGGCGCGGCGCGAGACTACCAAAGTTTGCGGCAGCGTGCGCCGCTAGGAGCGATCTGTGAACGAAAATTGCCACAGAGATAAATCGCCGGGCCCAGACCCCGAACACCTCAAGCTCAACGAGGATGACTGGGGCGAGGCTGTCGAGAAGTCCTTCGACAAGGGAAAGCCCCCGCCGGGCTGGGACGACGACAAGGCCACCGAAAAACAGGGGCCCGCGGCGGACTCAGATGATGAAGCTGAGAACCAAGGCTAGACCCGTCTAGATGCGGTCATGCTCGGCGTACAACTTCTGTAGCCGCAGTACTTAATGGCGTTTGCGGCAAGTACATACTTCCCTCCTTTGTGTGTCAATCTCGATTCCGGGATTGTTGATGAGCCGCAAAGGAACGCCTGTGCCCGCGTTGGAGACGCTGTTCCATCACCGCTGGGGCGTGCCGACGCTGTCGCTGCTGGCCCGGGAGCGTGGGGCGCGCCTGGCGCGTCTGACCCGCTCGCTGGGGGCGAGCGCGGGGGCGTGCCGCCAGACGCTCGATGCGCTGATCGGGCTCGGGCTGGTGATCCCCAACCCGGGGTACGGGCACCCGCTGCGCCCGGAGTACATCCTCACCCCGGCGGGCGAGGCGCTGACCGGCCCGGCCGAGCGGTTCGAGGCGATCGCGCGGGAGCTGGGGCACACGGAACTGGTCCGGCGGAAGTGGTCGATGCCAACGCTGCACGCGATCGGCGGCGGACCGGAACGCTTCACCGACATCCGCGAACGCCTGGAGCGCGTGACAGACCGGACGCTCTCGGGCGCACTGGCGGGCCTGGAGGACGCGTCATTGATCACCCGCCGCGTGTACACGCGGCGCCCGGTGCGCACTCTGTACGCGCCGTCGCGGGCGGGGGAGGCGTTGCAGGCGCCCTTGCGGGAGCTGGCGAGCGCTTAGCGAGACTTCATGATGAAGAACGCGACGATCACGAGCACGCAGAGGACCGCGGCGATGACGCTGAGCGAGATCTTCGCCCACGAGTACGGGCGCTCGCCGATCACCTCGCCCGTGCGCGCGTTGATGAGGATCTGGAAGAGCTTGTCCTTGTAGCGGTAGGCGAAGACCCAGACGGGCAGCAGCAGGTGCTTGAAGGTGATCGAGTGGTACTCGCTGTCCATCGTCGCGATGCGCTGCACGTCGCCCCCGATATCAGCGGAGATGGTGGCGCGGATCTGGGGGAGCATGAGCGCTTTGGCCTGCTCGAAGCCGGGCGCCAGGTCCACGCTGTAGCTCTCGGAGCGGAACCCCGCAAGAAACTCGTCGTTGTAGGGTGTCAGCGACTCAAGATCCCACGGGCTGAGCTTGTGCAGGCGCTGGGTCTCGACGGAGGTGCTCGCGGGGACGAGCAGGTCGTCGAAGCGGTCCCGCACGCGTCCCGCGGCGGGGTACCAGCGCGTTTTCTGGACCTGGCGGGTGCGGAGCTGGGGCTTGCCGTTGACCATGGTGGTGTAGGTCTCGGTGACCCAGTAGTGCTCGCCGCGCTGGCCCGTGTAGTCGGTGATCGCGCCCGAGTCGAAGGTCCAGTAGGGCAGGTAGACGCCGGTGAGCTTGCCGTCGATGACGGCGGACTTCTTCAGGTTGCTCGGGGCGAACCAGAGCTTCTGGATCCAGTGCGAGAAGCGCTCGCGGGCGGAGCGCCGGTCGATGGCGAAGGGCAGCAGCGAGGCGGGCTTGACGTGCTTAACGCTGCGCCCGGTGGCGACGACAGTGCGGGTGCAGAAGGGGCAGGGGCCGCTGGTGACGTTGGGGGGCAGCTCGATGCGGGCGCCGCAGGACTCGCAGGCGCTGACGATCTCGTCAACCATGTCCTGGCCCGCTTGGCGGCGCGCGAGCTGGGCGTGGTAGTCGAGTTCCTGAATCTCGGCGTCGCTGGGCTCGATCTCGTTGAGCGAGCCGCAGTGGTCGCAGCGCATGGCGAAGTCGCCTGGCGCGAAGCGAAGCTGGGCGCCGCACCTGGTGCACGGGAAGCGCCGCTCGCCCGAATCGTTGCGCCGGGGCGCGGGGGTCTCCGAAGTCGCCTGGACCTCGGGTTCCGCCATCAGGAGCCCTCAGCGGGCGGGGGGACGGGCGGGGGGCTGGCCTGCCCGGGCAGCGGGGGCGGGGTCCGACCCACGAGCGAGGCGACCTCGGGGATCTCGATCGCCTTGGTCCAGGCCGCCATGCCCTCCTTCCAAACCAGCGTGTCGGGCTTGATCGCGCCCGCCTGGGCCATGCTGGCGATCTGGTCCATGGGGAAGGGGCCGGCGCGCTGCCCGTTCTGGGCGACCCAGATCTGGGCGCCGCCGGGCACGGGCGGGGGTGCGCTGGCGCCGCCCATGTTCATCGCCTGGCCCATCTGGTTGGCCATGGCGAAGCCGGCGCCCAGGCCCATCGCGTCGCCCATGCCCCCGCCGGGGTTCTGGGCGGCGTCGCCGATCGCCTCGGCGGTCTGGTACTGCATGTAGCTCTTGAGGTCGCCGATGATGCCCATGCTCGAGCGCTTGTCGAGCGCCTCCTCGACGTTGGGCGGCAGGGAGATGTTCTCGACCAGCAGCGACGTCAGGTCCAGGCCGTACGCGTTGATCTCGGGGCCGAGGCGCTCGCTCAGGAACTCGCCCAGCTCGTCGTAGTTCGCGGCCAGGTCCAGGATCGGAATCCGGCTCTCGCCCAGAACATCCGTGAAGCCCGAAACAATAAAGTTCCGAAGCTGGTCCTCGATGCCCTCGACGGTGAACCGCCCGTGCGAGCCGACGATCTCCTCGATGAGCTTGGCGGGGGTGTTGCACTTGAAGGCGTAGGTGCCGAACGCACGGAGGCGGACCGGGCCGAACTCCTTGTCGCGGAGCATGACCGGGTTCTGCGTGCCCCACTTGAGGTCGGTGAACTGGCGCGTGGCGACGAAGTAGCACTCGGCCTTGAACGGGCTCTCGAACCCGTGCTTCCAGCCCAGGATCGTCGAGAGGATCGGCAGGTTCTTGGTGTCGAGCGTGTACATGCCGGGCGTGAACACGTCGGCGATCTGCCCCATGTTCACGAAGACCGCGGCCTGCCCCGGGCGGACGACCAGCTTCGCCCCGTGCTTGATCTCGTTGTTCAGGCGCTCGAACCGGTGCACGAGGATCGACGGGTTCTCGTCGGTCCACTCGACGATATCGATCAGCTCGCCCTTGAGCTTCTTCCAGAATGACATGCGCGGCCTCCCCATCTCCGGGCAGACCGCCCGGCGTGATGTTCTTGGGATTCTAGGGCGGTCGATTTCTGTTCCGTGAACCTCCTATCTGGTGTATAATTCTCGTGCAGTCCGCCAAACTTGGCTGTGGCTGTCAGGAGAGTGGCCGCCGAATGGAGTACTCGGGAACGGGCATTTACGGGATACCAGAAGTAGCTCGCTACACGCGAGTCCACCCAAATACCATCCGCAGCTGGCTGAAGAGCATGGGCAATCGAGATGGTGTTTTTGCAGGCATGTACAAGCCTACGGAAGGCCACTATGCAATTGATTTTCTCGAGATGATCGATGTTCTCGTGGTAGGCGAACTCCGTTCGTGTGGAGTTTCACTTCGCACTATTCGAGCTGCACACTCTATTCTGAAACGCGACCTCCGAACCACACATCCATTTAGCCATATCAGCATTTACACTGACGGCAGAGCAGTGCTTACTGACGCAGCAGCTGGAATCGGCGATGAGACGCTCGTTGAAGTAGTCTCTAAGCAGGGGCATTTTCCGAAGCGAATGCAACCCAAGCTACGCCAAATCGAGTACGGAAAAAACAAGCTCGCTTCTCGCTGGAATATTGCAAGAGGAATTGTCCTCGATCCGAGACTCTGCCTCGGCAAACCGGCAATTCAAGACACAGCAATTGCATCGTACGTCCTGAGCAAACAATTCTTTGCAAATGACGAGGACAAGGCTCTCGTTGCACATCTTTATGGCGTGTCAGAACGAAGCATTCTAGACGCTGTGAAATTTGAAGCGGAGTATGCCCAAGCCGCGTGATCTTCTTCGTAGATGAAAATGTGCCCGAACCTGCAGTTCGGATGCTTGAGATCTTCGACCAGAAGAACGAGATTCGTGCGCACGCAGATTTCTTCGAGCAAGGCACCCCAGATGTCGATTGGATGTCCAAAGTAGCGAGCTGGGGTCAACCACCAATAGTTGTGGCCGGCGATGGGCGGATTCTGAAAAATCCCGCCGAACAGAAGGTCCTTCGAGATTCAAACCTGATGTTCGTTCACCTTGCAAAGGGTTGGACAAACTTGCAGTGGAACGACTGGGCATGGAAGATCATTCGTGTGTGGCCGGACGTTGTACGAAATGTCGAGAAGCTACGGGATCCATGGATTCTTGAAGTCAGTATCAACCTGAAGGTTGTTCAGAGAATGAAGACTTCAGCGATGAAGTAGTTCCCAATTGCAAAAGTGCCTCGTCCTCAATCGGTCGTAAACGTCTTGTCTGAGCGGTTCGGGTCGATCAGGTTCAGTCCCTGCCCGTTGGACTGGTCGCCGATGGTGTCGCCGTCGGTGTCGATCTCGGCGGCATACAGCCAGTACGGGATGTTCTTGCTGACCCACTCGGCGTGCCCGTCGGAGAAGGTGAAGTTGGCGCCGCCCGCCCCGTGGTTGTCCACCTCGGCGTACCCCGTGTCGTCGCGGTAGCCGACCTGCTCGTGGTAGCGGGTGTTGACCCCGCCCCACCAGGCGCTGGTCGAGACGTCGCGGCTGTTGGTCTCGTCGCCCCACATCGCGACGGGCTTGATGACGACCGGGTCGTCGGCGCGCAGGCCGACGAGGTAGAGGTAGCTGATGTTGTAGCTCACCACGTCCTGCGGCCCGCCCGGGGCCTGGGGCAGCTTGGAGCGGGCGTCCTGGTAATCACCCTGCTGGAGCTGGTGCCCGTAGTACCGGTCCTCGCGGTCCGAGGCGCACACCAGCGTCTCGAGCGACGAGACGTAGCTCTCCATGAGGGGCGTGGTCTGCCCGTCGGCGTAGGCGCGGATGAACCCGGGCACGCCGAAGTAGCCGAAGTCGCCGTTGCTCGGCGGCAGGGTCGGCTGCGCGTCGCCGATCTGGAAGAGGCTGAACAGGCCCGCGACGCCGCCGTAGATCTGCTGGTTGGCGAGGTACCCGTCGTTCCATGCCTGGCGCATGCCGTTGCTGAAGGGCATGATCGGGTACCAGTCCTTCTGGTCGTGGGCGTAGGTGGTGAAGGCAAGGGCCATCTGGCGTTCGCCCGAGAGGCACTGGGCAACGCGGGCAGTATCGCGGGCCTTGCCCAGAGCGGGGAGCAGGATGCCGATGAGCAGCGCGATGATCGCGATAACCACGAGCAGCTCGATGAGCGTGAAGGCGCGTCTGGCAGTCATGAGTAGCTCCCTGAAGAGGATCACCCCGCAGCCTACCTGAAGCCGCCGGCCCGAACAACGCTCTGCTGGCCGCCCCGCCGGGAGGGCGGGCCCGGTCAGTCCTCGAAGTAGGCTTCGCCCTCGTCGGGCATGGCGGCGAGCATGGCGTCCATGTCGGAGCCGCCCTCGCGCATCTCGTCGATGTACTGGCCGGTCTCGGGGTCGGTCTCGTGGAGCAGGCCGCGGGCGCCGCGCTTGCCGCGCTGCTGGGCCTCGACGCGCTTGCGCGAGCGCAGCAGCACGCGGATGGGCACCTCGTCGAAGGGGAGCTCCTCGCGCAGGCGGTTCATCAGGAACCGCATGTAGTTGGGCGTGAACAGCTCCGGGCGGTTGACGACCAGCACGAGCGTGGGCGGGGCCACGGCGACCTGCGTCGCGTAGTAGACCTTGGCCTCCGTGCCCAGCTTGTTGCTCGGGCCGCGGCGCTCGACGATCGAGCGGATCAGGCGGTTGACCTTGCCCGTCGAGACGCGACCGATGGCCTGCTCGTGCAGGTCGAACGCGAGCCCGACGACCGAGAGCACGTTGGTGCCCTGCTTGGCGCTCATGAAGGCCATGGGCGCGAAGCGCAGGCCCTTGAGCTCTTTGCGGACGTACTCGTCGAAGTCCTCGGTGGTGATCTGCTTGCCGCTGGGCGAGGCCTTGCCCTCGACCTCGTCCCACTTGTTGATCACGACGATCACGGGCTTGAAGCTCTTGACCACCAGCGCCGCGAGCTGCTCGTCCACCTGGCTGATGCGCTCGGTCGCGTCGATGAGCAGCAGGACGACGTCCGACCGCTCGATCGCCCGCTGGGCCCGGTCGAAGGCGTACCACTCGATCTGGTCCTGGAAGCTCTTTTTGCGGCGCAGGCCGGCGGTGTCGATCGCCATGACCGTCTTGCCGTCCATCTCGAACATCACGTCCACGGCGTCGCGCGTCGTGCCGGCGATCTCGGAGACGATGACCCGTTCCTCGCCCGCGAGGGTGTTGACCAGCGTGCTCTTGCCGGCGTTGCGCTTGCCGACGATGGCGATGTTCAGATCCGCGTACGGGCGGGGCTCGTCGCCCGGCTCGGGCATCAGCTCGTAGAGCTTGTCGAGCATGTCGCGGCGCATGTACTTGCTCTGGGCCGAGCACATCAGCGGCTCGTCGAAGCCCAGGGCGCTCAGCTCGTAGGCGTGGGTCTCCCAGCTCGGGCCGTCCACCTTGGTCGCGACCACGCGGACCGGGACCAGGTCGCGCCCCTCGCGCCGACGGTCGCCCAGCTTCTGCTCGCGGAGCATCTTGGCGATCGCCTGGTCCTGGGGCGTGATGCCCGCGTGCGTGTCGATGGCGAACAGGATCAGGTCCGCGTTGGAAACCGCCTCGGCGATCTGGCGCTCGATGTCCTTGGTCAGCGACGACAGGTCGGCGCCGATGTCGTCAAACCGCTTGCCCTCGGCGACGTACACGCCGAACCCTCCGGTGTCGGTCAGCTCGATGGGCTTGAGCGGCCCGCGCTGATCGGGCGACTCGAGGTCGATGATCACCGAGACCCGGTCGCGCGTGACCCCGGGCGCAGGGTCCACGATCGCCACCCTGTTCTTGGCGATGAGGTTGAGCAGGGAGCTCTTGCCCACGTTGGGGCGTCCGATGATGGCGACACGGGGTATGGGCATGGCCGCAATGCTATGCCGGCCAGAGGCTTGGCCCTGATAGGGAAACCCCACCAGGCCCCGCGTTCCGCCCCGCCCGAGACCGGGTCGGGGCTCCGAAACAGCGTCTCGAATCAACCCATCAGCGCCGCCTGCGCCGCCGCAAGCCTTGCGATGGGCACGCGGAAGGGTGAGCAGCTGACGTAGTCGAGCCCGATGTTGTGGCAGAAGACGACGCTGGCGGGGTCGCCGCCGTGCTCGCCGCAGATGCCGACCTTCAGGCCCTTGTTGGTCTGGCGCCCGCGCTGCAGGCCCATCTCCACGAGCTGCCCCACGCCCGACTGATCCAGGGACTGGAACGGGTCCACGGGGAGGATGTCCTGGGCGATGTAGTCGGGCAGGAAGGTGTTCACGTCGTCGCGTGAGTAGCCGTAGGTGAGCTGGGTGAGGTCGTTGGTGCCGAAGCTGAAGAAGTCGGCGACCTCGGCGATCTCGTGGGCGGTCAGGGCGGCGCGGGGGATCTCGATCATCGTGCCGATCTTGATGTCGAGCTTCTTCTTCCAGGCCTTTTCCTTCTTGACCTCGGCGATGACCCTCTCGCCCTCGGCGCGGAGCAGCGCCAGCTCCTGGCGCGTGCCCACGAGCGGGACCATGATCTCGGGCATCGCCTTGACGCCCCGCGCGAGGCAGTCCATCGCCGCCTCGGTGATCGCCCGCACCTGCATCCGCAGGATCTCGGGGTACGTCACCGCCAGGCGGCAGCCCCGGTGCCCGAGCATCGGGTTCTGCTCGTGAAGCATCGAGACACGGCTCTTGATGGCCTCGACCTTCACGCCCATGGAAGACGCCAGCTCGTTCTGGTTCTTGTCGTCGTGGGGCAGGAACTCGTGCAGCGGGGGGTCGAGCAGGCGGATGGTGACGGGCAGGCCCCGCATCGCCTCGAAGATGCCGATGAAGTCCTCCCGCTGGTAGGGCAGGAGCTTGGCCAGGGCCTCCTCGCGGTCGTCCACGCTCTCGGCCAGGATCATCTCCCGCATCGCCGTGATCCGCGGGCCCTCGAAGAACATGTGCTCGGTTCGGGTCAGGCCGATGCCCTCGGCGCCGAAGTCGCGGGCCCGCTGGGCGTCGGCCGGTGTGTCCGCGTTGGTGCGCACGCCCAGCGTGCGGTGCTTGTCGGCCCAGCGCATGACCTTGGAGAAGTCGCCCGAGAGCTCGGGCTCGACGCGGGCCAGGGCGCCGGCGATGACCTCACCGGTCGAGCCGTCGATGGAGATGGTGTCGTCGCGACCGTACTCCTTGCCGCCGACGGTGAAGACGCCGCGGGCCTCGTCGATGTGGATCTCGCCCGCGCCGGCGACACAGCACTTGCCCCAGCCTCGGGCGACGACCGCCGCGTGACTCGTCATGCCGCCCGTCGAGGTCAGGATGCCCGCGGCGTGGTGCATGCCGTCCACGTCCTCGGGGCTCGTCTCCTTGCGGACGAGGATGACCGACTCGTTGTGGGAGCGCTCCACGGCCTCGTCGGCGGTGAACGCGGGCTTGCCCACCGCCGCGCCGGGCGAGGCGGGCAGGCCCTTGGTCAGCACGGTCGAGAGCGACTTCTTGGTCTGATCAAAGCTGGGCAATAGGAGCTGGGTCAGGTCGTTTGCGGGGATCCGCAGCAGGGCCTGCTTCTCCGTGATGAGCTTCTCCTTGACCATGTCGCAGGCGATCTTGACCGCGGCCTGGCCCGTGCGCTTGCCGTTGCGCGTCTGGAGCATGTACAGCGTGCCGCGCTCGATGGTGAACTCGATGTCCTGCACGTCCTTGTAGTGCTTCT
>JAJDDI010000076.1 GCA_029260375.1 Phycisphaerales bacterium | reverse complement strand
CCGCCACAGCCCCCAGGACGGGCAGACGACCGTCCGCATCGGGCCCAAGAAGATCGACATCCGCCTCTCGGTCATCCCGACCATCCACGGCGAGCGCATCGTCCTCCGCCTGCTCGACCAGAGCCAGACCGAGCTGGACCTCGACGCCGTGGGCATGTCCAAGAAGCTCCAGGGCCAGCTCATGGACATGATCGACCGCCCCAACGGCATGGTCCTGGTCACCGGGCCCACCGGCTCGGGCAAGACCACCACGCTCTACGCGGCGCTGGGACGCATCGACCGCATGAGCCGCAACGTCATGACCATCGAGGACCCGGTCGAGTACCGCCTGGACGGCATCAGCCAGATGCAGGTCAACCCGAAGCGCGGCGTCACGTTCGCCACGGGCCTGCGCGCCCTGCTGCGTCAGGACCCGGACGTCATCCTCGTGGGCGAGATCCGCGACATGGAGACCGCCCAGCTCGCGGTGCAGGCCTCTCTCACGGGCCACTTCGTGCTCGCGACGCTGCATACCAACGACGCGCCCAGCGCCATCCCGCGTTTGCTTGATATCGGCGTCGAGCCGTTCCTCGTCACCAGCTCGCTCATGGGCGTGCTGGCCCAGCGCCTGCTGCGCCGGATCTGCACCGTCTGCGACGGCTCGGGCCAGGACGGGGGCGACCGCTGCGACAACTGCTTCGGCTCGGGCTACCGCGGGCGCCTCGCCGCGCACGAGCTGATGGTGATGACCGATGAGCTGCGTCGCCTCACCGCCGAGCGAGCCGACGGCGTGAGCCTCATGGAGGCCGCCGTGGACAGCGGGTTCTCCCCCATGCGCCACGACGCCAACGCGAAGGTGGTTCAGGGCCTGACCGACGAGGCCGAGGTCTTCCGCGTCCTGCACTAGACCCCCGCTGGGCTCCGCCCGCGTACGATCTGCGCGTGAGCACCGCATCCGAACCTGGGACCAAGGCGCCGGTGATCGGCGTGACCATGGGCGATCCGGGCGGGATCGGGCCCGAAGTGATCGTCAAGGCGCTGGCCCGGGCGCCCAGGGACGCGAGGTACATCCTGTACGCCTCGGGCGAAGCGCTGCACGCCGCCGCCGAACAGGCGGGCGCCGAGCCCGACTGGTGGCGCCTGGAGGCGGGCAGCTCGCTGCGCGACGTGACGCGCAGCCACCGCGTCGTGCTCATCGACTACGACACCCCCGGCGGCGACTGGTCCCGCGCCCACGCCGCCCCGACCAAGGCGGGCGGCGAGCTCTCGTTCCGCCTCGTGGAGGACGCGATCAAGGACGCGGCCCGCGCCGAGGGCGACGCCGAGCGGATCGACGCGATCGTGACCGGCCCGATCTCCAAAAAGGCGTGGCAGCTGGCGGGCAAGCAGCGATGGGCGGGGCACACGGAGCTGCTCGCCTCGCGCCTGCGCGCCAAGCGCAGCGCGATGATGTTCGCCGGCCCCAAGCTCAACGTGGTGCTGGCGACGGTGCACCTGCCGCTGATGGACATCCGCCACGCGCTGACGATCGGCAGGGTGTTCGACGCGATCGACCTGGGGCGCGAGGGCATGCGACGCCTGGGCGCAGCGCAGCCGCGGATCGCGGTCTGCGGGCTCAACCCGCACGCGGGCGAGGGCGGGCTGCTCGGTGACGAGGAGATCCGCCTGATCGAGCCGGCGATCGAGCACGCCGTCCGCCAGGGGATCGACGCCTCGGGCCCGTTCCCCGGGGACACGATCTTCAACGCGGCCGTGGCGGGCCAGTACGACCTGGTCGTCGCGATGTACCACGACCAGGGGCTGATCCCCGTCAAGCTCCTGGCGCGCGATGAATCGGTGAATATCACGCTGGGCCTGCCGACCGTCCGCACCAGCCCGGACCACGGCACCGCGTTCGACATCGCCGGCAAGAACCGGGCGGACCCGGGGAGCATGCTCGCGTCGATCCAGATGGCGATCCGCATGTGCCGCTCCGCCCCGCCCCCGGCGCCGGGGCGTTCATCCGGGACGCTCCCCGCGACTCGACCCGCCCAGTGAGCAATGATCCGCGTCCGGCGTGCCCGCCCCGAGGGCAACCTCGCCCGCGCCCGGGCGTAGACGGGTGGTCGGGAGTGTGATGTCCAAGCAGAATCAACAGCCAGAGACGCCCACGCTCGCGGGCGATCCCGTGCGTCACCCGCTCGTCGAGATGCTGATCATCGGGGCGCCGACCGTGGTGACCATGACCAGCTACACGGCCATGCAGTTCATCGACGGCATGATGGTCTCGCGCATCCAGCCGGCGGACCCGGTGTACGTCGCCGCCCAGGGCAACGGGGGCATGATCGTCTGGATCGCGATGGCCGCGATGCTCGGGCTGCTGTCGATCGTCAACTCGTTCGTCTCCCAGAACCTGGGCGCGGGCACGCCCGAGCGGGGCAGCGCCTACGCCTGGAGCGGGCTGTGGCTCAGCGCCGTCGCGGCGGTCCTGTTCATCCCCTACGCCCTGGCGCTGGGGCCGATCTTCAAGGTCTTCCACGACGACGCCCAGCTCGTGCAGTACGAGACGCAGTACGCCCACATCCTCATCGCGGGGGCGTTCCTGACCCTGGCCAGCCGGGGCCTGGCGAACTACTTCTTCGGGATGCACAAGCCGGGGATCGTGATGGTCTCGGTGCTCACGGGCAACCTGGTCAACATCGGCGCCAACGCGGTGCTGATCTTCGGGCAGGCGGGAGCGCCCGAGGGGATGCCATTGGCCGGCGTGTTCCAGTCCATCGCCCAGGCGCTGGGCGTCGAGGCGATGGGCGTGCGTGGCGCCGCCTTTGGCACGGTCATCGGCACCGCCTTCGAGCTGACCATCCCCATGATCCTGTTCCTGGGCCCGCGCTGGAACAAGAAGTACAAGACCCGGTGCGCATGGAAGCCGTCGGGGCGGGCGATCAAGGACCTGCTGCGCGTCGGCTGGCCCGCGGGGCTGATGATGGGCAACGAGCTGATCTGCTGGGGCTACCTGATGGCGGTGCTGCTGCCCATGGGCGGCAAGGCCGCGGGCGACGACCCGGTCGTGCACAACTCCGCGGGCTGGATCGCGCTGCGGTTCATGCACGTGGCCTTCATGCCCGCGATCGGGCTGTCGATCGCCGTCTCGGCGATGGTGGGCAAGGCGATGGGCATGCGCCGCCCGGACCTGGCCGCGGCCCGGACCTGGCTCGGGCTCAAGGTCACCCTGACCTACATGGGCCTGTGCGCCCTCGCGTTCATCCTCTTCCGGGGCTGGATGATCGGGCTGTTCATCCCCGAGGACATGGGCGCCGACGAACGCGAGGCGGTCCTGCGGGTGGGCGCGACGGTCATGATCGCGGCCGCGGTCTTCCAGCTCTTTGACGCGATGGCGATCGTCATGTCCGCGTCCCTGCGCGGGGCCGGCGACACGGTCTGGCCAGGGATCGCGACGATCGTCCTGTCGTGGACCTTCATCGTGGGCGGCGGGCACGCGATGATCTGGCTCTTCCCGGAGATGGGCTCGCTCGGGCCCTGGGTGGGCGCCGCGGCGTACATCATCGCCCTGGGGCTGTGCATGGTCTGGCGGTTCCTGGGCGGGCGGTGGAGGTCGCTGAACCTGACTCAGACGCCCGAGGCGTCCGATCCGTACGCCGGGTCGGGCGAGGAAGCCATCGCCGGCGTCTCCCCGGGCTCGGCCTGAGACGCCCAGAGGGCGTTCGGGACGCCCGGGATGGGGGCCTATCATCTGTTTCAGCCTCACGGCGCCCCTTGGGGCGGCGCCTGGGCCCCCCGACAGGAGCACTCGATGACGAACGATCCGATGGAGATGGTGATCGGCGCCGCGGCGTCCGGTGATACGCAGGCCGCGACCTCACGCGTCGCCGAGGGGCGACGCCTCGAAGCTGCGGGCGACCGCGAGGGCGCCATCGCCGAGCTGCGGGCCGCCATCAGCGCCGACCCGACCCACGCCGACGCGCTGTTCCATCTGGGCTACCTGCTCGACCTCTGCGGCGAGGAGGACGAGGCGCTGGCGCTGTACGAGCGCGCCTGCGAGTACCCGCCCGCGCCGATCAACGCGCTGCTGAACCTGGCGGTCCTGTACGAGGACCGCAACGACTACTCCCGCGCCGAACGCTGCCTGCGACAGGTGCTCGAGACCAACCCGAACCACCCCCGCGCCCGCCTCTTCCTCCGCGACGTCCAGGCCTCCCGCGGCATGGTCATCGAGGAGGACAACGAGCGCGACATCATGAAGCGCAAGGCGATGCTCGACACGCCCGTGACGGACTTCGAGCTCTCCGTCCGCGCCCGCACCTGCCTCAAGAAGATGAACATCCGCTCGCTGGGCGACCTGCTCCGCATCACCGAGCCCGAGCTGATGAGCTACCGCAACTTCGGCGAGTCCAGCCTCGACGAGATCAAGCGCATGCTCAGCCAGAAGGGCCTGAAGCTCGGCCAGGGCCAGGAGGACGCCCGCCGCGCCGCCAAGAGCCAGATGATGGAGAAGTTCCGCGGCTCGGGCAAGGAGGGCATGCTCAACAAGCCCGTCTCCGACCTGCAGCTCTCCGTCCGCGCCCGCAAGGCGCTCCAGCTGCTCAACATCCAGACGCTGGGCGACCTGTGCAGCCACACCGAGGCCGAGCTGATGGGCGTCAAGAACTTCGGCGCCACCTCGCTCACCGAGGTCCGCGAGCGCCTGGTCGACGCCGGGCTCGAGCTGCGCCAGCTCGACGAGGACGAGCTGGCCGCGGCCCAGGCCGCCGGCTTGATGGGCCAGTCGAGCGTCCTGCCCCCGGACGAGGTCGAGCTGCCCGCCGAGGAGTGATCGCCCGATCACAACCGTGAATCACCCAGAGCCCCGGCGTTGTCCGGGGCTCTTTCTTTGCGCGGCATCTGTGCCACTGACCCGTCCTCGGGTCAGTGCAGGCTGGCGTAGGAAAGCACACTGACCCGAGGACGGGTCAGTGGCACGGGGAAGCTCTACGTATCTTCGTCGTGCTCGGTCGCGTGCTCGACGATGTTCGCGTCACGCTCGCCGCTCTTGTGGAAGCTCTTGCGGGCGCCGGCGTAGTCGCCCGGGCTGACGCGCAGGTCGGGCACGCGCCCGGCCTGGTGCTCGCTGTGCAGGTGCTTAAGAAACGGCACGCACCACTGGCACCCCGTCCCCGCCCCCAGGCACTCGCTGATCAGCGACGCCACCGGCGGGTCCTCCCGCTTGAGGTACGAGCGGATCTTCCGCAGCGAGACGTGGAAGCAGAGGCAGACGTGGTCGTCGGGATCCATGGGGGATCCTAGTGGGCTCGATCCGGTTGACCCAGGTGGCGTGGCCGAGATACGCTGCGGGCGTATGCAGCCCACTGCCGCAATTTCCTGAACCGATCTCCGCGTGCCCCGCGCACCGATCCCCCACGGGGATTCCGCGCGCCGGGCGAGACCAGGAATCTCGGCACACCGGCCCCGGGCATCGCCGGGCGCCCGCAGGCTCAACCACATGTCAACCAACTCCCGCCGTCACGAGCGCGGCGCCTTCCGCTGTATCCGCTGCAAATCCCCCGTCAACCCCGACCCGTACGGCTCGGACCACCGCAACCACTGCCCGCGATGCCTCTGGTCGCGCCACGTCGATGACGAGATCGGCGACCGGCGCTCCCCGTGCGCCCAGGGCATGGAACCCATCGCCGTGTCGTCACGCGCGGGCGGCGAGTGGACGCTTGTTCACAGGTGCACCGGCTGCGGGCAGCTCCGCGTCAACCGCATCGCGGGCGACGACGACGAGCTGGCGCTGCTGGCCCTGGCCATCCGCCCCATCTCCGACCCGGCGTTCCCGCTGGACCGACTGCCGGGGCGGTAGCGGTCAGCCCTTCAACCTTTCGAGGATGTCGAGCACCCCCTCGGCTTCCTCCTTGTCCGACACAAAGTCCGCGTGCGCCCTGAGCTTCTCGTCCGCGTTGGCCGGGCAGGCGAAGTACGCCACCCGCTCGCGGATGGCCATGTCGCTCATGGTGTCGCCGATGCCCGCGAGGCGTTCGGTCTTGAGTCCCGTGCTGGCCAGCAGGCGGTCGATGCCGCTGGCCTTGGAGATGAACTCCAGCTCGATGTTGACGCACGTCCAGGTCATGCTGGCGCGCAGGGGCCAGCCCTTGTCGCTGATCCGCGTCCAGACCGCGGGCAGGACGACGCTCTCCAGGTACTCCGCCCCGCGCTCGTGGAAGATGGTCACGGCGCCCGCCTTGCCGATCTCCAGGCGCGAGCCCTCGAACTGCGCCAGCGACCAGCGCTCCACCTCGCGGATCAGGTCCCGGTGCCCGTCCGTGATCCGCGGGTCCATCGACCAGCGGTACGGGTCCATCTCCAGCAGCCACACGCCCCCCTCGCAGACAATCGGCAGGCCGAACGCCCCCACCATCCGCGCCACCGCCTCGGCGAACGCCTGCGGGCGCCCGGTGCACAGCGTCAGGAGCGGCACATCCCCCGCCTCCCGCGCCCGCCGGTTCCACGCGGCGATCTTCGCGATCGTGCACAGGTCCGTCGGCGCCGGGTGCTCGGGGGAGAGGCAGCCGTCGATGTCGCAGATGATCGCGTCGTACTTCGAGTGGGGCACAGATCGTCCTCGTCGGGTGGGTTGCTCGGTGTGAGTATCCTTGCCCCATGCCACCCTTGGACTACCAGACCGCCGGCGAATCTCACGGGCCCGCCCTGATCACCACGATCACGGGTCTGCCCGCGGGCCTCGGGCTCGACACGGACCTGATCAACACCGAGCTGAGCCGTCGCCAGGGCGGGTACGGGCGCGGCGGGCGGATGAAGATCGAGACCGACGCCATGGAGTTCCTCTGCGGCGTGCGTCGCGGCAAGACCACCGGGGCGCCGCTGGTGTTCAGCATCAAGAACAAGGACTCCAGGCTCGACGACCTTGAGCGCACACCCCCGGTCTACCGCCCCCGCCCCGGGCACGCGGACCTCTCCGGCTCAATCAAGTGGCTCACGACCGACTGCCGCGAGACGCTGGAGCGCGCCAGCGCCCGCGAGACGGCCAGCCGCGTGGGCGCCGGGGCCATCGCCCGCTGCTTGCTCAAGCACTTCGGCGTCGAGACCTTCGGCTTCACGCGGCAGATCCTCGACGCCCGCACGGACATCATCGTGCGCGAGGAGAACTGGCGCGTGGTCAAGGATCTTCGCGACGCCTCGGACACCTACTGCCCGGATGAACAGATCACCGAGCGCCAGCGCGAGATCATCCGCCAGGCGAAGATCGACAAGGACACCGTCGGCGGCAAGGTCGAGACGCACGTCTTCGGCCTGCCCCCGGGGATCGGCTCTTCGATGGACTGGACGACCAAGCTCGACGCCCGGATCGCCTACGCCGTCATGGGCATCCAGGCGTTCAAGGCGGTCGAGATGGGCATGGGCGTGGGCGTTGCCAGCAAGCACGGCTCCGAGGTCCACGACCCGATCTACTTCGACAGCTCGAAGATGAACGACCCCTGCCTGGGCTTCACCCGCCCGACCAACAACGCGGGCGGGACCGAGGGCGGCATGTCCGACGGCATGCCCATCGTCGTCACCGGGACCATGAAGCCCATCGCGACCCTCCTCCAGGGCATGCCCAGCGTGGACCTGAACACGAAGGAAGCCAACCGGAGCCAGTACGAGCGATCGGACGTGTGCGCCCTGTCCGCGGCGGGGGTGGTGATGGAGCACGCCGTCGCGTTCGAGGTCGCCCGGTGCTTCTGCGACAAGTTCGCGGGGGACTCGATGATCGAGGTCGAGTCGAACTGGATGGGCTATCTGAAGCTGGCGAGATCGCTGCCGCTGGAACCGCCGGAGCAGACGATCGCGTAGGGCCGCCGCCCCGATCACGAAGCGCGTGAGCGGGGGTCGATCGTCTGTTCCCCTGGCGTCTCGATCCTGAGAAGCGGGACGCTGCCGGCCTCGTGCTCCCGGCGCACGATCGCGTTGAGTTCGCCGATCGCCCCGATCGCAACCACAAGCCCGCACATCTCCAGGGTCTCCTCGATCGTGGCGGCGAGCAAGAACATGGCCGAGCGCGCCTGATCGGGCGCCGGCGCCAGAGGCCCCGCGACCAGTTCCATACCGATCGCGCCCAGCAGGTACAGCAGCACGCCCAGCGCCATGCGACTGCGCACGATCGCGGGCAGCGACCAGGTCAGGCGCCCGCACAGCGCGGCCACCACGCCCACGAGCATGATCCCTGGGATGACCCACGCGAAGTGCAGCACGCCCTCGGCGCCCAGCAGGCGACGCAGCGGGACGACCGTCCGCTCGTGAAGTCCCACGATCTCCTCGGCGGACATCGCCGCGGCGATCAGCGCCAGCAGCCCCCACCTCCACGCGGCCCGACGCCCGCTCTGGGCCCAGGCCGACCGGGTCTCCCACAGCTTCAACGCCACGAACAGGAGCAAGGCGGAGGCGAACCAGGTCGGCAGGTTCCCCTCGCCGTCAAGATCCAGCAGGCCGCGGATCGGCCCGAGCCAGGGATCGCCGACGGC
Source organism: Phycisphaerales bacterium (assembly GCA_029260375.1). Lineage (GTDB taxonomy): Bacteria > Planctomycetota > Phycisphaerae > Phycisphaerales > UBA1924 > JAJRXR01. The sequence goes on along the minus strand of JAJDDI010000076.1, from coordinate 1,565 downwards.
GGCGAAGCTCAGGGCGTGCGATACGGATGAGAGGACGACGGCCAGCGCCACACCCCACCACAGCCATTGATCGTGTCCCGGAACGGATGGGGTGGCATTCACGCGGGCTACATCGGGAATGCAAGCTCGCGCGCCGAGCCAAACTGCCCGGTTCGGGGGCCGGAACTGGGGCGCAAAGTTGGCCGCGCAAAATAGTGCTGCAAAATCAGGGCCAGGCCCTATATGTCTTGAGGCGCAAGGCGTTGCGCCGCCTGGGAGGCGGCCCGGTGCTTCTGCGGCAAGTTCGCGAGTGACTTGATGATCAACGTCGAGTCGAACTGGACGGGGTACCTGAAGCTGGCGAGATCGCTGCTGCTGGAGCCGCTTGAGCAGACGATCGCGTAAAACGGACAGCGGGCGCCCGAACTCGGTTCGAGCGCCCGCGGTGGTTCCTTGACACGAGGCGTGGTGTGGATCAGCCGGCGGTGCGACGACGACGCGTGGCCAGGAGCATGGCGCCGGCAAGAGGGGCGAGGGCGCCCGGGGCCGGGACGTTGACCGTGATGAAGTGGGCGTCGGAGCCGAACTCGACGCGGGCGAGCTGGTCGTTGCCGAAAAGGTCACCGATGTCGTTGATCGCAGCGCTCAGGTTGATCGTCGCAACGATCTCGCTCTGGATGGCGCCCTGTCCGCCGAGGGAGACGACCATGGGGTCGGCCACGAGGCCACCCTGCGGGCCGTCGATGGACACGGGCCCGTCGAGGTTGGGTCCGCCGAAGGCGGTGGTCCCGGCGGTGAGGGCGGAGATGCCGTTGGCCAGTGCGCCCGAGATGCCCGAGTTGCCGTAGCCCCATTCGCCGCCGACGTTCGTGCCAGCGCCGTATGTGCCGGAATCGAAGTTCACGGTGGAACTCCCCGCCGCGATCACGGCCGAGCCGCCGAGGATGCTGTTACCGCCACCGCTCCAGGACAGCCCGGTGAGGATCTGGTCGGCCCCGTCGAAGCCGAGCGGGGCGCCCGTGCTCGTGTTCCGGAGTCGGATCTCGACGGTGCTCGGGTCGATAAGTGTGAACTCGGCTTCGGCGCTGAGCCCCGATACATCGGTAAAGCTCAGCACAAGCCCGGCGTTCGCGGCGCCCGAAGCGGCGGCAAGCACGATTGTGGCAGCGACAAATCTCATTTCTGATCTCCCATTCCCATCGCGGCCGCGCCGTCATCAAACGGACTGTGGGGTCGGCCAAGGCGTATTGTCGCATTGGGCAATGCTTCAGTCGAGACTTGCTCCCCAAAATCAGGTGGCGCCATGTGTTTTTTGTGCTTTGTACGGACTTTGGCCTGTGCCTTCGCTCGGGACGAATGTGAGGCGATGCAACTCCGGGGCCAATCGCGTAAAGCATGCCGCAGTCTCAATCTAGATCTGGGTCGTTTCGGCCTTTGGTTTGCATCGGCGGGCCTGTGGACAGACTGTCGGAAACCCCGGCGCCCCCCACGCCTCGTCGTACACTCGGCGCGGTTCCAAGGCAGGAATTGCGCGGCCGGAGCCGCGCGCGACCCGTAAGAAATCTGACAGCAGGAGGCAGGCAGGA
>JAJDDI010000075.1 GCA_029260375.1 Phycisphaerales bacterium | reverse complement strand
GAGGATGCCGCGGACCTGGGTCTGGTCCTTGAGGCGGCGGGCGGCCTTGCGGGCCTTGCCCAGGGCGGGCAGCAGGATGCCGATGAGCAGCGCGATAATCGCGATGACCACCAGCAGCTCGATCAGGGTGAATCCCTTGCGATTGCTCTTCATGATTCATTTCTCCAAACGGAAATCGGTGTCGCACACATCGATCGACCGGGGCGGCGCCACGGGCGTCGTGCATGCACGTCTGTTTTTGCGGGTGTCCCTCGATCGGTCCGAACAGGTCGCCGGCGAAGCCGGGACTGGTCTGGACATGATCACGGGACCGTTCGCCCGCACACGCGACGGAGTCCTCCCATCCGGGGAGGCTCCTGCAACGGGATGTCGCCGACGTGTGGGCTTGGGCGTATCACTGCGGCGGGTTGGAGCCCGCCAATAAGTGCGATGTATCCAAATACCACGCCCACGCTGCGGCAGGGAACACGTGTCCCATGATAGGGTACAGGAGATTATCCGGATTTCAAGGGCGCCCGGTTTCACACAATCCCGAGCTTGCCCAGATTGCCGATCATTCTCCTAACATAGATCTGGAGCCCGATCATGAGCGCAACACCCGAAGACCGTCTCACCGCACTCGGCCTGGAACTGCCCACGCCCCCCCGCCCGGTCGCGGCGTACATCCCGGCCAAGCGGTTCGGGGATCTGGTCCAGGTCTCGGGGCAGATCCCGATGCGCGGGGGGAAGCTGATGACGACGGGGATCGTGCCCAGCGAGGTGGGCCTGGCCGAAGCCGTCGGGTGCGCCAAGCAGTGCGCCCTCAACGCCCTGGCGGTGCTCAAGGCGGAGATCGGTGAGCTGTCCCGCGTGAAGAGCGTCGTCCGCCTGGGCGGGTTCGTCGCGGCCGACCCGTGGTTCGCGGATCACCCCGAGGTGATCAACGGCGCCAGCGAGCTGATGCTCGAGGTGTTCGGGGAGATTGGGCGGCACGCACGGGCGGCGGTGGGTGTGGCGAGCCTGCCGCTGCACGCACCGGTCGAGATCGAGTTCCTGTTTGAGGTTGTGTAACGCGCGAAGCCGCGAGGTGGCGAAGTCGCGATTGGCAGCATTCCAGCCCCGGGCGTGAGCCCGGGGTTTGTCGTGGTCTGGATACGGAACGCCGAACCCCGCACTGACGTGCGGGGCTGAATGGGCGCGATTGAACACTTCACGAGCTCAGCCGAACTGTTTTTTGTAATCGGCGAGGAACTTCTCGAGGCCGATGTCCGTCAGCGGGTGGCTCATGAACTGCTTGATGACGTTGAAGGGGACGGTCGCGACGTCGGCGCCGGCCAGGGCGCAGTCCACCATGTGTTTGGGGTGGCGGATCGAGGCGGCGAGGATCTTGGTGGGGTACCCGTAGTTGTCGTAGATCTGGCGGATCTGCCCGATGAGGTCCATGCCGTCCTGGGAGATGTCGTCGAGGCGCCCGATGAAGGGGCTGACCAGGAAGGCGCCGGCCTTAGCGACCATGAGGGCCTGGAGGGGCTGGAAGCAGAGGGTGAGGTTGGTCTTGGTTCCTTCGTCGGAGAGGGCCTTGCAGGCCTTGACGCCGTCGATGGTGCAGGGGAGCTTGACGACGATGTTGGAGGCGATCTTGGCGGCCTCGCGTCCTTCCTTGAGCATGCCCTCGTAGTCGGTGGAGATGACCTCGGACGAGACGGGGCCCTTGACGATCTCGCAGATCTCGGTGATGCGTTTGGTGTAGTCCACACCCTCCTTGGCGATGAGCGAGGGGTTGGTGGTGACGCCGTCGAGGATGCCCATGTCGTGGGCCTGCTTGATCTCGTCGAGGTTGGCGGTGTCGATGTAGAGGTCCATCGGGGGGCTCCTGGGGGTTGGAGGAGGGAGTGTACGCGGAGAGGCGGAGGGATCGCGGAGGCGCGGAAGGGCTACTAGCTCGAATCATCTCGAGACCACCGTACCTGGCTGATTGCCTTGAACTTACTCACGCCCAACTGCCCTCTTTCCGTCCGCGCCCTTGAGCCTGGGGCCATGATGGCCTCCCGCACAGCCCCTCGACTCGCCTCGTGGATGGAGATCGGCTCGAATGCCTCGTCCAAGAGAACGAGCATGACCCTGTCCCACGGCTGATCCAGTCGGATACTCCCAACTCGCTGAGAGGGCTTCGAGTCGGGAAGGACGCACCTGGCCTTGATCTGAATGCGCCGCTTCTTGGCATCAAACGCGTCGAAGCCGGCTTGGCGTACTCGGGCTAGATCCAAGCCCAGCAGTCGAGCCGCGACAACTTCGCCGATCTCCCCCGTGATCCCAAGAGGCCGACCGGTTATCTCGCGATATTGTCTCGCCGCGGCGATGGCGGCGTTCATGACCCTGTCGAGTTCAGCCGTTGAGACTCGCCTTTGCCCGCCCACGATTGGTCACTCATCCTTCATAGGTTCGAGCATGGCTTTGAGGTCGCGCCTGAGGATCTTGCCCGTCGGGTTTCTCGGCAGTTCGTCGAGCACGATGATGCGGCGCGGGACCTTGTAGCCCGCCAGGCGTTCGCGGCAGAGCGACTTGAGCTCGCCCTCGTCGATGGTCATGCCCTCCTCGGGCTCGATGAAGGCGACGGGGATCTCGCCGCGGACGGGATCGATCTCCCCCACCACGCCCGAGGCGTGGACGGACGGGTGGTCGTTGAGGACCTCCTCGATCTCGCGGGGGAAGACGTTCTCGCCGCCGACGATGAGCATCTCCTTGAGGCGCCCGGTGATGTAGAGGTGCTGGTCCTCGTCGATTCTGGCCATGTCGCCGGTGCGGAAGAAGCCCTCGCTGTCGAAGGCGTCGGCGGTCTGGTCGGGGAGGTTGAAGTAGCCCTTCATGACGTTGGGGCCGTGGATGCGGAGTTCGCCCTCCTGGCCCGCGGGCAGGACAGCGTTGGTCTCGATGTCCACGATGCGCTGGAGAACGTCGGGCACGGGCGGGCCGACGGAGCCCGGGCGGTGCTGGTGCGGCATGCAGACGTTGGTGACGGGGGAGGTCTCGGTGAGGCCGAAGCCCTCGGTGAGGTGGACGCCGAAGCGTTCGTGGAAGCGGGTGGCGACGTCGCGCGGCAGGGGCTCGCCGCCGGAGGCGATGAGGCGGAAGGAGCGGAAGTCGTCGGGGTTGGTCTTCTTGACGCTCAGCAGGGCGTTGTACATCGAGGGGATGGCGACCATGAGCGTGGGTCGGTGCTGGCGGATCGACTCGAGGACCTTGTGGGGGACGAACCTGGCCGAGTAGACGGCCTTGGCGCCGACGGACAGGGGCATGAGCGTCAGGACGGTCAGCCCGAAGGAGTGGAACTGGGGGAGGATGCCAAAGAGCGTGTCGGCGGGCGTGCAGCTCGTGACGATGCGGGTCTGGCGGAGGTTGGCGCAGAGGTTGCCGTGCGTGAGCATGACGCCCTTGGGCTTGCCGCTGGTGCCCGAGGTGTAGAGCAGGGTCGCCAGGTCGTTGTCGCGCTTGCCCGCGGGCCAGCGCGGGCGGGGGAGGCTCTTGAAGTTGATGTCCTCGAGCTTGAGCAGGTTCTGGACGTTGGGGGCGTAGCCCAGGTGATCGAGCATGGGGCCGACGGTGAGCACGGTGTCGGCGCCGCTGTCGTCGATGACATACTGGAGCTCGTCGGGCTTGAGCAGGTAGTTGAGAGGGACGACGGTCTTGCCCAGCATCCACGCGCCCAGGGCGGCGATCGGGAAGGCGCCCGATGTGGGCAGGAGCAGGGCGACGGTGTCGGTCTTGCTGCGCTGGGAGATGGCGCTGGCGACGTGCATGGCGCCCACGACGATCTCGGCGCCTTTGTAGCTGCGCCGGTCGTCGATGATCGCGACGGATCGCGGGCGTGTGATCAGGCGGCGGAGGATGGGGGCGTGGACGCTCATGGACCGGAGAATGTATCCGAAGATGGTCCGGGGGTTGGTGTGGCCAGCGGGAGGGCTGGAAGCCCTCCCCTCCAAGAAGCCGTTAGTAGGGCCAGAGTTCGAGGCCGTGCGGGGCGTTTCGCACGTCCATGGTGACGTTGACTCTCTTGATGAGCTTCCGGGAGTCCATCTCGTAGACGCTGACCGTCCCCGGGGAAGAGCCGACAATGAGCAGGCCATCGTCGGTGGTGCACAGGCCCCGGGCGAAGCCCTGGCGGGCGTGGTCGCCCGGGGTGTCCGAGCCGATGAGTTGGGCGGGGTCGTAGGTGGGGATCGGGAAGCGGGCCTGTGGGCGTCCTCCCAGGTCGCAGCGCATGGCGCAGTCCTGCTCGGTCGCGTTGCAGAGGACGCCGCCATCGAACGGGCGGGCGTTGTGCGTTCCCAGCGGGAGCTTGGCGAAGGGGGTCAGGCGCGTGCCCTCGATCGAGAGCATCAGGGGCAGGACGGTGCCCGAGACGAGCGTCCGGCCCTTGTGCCTCCAGACCGAGTTGAAATGGAAGCGGTCCTCGGCGGGTGGGCCCTTAGCGCTGCGCGGGTCGAACCGGCTGAGCGAGAGCGGCAGGCCCGACGGGCCCGGGCGCTGCTCGGGGCGGATGTGCCAGGCGCTCGTGAACATCCGATCTTCGAGGTCGAACTCCAGCACGCTGTCGTGCGTGGTGGAGGTGATGTACAGCCGGCGCCCGTCCGTGCAGATCTCGTGGGCGTGGTGCAGATTCGGACAGGTGTGCGAGCGGAGGAGGGCAAAGTCCGGGTCGTAGACGAACAGCTCGTCGGAGGCGGCGATGTAGATCTCGCTCGCGTCGTAGGCGATGCCGCGCAGGCCGCGACCCATGCCGCGCCCTTCCCAGTTGATGTCCGGGGCGGCGTGGTCGATGACCTGGCGGAAGGAACCCGTGTCGAGGTCGATGAGGTAGGCGCCGCCGTGGGACTGGCCCTGCTGGGTCGAGCGGATGACGTCGGTCATCAGGACGGTGGGCAACGGCATGAGATCAGTCCGAGCCCACGGCGATGGCCGAGGCGATCGCGGCGTTGTCGGTGTGCGAGATCGAGACCAGCACGTCGTTGATCCCCCGCTCGCGTGCCTCGCGCGACGCGGCGTTGTGCAGTTCGATCCGCGGGCGACCCGAGGCCTCGTGCACGACCTCGACATCGGTCCAGCCGATCCCGGCGGACCAGCCGGTGCCCAGGGCCTTGAGGACGGCCTCCTTGGCGGCGAAGCGGGCGGCCAGGTGCTCGAACATCCGCTTCTTGTCCTTGCAGTAGGCCTGCTCGGTCTGGGTGTAGACGCGTTCGAGGAAGCGGAACCCGTGGCGCTCGACCATGCGGGCGATGCGGGGGATCTCGATCATGTCCACGCCGTGCCCGAGGACCTGCATGGGGAGAGCCTACTTTCCGCTGGACTTGGACGCGCCGGCGTCGGGCTTGGGCGGCTTGGTCTCGGTTTTCTTCTCGGGCTTGGAATCGGGCTTGGAATCGGGCTTGGAATCGGTCTTGGAATCGGTCTTGGAATCGGACTTGTTCTCGCCCGAGGACGACTTCTTCTCCGCGTCGGCGGCCTTCTTGTAGCCCTCGGAGCGGTAGTCGGTCTCGTAGAAGCCGCCGCCCTTGAAGAGCACGGCGGCGCCGGTGCCGATGAGGCGTTCGAGCGCGAGCTTGGCGCACTGCGGGCATTTCTTCTTCACGGAGTCCGACATGGACTGGAAGAGCTCGAACTCGTGCCCGCAGGCGTTGCAGCGGTAGTCGTAGGTGGGCATCAGGCGTCTCCCTCGGGCGCGACGGAGACCTTGGCGGGCCTGACCACGCGGTCGCCCAGCATGTAGCCGATCGAGAGGCGGGAAACGACGCACCCCGGGGCGACGTCGTCGCTGGGCTGACGGAGCATGGCCTCGTGTTTGTTGGGGTCGAACTCGTCGCCCGGCTCGGGAGCGATGCGGGTGACGCCGAAGGACTGGAGGGTCTTGAAGAGCTCGTCGCGGATGACCTGTACGCCGCCGATGATCTGCTCGGCGCTGGCGCCGGCGGTGTCCTGGTTGAGCGCCAGGTCGAAGTGGTCCATCACGGTCAGGACCTGCTGGACGACGCCCGAGCGGGCCTGCATCGCGGCCTCGCGCTCGTTGATCGCGGCCCGGCGCTGGTAGTTCTGGAAGTCCGCGACGGTGCGCAGCAGCTTGTCGCCCAGATCCTGACGCTCGCGGGCGACCTCGAGCAGGGCCTCGACGATGTCGTCGGCGCCCGAGGGGACCTCCAGATCCCCCACCTGCGCGGCGTCGATGATCGCGTTGATCCGATCGGCGCGCTGCTGGGGCGTCTCGGCGTCGTCGATGGGCTCGGGTTGTGCTTCCTTGTGCTTGCTCATGGTTCCTTTTGGGAGGGCTGGAAGCCCTCCCCTCCAAATGCGGTCAGCCTCCGAGCAGGTCGGCGATCTTCTTGAAGAAGCCGTGGCTCTCGGGGTTGACGTGCTTGTCTTCGGTCTCGGCGAACTCGCGGAGGAGGTCCTCCTGCTTGCTCGTGAGCTTCTTGGGGGTCTCGATCTTGACGATGACGACCAGGTCGCCGCGGCGCTGGGTGCGGAGGTTGGGCAGGCCCTGGCCGGCGATCTTGAACATGGCGCCGAACTGCGTCGCCTTGGGGATGGTCAGGGGCGTGGACTCTTCGAGCGTGGGGACATCGACCTCGGCGCCGAGCGCGGCCTGCGTGAAGCTGATGGGCATCTCCAGGAGCAGGTGGTCGCCCTCGCGTTCGAACAGGTCGTGCTCCACGACGCGGACGACCACGTGCAGATCACCCCGCACGCCGGCGCCGGTGGGCGAGGCCTCCGGGGGCGGGGGCTCGCCCTCGCCCTGGACGCGGACGGCCTGGCCCTCGCTGACGCCCGCGGGGATTTTGACCTTGAGCTTGCGCTTCTTGGAGACGCGTCCCTTGCCGCGGCAGGTGTCGCACTTGTCCTTGACGATCGTGCCGCGTCCGCGGCAGTGCGGGCAGGCGACGACCATGCGGAACATGCCGCCTAGGCCCTGCTGCTGGACCTTGCCCTGTCCGGCGCAGGTCTGGCAGGTCTCGGGCTCGGTGCCGGGCTTGGCGCCGGAGCCGGTGCAGGTGTCGCAGACATCGAGGCGTGAGAACTCGACCTCTCGCTCGGCGCCGGTGAGGACGTCCTTGAGGGTCAGATCGACCTCGGTCTCCAGGTCGTAGCCGCGGGCGGTTCGGCGCTGGGCGCGTTGGCCGCCGCCGCCGCCGCGCCCGCCGCCGAAGATGTCGTTGAACATCGAGAAGATGTCATCGACGTTCATGCGGGAGAAGTCGTGGGCGGCGGAGCCGGCGCCGCGGAAGGCGTCGTGCCCGAACTGGTCGTAGCGCTGGCGCTTGGCGTCGTCGGAGAGGATCTCGTAGGCCTCGGCGCACTCCTTGAACGCGGCTTCGGCTTCGGCATCATCCGGGTTGCGGTCCGGGTGGTGCTTCATCGCCAGGCGGCGGTAGGCGCGCTTGATCTCTTCGCCGTCCGCGGTGCGTTCGACGCCGAGAACCTCGTAATAGTCGCGGGTGGTGGGCATGAATCAATACTTCGCTATTTCCAGCGAAGTTATCCTGTGTAACACAGTTGCATGAGGCAAGTACAGCTACTCATCGGTGAAGAAGTCAGCACTGCTAGCGGTCCAAGCCAATTCCCAGTTCTCTTTGGTTTCGATTGCTTTGCGAACAAAGTTATCCTTGAAACCGACCATCCCTGATGGCCAACCTTGAGACTTCGCCCACTCTTGTGTTGCCCCCCCAGGCATGAGATTCAGCCGAAGTTTGCCCTCAATGAACGCCTGCCTGGCCCCTTCGTACTCATCCTTTCGAAGCGTTCGCATTGACTGCTCCTTTCATGAACCGAGCCCTCGGCGGTTTCCCTCCGGGGCTCGTTGAGATCAGAGTGAACGGGGTCCTACCCAGCCCCCGTCCCTCTCTCCTCTGCGTTTAGTCCTGCTTCGGCGCGGCGTTTTGTTCGTCGGTCGCGTCCGGCGTGGTCTCGGGCGCGGCGCCCTTGATCACGGGGCTGCTGTTCGGGTTGATGACCCTGGCGTGCTTGTCGAGCCCGGCCTTCATGTTGGCCTTGGGGACCGCGCCGCCGTCGAACTTGCCGCGCTTGCCGCCGCTGGATTTGAGAATCTTGCCCATGTGAGGCTCCTTGGTCGTTTGGAATCGAGCCCTCGGCGGTTCCCCTCCGGGGCTCGGGCCTTCGCTTGTGGCACGGGCGTCTCGCCCGTGTTCTCTGTCTCCTCTGACTCGTCTGGGCTGCTTTGAATAGAAACAGGAGAAGAGAGGAACGAGGTCACGGGCGGGACGCCCGTGCCACGAGGGGGTGGAGAATCAGCTGACGGCGCCGATGGCCGGCTTGGTGTTGTCCTTGAGGTCGGAGACCATCACGTCGGTCGTGAGCATGAGCCCGGCGACCGAGCAGGCATGCGTGAGGGCCGTCTGGGGGACGAGCGCGGGGTCGATGATGCCGGACTTGACCAGGTCCTCGTAGTCGCCGGTGCCGGCGTTGAGGCCGAAGGCGCCGGACTCGTCGAGCACGTTCTGCACGGCCAGGTCGCCGTCGAAGCCGGCGTTGTGGGCGATCTGCCAGGCGGGGGCCTCGACGGCCTTGCGGACGATGTCGAAGCCGAGCTTCTCGTCGCCCTTGGCCTTGGACTTGGCGTTGTCGATGGCGCCGATGGTGCGGAGCAGGGCGACGCCGCCGCCGGGGACGTAGCCGGACTTGGCCGCGGCGCGGGTGGCGTGCAGGGCGTCGTCCACCATGTCCTTGCGCTCCTTCATCTCGATCTCGGTGGCGCCGCCTACGTTGATGATCGCGACGCCGCCGGTGAGCTTGGCGTGGCGTTCCATCAGCTTCTCGCGGTCATAATCCGAGGTCGACTTGTCGTGCTGGGCCTTGATCTGCTCGGCCCGCGCGGTGATGTCCTTCTTCTTGCCCGCCCCTTCGATGATCGTCGTCGCGTCCTTGGTGACGATGATCTTCTTGGCGCGACCGAGCTCCTTGAGCTCGACGGACTCGAGCTCGCGCCCGATGTCCTCGGAGAAGTAGGCGCCGCTGGTGACGACGCCGATGTCCTGGAGCATCGCCTTGCGACGATCGCCGAACCCCGGGGCCTTGACGGCGGCGATGTTCAGCACGCCCCGCAGGCGGTTGACCACGAGCGCCGCGAGGGCCTCGTTCTCGACCTCCTCGGCGATGATCAGCAGGGGCTTGCCCGAGGTGGCCACCTTGTTGAGCAGCGGGAGCAGGTCGGGCAGGTTTGAGATCTTCTTCTCGTGAATGAGGACGTATGCGTCCTCGAGCACGCACTCGCCCGTCTTGGGGTCGGTCATGAAGTAGGGCGAGAGGTAGCCCTTGTCGAACTGCATGCCCTCGACGTAGTCGAGCGTGGTCTCGCTGGAGTTGCCGTCCTCGACCTCGACGACGCCCTCGGCGCCGACGCGGGCGATGGCCTCGGCGATCAGCTCACCCACCGACTCGTCGTGGTTGGCGGAGACGGTCGCGACCTTCTTGTAGTCCGCCTTGCCCTTGCAGGGAACGGCGATGGCGTCGATCGCCTCGCACGCGGCCTCGGCGGCCTTGTTGATCCCGCGCTGCAGGTGCACCGGGTTGGCGCCCGCGGAGACGTGGCGCAGGCCCTCGGTGAAGATGGCCTGGGCGAGCACGGTCGCGCAGGTGGTGCCGTCGCCCGCCTTGTCGGCGGTCTTCTTGGCGACCTCGTTGACCATCTTCGCGCCCATGGACTCGAAGGGGTCGGGGAGGGTGATCTCCTTGGAGACCGAGACACCGTCCTTGGTGACGGACGGGCCGCCGTAGGACTTGTCGATCACGACATGGCGCCCGGCGGGGCCCATGGTGCATTTCACCGCGGCGGCGAGCTGGTCAACACCCTTCTTCATCTCGAGAAGAGCGGAGTCATCAAACATGATCTGTTTCTGTGCCATGTGGCGTTCTCCGTAGGTTGCGCCCTTAGGCGTTGAGGATGCCCAGCAGCTCGGACTCGCGGAGGATCAGGTGCGTATCGCCCTTGATCTCGACCTCGGAGCCGGCGTACTTGGAGTAGACGACGGTGTCGCCCTTCTTGACGGACATCTGGGCGCGTGTGCCGTTGTCGAGACGCTTGCCGGGCCCGGTGGAGACCACCTTGCCGTGGATGGGTTTTTCCTTCGCGCCCTCGGGGAGGTAGAGGCCCGAGGCGGTCTTCGACTCGGCCTCGATGGGCTTGACCAGGACACGATCTTCAAGGGGCTTGACTGCCATTTTCGATTCTCCAATCGCTCGTGAGAGCGTTGATCTATGTGTTGCTGCTTGCTCAGTTCACCACGCGGGCATGAATGGATCTAGAACCCCATCCCGCCCATGCCGGGCAT
>JAJDDI010000074.1 GCA_029260375.1 Phycisphaerales bacterium | reverse complement strand
GAAAAACGTCCATCGCGAAATTATTGTTCCGAAAAGTGTTGAAGGAAAATGGAAAGCGGTTAAAATACTCGTCCGCGATAAAACGGATGAAGAACGCAACACGATGAAAACCGTGGAACTGGGTTCGACGTTTCAACTCGGAGACAGTGGGATCACCGTTCGCGCTGTGGAGTTTTTTCCGAACTTCGTTTTGGACCAGGCGAGTTACACGTCGATGGACAACTCATTGGGTAACCCGGCGATTCATCTGGTGATCACGGAAAACGGCAAGGAGCTTTACAACAGTTGGACGTTCGCCAAGTATCCCGGTTTGTATGCGTTTGAACACAATCGATACGGTTTGCAATTGATGGATTTTATACCGACGCCAACCAGTTAACCGGGCCATGCCCGGTGAGAATTTCGCTGGGACCTTTTGGAGAATTTATTCCGTTGTGTTCGCATCCACGGGTTATAAAGTTGTTAACGGCGATTCGCCTTCCGGGACACGCTTGGTAAGAATATCAATGTCACCCTAGTCGACAAGCTCAGGGTGACAGGTGACAAAAAATTAATTTGAAAAAGCGCCCATGGCTCAGTTGGATAGAGCGACGGTTTGCGGAACCGTAGGTCGGAGGTTCGAGTCCTCCTGGGCGCACCATATATCTGGAGAGGTGGCCGAGAGGTCGAAGGCGGTTGACTCGAAATCAGCTGTACCCTCGGGTACCGTGGGTTCGAATCCCACCCTCTCCTCCAGCGTAACGCTGGAGTTAAATTAGCTGACCGTTGACGGCTGTTGATGATCACGGGGCGCAATTTAAAAAAGCCAGCAATTGTCATTCTGAGTGAAACGAAGAATCTGTGTTTTGGGTTTCCCTGTTCCATTTTCCCTGCACCCTTATTCATAAGACGGAGAGGTGGCCGAGTGGTTGAAGGCGCACGCTTGGAAAGCGTGTGTAGGTTTACCCCTACCGAGGGTTCGAATCCCTCCCTCTCCGCCATCCCTTTGCAGGGGTGGCAACGGGTTGACGGTTGACTGCATGTGCCAATCGTTGAGCACAATTGTAAGTTTGAAAATTACTTGCAGAGGTGCTCTGCCTTGCGGGTTGCGGCTGGCAGGAATATTTCATTTGCTCCATTCATACGACTCGTTCCTATTTCATTTTGGAAAGTACATCCTGGAATAAAATGGCAACCAATTTAGAGCCGTGTTCGCTGCTCCAGTCTTTTGCCAATTCAGCGATAAGTTGATTGGTGGTTGTTAAAGTGACTCCCGCTTTTTCCATACGCCTCAAGGCAATTTCATCGGCAACAGAGGTTGGGGATCCGCAGGCATCGACAACGACTTGAACGTTGTAGCCTTCTTCTAAAGCCGTGATTGCCGGATAAACAACGCACACATCAGTAGTAATGCCCGCCATAATGAGGTTTTTCCTACCTGTGGCACGGACAGCATCTGCAAAGGGATTATCCCTCATGCAATCCACGACACCTTGCCTCATAATTCGCTTTTCATATTCATCGGGCGCGACTTTTCTGAGTGCTTCAAAAAGAAGTCCTTGCGCCTGATCCTCCTGACTGGAGGTTAAAACCAAGGGCATATGGGTGGCTTTAGCAGATTTAGCCAATACGACCGTATTGAGTTCAATATCGGACAATTTGGCGGAACGAACCCATCCCATTGTACCGACCTGGTGATCAATCAAAAGCATTGCAGAATTGTCAGGGCTGAAAATTTCTCTCATCTTTTTGCTCCTTGTTGGTTGTCTAAGCTACTAGAGACAGGTATATATATTAAACGTTCGAAAGTAAACTAGGTACCTTTTGGTAACTATTGAAAAATTCAATTATGGCAAAAAAACCGTGTGACATTGATTCCTGTGCTGTTCGAGATGCTTTGCAAATCGTTGGCGGGAAATGGAAAAGTATGATTTTGCATTCTATTGGCAGCAGCGGGAAAATTCGTTTTAATGAATTAAAGCGTGCGCTGCCTGAAATTTCTCAAAAGATGCTGACCCAGCAACTCAGAGAACTCGAAAGAGATGGTATTATACAGAGGGAATATTTTAAAGAAGTGCCACCTCGTGTTGAATATTCAGTCAGCGATCTTGGAAAGACGATTGGAGATGTTTATAAGGGCATTAATCTTTGGCAGAAAAAGCACTTAAAGGCCGTGAAAAAAAATAGAAAGTCTTACGATGGAAAGAACAGCGAAAAATGACCGGGCTTATACATTGAAAAGACATCGCATTCCATCTAAAGAATTTTATCAGAGGTGAGACCATGCCAGACCAACAACCCTCCATTCCCAATTTAACGGTTGCGTGTGATATCCCGGTTCCGGGGATTCCGTCGGCGGCGGAGTGCATGTACAAGAAGTTGATGGCGCACATCGCTGAATTCGAGAGCGTCCTCCATCCCGATCAGGAAGTGGGTGCGTCCATGGTTTCGTTCGGGGACAAGCCGTTTTACATTAGCGGCATCGGCTACCACGGCAATGACATGATCATTTTCTACGGAGCTTCGTTGAACGGCGAGCCAGTCAAGCTGATGCAACACGTCACCCAGACCAATGTCATGCTCACCACCATGGCCAAGCGCAAGGATCATAAGGAGGCGAAACGTATTGGCTTTCGGAGTGAGGACCTGGCCAAATTGGGAGGCGAAAAATCCTCCCTCTCCTCCCCGGAGGGGCCAGCGTGACGCTGGACCCAGAACACTGACCACTCTGGGTAAGAGAAGTTCTAACAGTGCAGTTTAGGGTTTTAAAATTATCAGCGGCGATTCGCCGCCCCGCTGGCGACTGGCTAACGGTTGCTCGCTATCGATGATCCCCGGGCGTATTTGAAATTTTGCCCCGGGCCATGCATGCCCGGCTCCCCTTTTTTCTTTGGAAGGAGGGGGGGTGTATTGCGCCAAGTTCCTTGTCGCCCAAGATAGAGGCGGAGATTCACCGCTTGATTCGGGCCTTGCCCGTGATATACAATCGTCCTCAGAATACGAAATGGCAGTTTTGTTGGGCCTCACGCAACGAGGCCTTGTGAACTCCGTCAGATCCGGAAGGAAGCAGCGGTAGCGAGTCGCCCCGGGTGCTGTGAGATACCCAGCAATTCTGCCTTTGATTTTATCCCCATCCTAACCCCTTGTGATTTATGGAGTTTCAAGTTTCGGCCCGTAAGTGGCGGCCCCAAAAATTTTCGGAGCTGATCGGGCAGGAGCATATTGTTCGTACCCTCCATAACGCCATTGGGATGGATCGCGTGGCCCACGCCTACCTGTTTTCCGGTACCCGCGGTGTCGGCAAAACCACCACCGCACGGCTGCTCGCCAAGGCCCTCAATTGTATCGACGGCCCGACGCCTGAACCGTGCGACGCGTGCACCTTCTGCAAGGAGATTCGCGACGGCATCAGTGTCGACGTGATGGAGATCGACGGTGCCTCCAACAACAGCGTCGGCGAAGTGCGCGACCTGATCGATAACA
>JAJDDI010000073.1 GCA_029260375.1 Phycisphaerales bacterium | reverse complement strand
GCCTGGTACCGGCGGGCGATCGAGAAAATGGTGCTCGGCGCGCCGGAACAGTACCTGTGGATGCACCGGATGTGGAAGAGTCGCCCGAGGCACGAACGCCTGAACCGGGCGTTCCCGGACCCCCTCCGGGAGAAGCTGGCGGCGCTGCCGTGGAACACCGACCAGGACGTCGCGCGGATCGTGGACCGGTCCGACCGCGATCGGGCGTTCCTGAGCGAGCACGGGCTCAGCCGCATGCCGTAGGCGTGCGTTGCCCGGGCCTGGCGCCTGTGCGATACTGACCCGCATGCGGGTGGGAGAACAACGATGAGCCAAGCCGAGGGTCGATTGGAAGACGTGCGCGTGCTGATTGTCGATGACGACCGGGACGTGCTCGAGTCGATCGACGCGGTCTTCCAGGCCGAGGGGGCGCTGACGATGATCGCAATGGACGGCGACGAGGCCGTCAAGATCTGCGCCGAGGACCCGCCCGATCTGGTCGTGCTCGACGTGATGCTGCCCAAGCGTTCGGGGTTCCTGGCGCTGGAGAAGATCAAGGGGTACGAGAACTCGCCGATCGTGATCATGGTCACGGCCAACGAGGGCAGGCGTCACCAGGCGTACGCCGAGAGCCTGGGCGTGGACGACTACCTGCTCAAGCCCGTGCCGCTGAGCCGCCTGCTGGATACGGCGGTGCGGCTGCTCGACGAGCTCGACGATGAGGACGACGACGAGGATTGAACGATTCCGCGGGCACGCCCGCCCCGGGCACGCAACAATGCCCGCGTGGCCCGATCCGAGAAACGCCAGCTCGTGCTCCTGAACCCCAACGACCCGGCGGACCCGTCGGAGGGGTACGCCCCGCTGGGCTCGCCGCGGGAGCTGGAGGAGGCGATGGCGCCCTACAACACCGCGCCCGACGGCTCTGAGGGCGTCTCGCGAGGCACGATGTTCCTCTACGGACCCGGGATCATCGTCGAGATCCCCCGGGGGCACGACATCATCCAGCAGGCGCTGGTGACGGTCGTCGAGGCCGACATCGCCTTCCCGGTGCTCATGCGGATGTGCCGGGGCAACGCCTGGAAGCTCCAGGACGTCGAATCGGGGCAGATGTTCGGCTGACCGACTCATGGAGGGGTGGGCTTCCAGCCCACCCTTAACACGAGAATCCTGATCGCGTCCGCGAGGGCTGGAAGCCCTCGCCTCCATATACTTTGTCCATGCCGACGTACGTGTACGAGTATCTGGATAAGGACGGCGAGGGCACGGGCGAGTGTTTCGAGCTGGTCGAGTCGATCAAGGACGAGGCGCTGACCGAGCACGAGGGTCGCCCGGTGCACCGCGTGCCGCAGGCGCCGATCATCGCCGGCAAGTGGTCGGACATGAAGTCCAAGAGCGCCCTGAGCAACTCGAACCTGGAGCGGATGGGCTTTACGAAGTACCAGAAGAACTCGGACGGGGGCCTCTCCCGCGTCGCGGGCGACGAGGGCCCCAAGACCGTCAGCCCGCTGGACGACTAAACGGATCGCCCGACCGCGGCGCGGGCCTCGCGCCGGCGCACAGCACGATCAGCACGCCCAGCAGCGCGCCGGTCTGGCTGTTGAGGTGGACCACGTCGAACCCGCCGGCGAGGACGAGCCCCACCAGCGCGAACGCGGGTCCGCTGTCGTACGAGGCGAAGCGTTCGCCCGGGGCGCCCTTGAACCCGCTGGTCAGTGACACGACGAGCACGCCCAGCGCGAGCAGCACGCCGACGATCCCTGTCGTGGCGCCGATCTGGATGAGCGTGTTGTGCGCGTGATCGTGCACGGGCAGCGTGTCGGGGTCCTTGCCTTCACGTTCGAGCTGCGCGCGCACACTCGCGGCGTACCCGCCCAGCCCGACGCCCGTGATCGGCTCGCGGCGCATGGCGTCCACGCCCCAGCGCCCCATCATCAACCGAGCGCCGGTGAAGGTGTCGTAGTCGCCCTCGCTGGCGCGGGTGAGCTCCTCACGCGCCTCGCTGAGCCGGCTCTGGACCAGGTTTCCCGCGACGAGCCAGCCCAGGGCGAGGGTCAAAGCGATCACGACCAGCCCCGCCCAGAGAGTCTTGGGGCTTGACCAGCGGTGGCGCAGCTCGTGCACGCCCGCGACGACGAGCGCGATGAAGACCAGCGCCGCGGCGGCGATCCAGGCGCCGCGCGTTCCGGTGGCGAGGATGCCCATCCCCGTGATCACGCAACCCGCGACGCCCATGACCCGCCAGCGCCCCGCGCCCATGAGGGCCGCGGGCAGGTGCAGGCCCAGCGCGCCCGTGAGCAGCGTGCCCCCGACGACAGGGTCCCACCAGCCCGAGTTTCGCCCCAGGTGTCGGTCCCAGCGGATCGCGGGGAGGTCCAGCGCGACGCCCAAGGCGTGCAGGAGCTGGATCGTGTTGCCTACGAGAAAGCCCACGCAGAGGGCGCCGATGAACCAGCGCCGGTACTCGATGAGCGGCCAGAGGATCACCCAGGCGCCCAGCACGCGCGCCATCGCCAGCTCGTCGAGCCCGTGCTCAACGTCGGGCGACCAGAGCAGGCTCATCGCGCCCCACAGCGTGAACGCGACGGACAGCCACAGCGCGGGCTGGAGCAGGCACGAGGCGTACGTGCGCCAGGTGTTGTTGAGTCGGATGAACGTGTAGACCAGCGCCGGGGCCAGGGCGATCTCGGTGGCGCTGGTGGTCATGGTGAAGGCGACGAGCCCGCCGGTGATGAAAAGCCACTGCAGGCCGACGCCGATGCGGTCCTGCCCGTGCTGGCGGGCGAACGCGTCGTCCCGCTGGGCGGGGCTGATCCAGGGGGCCCAGGCGACGCGGGCCAGGAAACCGGGTCGATTGGCTTGCGGCCCAGCGGAAGATTCGGATGATGGAAGGGGTTGGCCCGATGGCATGGCGGTGCATCATGAGGCTCTGGGGGCCTGGGGGCAACCGGCGTGTCACGCCTTGGCAACCGGGGCGAACCCGGCGGGGTAGTGTTCCGAAGAAGAAGCAGGGCAGAATCGCTGGGCCAGGGCGCCCCGCAGGAGTGAGCCATGGACGACATCCGCCGCGTGCTCGGCGCCGCCTCGAAGCGGCTCTTCCTCATCGATCTGCTCAAGACCCTGACGATCACGCTGACCATCGCGCTGGGCGTGCTGGTGCTGGCGCGGATCGGGCAGAAGCTCTTCCCGTTCGAGCTGGCGTGGATGTGGGTCTTCGTCGGCGCCGCCGGGCTGAGCGCTCTTTCGGCCCTGATCTGGAGCGCGGTGCGGCGCGCGCGCGGGGCGGAGGTCGCCCGCCAGGTGGACGAGCGCGCGGGGTTGCGGGAGTCGATCTCCACGGCCCTGTGCGTCGAGAACCAGAACTCCGCCTGGTCCAACGTCATCGTCGAGCAGGCGGGCGAGCGCGCCCGGCGCGTGGTCGTGCGCGACGCGATCCCGATCACGCCCCCCCGCGTCTGGCCCGCGGCCCTCGCGGGGGCGCTGGCGCTGGCGATCGTCTGGTGGCTGCCCAGCTACGACGTCGCGGGCCTGTTCGCGGCCAGGGACGCCGCCGACGAGGAGTCACGCCAGGTCCGGGAGGTCATGGGTGAGGTCAAGGCCAGCGAGAAGAGGATCGAGGACCTGCTCGCGAGCACCTCGGTCGAGCTCGACGACGAGGACGCGGACGACGGCGCGGACGGCGACAGCGAGCTGGACGAGCCGACCCGGGCCGACGACGTGCGCCGCGCGGCGATCAAGAAGCTGACCAAGCTGTCAGACAAGATCAAACAGGCCCAGGAGGGCGACAAGAGCGCGAAGATGGATTCGCTCAAGCAGTCGCTGCGCAAGCTGCGCCAGCCGGGCGACGGGCCGATGACGGAGTTCTCGCGCCAGCTGGCGCGGGGCAACTTCGGCGAGGCCAAGGAGCAGCTCAAGGAGATGAGCGAGAAGCTCACCGCGGGCGAGCTCGACGCGGAGGAGGCCAAGAAGCTCAAGAAGCAGCTCGACAACCTGGCCAAGCAGATGGACAAGCTGGCGCAGAGCCGCGAACAGCTCGAGCAGAAGCTGCAGGAGGCGGGGCTGAGCCAGGAGCAGGCCGAGCAGGCGGCCCAGAGCCCGTCGAAGATGTCCGAGATGCTCGAGCAGAACGCCCCGGCGCTGAGCAGCGAGATGATGAACCAGCTCTCGCAGATGGCCCAGGCACAGCAGAACGCGAGCGAGTCGATGCAGTCGATGTCGCAGGCGATGCAGCAGATGGCCCAGAGCATGAGCGAGCAGTCGATGGGCCAGGAGGGCGCCCAGAGCATGGAGTCGCTCAGCGAGCAGCTCTCGAGCATGGAGATGTCCCAGGGGGAGATGGAATCGCTCGAGTCCGCGATGAGCGAGATCCAGAACCAGATGCATCAGATGGGCGAGAGCATGGGCGAGTGCGCGTCCTGCGGCGGCCCGTGCAAGGGCGGGGGCCAGTGCGAGGGCCAAGGAAACTGGAGCGAGGGTGACAGCTCGCAAGAGGGGCAGGGCTCGGGCGGCCCGGGCCAGGGCGCCGGCGAGAGCCCCGAAGAGCAGGCGATCGACTTCATGCTCGAGAAGAAGAAGCAGAAGGTCGCCAACCAGGGCGGGCCGACCATCGGCTCGACGATGGTGTTCGGCGACCAGGTCCGGGGCGAATCGGCGGCCCGGTTCGAGGGCGCCGTGGGCGCGGGGCGGGCGGAGGCGGCCGAGGCGATCGAGACCAAGCGCATCCCGCGCGAGTACGAGAAAGCCGTGCAGCACTACTTCGGGCGCTTGGAGGCCCGGGCCAAGGCCAAACGGGGCGACGCCCCCGTCACGCCCGCGGGCGACGAATCCGACGACTGACGCTCCCTGTCAACACGACTCGTTTGGTAGGATCCGGGGATGAGCGTGCGCGCCAATCTCCGAGCCATTGTCCGGTTGGGCGGCGTGATCGTGTGCGCCGCGGCGCTGCAGGCCTGCACCAAGACCAGCCAGGAAGCGCCCACGCGGGAGCTGGTGCTCTACTCGAGCGTTGACGACGAGCTGCTGCGCGAGGTGGTCGGGGCGTACGAGGCCGAGACGGGCGTGCGGGTGCTCGTGGTCGGCGACACCGAGGCGACCAAGACCACCGGGCTCGTGATGCGTCTGATCGCGGAGAAGGACGCGCCAAAGGCGGACGTCTGGTGGTCCTCCGAGGCGTTCGGGACCATCAAGCTGGCCCGTGAGGGTGTGCTCGAGCGGTACACCAGCCGCAAGGGCGAGGCGGAGTTTGTCGGCGAGTGGCCCCCGCGCCTCCGGGCGTCCCGGGGCGAGTGGTACGGGTTCGCCCTGCGCGCCAGAGTCATTGCCTACAGCCCCACCCGCGTGCCCGAGGCGGAGATCCCCGGGTCGCTGGCGGACCTGACCCGGCCCGGGTGGAAGGGACGCGTGGGCATGGCCCGCCCGGCGTTCGGGACCACCCGCGGGCAGATGGGCGCCCTCATGGACCAGTGGGGGCGGACCGCGTTCGGACGCTGGGTCCGGGCGATGCGCGCCAACGACATCCGCCTGTACGACGGCAACGCCTCGGTGGTCCGCGCGATCGCCGAGGGAGAGATCGACGCGGGCCTGACCGACACCGACGACGTCTGGAGCGCCCAGCGCAACGGGTGGAAGGTGGAGATGATCTACGAGATGAAGGACCCGCACGCGGGCGACGGGCTGTGGGCCTCGAACGGCGCGATGGTGATCCCCAACACGGTGGGCGTGGTCCGGGGCGGGCCCAACCCGTTCGAGGCGAGGCTGTTCGTGGACTACCTGCTGAGCGCGCGCACGGACGTACGCATCGCCTCGAGCGCGTCGAGGAACGTGCCGGTGACGCCCCTGGGCCAGAAGATGCACCCGGGGCTGGTGATCCCCAACGCGTGGGTACCCGATCTGGAGCGCGCCGAGGGCGCGATCGCGGAGGCGCTGGAGATCTGGGACGAGGGCGGGGCGCCCTGAGCCCGATCCTACGATCGTGCATGAGCACGAACGCCGCGACGGACGCGCAGCTTTCAGAACTGATCGAGCGCGAGCTGGGCTCGATCATCGAGCTGCGCCACGACCTGCACGCCCACCCGGAGCTGATGTACCAAGAGAGGCGCACGAGCGGGGTGGTCGCGCGCGAGCTTGCGGCGACGGGCTTGGCCTGCAAGACCGGGCTGGCCGGTGGGACGGGCGTGCTGGGGCACCTGCCCGCGACGGGCGACGCCCAGGGACCCAGCGTGGCGCTCCGGGCCGATATGGACGCGCTGCCCATCGAGGAGCGCACCGGCAAGCCCTACGCCTCGACCAGCCCGGGCGTGATGCACGCCTGCGGGCACGACGGGCACACGGCGATGCTCGTGGGCGCGGCCCGGGTGCTGGGCAAGCTCGAGAATCGACCGAACCCGGTGACGTTTGTCTTCCAGCCGGCCGAGGAGGGCGGGGCGGGGGCGGACAAGATGTGCGACGACGGCGCGCTGCGCGGCGAGGGCGCGGGCGGGCTGGGCACGCCCGTGGGACGCATCTTCGGGCAGCACGGCTGGCCCGATTTCGAGCTGGGGACCGTCGGCTCCCGCCCGGGCCCGCTGCTGGCGGCGACCGACGAGTTCGACGCTGTGATCACGGGCCAGCAGGCCCACGCGGCGTACCCACACCAGGGTGTGGACCCGGTGGTCGCGGCGTGCGCGATCGTCACGGCGCTGCAGACCGTTGCCAGCCGCAACGTCGGGCCGCTGGATTCGTGTGTCGTCACGGTCGGGCAGATCAGCGCGGGCGCGGCCCACAACATCATCCCGAGCAGTGCGTCCATCGGCGGGACCATCCGCACGCTCACGCCCGAGACGCGCGAGCTGGCGGTGGGGCGGGTCAAGGCCATCATCGAGCAGGTCGCGGGCGCTCACGGGTGCAGCGCCGAGATTGTCCACCGCGAGGGGTACCCCGTGACCTCCAACGACGAGGGGGAGACGGCCCGGTTCTTCGGGGTGGCCGACGCGGCCCTGGGGCGCGAGCGGGTGGCCCGGGTCGAGCACCCGACGATGGGGGGGGAGGATTTCTCGTATTACGGGCGGCACGTGCCGGCGTGCTTCGCGGTGCTGGGGGTCCGGGCGCCCGGGGCGGCGAGCTGGCCCCGCCTGCACCAGCCCGAGTACGACTTCAACGACGACGCGATCGCCCTGGGCGTTGAGATGCTGTGCCGGATGGCCCTCTCGGAGGGGTAATCCGGGTCGTGCGGGGCGTGCGGCATATTCCGCGCGAACGCCTGGGCAAGCTATGGCGTAGGGTTGGGTCGTCGGGTGTGGGCGGGACCTTCTCGCACCCTGTGTAGGCCGGGGCTGGGAGGCCCCTTCAGTGGAGGCGGCCCCGGGCCGACGAGAGCGGAACCATGAGACGGACATCAACCATCGTGACGTGCGGGCTCCTCGCGACCCTGCTTCTGGCCTCGGGATGCCGGGTGGAGCGGACGCGGGCCCAGCGGTACCGCGCCCGGGAGATCCAGGGCGTGCTCAACGCGGAGGCGACCCGCCTGGCCGAGCAGGGCAGCGTCTCCCGCGAGGACTTCGAGAACATCGTGGGCCTGTACCACGACCTGACGACCTCGGTGATCCGCAGCGCCGAGGCCAAGCCCCTGCGGGTGCAGGACGCCGAGGACGACCTGGACCGCCTCGCGGTGGAGGTCAAGGGCCTGCCGGCGTTCGAGCAGCGATCCGCCCAGGCCCAGGCGGACTTCGACGAGACGATGCGCTCGCAGAAGCTGGCGCCGTGGAAGCAGTGGCGCGGGCGGAAGCTCGCCCGCGAGCGCCGCAAGGACATGATCGAGGCCCAGAAGCGGGCCGACGCGAACCACGCGTCGCAGGACTGAGCGGCCATCAGATCGAACCCCGAGCACCCCGCGCTGGCCGCGGGGTGTTTTTCTTGCGCGTTGGGCGAGGCCCGTAGAATCGGGCGTGCCAGACGACCCAGACGCTCCGTTTCTTGACGAGGAGGGCTTCGCGCCCAGCGACGCGCCGCCGCCGTGGGGCAGCGAGGGGCGTCAGGAGCGGCTGGGGCGCCTCCTGCGGGCCGCGAGGGATCTTCCGTCGGCGCCCGGCGTTTACCTGATGAAGGACCACAAGGGCGTCGTGCTGTACGTGGGCAAGGCGTCCAGGCTGCCCGACCGGGTGTCGAGCTACTTCATCCCCAGCGCGGACCTTGGCCCCCGCAAGGCCCGGATGCTCGACGAGGTCCACAGCTTTGACTGGCTGCGGTTCGACACGCCGTGGGAGGCGCTGCTGGGCGAGAACCGCCTGATCAAGGACATCCACCCCAAGTACAACGAGCTGGCGACGGACGACAAGTCGTACCCCTACCTCGTCGTCACCCGCGGCGAGGACTACCCGCGTGTCATGGTCACGCGCAACCCCTCGGGCGTGCGCGACGACGGGAGCGTGGACCTGCTGGTCAGGAACGCCCGCGTCTTCGGCCCGTTCGTCGCGGCGTGGGACCTCAAGCAGGCGATCCACATGCTCCAGGGCGTGTTCAAGTTCCGGACCTGCTCGCTGGACATCGAGCACGGCGACCCGAAGAACCGCAGGTTCCGGCCTTGTCTACTCGCTTCGATCGGTCGGTGCACGGCGCCGTGCAACGAGTCGATCTCGCCCGAGGTGTACCGCCAGGACATCGACCGGTTCGTGCGGTTCGTCGGCTCGAAGCGCGCCCCGATGCTGCGGGAGATGCGCGCCGAGATGGAGCAGGCGAGCAAGGATCTGAAGTTCGAGAAGGCCGCGGCGATCCGCGATCAGATCCGCGCGATCGAGAAGCTCGACGAGCGCGCCAGCACGGACGACCTGTGGCAGCCCGAGACCGAGATCGGCTACATCGACCCGGAGAAGGGCCTGCGCTCGCTGGCGCGGGCGATCGGGCTGGACGGCCCGATCCGCTGCGTCGAGGGCATCGACATCGCCCACCTCCAGGGCGGGGAGACGGTGGGCAGCAAGGTCTGCTTCGTGGACGGGCGCCCGTTCAAGAACGAGTACCGGCGATACCGGATCACGTCCGTGCAGGGTGGAAACGATGATTACGCGTCGATCCGCGAGGTCGTGAGCCGTCGGTACCGCGAGGCGGGCGCGGGCGAGGAGCTGTACCCGGACGTGATCCTCATCGACGGCGGCCTGGGCCAGCTCCACGCGGCCCAGCAGGCGTTCGAGACGCTCGACGTCAAGCCGCCGATGGTCATCAGCCTGGCGAAGAAAGAGGAGCTGATCTACGTGCAGGAGCGGGGCGAGCCGATCCGCCTGGGTCGCGACAACCCGGGGCTGAGACTCTGTCAGCAGGTCCGTGACGAGGCGCACCGGTTTGCGCAGCACTATCACCACGTGCTGCGCCGGAAGAAGACGATCGGGGAGTGAGCGCTACTACTCCAGCCACTCGAACGATTCGCGCGTGCGTTTCCGGAGTTGCCGCATCTGGTCTTCGGTTGCGGTCCCGATCAGGATCGACTGTCCGCCATCGAGGCCGTGGACGATAAACCGGCGCCCGGTTCGCCGTTGGTGAAGGAGCTTTGCTAGTTCGCTGAAGAGGGCAGGGTCCGCCCAGTCGTCGTCGAACTCGGGTGTGAGTCTGACGAGCTTGCCGTCGAGCTCAAACTCAAGCCACGCGGTCTGCTCTTCCCAGTCAACATCATCGCGGATGTTCTCGATCGGGAAATCACCGTGAGCAATATCCCGCATCCGAACTGCGATCCTCGCGTAGTCGCCTGGTTCGACAATGCACTCGAGATCGCAAGTCCACACGTCCGTTGAGAACGGTAGATTGAACTCACCAGTCTCAACGTCCGACCCGAGCATGAACAGCAAGAGTCCAAGAGACTGACTCTCGTACTCCTCCCGAGTGAAAGAGATGAGTAGTTCGTCAATAGTGCGGCCGGGCGCCATCCGAATGCCGCACGAATCAAGCAAGGCAACCCGGTCTTCGAGCGTCTTTGGTAGGCGCTTTCTCGTGAGGAGTTGAAACATGGAAAATCCTGCCGCGGTGATCAGAATAACGGCAAGTGCGATCAGTTGGGTTTGGTTCTTTCTCATCAAGCAGTTCCCCTGATCGCTATAGCTATGTTACCCGAATGAGAGGTGTTGGTTCGTACATTGGGCCATCACGTGTTCGGGCTCTTACACGGAATAGACTCTGGCATGGCATCCCCCGCAACCAAGCAAGCCCTCCTCGACCAGGCCAACGGCGCGTACAACGCCGGGAACTTCCGCGCGGCGGTCGAGCTGTACCGCCAGCTGCTCAGGCTCGAGCCCAAGAACCCGGGGGTGCACCTGAACCTGGGCAAGTGCCTCTCGCTCACGGGCGACGCCCGCGGCGCCCGCAAGCATCTGCTCGAGGTGCTCAACCAGCGCCCCAGCGACCCGACGGCCCTGGCGCAGCTCGCGACGGTCTACCGCCAGGAAGGGCGCCTCGACGACGCGGTCCGCGCGGCGGACAAGGCCGTCCGCGTGGCGCCGGACAACAGCTTCGCCCTCTGGACGCGGGCCGACCTGCACCGCCTCCAGGGCGAGTTCGGGCCCGCCTGCGAGCTGCTGCGCCCGCACGCCGACGCGCCCAATGCCGACCCGACGCTCGTGACGATGTTCGCGATGCTCGTCCGGCGTTTCGACGGCGTGGACCGCTCGATCGAGCTGCTCTCGGCGCTGCTGGCGCGGCCCGACCTGCCGCCGGCGATCCAGGCGCAGGCGGGGTTCCAGCTCGGGCAGATGCTCGACCGGGCGGGGCGGTACGACGAGGCGTTCGACGCGTTTGCTCGGGCCAACGGGCTGCGCCCGGCGAGCTGGGACGCGGACCGCGTGCGCACGGCCGTGGACGAGCAGGTCGCGACCATCACGCCCGAGCTGTACGCGCAGATCCCGGAGTCCACGCTGAAGGCGGAGCTGCCCGTGTTCGTGCTGGGCATGATGCGTTCGGGCACGACGCTGTGCGAGCAGGTGCTCTCGAGCCACCCGGGGGTGGTGGCGGGGGGCGAGCTGCACCACATGCGCGAGCCGATGGTGTCGCTGCTGGGCGAGGGCGGGTACGACATCGCGGGGGCGTTTGCCGACGGGCGATTGACGACCCAGTCGCTGACATGGGCCGGGCGGGGGTACGTGCAGAAGCTGCAGAAACTCGGTCCCAAGGCGCAGCGCGTGACGGACAAGATGCCGTACAACTTCCAGTTCCTGGGGCTGATCCGCAAGATGCTGCCCGGGGCGCGGGTGGTGCACTGCGTGCGCAGCCCGCTGGACACGTGCCTGTCGTGCTTTTTCCACGACTTCACGGGCAGCCATGACTATGCGTACGACCTGAGAAACCTGGGCGAGTACAGCGTGCAGTACCGGCGACTGATGGACCACTGGACCAAGACCCTGGGCATCGAGGTCTTCGAGATGAGCTACGAGCGGTTCGTCTCGGATCAGGAGACGCTCACACGCGAGCTGGTGGACTTCATGGGTCTGGAGTGGGACGACGCGTGCCTGCGGTTCCACGAGTCGGGTCGGGCGGCGACGACGTGGAGCAGCGAGCAGGTGCGCGAGCCGCTGTACACCAGGTCCGCCGGGCGGCACGCGAACTACGAGAAGCACCTCGGCCCGCTGCGCGAGGCGCTCGGGTCGCTGGCGGGCTGAGAACGTGGTGGTTCGTGGGGGTTCGTGGGGGACGGCGGGGTGGTGTGCCGATGAATGGGCATGCCCACGACGACCTCCCAAGGCGCCATCGAGCCCAAGCCCACGCCTCCCCCGGCGCGCGATTCCCTGCGGACAGCCGAGCTGGACCGCCTGCGGGCCAGGCGGGCGCGGGTGTACGAGGCGGGGTCGGCGCCGATGGCCTCGGGCGAGGCGTTCGAGATTTTCCCCGCGGGCATCCGGGAGTGGCCCGGGCTGTGGCTGCGGGACGCGATCGTGCGCGAGGGCGCCCAGCGGACCGTCGAGACGGGCTTCGGGCTGGGGCTGAGCGCGCTGTTCATGATCGAGGGCGTGATCGAGTCGGCACACGTGGGGGGCAGCCCGCAGCGGGCCCGGCACACGGCCATCGACCCCGGTCAGCGGAGCGAGTTCGACGGGGCGGGGCTGCTCAACATCGAGAGCGCGGGGGTCAGCGGGCGTCTGGAGCTGATCGAGGACGACTCGCTGCTGGCGCTGCCGCGCCTGATCGACGCGGGGCGCCGGTTCGACCTTGCGTTCATCGACGGGCAGCACAACTTCGACGCGACATTGATGGACGCGGTCTACCTGCTGCGCCTGGTGCGCCCGGGGGGGCTGATCGTGATCGACGACCAGTGGCTCGCGCCGGTGCGCAGCGCGACGGACTTCGTGGTGAAGAACCTTGGCGTGTCGGTCGAGACGCCCGACGTGACGTCGGCGGCCAAGCGGTTCGCGGTGCTGCGCACGCCCGAGCGGGCGGTTGCGCGTTCGTGGGACCACTTCGTGGCGTTCTGGGGCGGGTCGTCTAGCGACGGCTGAGGAAGAAGGCCATCCAGAGCGTTTCGTCGGCCTCGACGCTGACGGGGACCCAGACGGTGGTGGTCCCGCCGCCGAAGCCGCCGTGCCCGCGCCGCCCGTGGCGGTAGTGCCATGAGGGGTAGTGCACGGGTCGGTCCACGACGCGCTCGGTCTTGCCCACGTAGTACGAGGTCCAGATGGCGTGGTCCGCGCCGATGTCCGCGGCGAAGTCGCGCAGGTCGCCGTCCTCGGGGTCCAGGGGGTCGAAGCTGGTGAAGCGGGATCGCCCGATGAGGCCCCAGTCGTCGGCTGAGCCCGGGAGCTGGAGGGCGGAGATCAGGTTGTCGGTGTGGAACCGGCGTTCGTCCTCGGGCCAGTCCTCCCAGTAGGTGTCGCTGTCGGCCCAGGCGCGCTCGAACTCGCGCAGGGCGTCGTCCACGCGCGCAAAGGGCGCGGGGCGGACGACGACGACGTCGGCGGGGATCGACGCGAGCGGCGCGGCCCCAGGCTCGGGCTCGTAGCCGGCCTTCCAGGGCGAGGTGGCGCAGCCGGTGAGCAGGAGCGCGGGCGCGAGCAGAACGAGGGCGGGGCGGGTGCGCACGGGAAGCCTCCTCAGAACAGGCGGAGCCACTTAAAGACGACCACCTCGGCGACCGCCGTCAGCACGAGCGCGACGCAGACGATGGTGAACCCCCAGGGGCTATTGGACAGGGGCAGTCCGCCCACGTTGATGCCCAGCAGGCCCGTGACCAGGCCCAGCGGCAGGGCGACGGTCGCGACGATGGTCAGCAGGTAGAGCGTGCGGTTGATGCGGGACTCGCGTCGGGCCCGGATCTCCTCCTGGGTGACCGCGGCCCGGTCGCGGAGTTCCTCCAGGTCCTCGGCGATCCGCGCGACCTGCTCGCCCACGCCCCGCAGCTCGGCGCGCTCGCGGGGGGTGATCAGCTCGGAAGTTTCAAGCGCGATGCCGACGATGGCGTCGCGCTGCGGGACAAGGTGCCTGCGGTACGAGATCGCCTGCCTGCGGAGCGTCGACAGGATCCGGCGGTGCTCGGGGTCGTCGGCGTCCGACTCGACCATCTCGTCCTCGACGCCGCCGAGCAACTCCTCGAGGTTCTCCACGGTGGGGGCCATGCGCGTGGCGAGCCCGGCGGCGACGGTCGAGAGGAAGCCGCCCACGGTCGCGGGGGCCTTGCCCTCCTCGGCCCGCTTGCGGAGTTCGACGATCGTCTGGAACCGGTGCGAGCGGAGCGTGATGACGCGGGTGGGCTCGATCCAGAGGCGGATGGCGATCATGTCGTCGGGCTCGGAGCCCGGGTTCATGTTCACGCCGCGCAGGATGACGAGCAGCCCCTTGTCCACGGACTGGAAGCGTGGGCGCGAGCCGTCGGCCAGCAGCGCGTCGCTCACCAGCGGGTCGAGCCCCGCCTCGTGACGGATCCATTGCTGGGCGCGCTCCTTGGTGCGGTCCAGGTGGACCCAGAGCGGGCGCTGGGGTGAGCCCGCGTCGAGCCCCTCGAACGTGAGGCGGTTCTCGTGCAGCTCCGAACGGGCGCCGGGCAGGTGGGTGGCGAGGATCAGGCCCTCCTCGGCGTTGAACGGGATGTAGTCGCTGCCTTCGGGCATGGGTTAGTCGTCCAGGTGCGGGGCGAAGGGTGTGCCGTCGGGGAGGGTGAGGGCGTTGATGATCCTCGCAAACCGAGGGGCTCGCACAAACTCAACAAACCCGTCGTGGTACGCAATGTACCCGCTCCCGGGGTAGTACAGGCCCGGATCCGTATAGAGCAGCACGCGTCCGTCCACCTGCGTGAGCTCGGTCGCGGGCACGTAGTGAAGAAATGGTCTCGGTGCGGTTTCGACGAGCGAGGAGAACGCTGTTGCTGGCGTGCCCTCCCGGATGAGCATCGCCCGCCAATCTTCGTCAGGCCCCGGGAGTCGTCCGTTGTTGTTCTCGGCGAAGGTGTGCAGGTCGGTGACGACCCTCTCGATCCGGGTCTGGTCCTCGATTCGGCGGGCCTCATAGACGCCCGCGACCTTGGGCAGTGCGAAGAGCGGCAGGATGATCGCGACCTGGACGCAGCTGAGCAGCAATCCCACACCGCTGATCGACGTGGCGGCGATCGCCAGCCCCCGCCCGCCCTTGCTGGCGGTCGGCCCGTATCGGCTGATGCCGACGATGCCCATCGGGAGCGAGATCAGCGCGAACGGGAAGAGGCAGAGCGACGGGATCGAGAGGATGAACGCGCCGACAGCGACGTTCGAGATCTGACGCGGCTCCGGGATCGGGTCCTGCGTGTGGTGTGGATGCTCGTCCGTCGACATGTTGGCCCCCCTGATCTCGGCGTCACGCCCTCGTCGGGCGACAGCTTAGCTTTCTTCCAGCGCCCGCTGGTAGCGTGACATCACGTTGGAGCGGGTGATCAGGCCCATGGGTCGGTCGGGCTCGCGGTCGTGCACGAGGCAGAGGCTCGAGACGTCGAGCTTGGCGAACTTGTCGAGCACGGTATCGAGCGTCTCGTCTGGGTGGACGGTGGGGATGTCGGTCCGCACCAGCTCGGCGACGAGCAGCAGAGGGATGGCCTCGCGGTCGATCAGGGCGGTGCGCATGTCGCTGCCCGTGACCATGCCCATGTACTGGCCCTCGTGGTTGACGACGACGAAGTCG
>JAJDDI010000072.1 GCA_029260375.1 Phycisphaerales bacterium | reverse complement strand
CACCGGCCTCTCCACCGCCTTCGACCTGCCCACCCTCATGGGCCGCGACTCCGACGACGAGCTCTCCATGGGCGAGGTCGGCAAGTGCGGCGTCGCCATCGACACCATCGAGGACATGCACCGCCTCTACGCCGACATCCCCGTCGGCTCCGTCTCCGTCTCCCAGACCATCAACGCCCCCGCCGCCGTCATCTGGGCCATGTACCTCGCCATGGCCAAGCAGCGCGGGATAGATTGGTCCACCCTCTCGGGCACACTCCAGAACGACATCCTCAAAGAGTTCCACGCCCAGAACGAGTTCATCTACCCCCCAGAGCCCTCCGTCAAACTCGTCGTAGACACCATCGAGTTCCAGACCGCCCTCGTCCCCAAGTGGCACTCCGTCTCCATCTCCGGCTACCACATCCGCGAGGCCGGCTCCACCGCCCCCCAGGAACTCGCCTTCACCCTCCGCGACGGCATGGAGTACGTCGAAGCCTGCCTCATGCGCGGCCTCGACATCGACTCCTTCGCCCCCCGCCTCTCCTTCTTCTTCAACGCACACAACGAGTTCTTCGAAGAGATCGCCAAGCTCCGCGCCGCCCGCCGCATCTGGGCCCGGCGCATGCGCGACGTCTACGGCGCCAAGAGCGAAAAATCCTGGTACATGAAGACCCACGTCCAGACCGCCGGCTGCTCCCTCACCGAGCAGCAGCCCCTCAACAACATCGTCCGCGTCGCCTACCAGGCCATGGCCGGCGTCCTCGGCGGCTGCCAGTCACTCCACACCGACTCCATGGACGAAACCCTGGGCCTCCCCACCGAGCAGGCCGTGACTGTGGCTCTCCGCACCCAGCAGATCCTCGCCCACGAGACCGGCGTCACCCGCACCGTCGATCCCCTCGGCGGCTCCTACTTCATCGAAGCCCTCACCGACCAGATCGAATCTGAGGCCCAGGCCTACATCGAAGAGATCGATCAAATGGCCGGCGGCCTCTGGCCCAACTCCCGCGAGCACTGGACCAACGAGGACGGCGGCGGCGCCGTCGCCGGCATCAACAAGGGCTACTTCCGCCGCGCCATCGCCGAGGCCTCGTACCGCTTCTCCGAAGAGTGCGAGGCCCACGACCGCATCATCGTCGGCGTCAACGAGTACGTGGACGAGAACGAATCCCGCCCCATCGAGATCCTCACGATCCCCGACTCCGTCGAAACCGAGCAGGTCGCCGCCCTCAAGAAGTTCAAGGCCAACCGCGACGCGTCCAAGGTCGCCACCGCCCTCGACCGCATCCGCGCCACCTGCCGCGACGGTGATCCTGGCACAGTCCTTGGAGGGGGGGGCTTCCAGCCCCCCCAATCAACCCCCGACACCGCCAACACCTACCCCCACTCCGCCGCCTCCCTCAACCTCAACCCCCACAACGTCATGCCCGCCCTCGTCCACGCCGCCCTCGCCGGCGCCACCATGGGCGAAATGGTCCAGGCCATGGCCGACATCTACGGCAGGTACTCGGGCGGGCCGGAGTGGTGATGAAATGATTGCGATTAAGCATGATTTTCAGGCCATTACGCACGTACATATTCGACTAGCTGATGCGCGCAAGGAGGTTGATCGGCGAGCCTCTTTGGCGATTGATGCAGCTGAACAAGCTTGGTCAAACCAGCGAGATCCCAATTTTACCCAAGCAAATGGGAGGCCTCGACTTTCAGTGAACGCCTCCGCGATTGTTCAGCCGAGACAGTCGGCTGCGGATTTTGAGGCTCAGCGTCAATGGGTATTAGCTGCAGCGTTTCGCGAGTCAGTTGAGGCGTTGTGGGCGTTGCTTGATAGCTGTTGGTGTTCTCTATGCATAGCTGATTTGCTTGCCGCGAGCAGCAAAGTCGAGGTTCCCGCGGATTATTCGCCCGCATGGTCTGACATTGACTTGGCCAAAGAAGTGCTGGGCAGCGATTGGAAAGGCTTTGACTCAAGCTTCAGTCACAAGTTGGATAGACTTGAGTCGAGCTTTGGTGTGAAGTCGGCATTGCGCGAGCAAGTGATTTCGATGAATCTGACTAGAGGCGTGCTCACTCATAACAAAGGTGAGATCCGTAAGCGAGATTTAAACAACGTGACTGTGAAGGGTTGCCAAGAGGGTCTTCGGCTCGACATGATTGGTTTGAGGTTGCAAGGTGAGGCAGAAAACGATGATGGGTTTTCTGATTTCTCTATGGGGGCGATGACGGTCGAGGAAACCAGGCTCAGATTGGATCTTCGCCGCCCTGTGACAAAAATCTTTGGCGCCGGTCAGGCCATTGCATTTGAAATACAAGATATTCACGATGCTTGGTACACCGTTCAGCTGTGCGCAGTGGACTTGCTGAGATGTATTGATGAGCGAAGTAGGTCAGGTGCCATGGGGGCGCCGTCCTCGACTTCATCACGACCCAAGTGTTCGCTCGAGCCGAAGGCTCCGCCGTCTGCACCCCATCCAGAATCTCACCCCGACTAACCCCCAGCGCGCGCCGAATCGCGTCCCTCCCCCTCTCCCCGCCGACGCCGCCCACCCCGCCCCGTACCGTGGGTCATGCTCGAACCGCACAACCGCATCAGCCCGTTCCTGAACGACCTCGCCGCCGGTCCCTCCGGTGCCACGGCTGACCCGCAGGGCAGCCGTGCTCTGTCTGATGCCCAATGCCCATTGCCCAATGCCTGCGACGAAGTCGCATTACTCGCCGACTACCTCGCCGCCGACGTCGGCCTCGCCACCCTCGCGGCCAACCACCTGCTCACCCTCAACCAGCTCCTCGACTGGCTCGAATCCCCCAACACCCAGTCCCTGCTCGCCGCCCTCACCCGCGCCGCCCAGGCCCGCGCGCAGCTCATCGCCGCCCAGGCCCACGCCATCGCCCTGACCACCCTCACCCGCCTGGCCGCCGACACCGACAACGAACTCCTCCCCCCGCGCCTCGCCGCGATGCGCCGCGAAACCGCCCGCAAGGCCGCCGCCCAGCTCCTGCGCCTGAACCCAGCCGCGAGCGTGAGCCCGCGATCTCCGTCCCCTCCATCGTCTCCGCCTCCGCCTCCCTCTCCCCCCCGGGGAGAGGGCCGGGGTGAGGGGTCTCTGTTCTCTCCGTCTTCTCAATCCCCCGGTCCCTGGTCCCCGGTCGCCGGTCCCTCACTACCCTCCCCTCATGAAAACCGGTCGCCACAATCCGAGCCGGATGAACGTCTGGGGGCACAGCCTGCTCAACAAGCTCCCCTCGATCACACGCAAGCGCCGCAAGCGCGACGCGAGCAAGAAGCGCCGCCGGGCCCTCCGCCGCGAGTTCCCCCGCCCCGAGCGGTAGCCGCCCCATGCCCGCCCCGGCCCCCGCGCGCGCTCGTAGACGCCGCAGCCGAGCGCGCCCCCCGGCGGTACGCCGGTCCATGAAACCTCCCCTCACCGCCGTCGCGATCGCGCTCCTCGCGCTGTCTTCCAGTGCCCGGGCGCTGGCCCAGCCCGACCTCCAATCCCTCGCGGCCCGCTACGAGCAGGCCGTGGACCACGACCGCTGGCCCGAGGTCATCCGCATCGGCGAGCTGATCATGGCCCAGCGCCCGGATCTGGCCGTCGTGCCCTACAACCTGGCCCGAGCGCACGCACAGCTCGGCCACCACGAGCAGGCGATCGCCCAGCTCGCCATGGCCGCCGAAAACGGGTACGCCGGGCTCGTCTCCATCCAGACCGACCCGGACCTGGACCCGATCCGCCGGCTCGCGCGGTTCGCCGAGATCGAAGCCGTCGTCCAGGCGCGCCGAGACGCTCGGTTCGAGGCGTTCTGCGCCGAGGCGCGAGCCGCGGACATACTGGTCGTCGTGCCCGAGGGGCTCGACCCCGAGGCCCCGGCGCCGCTGATCGTGGCGCTGCACGGCAGCGGCGGGCGGGGCGAGGACTTCGTCGAGGTCTACCGCGACGCCGCGGCGCAGGTCGGCGCGGTGCTGGTCGTGCCCGACGGCCTCCGCCCCGCGGGCAACGGGGGGTACAGCTGGACGTTCCGCGACGAGGCCGAGTGGATGGTGATGCACGCGATCGAGCAGGCGAAGGCCCGCCATCCGATCGACGACGATCGGATCATCCTGACCGGCTTTAGCATGGGGGCGAACACGACGCTGGACGTGGGGCTCAAGCACCCGGGGGTGTTCGCGGGGCTGGTCCCGGTGTGCGGGCACTGGGACGAGGGCGTGATGCGGATCGGCGAGGGTGAGGACCAGCCGCGGGTGGTGCTGATGATCGGCGCGAGCGACCCGTGGGCGAGGACGTTCCGTGAGGCGCACCGGGTGCTGGACGAGCGGGGGATCGAGAATCGGCTGCGGGTGTACCCGGGGGTGGGGCACGGGTATCCTGCCGACTCGGACGAGCAGCTTGTCAAGGCGTTCAACTTCGTCCTGGGTCAGGAGGGTCCTTGAGCGCAGACAGCCCGACGGCGGACCGGATGCTGGAGATGGTCGTGCCCGTGGGGCGGTCGGATGAGCTGCGCGAGCTGCTCGATTCGGACATGGTCGCGGCGTCGTGGATGCTGACGGAGAACGACGAGATCGCGGTGTGGAAGGCGGCGGTGTCGAGCCAGGGCGTCGAGTGCGTCATGGACCGGCTGGAGGACACGTTCTCGGGGGATGACCAGTTCAAGGTCATCCTGTACGCGCTCGAGGCGACGCTGCCGCGGTGGGAGATGCCCGAGGGCGAGAACGGGCAGCGCCAGCCGCAGCGGGTGAGCCGGGCGGAGCTGTACGAGGACGTGGCGGGCTCGGCGTCGCTGACACGGATGTACCTGGGGCAGGTGGTGCTGGCGACGGTGGTCGCGGCGGTGGGGATGGGGCGCAACAGCGTGGCGGTGGTGATCGGGGCGATGGTGATCGCGCCGCTGCTGGGTCCAAACATCGCGCTGGCGCTGGGGACGACGCTGGGCGATTCGAAGCTGATCTGGCGGTCGGTCAAGACGGCGGCGGCGGGCGTGGGGCTGGCGCTGGCGGTCTCGCTGGTGATCGGGCTGGTGGCGCCGATCAACGTGGAGTCGGGCGAGATCATGTCGAGGGCGGACGTGGGCTCGATGGACATCGTGCTGGCGCTGGCGTCGGGGGTGGCGGGGTCGCTGGCGTTTACCACGGGGGTTTCGAGCGCGCTGGTGGGGGTGATGGTGGCGATCGCGCTCCTGCCGCCGACGGTGGCGACGGGGGTGCTGCTGGGCTCGGGTCGGTTCGAGACGGGGTTGGGGGCGCTGCTGCTGCTGAGCATCAACGTGGTGTGCGTGAACCTGGCGGCGGTGGTGACGTTCCTGGCGCAGGGGATCCGCCCGGCGCGGTGGTGGGAGGCGGAGCGGAGCAAGCGGGCGACGCGCAGGGCCCTGGCGATCTGGGTGGGGTCGCTGGTGCTGCTGGGCGGGCTGATGGTGCTGTATGTGCTGCTGATCGAATCGGGCGAGGGGTGACGCCGCGCGTCGCGGTCGGTAGGCTCGGGTCGTGGCGGCGGAGAAGAAACGCAGCGGGAAGGTCGGCGGGGCGCGGCTGTCGCGGATGAGCGATCGCGAGCTGCTCGGGCTGCGGTTCTGCGATCTGGATCTCACGCCTGAC
The DNA here is from genome assembly GCA_029260375.1 of Phycisphaerales bacterium. GTDB lineage: Bacteria > Planctomycetota > Phycisphaerae > Phycisphaerales > UBA1924 > JAJRXR01. The sequence goes on along the minus strand of JAJDDI010000072.1, from coordinate 23,223 downwards.
GACACCGGCCTGGGTCGGCGGATCGAGCGGCTGATGGGGGAGATGGAGGCCAGGGGCTTCCGGTACCGCCCGTACGTGTGGGTGTCGAGCGAGTGGATGACGCCGGTGGGGCTGACAGGGTTCGGGGCGCCGTTCTATCTTTGTCACCCGCGGCTGACGCGCCTTGAGCGCAAGATGATGCTCGAGGCGGAGGGGAGCGGCGAGCGGGAGTGCATGAAGATCCTGCGCCACGAGACGGGGCACGCGATCCAGAACGCATACAAGCTGAACCGGCGCAAGCGTTGGCGCGAGCTGTTCGGGCGCTCGAGCGATCCGTACCCGGAGACGTACCAGCCCCGCCCGTACAGCAAACGGTTCGTGCAGCACATCGATGACTGGTACGCGCAGAGCCACCCGGACGAGGACTTCGCGGAGACGTTCGCGGTGTGGCTGGCGCCCAAGAGCGGGTGGCGGCGTCGGTACGCGGGGTGGGCGGCGATCAAGAAGCTGGAGTACGTGGATGAGCTGATGCGGGAGATCGCGGGAGTCAAGCCCCCGGTCTCGACCCGGGAGCGTCAGGACACCCTGGCGTCGATGCGGACGACGCTGGGCGCGCACTATGGGCAGCGCCAGGCGACCTACGCGACCGATCACCCGGCCTTTCACGACCAGCACCTGCGGAAGCTGTTCCCGGAGGAGACGGCGACGGGGCGCACGCGCAGCGCCGGGGCGTTCCTGCGGGCGCACCGCAGGGAGCTGCGCCGGGGCGTGAGCTTCTGGACGGGTCAGTACCAGCACATGATCGATCAGGTGCTGGGCGAGATGATCGAGCGGAGCGGGGAGCTGGAGTTGCGGGCGAGCGTTGAGGAGGACGAGGCCCTGTTCCGCGAGGCGGCGATCATGCTCACGATCCAGACGATGAACTACCTGCACTCCGGGCGGCACCGGGTGTCGATGTGAGTGCGGGACGGCAGATCGGCGTGTCGTGAGGTCGGCAGGTCGGGGCGCGCGGGGGTAGTCTGGGGCCATGCGCTCGCGCCGGGTATTGCTGATGACGCGGGAGGACCTGGTTCCGCCCGAGACGCTCGAGGGGCTGAGCCCGGCGCACGTTGAGCGGATCAAGACGGACTACGACGTGGTGTTCGAGCTCCAGAGTCTGGGGCACGAGGTGGAGGTGGTGGGGCTTGAGGACGAGCTGGGGGCGCTCGATGGGGCGATCGAGCGGTTGCGCCCGCACATCGTGTTCAACCTGCTCGAGGAGTTCTCGCGCAGCCAGGCGAAGATGGCGTACGTGCTTGGGTACCTGGAGCTGATCGGGCAGGCGTACTCCGGGTGCAACCCGGCGGGGATGCTGTTCTCGACGAACAAGTCGCTGCAGCGTCGGCTGCTGCGCCGGGCGCGCGTGCGGACGCCCGAGTACGCGGTGCTGCGGATGGGGCGGGTGGTGCGGCGCCCGGTTCGGCTGGGGTTCCCGCTGATCGTCAAGTCCGCGACGGCGCACGGGTCGGTGGGGATCAGCCAGGCGTCGATCGTGCGCGACGATGACGCGCTGGCGGAGCGCGTGGCGTTTATTCACGAGAGCGTTGGCACGGACGCGATCGCCGAGAGCTACATCGAGGGGCGGGAGCTGTACGTCACGATCGTGGGCAACCGGCGGCTGCAGGTGTTGCCCGTGCTGGAGCTGTCGTTCTCGAACCTGACTCCCGGGGCGGCGAGGATCGCGACGGAGCGGGTGAAGTGGAGCCCGAGCTACCAGAAGGCGACGGGGCTTGATATCCGGGAGGCGGGGCTGGAGCCGGATGTTGAGCGGCGCGTGGTGTCGCAGTGCAAGCGGGCGTACCGGGCGCTGGGGCAGACGGGCTACGCCCGGCTGGACCTGCGGCTGGGCGAGGACGGGCGGGCCTTCCTGATCGAGTCGAACCCGAACCCGCAGCTGTCGCGGGACGATGAGGTGGCGATCGCGGCTCAGGCGGCGGGGCTGGAGTACGGGCGTTTGCTTGAGCGGATCATCTCTTTGGGGCTGCGGTGGAGCCGGGAGACGCGCGAGGGCTGAGGGTGGGGCGCCCTAGGCTTGGCCTCGATGGACGCGCGCTTTGCCAACGTGGAGAACCCGGAGCAGCGGCTGCGCGGCTCGGACGAGGCGACGCTGCTGACCGAGCTGGCCAGCTCGCTGGCGGCGCACGGGACGCCCGCGCACCGGCTCGAGGACGCGGTGTCGGCGCTGGCCGAGCGGCTGGGGGTGCGGGCGCGGTTTTTCGCGATGCCCACGGCGGTGTTCGCGACGTACGAGGATGAGCACGGGCCGCAGACGACGCTGATCGATGTGAAGTCGAGCGACGTGAACCTGGAACGGCTCGTGGGGCTCGACCGGGTGCTCAACGATGTGTGGGACGAGCGTTGCACGGTGCGCGAGGGCATCGATCGGATCCGTGAGATCAACCAGAAGTCGGACCGGTACCCGGGGATCGTGCCGATCGTGTGCTTCGCGGTGGTGTCGGGGTCGGCGGCGCGGCTGATCGGGGGCGGGCTGGGCGACGTGCTGGCGGCGGGGGCGATCGGGCTGCTCGTGGGCGTGCTGTGCGATCTGGCGCGGCGGCGGCGTGAGTACGCGCGGGTGCTCGAGTTCTCGGCGGGCCTGGTCGCGGCGCTGCTGGGGATGCTGCTGGGCGCCGCGTTCGCGGGCGTGAGCTCGCAGACGGCGGCGCTGGCGGGGGTGATCTTCCTGCTGCCCGGGCTGACGCTGACGATGGCGGTGACGGAGCTGTCGACGCGCAACTGGGTCGCGGGGACGACGCGGCTGGTGGGGGCGATGACGATCCTGGTGATGATCGGGTTCGGGGTGGCGATGGGGCAGCGCGTGGGCGAGTTGATCGGGCTCGGGCACGGGCTGGCGGAGAGCGATGGGTCCGGGGGGCTGGCCGCGTGGACGACATGGCTGGCGCTGGCGTTGACGCCGGCGGCGTTTGTCATTCTGTTCCGGGCGTTGTGGCAGGATCTGTGGGTCATCGTGCTGGCGGTGGTCGTGGCGTTCGTGGGCGCGCGGCTGGGAAGCTCGCTCCTGGGAGCGCAGCTGGGCGTTTTCGTGGGGGCGCTGCTGCTGAGTCTGGTGAGTAACGGTTACGCGCGGGTGCTCAACCGCCCCGCGGTGGTGGCGTCGGCGCCGGGGATCCTGATGCTGGTGCCCGGGGCGATCGGGTTCCGGAGCATGACGGCGTTCTCAGGGCACGACGCGCTGGGGGGCGTGGCGCTGGCGGTGGAGATGATCCTGGTGGCCGCGGCGTTGGTGACGGGGACGCTGCTGGCGAACGTGGCGTTGCCGCCGCGGAAGGCGTTGTAGCAGCACGCTCGATCTTGGCGGGGGCGTTCCCGGGTGGTGTTTGTGGCCTATCGTCCGCAACCGCGCGGATGACGCGCTGCGGGGCGTCCCGCTCGACGCGAACGAGGTTTTGCGGCGCGGGGACGGGGCCTTTGGACGTGGCACGCGGCAAAGAACAGGCGTCGATCCGTGAGATCGCGAACCAGCTTGAGCTGTCGATCGCGACGGTGTCGCGCGCGCTCAACGGGCTTGATGGGGTGAGCGACGAGACGCGGCTGCGGGTGCAGCGCGTTGCGGACGAGATGGGGTACGAGCGGCACATCGCCGAGCGGCAGCGGCGGGTGATCGGGCTGCTGTACGGCGGGGAGCAGATCCGGACACAATGGGGTGGGTTCGACTCGGAGGTGCTCAGCGGGATCCGCGAGGCGACCGAGGCGCGGGGGTGGGACCTGACGCTGCTGAGCGCATCGCAGCGGAAGGGCTCGGGCGAGTCGTTTCGCCAGTTCCTGCGGTACCGGAACGTGCCGGGGGTGATCGTGCGATCGATCCAGCCCACGCCGGTGACGGCGGTGCAGATCGCCAGGGAGGGGATCCCGAGCGTGATGCTGGGGAACCGGTCGGAGGATCCGGGGATGAACTTCGCGTGCACGGACATGCGGGGGCATGTCGGGATGCTGATGGATCACTTTATCGCGCAGGGACACCGGCGGATCGGGCTGAGTATTCATGGGGTGGTGGACCACGACATGCGCGAGCGGCACGAGGCGTACGTTGAGGCGCACGCGCGCCACGGGCTGGTGTTGGGCCCGGATCTGGTGGTGCAGGCCTCGGAGCTGGGCAGCCCGCGGGTGGGGGCGCGGGCGATCGACCGGCTGCTACAGATGGAGGACCCGCCGACGGCGGTGTTTCTGACTGACCCGCTCTCGACGCTTGGGGCGCTGCAGCGGTGTTTGGCGCTGGGGATCCGGGCGCCCGGGGAGCTGTCGATCGCGGGTGTGGACGACGGGCAGACGCGGTTCATCACCCACCCGGTGTACACGGCGGTGTGCCAGGACGGGGCGAGCCTTGGGCGGAACGCGGCGCGTTGGCTGATCGACACGCTGACGGGGCGCGAGACGATGGCACTGCGTCTGTCGCAGAGCGCGACGATCGCGATTCACGATACGACGGGGCCGGCGCCGGCGCGGGCGGTTCGGCTGAACGCGGACGGGCGGCGCCTGGCGTGATCGGTCCGGGTCTTAGTTGATCCAGATCCAGGTCAGGGCGCCCCAGGCGCTGAAGTGGATCGCGATGATGATCCAGAGTGCCGTGCGGTAGGGGCGTTTGCTGGACTTGTGGCGGAGCAGGCGCATGGCGAGGACCGCTCCGGGCCAGCCGCAGGCGAGTTCGAGGGCGTGGAGGGTGCGCTCGGGGGTGCGCCGGCGCCCGCGTTTGGCGGCACGTTTGTCGCTCGCGAAGGCGGCGAACGTGACGATGCTGAGCACGGCGTAGACGCAGGCGATGAGCAGGATGGTCCGCACGGGCAGGGCCTCGGCACAAAGATGGCGGTTGGGCGCCCGTTCTGAAACGGGGAGCGTCCGATTCGGTAAGACTGTACACCACGCCTCGATTTGCTGGGCGTGCGGGAGGGTCTTCGATGCTGATGCGCGCTGGATGGGTCGTGGCGGCTTTCGCTCTGGTGGTCTCGCTGGTGTCGCCTGTCGCGGCGGCGCAGGAGGTGGACATCGCGGGGGTGTGGGAGGGGGAGATCACGCTGCCCGGGACGTCGCTGCCCATCGAGGTGACGTTTACGCGTGAGGACGAGGGTTGGGGCGCGACGATGTCGATCGTGGTGCAGGGGCTGATCGGGCGGGAGCTGACGGACGTGTCGCTCGTGGGTCGCTCGATCGGGTTCGTGCTGCCCGGGATTCCCGGCGACCCGACGTTCAAGGGCGAGGTTCGGGAGGACGGTTTGCGGATGGGCGGGGCGTTCACGCAGGGGCTGCTGAAGGCGACGTGGTTCGTGGAGCCGACGGGGCTGCGGGGCGAGGCGCTGGCGGGGGAGCTCGAGGCGTTTGGTGGCTGGTTCGAGGGGGCACGGGAGGCGTGGGATGTGCCGGGCGCGGCGGTGTGCATTGTGCGGGGAGATGAGATCGTCTTCAGTCGTGGGTTCGGGGTGCGGGACCGCGAGGCGGGGCTGGAGGCGGACGAAGACACGTTGTTTGGGATCGGGTCGTGCACGAAGGCGTTCACGACGATGCTGCTGGCGCAGCTGGTTGATGAGGGCGCGATCGGGTGGGACGACCGGGTGCAGGAGCACCTGCCGGAGTTCGGGCTCAAGGAGCCGGCGCGGGCGGGGGCGATGACGGTGCGCGATCTGGTGACGCACCGGTCGGGTTTGCCGCGGCATGACCTGGCGTGGTACGGGAACCCGGAGGCGTCGCGCGATGCGTTGCTGGCGATGATGCGGCACCACGAGGCGACGGCGCCGATCCGTTCGGCGTGGCAGTACAACAACCTGATGTACATGGCCGCGGGGATGGTTGTGGAGCGGGTGACGGGCAAGAGCTGGGAAAGGAACATCGAGGAGCGGATCTTCACGCCGCTGGGGATGGACCGGGCGAACACGGGCATCCCGGAGCTGGTTGCGGATTCGAACCACGCGAAGGCGTACGTGGACTTTGACGGGGACCTGCGGCTGGTGGACTACCGGCGGATCACGGCGGTGGGGCCGGCGGGGTCGATCAACGCATCGGTGAATGAGATGGGGGCGTGGATGATCGCGCAGCTCAACGGGGGCGCCTTCAACGGGAACAGCATTGTGAACGCGGGGCAGGTCGTGCGGATGCACAGCCCGCAGATGCTGATGTCCGGGGGGGGCGAGGGGGGGATCGTGACGCCGCTGGGATACGGGCTTGGCTGGGTGGTGGACATCTACCGGGGGCATCGGCGGGTGCATCATGGGGGGGGGATCGACGGGTTCAGCACGACGGTGACGCTGGTCCCGGGGGAGCGGCTGGGGATCGTGGTGCTGACCAACGCGAGTACGGGGCTGGCGGGGGTTGCGGCGCAGCACGCGCTGGACCGGCTGATGGGGCTTGAGGCGCAGGACTGGAGCGCGCAGGCGCTGGCGCAGATCGAGCAGATGAAGATGACGGCCGCGGCCTCGGAGACATCGATGGGCGAGGCGCGGGTTCCCGATGCGCCGGCGTCGCGCGGGCTGGGGGCTTTTGCGGGGCGGTACGAGCACCCGGGGTACGGGGTGATTCAGGTGGAGCTGGTGGAGGGGGGGCTGGTTGCGCACGTGAACGCGATGGAGGCGGCGTTGGAGCACTGGCACTACGACGTGTTCCGGTTCGGGGACTCGGACGACCGGGTGCTGCGGAACCAGCTGGCGCAGTTCGTGACGGGGATGGACGGGTCGGTGGAGGGGCTGCGCTGGAAAGCGGAGCCGAGCGTGGATGCGGTGGTGTTCTTGCGACGCGATGTGTACGAGCCCGAGGCGGGGGCGCTGGCGGCGTGCGCGGGGGTGTACAACATCATGGGCGTGCAGAAGGCGACGGTCTCGGTTCGGGGGGGGCGGCTGGAGGTGACGATCCCGGGCCAGCCGGTGCACGTGCTGGTCCCGACGGGGCCCGACGCGTTTGCGATCGAGGGGATGAGCGGGTACCGGGTGGAGTTCGATCGGGACACGGCGGGGGACGCCGCGGCGTTGACGTTCCGCCAGCCCAACGGCGTTTTTCGGGGGAAGCGCGTCGAGGAATGAGGCGGGACTGGGCGGGACTGGGCGGGACAGGGCGGGGGCGGGGCGGCCCCTAGACTTGGGGCGACACCCCAGAGCCCCTCTGTGGGGGGCGATTGCGTGAGGCCCCATGGCGACCACCCTCGGCACGGCGACGAGTGAGTTCGAGAAGAAGGACCGGGTCGGCGACCTGGACCACCGCCCGCGTGTGCTGCTGGGCAAGATGGGGCTCGACGGGCACGACCGGGGGGTGAAGGTGATCGCCCGGGCGCTGCGCGACTCGGGCGTGCACGTGATCTACTCGGGGCTGTGGCAGACGCCCAAGAGCCTGGCGGTTTCCGCGCGGGACGAGGACGTGGACGTTGTCGCGGCGAGCATGATGAGCAACTCGCACCTGTCGCTGGGGCCGCGGCTGATCGAGCAGCTCGGGAAGATGGGTCGTCCGGACATCCCGGTGCAGATGGGTGGTATCCTGCCGCAGGAGGACATCCCGAAGCTGCTCGCGGCGGGGGTGAGCCGGTGCTTTACGACGGGCACGGGGCTGTTGGACGTGGTCGAGGCGGTGCGGAGCGCGACCAGGGCGCACGAGGTCAAGGTTCCCGGGAGCAACGCGACGGCGCAGCTGGCGCGGGACATCTCGCGCGTGCACGAGGGCAAGGGGGCGCGCCCGGACACGGTGCTGCGCAAGCCCACGCGGGTGATCGGGATCACGGGCTCGCCGGGGGCGGGCAAGAGCACGCTGGTGGCGCAGCTCGTGGGTGAGTACACGCGCCGGAGCGAGGCGGACGCGTCGCTGGGGCTGGGGCGGTGCGCCGTGGTGGCGTTCGACCCGATGAGCCCGATCACGGGCGGGGCGCTGCTGGGGGATCGCCTGCGAGTGGACTTCAACAGCCTGGGCGAGAAGGTGTTCTACCGGTCGCTGGCGATCCGCGGCGAGGATTACGCGTCGCTGGGTGAGATCATCGGGCTCATCGGCGGGGCGGGGGCTGGAGAGACAGGCGGGACGCCTGCCCCACCGTTCGAGACGGTGTTCGTCGAGACGGTTGGCGCGGGGCAGAACGAGACCAAGATCCGCGATCATGTGGATACGACGGCGGTGGTGCTGACGCCGGGGATGGGCGACGCGGTGCAGATGGACAAGGCGGGGATCCTGGAGATCGCGGACCTGTTCGTGTGCAACAAGGCGGACAATCCTGGAGAGAACGAGCTGGTGCGCGACCTGCGCGACATCGCGGGCAGGCGGGCGATCGTGGAGACGATCGCGACGCAGAGCAAGGGCGTGCCGGAGCTGCTGGACGCGTTGCTGGCGTGAGGTTTGCACTGACCCGAAGACGGGTCAGTGGCGCATGGGTCAGTCGCCGGTGAGGTTGAAGCCCTCGCCGGAGGCGACGCTGAAGGCGGCGCCGATGGCGAGGAAGATCCAGAGGATGTCGAAGAGGTTGAAGCTGCCGCGGAAGCCGGCCTCGGTAATCGAGCTAGACATCAAGGTCGTGAACTCCTCCATCGCTTGCTTGCGTTCGTAGGCGATGTCTGCGCGGACCGTGTCGAGCTCGGACGTGGACATGGCGTCGAAGCGGGACTGGGCGGCGTCGCGGATGCCCTGCGGGTAGTCATCGGGCCAGAGGGCGGCGCTGATGGCGAGCGAGGTGTCGGGCCAATCGAGCGGCTCGCCCTCGGCGGCCAGACGTTGGGCCGTGTCCATCGCGAGTTCATCGATCAGCCAGTCCTCGTCGATCTCGTCGGGCCTGACGGGCTCGTCCCATTCCTTCGTGTACTCCGCGGCGAGTCGTTGGCGGTACCGCTCGAGCTGGTCGTCGGACATGGCGTCGAGCGCGGCGAGTGTCTGGACGCGGACATTCTCGGGGTAATCGTCGGGCCACTGCGCGACGCGGGCGATCATCTCGGGGTTGGGCCAGTCGATGGTCTCGCCCTCATCGAGGCGGCGCTGGGCGTCCTCGTCGGCGAACGTTGTGAAGAGCCACTCGTCTTCGATGTCTTCGGTGGCCATGCTCATGGATGTGGACTCGGCGAGGAGGTCCTGCACGGCGAAATGGACGGAGGCGTACTTGCCCGCGCCGATGGAGGCGACGGCGATGGCGGCGGCGACGACGCCCGCGAAGAAACCGGCGCCGCGCCCCATGGAGGCGACGTGCACGCCCACGCCCGTGAGGAAGCCGACGAGCACGGCGATGAAGCCGATCTCGAAGTTGGTGAAGTAGGAGATGGCGGCCCAGATGGTCGCGCCGACGGCGCCGCCGATGACTCCGCCGATGATCCAGAGGACGGGGACCGCGGCGATGCCGCCGGCCTGGGCGGCGACGGCGGTGGCGGCGCCCGGGTCCTTGGGCGTGATGACCTTGGACGTGAGCGTCTTGCCCGTCTGGGTGTTGTGCCCGCAGCCCATGCAGACGACGGCGCCTTCGGTGAGGGCGCTGCCGCAGGAGGGGCAGGCGGCGCGGATGCCCGGGGCGTCCTCGGTTGGGTCGAGGTCGCCGAGCAGGTCGTCCATCGCGAGGCCCGCGTCGCCGTCGAGGGCGTAGGGGTCTGCTTCAAGGTCGGGTTCGGGGTGGGGCTCGGGGGACTGCTTCTTGGCGACGCAGGCCTTGTGGGCGTACTGGCCCTTGTCGTTCTTGATGCGTGGGAGGCCCGCGCAGTCCTGGCCGCAGATAACACAGGTTTTGTCCTGAGCGCCTGACATGATTCCGACCCCCCGAGCTGAGCGTGTGTGTTGGCGGAGATTGCGAGGGATCAGGATACCCGAAACTGTGATTGTGGCAAACAGAAGTTCGGCGCCTGGACGCCCATCGGCCCACCCGGACGGAGGGGTGGTGGGGGTCGCCTACGATCGCGGCTGGGTCACGGAGGGCTGGACCGATGGGCGACGAGCGCGACGAGAAGGCGGGGGAGTGCTCGATCGATCGCCTGGCGTGCGAGTCGGTCGAGCTGACCGAGGGGCCGGCGGTGCGTGGGGCGGTCGAGGGCGCCCATCGGCGAGCGGGCGGGCTGACGAGCGACGGGAAGCTGCGGAGCGGGCGTCTCGCGGGCCTGACGATGTGGCAGGCGGTGTGGGTCTTGAGCTGGCCGGTGACGCTGGAGAGCTTTCTCAACTCGCTGGTGGGGCTGACGGACACGAAGCTGGCGGCCGGGCTGGGCGTTGACGAGACGGACGCGATCGGCGGGGCGAGCTACATCATGTGGTTCATCGGGCTGGTGGTGATGGCGCTGGGGGTGGGGGCGACGGCGCTGATTGCGCGCAGCGTGGGGCGTGGGCGCCTGGGGGTGGCCAACGCGGTGCTGGGGCAGGCGGTGACGCTGGCGGTGCTCGCGGGGGCGATCGTGGGGGCGCTGGTGACGGTGGTCGCGGCGCCGGTGGCGATGCTGCTGAGCATGAGCGAGGGGGCGGGCGAGGCGTTCGATCGGTACATGACGGTGATCGCGCTGGGGGCGCCGGGGGCGGCGATGCTGTTCGTGATGATCGCGTGCGCGCGGGGGGCGGGGGACTCGAAGAGCCCGCTGATCGCGATGGTCGTGCGGAACATCGTGAACATCATCGTGAGCTATGCGCTGTCTGGGTACGACATCACACGGGTGGGTGAGGGCGGCGTGCGGGAGATGGTGTTTGAGAACCCGTTCGGGTTCGACCTGGGCGTGACGGGGATCGCGCTGGGGACGGTGATCGGGGACGTGACGGGCGGCGGGATCATGCTGTGGATGGCGCTGCGTGGGCGGTGGGGGATCACGCTCAAGCGCCGGTGGCTCAGGCCGCACTGGCACACGGTGCGGCGCCTGCTGAGGCTGGGCTTGCCCAACTTTTTCGAGACGTTCGGGATGTGGATTGGTAACTTCATGGTCATCGTGATGGTGGGGTGGCTGGGGGCCAGGTCCGCGGTCGAGGGCGGGGGCAACGGGCTGCTGGGGGCGCACATCATCGGGGTGCGGATCGAGGCGTTCAGCTTCCTGCCGGGCTTTGCGATGGGGATGGCGGCGGCGACGCTGGCGGGGCAGTACATCGGGGCGGGGAGCGAGTCGATGGCGCGGGCCGCGGTGCTTCGCTGCGCGGGGCTGGCGGCTGCAGTGATGGGGCTGATCGGGGGACTGTTCGTCGCGCTGCCGCACGAGATCACGGCGCTGCTGTCGGATCAGCCCGAGCACCTGGACAACACGCCCGCGCTGCTGGTGATCTGCGGGGTGGTGCAGGTCCCGTTCGCGCTGGCGATCGTGTTCCGCTCGGCGATGCGCGGGGCGGGGGACGTGAGGGTCGTGATGATGCTGACGTGGGTCTCGACGTACGTGATCCGGCTGCCGATGGCGTACGTGCTGAGCGGGGTGGACATCCCGCTGCCCGACGGGACCTTCATCGAGAACCCGTCGCCGCTGGACTGGGGCCTGAGCGGGCTGTGGATCGGGCTGTGCGGGGAGCTGATCCTGCGCGGGGTGATCTTCAGCGCGCGGTTCTTCTTCGGCGGATGGACGCGGGTCCGGGTGTGATCAGCCTTCGGCGGATTCGTCGGCGGGCTGATCGTCGGTGTCGGATGATGCAAAGTCGTCGTCTGACCGGACCTTGACGTAGTTCAGGCGGCGGCGCAGGGCGTCGTAGCTGAACGGGTCGATGTCGCCCTCCTGGATCGCGGAGACGAGCAGGTTGTTTGCGATCTGGCGGGCGAGGCCGCCGGCGCGGGGGCGGTAGTCCTCGATGGTCATGGGGCGGAAGGCCTTGAGGCGGGCGATGACCAGGACGCGCTGGCTGGGGGACTCTGCGGCGACGATGGACTCGGCCTGCGGGCTGGATCCGATGGGGGCGGTCGGGTCGAGGCGCTCGGCGGCGGCTTCGATGATGACCTCGCCGACCTGGGCGGCTTGCAGGCGGCTGTCGAGCAGGCGGGGGCGGACGAGCGAGCGGGCGCTGGTGCGTCGGATCTGGACCATGTCATCGACCTTGGGGCCGAAGTTCTGCCGCTCGATTGGATTGCCCTCGTCGTCGAGTTCGGGCTCGCCCGTGTTGGTGGCGAAGAGGGCTTCGATGGCCTGAAGGCCGTCGGTCTGTGCGAGCTCGACGAGGCGGTCCTTCTCGCTGATGAGGCGCTCGTAGGCGAGCTTGTCCTTGACGTCGGCGATGACCTGCTCGCGGACGTCGTCGAGCGAGTCCGGGGGCGATTCGGGGCGTGCGGCGAGGATGGTGAAGTAGTAACGGCGCCCGGCGGCGTCCTCGGCGGGGGTCTCGACGAGGGGGACGCCGACCTGGGCCTTGAGGGGTGAGGCGATGCCCGTCTGGCTCTCGCGGACGATGTCGGGCAGGTCGTAGACGGCGGCGGTCTGGGCGCCGATGCGGAGACCGGCGCGTCCGATGGTGGTGATCTGGCCGATGTCGGCGGAGGTGAGCCAGTCGGCGTTGCGGAGCTGGACCTCGGGGTAGGGGATGGTGATGCCGCGGGACTCGCGGATCTGGTTGACGATGGCGGCGGCGACATCCGCGAGGCGGGGGCGGGTCTGGTCCCAGTCGGCGGGGAGGACGCGGTAGCCGGCGTCGTCCTCGGGGAGGCGGCGCGTGGCGGCGAGGACCTCGCGGCGGATGATCTGGTCGGCCTCGACCATCAGGCTCTCGACCTGCTCGCGGCGCATCTCGGTCTCGATGGCGAGGCGCTCGTCGGCGAACTCGCCCGGGTGGCGGGCGCGGTCCTGGGCGTAGCGCTTGCGGACCTCGACGGGGTCGAGCTTGATGGCGGCGGCGATGGGCGCGGGATCGAGGGTGAGCCAGGCGAGCTTGATCGACGGGGGCTGGCGGTAGCCGAAGCCGAGTTCGCCCGAGCCGGGGATCTCGGCGGCGAACTGGTCGAAGTGGGCCTGGAGCTGGGCCTCGGTGGGCTCGGGGATGTCGTCGGCAAAGAGGCTGGCGGCGAGGGTGATGGTGTCGGCGACGGCGGAGTTCATGTCCTTGCTGGCTTCGGCGATGGCCTGGCGGTCTGAGAGGCGGATGGCGTTGTCGTAGCGGGCGCGGAGGCGGGCGATGCCGCGGGCGTTGGCCAGGGCCTGGTCCATGCGCTGTGCGGGCTGACCGATTCCGGCGGCGATGTTGATGCGGTTCTGGTTGAGATCGGGCTGCATCTCGATGGCGAGCTGGGCGATCTGCTGGATGGCGGCGGGCTGGTTGAGGAGCTGATCGATGTACTGGGCGGGGATGCCCTGCTGCATGTAGGCGCGGGCGGTCTGGATTCGGGCGGCCTCGGCGGAGAGCTCGGGGATCCAGTCGCGTCCGTCGCCGGCCTCGCCGACCAGGCCGGACTCCTGGGCCTCGTGGAGCAGGAGGTAGTAGTGGTCGGAGTCGTTTTCGAGACGCATGCTGTAGGTGATGAAGGGGAGGAAGCGTTCGAGGAGGTGGACGTCGTTGGCGGCGGCGGCGAGGTCGCGCCGGGTGATGACGGTGTCACCGATGGTGGCGGCCTTGCGCTTGCCCGGGTCCGGTGAGAGCCTTGTGAGGATGGGCTGGAGGAGGAAGACGACCATCAGCAGGGAGCCGCCGATGACCATGATGATGAGGTTGTACTTCCGGAGGAACTTGAGCATGCCGGCTCCCGTGGCCCGGGGTGTGTGGGAACAAAAGCGAACCCTCGGGGCGAACCGAGGATCCGCGCGTTTGTGACGCGACGCGGGGCGCCGCGATCACCGAGGGCTCGGCTTAGCCGTAGTACTCGATGATGAGGTTGGTGTTGACGTCGAAGGGGACCTGGTCGGCGGTGGGGAGTGAGACGATCTTGGCGGTGAGCTCGGAGGGGTTGAAGTCGATCCAGCCGCCGATCTCGTGCCCGCCCATGGTCTCCATGGACTCCTGGGCGAGCTTGTGGATCTTGGGCTTGAGGGTGATGGTGTCACCGATGGAGACGCGGTAGGAGGGGCGGTCAACCTTCTGGCCGTTGATGAGGACGTGCCCGTGGGCGACCATCTGGCGGGCGCCCCAGATGGTGCGGGCGACGCCCATGCGGCGGATGCAGTTGTCGAGGCGGCGCTCGAGGTACTGGAGCATGAGCTCGCCGGTGTTGCCCTGGCCGCGTTTGGCCTGGTCGATGGTGCGCTTGAACTGCTTCTCCATGACGTTGTAGTGGTAGCGGAGCTTTTGTTTTTCTTGGAGGCGGATGCCGTAGTCGCGGAGGCGGCGGCCGCGGTAGCCGTGCATGCCCGGGGCGTTGAGCTGGCGCTTGGAGGTGTGCTTTGGGATGTCGGCGATGGGGACGCCGACGCGCCTGGAGAGACGGACCTTGGGACCGGTGTAGTTGGCCATGGGGCGGGAACCTTTCTTCTTCCGTCCCCGTCCGCACATCTGAGATGGGAGGGCGGGGTGCTGGGTGTGTCAGCGACCGGGCAGGGGGCCGAGGCTTCGGTCTGCGATCGGTCCGGGCATTTCGATGCCCAAGGGGGGATTGAAGGGGGGGTGGGGGAGAGGGTCAAGGGGGCGGGGAGTCGGGAGGTCGGCAGGTTGTGAGGTCGTGAGGTCGGGGAGGAGGGAGAGGAGATGACGGAGCCGGGCGCCCCGGCCCTCTCCCCGGCGGGGAGAGGGAGGGAGATGACGGAGGGGGCGGTTGGAAACCGGCGCCACGGAGGATGGGAGGAAGACCCCCTCCGTCCGCTGCGCGGACACCTCCCCCGCCGGGGCGGGGGAGGATCAGAAGACCCCCTGCGTCGGCTGCGCGGACACCTCCCCCGCCGGGGCGGGGGAGGATGATGGGGTCGCTACACTTCCGCGCCGCTGCACCATTTTCACCGATCGAGAGAGCTTGCCGTGCCCGATCAGAGACCGCCCCGCCGGATTCCGCTGGACGTGCTGAGGACGCTGCGCCCCATGAGAACGCTCGATGGGGGGGCGGACAAGGGCAAGGAGAAGTGCGCCGTGTTCGGGGTCTGGGGGAGCCCGGACTCGGTGGATCACGCGTACATGGCGTTGTACGCGCAGCAGCACCGGGGGCAGGAGTCCACGGGGATCGCCGTGAGCGATGGGTCGCGGATCCACGGGCACGTCGGGATGGGGCTGGTGCCGGAGGTGTACACGGCCCGGGTGCTCGAAGACCTCAAGGCCAGCGGCCCGATCGAGGGCGGCCCGGGCGGGGCGATCGGGCACAACCGGTACTCGACGACGGGGGGGAGCGAGTCGTGCAACGCGCAGCCGCTGATCGAGCGGTACGTGGAGGGCGAGGTCGCGGTGGCGCACAACGGGAACCTGGTGAACGCGGAGGCGCTGCGGGCGATGTTCGGCGAGGCCGGGCATCTGTTTCACACGTCGAGCGATACCGAGGTGATGATCCACCTGCTGGCGGCGCCGGAGCAGCGGGCGAGCGCGGACCCGCTGGCCTCGACGCTGCGCCGGCTGCAGGGGGCGTTCAGCGCCGTGTTCCTGTTCCCGGACCGGATCGAGGCGGCGCGGGACCCGTGGGGGTTTCGGCCGCTGGTGATCGGGGAGCTGGCGGACGGGCGGGCGGTGGTGGCGAGCGAGACGGTGGCGCTGGACGTGATCGAGGCCCGGTTCGTGCGTGAGGTGGAGCCGGGGGAGATCGTGACGCTGTCGGACGCGGGGGTGGAGAGCCGCAGGTTCGCGGCGCCGGCCGAACGCGCGGCGATGTGCGTGTTTGAGCATGTCTACTTCGCGAACCCGGCGAGCGATGTCTTCGGGCAGAACGTGCTGGCGGCCCGCGAGGCGATGGGCGAGGCGCTGGCCCGCGAGGCGCCCGTCGAGGCGGACTATGTGATGCCGATGCCCGACTCGGGGCGGAGCGCGGCCAACGGGTACGCGCACGCGAGCGGGATCCCGTACCGCGAGGGGATCGTGCCGAATCGGTACGTCGGGCGGACGTTCATCAAGCCGACGCAGGCCGAGCGGCGCAGCGCGGTGCGGCTGAAGCTCAATGTCGTGGGCGAGATCGTCAGGGGCCGGAAGCTGATCGTGGTGGACGACTCGATCGTGCGGGGGACGACGACGCGGGAGAAGATGAAGCAGATCCGCGACGCGGGGGCCGAGGAGATCCATCTGCGGATCAGCTGCCCGCCGATCCGGCATCCGTGCTATTTCGGCGTGGACTTCGCGACGCGGGAACAGTTGATCGCCCACGGGCGTGAGGTGGACCAGATACGAGATTACCTGGGCGTGGACTCGCTGCACTTCCTGAGCCTGGAGGGGCTGCTGGGGGTGATGAAGCACGACAAGGCGTCGTACTGCACGGCCTGCTACAGCGGGGACTACCGGGTTGATGTGGAGCACCCGCGGACGGACCAGGTTTTGTTGAAGGATCAGTTGGGGATGTTCTGATGGGGTCGATCACCGACGACCGCGGATGTCGGCGGGCGGTCATGTGGGTGGATGATCTCACGCCCTCAGCGGAATCGGATGCGCGGCGTGAGGCGGTGATTGAGGACATGCGGGGTGTGGCGGAGACTCGGTTGCTGGACCGGGTCAGTCTGGCGTATGCCGGCATGGTCGCTGTTCATTTCGTCATCTTCATTTGCGTGATGGCTATAGGCGTTGCGATCAATCTATCGACATCGGTGGGGATCTGGATCGCGTTCGGCGTGACTATGGTGAGCTTCTGTCTCTGCAACTGGGGCAGAGGGCACGACGGACTTCGGCGCGCGAAGGTGATTGCGCTCGAGAGTGGGATGTGCCCGTGTTGTGTCTACCCGTTTGGGAGCGCGTCAGAGCCGGATGGGTGTGTCGTCTGCACGGAGTGCGGGGCGGCGTGGAAACTGCGCGCGGGCGAGGGCGAATCGGAGGGGGCGTGAGCGCGTACCCGCCCCATCCCCGCCAGACGCTTCTTGATCGGCTCGTGCTCAACACGGTGCGGGATGAGCGGGGCGTGCGGGTGCGCCCGCTGCGCGGGAGCCGGCGGCGGGCGGCGATGCGGGGGTGGGACCGGCGGCACGACTTTGATCGGGTACGGCGACGACTCGTAACGCGAACGGTGAGGTATCCGGTGTATGCGCTCCTCGCGTTGTTCGTGGGCGGGTCTGTAGGCTTCCTAGTGTTCGCCTGGGTGTTCGGCGGGGAGGGGTTGGTTGCGGCGATCTGTTTCTTTGTCGCCGGGGGGAGCGTGATGCTGCTTGTACCGCTCGGGGTTGTGCATCAACACCTGGACGACCGGGCGTCGGTGCGGGCGATGCTGGCGACGCAGATGTGCTTGCGGTGCGCGTACGACCTGGAGGGGGCGCCGGTGGACAGCGCGGGGGTGTGCGTGTGCCCGGAGTGCGGGGCGGCGTGGCGGTTGGGTTCGCTATCCTGAGCGCGTCGCCATGGGACTCCGCAGGCACATCAATCCGCTCTTCTGGTTCGGGCGTAGGCACGTCTTCGATGATCGAGGGCGAGAGCATTTTGTTCAGTATCCGAGGGGACGCCGGTCCTGGAAGCTGAATGTTCTTGAGCGGTGGTACTTCAGGTTCGTGATGTGGAGTTCGGGCGCGGCGGTCTTGCTCCTGCCTTTGGCGGTTGTTGGTTTCAGGTGGGCCAGGGCCGGGGGGGCGATCGGGACGCCGAACAGTCGTTGGGACACGTTGATGTCTGTGCTGCTGATTCTTCAGTTGGTCATATTCGCCTGGGGTTCGGTTTACGCGGTGGGGATTGTGTACTTTGCCTGGCCTGGCCGGCGCGTGCGTGTACTTCGGAGAGCGAGGCTGCACGAGGAGGTCTGTGTCGCGTGCGAGTACGGGATGATGGACATCGCTGCGTCGGAAGACGGCTGCGTCGTCTGCCCGGAGTGCGGGGCGGCGTGGCGGAAAGAGGCGATGTCAGCGTCGTGAGTGCGGGCGGTCGACGGACCCCCTCCGTCTCGCTGCGCTCGACACCTCCCCCGCACGCGGGGGAGGATGGTGTTGCGCTAGGATCGGGCGATGAAGACCGAACTGATCACGTTGTCGCTGGCGCACTCGCCGGATTCGGATGATCTGGTGATGTGGTGGCCGCTGACGGGGATGCGGGGGCCTGATGGGGTTGCGGTCGAGGGGCCGCTGGGGCGTCCGGCGATCGAGACGGGGCGGTTCCGGTTCGAGACGGTCGGGCGGGATGTTGAGGAGTTGAACAGGCTGGTGGTGGGGGAACAAGACACCCCCTCCGTCGGCTGCGCCGACACCTCCCCCGCCGGGGCGGGGGAGGATATGAAGGAACCCGGCGCCCCGGCCCTCTCCCGAGAGGGGAGAGGGAGGCATGCGTATGACATCACGGCGATCTCGTGCGCGGCGTATCCGTTTATCGCGGATCGGTACGCGATCACGCGCTCGGGGGGGTCGTTCGGGGAGGGGTACGGGCCGAAGGTGGTTGTGCGGGGGGACTCGGAGGTGCGCACGGTCGAGGCGCTGCGCGGGAAACGCGTGGCGGTGCCGGGTGTGCGGACGAGCGCGTTCCTGACGCTGACGCTGATGCTCGGCGCGTTCGAGCATGTTGAGATGCTGTTCTCGGAGATCCCGGGGGCCGCAGCTCGGGGCGAAGTGGACGCCGGGCTGCTGATCCATGAGGCGCAGCTGACGTTTGAGGATCAGGGTCTGCGGGCGGTGGCGGATGTCGGGGTGTGGTGGCGGGAAGAGACCGGGATGCCGCTGCCGTTGGGGCTGAATGTGATCCGGCGGGACCTGGACGAGCGGTACGGGGACGGGACGGTTCACGAGGTCGCGGCGATGCTGTCGGCGTCGATCCGGCACGCGGTGGAGCACGCGGACGAGTCGCACCGGTTCCTGCTTCTCAACGCGGGGGAGCGGACGGAGTGGAACGACCGGGCGCTGGTGGACAGGTACCTGAGCATGTACGTCAGCGGGCTGACGATGGATATGGGGGACGCGGGGGTGGCGGCGATCCGGGAGCTGCTGCGCCGGGGGGCGGCGGCGGGGGTAGTGCCCGGGTGTGCGCGGGTTGATCCGGTTTGAGGTGGCGCCTGGTGGGGCTGGAAGCCCCACCCTCCAAGAGGCGGGGGAGGAGATTGGGATGAAGCTGATTCGGACTGAGCAGGGTGTGGCGGTTGAGCGGGCGGGCGAGGCGCCGCTTGTGATTCGGCACGTCATCGGGATCGGGCGGAACTACGCGGAGCATGCGAAGGAGATGGGCGGGGCGGCGGCGGAGCGGCCGATGTACTTCACGAAGAACCCGGCGTCGGTGTGTCTGGATGGCGAGGCGATCGTGATCCCGGGCCTGTGCCGTGATGAGGCGACGGGCGGGGCGCAGGTGGATTACGAGGCGGAACTGGGCGTGATCCTCAGAACGGACGCGAAGGACGTTGCCGAGGCGGACGTGATGGCGCACGTTCTGGGTTACTGCTGTGGGAATGACGTGTCGGCGCGGTGGTGGCAGAAGCAGGGGGCGGGGGGGCAGTTCTGCCGGGGGAAGAGCTTTGATACGTTCTGCCCGGTGGGGCCGCAGGTTGTCGCGCCGTCGGAGATCGGGGACGTGCAAGCGCTGGGCGTGCGCTGCCGGCTGAACGGCGAAACGATGCAGAACGGCAGCACGGGCGACATGGTCTTCCCGGTGGCGGGGCTGATCGCGGAGCTGAGCCGGGGGACGACGCTGCTGGCGGGGACGCTGATCCTGACGGGGACGCCCAGCGGGGTGGGGTTTGGAAGGACGCCGCCGGTGTTTCTGAAGGACGGGGACGTGGTGGAGGTGGAGATCGAGGGGATTGGGGTGTTGAGGAGCCCGGTGGTGGATGGGTAGGAGAAGAGAGGGGGAGGAGGGGGAAGTGGTGGGGCTGGAAGCCCCACCCTCCGAGGTGGGGGAGAGGAGTGGCGGCTATCGTCATTCTAACGATGGCGAAGAAGCGGACGAGCAAGGACAAGGCCGGGACGCCGACGATTGACAATCGGCGGGCGCGGCACGAGTACTTCATCGAGGAGACGCTCGAGGTCGGGGTTGTGCTGGTGGGGTCCGAGGTCAAGTCGATCCGCGACGGGGCGTGCACGATCGCGGAGGGGTACGTGACGGCCAGCGCCGAGCCGCCGAGGCTGACGCTGCACGGGATCAACGTGGGGCACTACGGGCCGGCGGGGCCGAGCGGGCACCCTGCGGTGCGCAACCGGGTGCTGCTGGCGCACAAGCGTGAGATCAAGAAGCTGGCGCGCCAGGTGGATCAGAAGGGCGTGACGATCGTGCCGTTGAAGCTGTACTTCAAGGACGGGATGGTCAAGCTGCTCATCGGCGTGGCGCGGGGCAAGCAGACGCACGACAAGCGGAAGACGATCGCGGACCGCGACGCGGCGCGGGATATCCAGCGGGCGATGTCGAAGAGGGTGTAGGAAGGCATCGGGCAACAGGCATAGGGCACCAGTTTGGCATCGAACACTGATGCCTGATGCCCGATCACTGATGCCTCGCTCAGATCCCGCGTGACTTGGACTGCTTGGCGAGGCGGAGCTTCCAGCGGGCGGCGTCGCGGGCGGCGCGGAGGCGGTCGGCCTCGGCGGCCCTGTCCTGCACATCCGGGCTGATCTTGCGGGCCTCGGCCTCGGCCAGCTCGGCCTGGGCGTCGGACTCGGAGAGCGACTCGGCGGCGTGCGCGTCCTCAGCCAGGATGATGAGGGTGTCGCCCTGCATCTGCATGAAGCCGCCGTTGATGAAGTAGGAGCGGGAGGCGTTGACGCCGCGGGGCGGGTCGGGGAGGTCGAGCTTGAGCTCACCGATGCCCAGGCGGGCGACGATTGGCGCGCGCCCGGGCAGGACGCCCATCAGCCCGTCCCAGACGGGGATGGAGGCGTAGTTGACGGTCTCGTCGAGCAGCTGCTCGGCGGGGGTGACAACGCGGCAGGTGAAGCTCTTGCTGGTCGCAGTGGCCATCGGGGGATCGCTCCTGAGTCTCGCGTGGATCGGCGGGGCGGATCATAGGCGAGGGGGGCCGGTTCCGGGCGTGCTGAAGTCTGGGGCGGGGCGGGTGGTAGGCTCTGGGCGTGACGAGACGGGCGTGGATCATGGTGGTGCTCGCGGCGGCCCTGCTGGGGGTGGCGATCGTGATGCGCCTGCTGGTGGGGCGGGAGAGCCTGGGCCTGCCCGAGAGCGACGCGATCCTGGGGCTGCGGGTGCAGCGGGCGGTGATGGGGCTGGTGGTTGGCGCCGCGCTGGGGGTGAGCGGGACGCTGCTGCAGTCGCTGCTGCGCAACCCGCTGGCGTCGCCCGACCTGCTGGGGCTGGCGGCGGGCGCCAGCCTGGCGGTGATCCTGGCGACGTACCTGAACCACCTGCAGACGGGCGAGCGGGCGATGAGCAGCGGGGTGGAGGCGTCGGCGCTGGCGGGGGCGCTGGGGGCGCTGGGCGTGGTGTATCTGCTGAGCCAGCGCCGGGGGCTGATCGACCCGGTGACGATGATCCTGATCGGCGTGGTCGTGGGGATCGTGTGCGCGGCGTGGACGGTGTTTGTCCAGCAGCTCATGCCCGACCGGGGGTACGCGTCGGGGCGGTGGCTGCTGGGGGCGCTGGACGACAACGCGAGCTGGGCGCGGGTGCAGGTGATCGGGGGCGTGACGCTGGTGGGGGTGATCGTGAGCGCCGTGGTCGGTCCCTGGATGGACGCGGCGGCGATGGGGGACGACGAGGCGCACTCGGTGGGGGTGCCGCTGGAGGCGCTGCGGGGGACGCAGTTCATCCTGGCGGGTGTGCTGACGGCGGGGGCGGTGGCGCTGGCGGGGCCGATCGGGTTCGTGGGGCTGATCTGCCCGCACGTGGCGCGCCTGCTGGGTGGGGCCGGGCACCGGGGGGTGGTGATCGGGAGCGCGGCGCTGGGCGGGGCGCTGGTGGTGGGCGCCGACGCGCTGGTGAAGGGGATCGAGTTTGAGTCGGGTCGGATGCCGATCGGGGTGCTGACGGCGATCGTGGGGGGGCCGGTGTTTATTGGGTTGCTGTGGCGGGAGCGGGGGCGGTAGGAGCGGGAGATCGGCGGGTCGGGCGGACCCCCTCCGTCTCGCGATGCTCGACACCTCCCCCACAGGGGCGGGGGAGGATCAGGCGTTGAAGTACTTCGCGCTGGGGTGATGCACGATCAGGGCGCTGGTGGATTGCTCGGGGTCGATCTGCCAGTTTTCGGTGAGTTGGCAGCCGATGCGTCCGGGCTCGAGCAGGCGCCAGAGTTTCTCTTGATCGCTCATGTCGGGGCAGGCGGCGTAGCCGAAGCTGTACCGACTCCCGCGGTACTTCTGCTGGAAGAGTTCGCTGATCCTGGGGCTGTCTTCGCTGGCGAAGCCGAGTTCCTGGCGCATGCGTTTGTGCCAGAGTTCGGCGAGGGCCTCGGCGGTCTCGACGCCCATGCCGTGCATGTAGAGGTACTCGGTGTAGTCGTTGGATTCGAAGAGTGTCTTGCAGATCTCGGACACTTTCTGGCCCATGGTGACGCAGGAGAGGCCCAGGACGTCCTTGCGCCCGAGGGCCTTGCACTCGGATTGGTCTTTGAAGAAGTCGGCGATGCACAGGGCGCGCTTGGTGGTCTGGCGGGGGAAGGTGAAGCGTTCGATCTCTTTGTCGGGGTCGGTCGCGTCGAAGACGACGAGGTCCTGCCCGTCGGACCAGCAGGGGTAGTAGCCGTAGACGACGGCGGGCTGGAGGATGTTGTCGTCGAGGCATTGCTTCTTGAGGCGGTCGAAGACGGGCTGGGCGTGCTCTTGGAGGTAGGCCTCGTGCTCGGCTTTGGAGCGCGGGCCGCGCTTGAGCTGCCACTGGGTGGCGAAGAGAGCGGTGGGGTTGATGTAGGGGTAGATGGAGTCGAGGGGGATGTTCTCGACGACGCGGGAGCCGAGGAAGGGGGCGGCGGGGACGGGGGTATCGCGGGGGATCTCGGAGCGGGTGAGGGTTGTGGTGGCGACGGGCTCGACGGCGCCTTGGGCGCGCTTCTCGTCGTGGAGCTTTTTGGCTTCGGAGCGGGCGTCCTGACGCTCGGTGATTTCCTGCTCGATGGAAGCGAGCTGGTTGTTTGCGAGCAGGTCCATGATGCGGAGGCCTTCGAAGGCGTCCTTGCCGTAGAGACAGGAGCCTGTGTAGATGGAGCGGAGGTAGCCCTCGGCGTAGGAGCGGGTGAGGGCGGCGCCGCCCAGGATGACGGGGACGGTGACGCCCTGTTCGTTGAGTTCTTTGAGGTTGTCTTCCATGACGTTGACGGACTTGACGAGCAGACCCGAGAGGCCGATGGCGTCGGCGTTGGTGTCGCGCCAGGCCTTGAGGATGTCGGTGATGGGCTGCTTGATACCCAGGTTGTGAACGGTGTAGCCGTTGTTGGTG
>JAJDDI010000071.1 GCA_029260375.1 Phycisphaerales bacterium | reverse complement strand
GACGGTGGCGGTGGTGGTGCCGTCGCCCGCGTCGTCGGAGGTCTTGGAGGCGGCCTCCTTGACGAGCAGGGCGCCCATGTTCTCCGCCTTGTCGCGGAGCTCGATCTCCTCGGCGACGGTCACGCCGTCCTTGGTGACGGTCGGGCCGCCCCAGGACTTGTCGATGACGGCGTTGCGTCCGCGGGGGCCGAGGGTGGCCTTAACGGCTTTGGCGAGTTTCTCGACGCCGGCCAGCAGGGCCTGGCGTGCTTCAAGGTCGAAGGTCAGCTCTTTGGTTGCCATGGACGGGCTCGCTCCTGAAGAGGGTGTGCCGAAGATTCAGTCGATCGTGAGGCGGGATTGGAAGCCCGGCTCGTCCTGAGCTAATGGCAACCCGGGCGCCAACGGGCTCTCAGGCCCCCGGCACAGGGTGATCGCCCCTGCGGGGCGTCTGAGCGGTTCCGGGGCGTACACGTCTGTCAGGCGATCGGACGGGGCGGGCGCCGGGCTGCCAAGGTGGCAGGCGCTTCCGGTGGCCCCCCACCACATGGCGAGGCGGCCGCGTGCAGCGCGCCCCATCGCTGGGGTCCGGCGCGGGCGCGGCGCGGGCCGATGCGGGCGTCCGGTGCTATCATCGCGTCCCACCGACCCCGTAGAGAGCCCCACCGATGTCGTCACCGACCCTCACGCTCGCGAGCGTGGACCTCTCGAGCTACCTGCCGATCTTCATCATGGTCCTCGCGGCCGTGGGGTTCGGCGTGATGAACGTGATGCTGACGCAGGTCCTGGGCCCCAAGCGGGCGGGCGCCCGCAAGGGCGAGACCTACGAGTCGGGCATGACCCCTATCGGGACCGCCCGCAAGCGGTTCAACGTGCGGTTCTACCTGATCGCGATGGTCTTCCTGGTGTTCGACGTCGAGGTGGTGTTCCTGTACCCCTGGGGCGTGACGTTCGCGAACCTGGACCCGGGCACGCACGAGGGCATGATCTGGCTGGGGCGGATCCTGTTCTTCCTGTTCACGACGATCGTGGCCTACCTCTACGGGTTCCGCAAGGGCGTGTTCTCGTTCGATTGAGCCCGCGATCGCAGGCGTCACACCCCTTAAATCCGGCCCCCGCAGCGCGAGACAGCCCCGGGCGGTCCGATTGCGCCCCGTCACAGGCGGACGTGGCGGCCCAACCGTGCGCGGGGGGTTCTCGGCGTCCGGACCCGGCTTGACCCCAAACCGCCTGCGGTCGATGTGGCAAGGGAGAACAGTTCCCAGAGCGAGCACCCATGCCGACCAAGCAGATCAATCCAGTTGACAGCGACGCCAACCAGACGCGCCGATCGCTGCGCCGGGTCGTGGACGAGCGGCTGCTCGAGGCCCGGTTCCAACCGATCGTGGAGCTTCGGCGCGGGCGCATCGCGGCGTACGAGTGCCTGAGCCGCCCCTCCCCGGATTCGGGGTTCCAGAACGCGCTGGCGCTGTTCGACGCGGCCGAGAACGTGGGCATGCTGTGGGATATCGAGGGCGTCGCGCGGGACAACTCGTTCGGCGCCGCGTCCGAGTGGCCCGAGGGGGTGCTGCTGTTCATGAACTGCTCGCCGCAGGTGATCTGCGACGAGCGATTCCTCGACTCGCTGCGCGAGGGCGTGAAGCGGGCGGGCATCTCGCCGAGGCGTGTGGTCATTGAGATCACGGAGCGTTCGGACGAGCAGGCCGACACGGTTGTGCTCGACCAGGTGCAGCAGCTGCGCGACGAGGGGTACCAGATCGCGATCGACGATGTCGGCGCGGGGACGAGCGGGCTCAACCGCATCATGAGCATCCGCCCGGCGTGGCTCAAGCTCGACCGGGCGCTCGTCGCGGACATCGACAAGGATCGAGCCAAGAAGAACCTCGTCCGATTCATGGTGCACTTTGCGCGCCTGTCGGGCGTGCGGATCATCGCGGAGGGCATCGAGCGTCGCGAGGAGCTGGGCACGCTGATCGAGCTGGGTGTGCCGTACGGGCAGGGCTACCTGCTGGGGATGCCCGGGGGATACGACCAGCGCCTGGATCCGGAGCTGCGTGACCAGATGTGCGTCGGCTGGAACTCGAACACGAGCAGCGCGATGCGCGACCCGCGCTCGGTCGGGGTGGTTTCGATCATCAGCGAAGCGATGAATCTGGACGCGTCGAAGACCGCGACCGAAGCGGCGCAGGCCTGCCTGCGCGACCGCGCCCTTCCGGGCGTGATCGCGATGGATGGGTACGAGGCGATCGGCTGGGTCTCGCGCGAGCAGATGCTCCGGGCCGCGTCTGACGGGCGGGCGGAGCTCCCGATCGCGTCGCTGGTGAGTGACAACGCGCCGCGGGTCTGCGGGAGCACCACGATCGTCGAAGCATTGGAAATCGCCGCCGCCCGGGACGGCGCCGATGCCAGCGCTCCGCTCATCGTCACCGACGGCGATCGCGTGCGCGGGATCGTGACGGTCAGGGATCTGATCAGCACGGCGGCGGAAGTGTGCCGGGCGGTGCAGACTCGGACCAACCAGACCTCCGGGCTGCCCGGGCGTGTGCGGTGCGACGAGTACGTCATCGATCTGATCGACCGGCACGGGCGTCCGGACGCGCCCAAGGGCGCGGGGCCCGACGCCGCGTTCATCGACATCAAGAACCTCGCCTCGTACAACGAGGCGTTCGGGTTCGAACTGGGCGACGAGCTGATCCAGGAGCTCGTGGGACAACTCTGCTCTCTGGTCAACGCGGGCGGGCGCGACGCGTTCCTGGGACACCTCGGGGACGACCGGTTCCTGCTGATCGCCTCCAACGGGCGCATCCGATCACTCACGAGCAAGCTCGTCGAGGGGTTCAACCGGCGGCTGCGCCACAACGACCGGCTCCTGCGCTCAAGCACGGGCGGACCCGCGCCGGTCGGGGTTCGCGTCAACATCCACCTCGATCCGTTCCACGGCATGGAAACACTCAGGGCGTTCTACCGCCTGGAGCGTCGCCGATCGCCCGTGATGGACGCGGGCGATCAGCCCCGCAACGAGCCTCGCCGGGTCGCCTGAGGCTTTGTCGGATCCGATCCCGCCCGAGGGCGTATCCTGTTGGGCGTGTCCCGAAGCCCGACCTCATCGATGGGAGAGCCGCTCGAGCCGGGCCTGCGGGTGCTGGCGGCGATTCTCTCGTGCGGGGCGATGGGCGTGCTTGTCATCGCGGTCCTGCTCCGCCCCTTGGGTCAGGGGCACGGGACACACACGCAGCTGGGGATGCCCGACTGCGCCTGGGCCGTGAGCCTGGACATGCCCTGCCCGACCTGCGGCATGACGACCAGCTTCGCACACGCGGCGGGGGGCGACCTGCTCGCATCGCTGGTGACCCAGCCCCTGGGGCTCGTGCTGGTGATCGGGACGGCGGCGACCGTCTGGGGCGGGGCGCACTCGGCCATTGGAGGCGTGCGCCTGGGGCCGTTGCTGGGGGCGATCACCACGAAGTGGTCCCTGTGGGCCCTGGCGGCGGGCGCCGCGGGCGCCTGGGTGTACAAGATCGTCACCTGGGACTCGTAGGCCCGGGCTCCGGGGCTACCGTACTGGCGCGGGCGCCCGTCAAACCGACGGGCGGGAGGCTACTGGATGAGACATCACAACCGAATCGGGCGTGCGGGCGTTGCGGCGCTGCTTGTGGTCACCGCGATCGGCGCCCTGGGCGCCATGCAGGGGTGCATCATCGGCACCGCGATCGGCGGCATGGCCGAGTCGGCGCGCCGGACGGGCTCGACCAAGGTGCCCGCGGATTACACCGGGCTCTCTGGCAAGAGCTACGCCGTCGTCGTCGCGGTCGATCGGCTGACGCAGGCCCAGCATCCCGGGCTGGTCTCGCGCCTGACGATGGGCGTCAACGAGCGCCTGGCCCTGCCCGAGAACGGGGTGGGCGCGAGCGCGTTCATCCCGAGCGTGGACCTGCTCAACGTGCTCTACGAGACCCCGCAGTGGCCCGCGATGCCCCCGGGCGACGTCGCGAAGATGCTGGGGGTCGAGCGGCTGATCATGATCGAGCTGTACGAGTACAAGCTGCACGAGCCGGGGAACCGGTACGTGTGGGACGGGGTCGCCGCGGGCGCCGTGACGGTTTACGAGTCGGACTCGGGCCTGCCCGACGACCCGATCTACGAGCAGCCGATCCGGGTGACGTTCCCCGATGGGACGGGCTATCTGGAGGCGGATATCCCGCAGTCCGGCGTGACGAGCGAGCTCTCGCGCCGGTTCATCAACCGTGCCGCGTGGTTGTTCTACGACCACGAGGAACCCAACACCATCGCGTACTGAGCGAGCCCCGCATGAGATCACGAACAACGCACTGGGCAAGGGCGACGGCCGGCGTCGGCATCGCGGTACTGGGCGCGGGCCTTATCGTCGGGTGCAACATCGTCACCCCGATCGCCTACGCCGTGCACGGGCCGGGTCGGGTCAAGGCGATCCACAAGCTCGACCCCGAGGCGACGACGGCGATCTTCATCGACGACCCGTCGAGCCAGGTCTCGCAGCGCCGCATCCGGGCCCAGATCGGGCAGAGCGCCCAGGAGCTGATGCTGGCCAAGAAGGTCGTCGTGGACATGATCGACACGCGGGCCACGCTCACCGCCAGCGCCAAGGAGCGCCACGGGAAGATGCTCTCGACCCAGGAGATCGGCGAGGCCGTTGGGGCGGACGTCCTGATCTGGGCGCTGCTGTCCGAGTTCACACTCTCGGCCGACGGGGTCTCGAACCTGCCCGTCGCCTCGCTGCAGATCAAGGTGATGGACGTGACCACGGGCGAGACCTGGCCCGAGGGCGAGGACTTTTTCCCGCTGACCGTCCGCATGGGTCAGCAGACCGGGTTCGCGCCTCGTTCCAGCTCCGACAAGCTCGAGGGCGAGGCCAAGCTCGCCGCCCGCCTGGGCCAGGCGATGGCCCAGCTGTTCTACAACCACGATGTCAGCGAATCGGTCAACCGGTAGGCTGCCCGAGGCATGGCTGACCAGCGGGCGCCCGCGAGCGCCGAAACACTGCACCTGATCGAGGCGCCACGGGCCTCGGGCGGCGGACGAGAGTCCTCGCTCTTCGCGTGGAATCTCATGCGCGAGGGCGGACGCGTCGAGGCGGGGCCGGTGATCTTGATCGGCGACAGCATGAGCCGGCGGTGGATGCGGGCCCACGCGATCGCGTTCACCGCGTGCGTCACCCCCACCGCCGGGCGTCTCTCGATGGCCTGGCCCGCGGTGCTGCGCGAGATCCGTTCGAGACGCCCGGGCAGCATCCGCTGCTGGTCGGCGCCGACGCTGCGCCTGGCCGCGGGGCTGTCACGGTTCCATCACGCCGCGATCCGGGGCACGCTGGTTGAGGGTCCGGATGGCGTCGAGCGCGTGATCCGGCGCGCCGGGCATCGCATCGAGTCGCTCGACGTGTTCGACGAGTGCGACGCCGAGGCGTGGCGCCAGCACGGGCTGGCCGCGGAGACCGTTGAACTCGGTGAGCCAAGACCCGCGCCAGAGCAGTCCGAACGCCGCCGGCTCCAGTGCGAGCTGGGCGTTGAAGAAGCCGACCTGCTGCTGGGCACGCTGATGGACCACCCGAGTGAGACGGACGTGCGCCGCCTCTCGTTCCTGCTGGCGATCCTGGCCGTGAGTGAGCGATCGGTCGTGGGCGTGGCGCCCGCGGGGGGGAGGTTGATCGAGGCCGGTCGGCGGTACGCGCGGGTCATCAACCGCGACTACCGCCTGCTGTTCTCGGGTCGCCCGCTGATCGAGCAGCTCCGCGTGCTCGACGCGTGCGTGATCCCGGACCCCACCCGGGACCAGGCGCGCGGGGCCAGGCGGGTGCTCGAGCACGCCGCGAGGGGCGCCGGCGTTCGGGCCTTTGAGCGCCCCGAGTACGCCCAGGCCAGCGGCCCGACCCCGCCCGAGATGATCCGCCCGATGCTCGGGGCGCTGGAGGGCGCCGCGTGAGCGGGCGGACCGGGATCCTGTTCGTGTGCCTGGGCAACATCTGCCGCTCGCCGCTGGGCGAGGGGATCTTCCTGCACATAGCCCGCCAGCGCGGCGTGCTGGACCGGTTCGATGTTGATTCTTGCGGCACCGGCGCCTGGCACGCGGGGGAGAAGGCCGACCCGCGCTCGATCGCGATCGCGAAGAAATACGCCATCGAACTGCCGTCGATCGCCCGCCAGTTCAGCCCGCGCTCGGATATCGAACGCTTTGATCTGATGCTCGCGATGGACCGCCAGAACGAGCGGGACCTGCTCGGCGCGGGGGCTCTGCGGGAACGGGTGCGGCTGATGCGGTCGTTCGACCCGACGCTCAATGGCGCCGACGCGAGCGAGGTGGACGTGCCCGACCCGTACTACGGGCGCGGCGACGGGTTCCAGCGGGTGTACGACATGCTCACGAGGGCGTGCGAGGGGTTGCTGGACTCGCTAGAACGCTGACGGTGCCACGGCTGACCCGCGAGGGCAGCCGTGTGAGGATGCGCACGCGCCCTGTGTATCAGTCATCAGATTGCGATTGCTGATCGATTCCTCGCTATTTCGCGATTCGCCCAACCAGTGTCATGACGGCGACAAATCCGACGACAACAGCGAGAGACATCAGCGGCAGCGGGAGTTGAGTTGCGTCCACAATCCAGATCGTCAGCGACGTTGCTCCCCAGAGGGCGGCAGTCCATAGGAGCAACTCAAAGACGTTCATGTTCGCTCTCCGGCGACCGCACAGCGTCCACTCCGCGAGCACGGCTGCCCTAACGGGACAGCCGTGGCACCAAGGGCAGGGCTTCAGAGATCCAGCATGAGCCGTCGCGGATCCTCGATCGAGTCCTTGATCGAGACGAGGAACTGCACCGCCTCGGCGCCGTCTACGATCCGGTGGTCGTAGCTCAGCGCCAGGTACATCATCGGGCGCAGGGCGATCTGCCCCGGGTTGTTGAAGTCCTCGGCGGGGCGCTTCTTGATCGTGTGCATGCCCAAGATGGCGGACTGTGGCGGGTTGAGGATGGGCGTTGACATCAGGCTGCCGAACACGCCGCCGTTGGTGATGGTGAAGGTGCCTCCCTGCATCTCCTCGAGGGAGATCTTGCCGGCCTTGGCGCGGGCGCCGAAGTCCTTGATGGTGGACTCGATGCCGGCGTAGGTCATGGTCTCGGCGCTGCGGATGACGGGGACGACCAGGCCCTTGGGGCTGGCGACGGCGATGGCGACGTCGCAGTAGCTGTGCTTCTGGATCGCGGGCCTGCCGTCGGCGTCGGCGGTGATGGAGGCGTTGACCATCGGGAACTTGTCCAGCGCGTTGCACACGGCCTTGACGAAGAAGCTCATGAACCCGAGCCCGACGCCGTGCTTCTCAGTGAACTGTTCCTTGTACTGCGTGCGCAGCTCCATGACCGGGCCCATGTCGCACTCGTTGAAGGTGGTCAGCATCGCGGCGGTCTGCTGGGCCTCGACGAGGCGGGAAGCGATTTTTTGACGCATGGGTGACATGCGCTCAAGCGTCGTATTGCGGGCCCCGGCGGCCCCGGCGAGAGCCGCGCCCGCGCTGGCCGCGGCGGCGCCGGCGTTATCCAACGCGTTCAGGACGTCGTGCTCGGAGATGCGATCGCCAACGCCCGTGCCGCTGATGGAGCCGAGATCGACGCCGTGCTGGTCGGCGATCTTGCGGGCCAGGGGGGTGGCTTTGACGTCGCCGTTGCTCGTCGGGGCGGGTGCGTTTGTGGGGGGCGGGGCGGGCGGAGCGGCGGTCGCCGCGGATGACGAGCCGCCCTCGCTGGCCTGGGCCTGGGCGGGCTCGGCGGCGCTGGCGCCTGCGGCGCCGGCGGGCTTCTGGGCGGACTCGTCGATCTCGCCGATGGTGGCGCCGATGTCGATGTCCGCGCCCTCTTCGACGGTGCGCTTGAGGGCGCCCGAGGCGGGGGCGAGGATCTCGACGGTGATCTTGTCGGTCTCGACCTCGGCGACGATGTCGTCGCGCTCGACCCAGTCGCCGTCGTTCTTGACCCACGCGGACAGCATGCCGCTGACAACGCTCTCACCCGCTTCGGGCATCGTGATCGGGGTAGACATCGCTTCGTCCTTGCTTTTGTCTTAGGCGTGCGCCGAGGCGTGGGTGTTCTTGGGCTTGTCGGCGCCCGCGTCTGGCTTGGGGCCGATGACGTCCGTGATGAGCTGTTCCTGCTCTTTCTTGTGCTGCTTCTTGGAGCCCGTCGCGGGCGAGGCGGCGGTCGGGCGCCCGATGTAGCGCGGGCGAGCCAGGCCCAGGTCCGTCTGGATGTGGTCCGAGACGAAGAGGTAGCCCGCGGCGTTGCGCGGCTCCTCCTGCGCGTACACCAGTTCGGCGCCCACCGGGTACCCCCGCAGGATGCCCGCGAGCATCTCGTGGTGGAACGGGTAGAGCTGCTCGATGCGAACGATGGCGACATCCTCCAAACCGAGCTCCCGCCGGCGTTCGTCGAGCTGGAAGTAGAGCTTGCCGCAAACCAGCGCCACCTTCTTGACCTTGGACCGGTCGGCGCCATCGCGCTCGAACATCGGGTCGTCGATCATCTCGCGGAAGCGTCCGTTGACCAGCTCGGAGATGTCGCTGGTCTCGACGCGGAGCAGGCTCTTGGGCGTCGCGACGATCAGCGGCTTGCGGAAGCTGCGCTTGATCTGGCGGCGGAGCATGTGGAAGGTCTGGGCCGCGTCGGTCGGGTAGACGACCTGCAGGTTCTCCTGCCCGCACAGCTCCAGGAAGCGCTCGATGCGGCACGAGGAGTGCTCGGGGCCCGCGCCCTCGTAGCCGTGTGGCAGGAGCATGGTCAGGCCCGACCAACGCTCCCACTTGGCCTCGGCGGAGGCCAGGAACTGATCGATGATCGCCTGGGCGCCGTTCACGAAGTCACCGAACTGGGCCTCCCAGAGGACGAGCATGTTGGGGTCGGAGAGCGAGTAGCCGTAGTCGAACGCGAGGACGCTGGCCTCGGAGAGGGGCGAGTCGTAGACGCAGAACTTGGCCTGGCGGGGTTTGCCGTCCGGGCCGACCGAGCCCGGCGGGGTGTCGGTGCCCAGGATGCCCATCTCGCGGATGTTGTTGAGCGGGGTGAAGGTCTCGGCGGTCTCGATATCGCGCAGCACCGCGTGCCGGTGGCTGAACGTGCCCCGGCGGCAGTCCTGGCCCGACAGGCGGAGGGCCGTGCCCTCGACCAGCAGCGTTCCGTAGGCGAGCGTCTCGGCGTCGGCGTAGCTGATGCGCCCGGTCTCCGTCAGCTCGGAGCGGTTCTTGAGCAGCGACTTGAGCTTGGGGTTGACGTTGAAGCCCTCGGGCGTGCGACCGAGCCCGGCGCAGACCTCGCGGAGCATCTCCATCGAGACACTGGTGTCCACCGGCTCGTGCGAGTAGGCGTGCTGCTGCCCGTCCCAGCGGGCGGAGCCCGGGTCGATGGTCGGGTCGTCGGGCGTCTTGCGGGCTGCGGCCTGGGCCTGCTCGAGCGCCTCGTCGATGCGGTGACGGATCGCCTGGACGTCGGCCTCCTGGATCACGTTCTCGCCCAGCAGCCGCTCGGTGTAGGTCTTGAGCACGCTGGGCTTGCTCTTGATCATCTTCACCATCTTGGGCTGCGTGAAGGAGACCTCGTCCTGCTCGTTGTGCCCGTAGCGGCGGAAGCACTGCAGGTCGATGAACACGTCTCGCTTGAACTTCTGGCGGAACTCCACGGCGAACTGCGCCACCGCGACGCACGCCTCGGGGTCGTCCCCGTTGACGTGGAAGATCGGGGCGTCGATCGCCTTGCCGATGTCGGTGCAGTAACGGCTCGAGCGTCCGTCCTCGGGCAATGTGGTGAACCCGATGTGGTTGTTGACGACCACGTGGATCGTCCCGCCCGTGGTGTAGCCCTCGAGCTGGGACATGTTGAGGACCTCGGCGACCACGCCCTGGCCAACGACCGCGGCGTCGCCGTGCATCAGCACCGGGATCACGCGCTCACGCTTGAAGTCCGCCCGGAGGCGCTGCTTGGCCCGGCAGCGGCCCTCGACGACGCCGTTGACGGCCTCGAGGTGGCTCGGATTGCTGGCCATCGCCAGGTGGACCATCTTCCCGTTGGGGAAGAGGCGCGTGCCGGAGTAGCCCCGGTGGTACTTGACGTCGCCACTGGAATCGACGTCGTCGGTCCAGAGCTCCTCGAACTCGGTGAAGATCTGCTCGTTGGTCTTCCCGATGATGTTGTTCAGGACGTTCAGGCGCCCGCGGTGGGCCATGCCCAGCACGACCTCTTCCACGCCCGTGTCGCTGGCGGACTCGAGCATGTGGTTCAGCAGCGGGATGAGCGCCTCGGCGCCCTCCAGGCTGAACCGTTTCTCGCCCGGGTACCGCTTGCCCAGGAACTTCTCGAACAGCTCGCTCTGGACGAGCTGCTCGAGGATGTGCGCCCGCTGGGGACGCGTCAGCTCCAGGCGCCCGCCCGTGCGTTCGAAACGCTCGAGCAGCCAGGCTCGCTGCTCCTCGTCCTGGATGTGCATCAGTTCGGCGCCGATCGTCGAGCAGTAGATCGACTCCAGCCGCGTGATCACCTCGCGCAGCGTCAGCTCGCCATGGAGCCCGAGCGCCTCGGCATCGACCATGCGGTCCAGGTCGCCCGCGCCCAGCTCGTGGTATTCCAGCGTGAGGGATCTCGGCCGCTCACGCTCGCGGTCGAATGGATCGATCTTCGCAGCAAGGTGCCCGTGGTCGCGGTACGCCCCGATAAAGTCATCGACGACCGCCTGGAAATGCGATGCCCGACCGGCGGGTCGGCCCGCGCCCGGGGTGATCTGGACCGGCCCTGCGGGCGCGTTCTCTCGGCTGGGGGGGGCGGCGCCTCGGGCCTCGGACTGGCCCGCGCCCGGGGAGAGGTTCAGCTCTCCGGCGTTGGCCAGATCAAAGCCCTGGAAGAACGCCCGCATGTCCGCGGGGACGGACCCGGGGTCCTGCTGGTACTGGCGGTACTGCTCATCGAGGAACTCGGCGTTCCAGTTGTTGAGCGACGGGGGAACGGGTCGCGGAACCGAACTCATGTCTGCCTCGCCAGGGGCGTCAAACGCCCGAGATTGGGGGCGAAGAGGCGATCACGAGACAACCCGCGGACGCCTCGTCCGATCATAGACAGGGGTATCGGTTCCTGGACGCCGCGACTGCTGATTTGTGCCCACAAAGGGGGCCGGTCCCGAAGGCCCGACGCGCAGAATCAGCCGAACCGCCCGGTCACGTACTGCTCGGTCTCGGGGAGCTTGGGGTTCTGGAAGATCGTGGCCGTGGGCCCGTACTCGACCAGGCGCCCCAGGTACATGAATGCCGTGAAATCGCTCACCCGGGCGGCCTGCTGCATGTTGTGGGTCACGATCAGCACGGTGTACCGGCTTGAGATCTCGTGGATCAGCTCCTCGATCCGGATCGTCGCGATCGGGTCCAGGGCCGAACAGGGCTCGTCGAGGAGCAGAACCTCCGGGTCGGCCACCACCGCCCGGGCGATGCACAGTCGCTGCTGCTGCCCGCCCGAGAGCCCGAGGGCCGAGGAGGAGAGGCGGTCCTTGACCTCGTCCCAGATTGCCGCGGCCTTGAGCGCCTTCTCGCACGCCTCGCGGAGGACGGGCTTGCGGTTCTCGCCGTCGATTCGGAGGGGGTAGACGACGTTCTCGTAGATCGACATCGGGAACGGGTTGGGGCGCTGGAAGACCATGCCCAGTCGCTTGCGCAGCTCGATGACATCGACATCGGGCGAGTAGACGGGCTCGCCGTTAAGGGTGATGTCGCCCTCGATCCGCACGCTGTCGATCAGGTCGTTGAGGCGGTTGATCGAGCGGA
Organism: Phycisphaerales bacterium; assembly: GCA_029260375.1. Classification (GTDB taxonomy): domain Bacteria; phylum Planctomycetota; class Phycisphaerae; order Phycisphaerales; family UBA1924; genus JAJRXR01. Next base: position 73,514 of record JAJDDI010000071.1, on the reverse strand, counting down.
GCAGCGTGGACTTGCCGCAGCCCGACGGGCCGATGAGCGCGGTGACCTTGCCCCGCGGCACGCCCATCGACACCTCGTGGAGCGTCTTGGACTGCCCGTACCAGAGCGCAAAGTTCTCGGCCTGGAGCACGCTGGGCGATCTCGCCAGCTCGGGGTGGATGACCGACTCGACCGGGCGCCCGGCGCGTATGGCCTCGAGCACGTTCAGACGCATCCGGGGCGCAGATGACGTCGATGGCGCCGTGACGGCGACGGGCTGGCGATGGTGTTCTGCGGCTGGTGGGTCCATGACGCTCATCGGTGACTCGGGTCTAGACGCCCGCTCCATGGGAACGGGCACGCAGGCGCCCTCGGATAATAATTGCCGTGAAGTTGAGCGCGAGCACGATTGAGATCAGCAAGAGTGTCGTGGTCCAAACGAGCGGCTCGGTGGCCTCCGAATCGGGGTTCTGGAACCCCAGGTTATAGATATGGAAGCCCAGGTGCATGAACGTGCGGTCGGCGTGCAGGAACGGGGCGTCGGTGCTGACGGGCAGGGCGGGCGCCAGGTTGACGGCGCCGACGAGCATCAGCGGAGCCACCTCGCCCGCGCCGCGGGCCATCGCCAGGATCGCGCCGGTCATGATCCCGGGCTGGGCGGCGGGCAGGACGATCCGGCGGATGGTCTGCCAGCGCGTGGCGCCGCACGCGAGGCTCCCTTCACGCATCGATCCGGGCACGGCGCTGATCGCCTCCTCGGTCGCGACGATCACGACGGGCAGGGTCATCAGCGCCAGCGTGAGCGAGGCCCAGAGGATGCCCCGCCCGCCGAAGGTCGGCTCCTCGGGCAGTCGGGCGCGGAACAGGCCCGTGAAGTAGGGCGTCTTGGCGACGAGCACGAGCGCTAGAACGACAACGCCAAGCCAGGCCGCGGCGGCGCCGGCGGCGCTGACCCGCGCGAGCATGGACGCGGGCTTGCCTGGCCTGCGAGCGCTGGCGACCGTGAGCAGGGTGGCCATCGTGATAACCAACAGCGTCGCGCCCACGAGCCCCCACCACCCGGTGCGGGCGATGGGCGCCGTCGGCCCGGCATCAACGTACCCACCGAGCATGTAGCAGAAGAACCCGAGGCCGAACATGCCGTACACGATGCTGGGCACGCCCGCGAGATTGTTGACCGCGATGCGGATCACGCTGGTGAGGAATCCCTGCTTGGCGTACTCGCGGAGGTAGATCGCCGCGATCACGCCAAGCGGGACGACGCTGATCGTCAGCAGGAGTGTCAGGGTGACGGTGCCGACGATCACGGGGAAGACCCCGCCCTCGCTGGCGTTCTCTCTGGGCTGCCCCGCGACAAACTCCCACCAGCGAGAGAGGTAGACCCCGAGCTTGCCGCCCAGCCCCAGCTGATTTGACGGCACGGCGCGCACCACGTGCGACACCGTCATCGGCTCATCCGGGCGTGACTGGCTCATCGGGCTGAAGCGATCGGTCGTCGGCTCGACGACCACCATCCGCCAGCGGGCGTCGATCTCGCGGAGCGCGTCGACCCGGGCCAGCGCCTTGGCCTGCCTGGCGCGCAGCTCATGTTCCTGCGCATCGATGCGGGCCTCGATCTGCGCGAGCTTCTCGGGGCCGATGGCCTTGCCCATCATGGGGCTCTCGAGCACGCTCGCCAGCGCCAGAGCCGCGACGCCGCCCCAGGCCAGCGTCTGCAGGGCGCTCCCAACGCGGGTCGCTCGCCGGGCGCGTCGGCGCGCCCGAGTCCATCGCGCGGTCGCGCCCAACGCGAGCACGGTCCCCACAGACAACGCGATCCAGGCGACCAGCCCGATCGATTCCCGCTCTCCCTCGGACGCGTGGAGCCTGGCGTCGCGCCGGGCCCAGCCCAGACGGGTCAAGCGGTCCTGCAGGCGCGGCGCCTCGACCTCGTTGATCGCGTCGATGGCCTGTCGGCGTTCCGACGCCTCGGCGTGCAGCTCATCAAACTTGGCGAGCGTTTCCTCTGGACCCTTGCTCGCCCAGCGGCGCTGACGCACGGCGACCGTGCCGTCCTCGCGTGTCTCGAGCACCTCGCGTTCGATCCTCGGGTTCGCAGAGACCGACGCGTCGTCCGGATGCAGTTCGAGCGTCTGCTCCTCATAGATCCCCTGGGGCGACCCGAGGAAGACCCCCCACTGTCGGCGTTCGAGCAGCAGCGACGTCGGCTCAAGCTCGGTCGACACGATCTCGTACACCGGGACCGAGCGGAACGACTGCTGCCCCAGATCCCGGTTGCCAACGCGGTAACGCCGGCGGAGCGCACGTCCGTCGTCGTCGAGCACGCCCGCCTCGAGCTTGCTCGATTCCTTCAGCTCTTTCAATCGGTCCTGCTCTGCGGCGCCCGGCAGGTACCGCTCCTCGTGCCCGGGCTGGCCCAGGAAGACCTCGCCCGAGCGGAGCGTGACCGTCTGGATCTCGTTGACCCAGAACGTACGCCCGCCCCGGTACACGATGATCCCGATGAGCCCGACGATGAGCACCAGGCACAGGAGCAGGGTGACGCCCATGAGCCAGACCGCGGGCTCACCGTGCGCCGAGAGCGGCGTGCGCCGGCGCGTCCGGGCGCTGACTCCGCTGGGTTGGCTGGGGATCTCGCTCATCGGGTGTGGCTACAGCGCCGCGTTCCTCTTGCGGAAGGACTGGCGGACCAGCTCCGCGGACGTGTTGATGATGGCGGTCATGGCGAACAGCACCAGCCCGCAGAGGAACAGCACGCGGTAGTGCGTCCCGCCCCGGGCCGCCTCGGGCAGCTCGACGGCGATGTTGGCCGCGAGCGTGCGGAAGCCGGCGAAGATGTTCATGGTCATCTCGGGGGTGTTGCCCGTGGCCATGAGCACGATCATGGTCTCGCCCACAGCCCGCCCGAGCCCGATCATGCACGCCGAGAAGATGCCCGAGCCCGCGACGGGCAACACGATGCGGACGGCGGTCTGCCAGCGCGTCGCGCCCGCGCCCAGCGACGCCGAACGCAGCGAGTTGGGCACCGCCCGCATCGCGTCGTCGGCGATGGTGTAGATAATCGGGATCACCGCGAAGCCCATGACCAGCCCGACGACGAGTGTGTTGCGCTGCGTGAAGGGGCCGAAGATCGAATCGCGCGGATCGAAGCCGAGGCCCGTCAGCGCCCACGCGAGCCCGATCGCCACAACGAGCGTGACCATCGCACTGACCACGAACCGGCCCAGCTCGAGCGCTGCGCCCGCTCGCTTGGATTGGGCGCTGACCACGCCCGCCCAGCGCCGGGCGACGAACCTGGCGTTGAAGAAAGCGACAAGCACGGAGGCGGGGAGGATCATCGCCACGACCCATCCGGGCCAGGGCCCGCCGATGGCGCCGTCGAGCCAGCGCCGGATGCTCGCCTGGCCGCCCGCGTCGCTGCCCAGTTCCACCCGGTCGGGCAGTGCCCGGACCAGGACATCCTCGCGGATCGCGAGCCCGTCGGCCCGGAGTCGCCTCGACTCGCTCACGGTGAGATCAGTGCGAGCGTCGAGCCACGGGGGAGCGCTCTCCGCCGGTTCGAACGCGCCCGCGGCCAGCGCGCGGTCCACACGGTCTGGTGCAAAGAGCGTACGCTCGATCACCGGCCCGAGCAGCGCGGAGAGAGCCACGCTCAGCACGAACACAGCGGCGATCAACCCGAGCAGGCGGACGCTGCTCATGCGCCTCGACCAGGCCGCGGGCGCCAGGCGCCAGGCGTGCGCCACGCCCATGACCGTCAACGGCACGACCGCGAACGCGACCATGACCGTGGGCAGCCAGTCGCGGACGTAGGGCGCGACCAGCACCGCCGCGACGAACCCGAGTACGACCGAGGGCAGACTGGCCATCAGCTCGACCGTGGGTTTAATGGTGCGCCGGACCCGTGGGCTAAGAAACTCACTCGAAAAGATCGCCCCGAGCACCGCGATCGGCGCCGCGATGAGCATCGCCACAATCGTTGCCTTGAGCGTCCCCCAGATCAGCGGCGTCAGGCTCAGCTTCGCCTCGGCGCCCTGCGCGCCCGTGGACTGGTAGATGAACTCGGGCTTGTCGTAGCCCTCGTAGAGCACGCGTCCGAAGAGCGCGCCCCACCCGGCCTGGGGGTGACCCGGCTCGATTTGGGCCGATCGGAGCGAGGCGTCGCTGCCGATGGCGATCGCCCGGTCCAGCGCCGGGGCCACGGCGACGGCGATGACGCCCGTGCCGGTCGCGGGGAGGCTTGCGACGCGCTTTCCGCTGGTCATGTTGCGGAGCTCGATACCGCCGTCCGCGAAGCCCAGGGCGATCGTTCGGTCTCGCTCGCCCACGCCGATGGCGGTCACGGGCGAACCGCCCGCGCTGGACGTGGACGCGCGACGGAACCGGCGCCCGTCAATCGCGGACGTGCTCGGGTCGGAGACGGTCGTCCACGAGGTGACGCGCCCGGTGTTGTCGCCAACGAGCAGGCTCAGCCCGCCCAAAGCCATCTGCGCCGAGGTCACCCGCACGTCGCCCTCGAGCAGTCGGCGGGTCTCGACCTCGGGGATCTCGGAATCGACGCCACCGCGAGCGTCGAACCGGCGCAGGAGGCCGTCGGCGTGAACGAGCAGGATGCTCGACCCGTCGCTGGTGACGAAGACGCCCACCGTCTCCGGGCTGGCCTGGCTCAGCGGTGTCTCACGCGCCTGTACCCGCTCGCTCGAACCGCCGCCGCCGAGCCGCACGACGCGCCGCGACTCGGCGTAGAACAGTCGCCCCTCGTCGGTCAGACAGACAAGGCGCCCGAGACGCGCCGAAGCGCGAACGCTGTGGACCTTCACGGGGACGCCCGTGAGACCGGGGATCGACGCCGGCGGGGTGAGGTCCACGCGGAGATCCTCGACCACCCATTCATCGGGGCCCGCTCGAACCACGCGCGCCTGGTCGCTCAGATCCGTCCGGAGGCGCAGCGCCGTCGCGATCTGCTCGCGGTGGGATCCGTCAATCCGGATCCAGTCTCCGATGTCCATGTCATCCCAGGCGTTCTCGGCAAACTCGGGATCGAGCAGGATGTCGGGCTGATCGATGCTCGCCGACCGGGTGGTCCCGTCGGGGTAGGCCAGCGTGAGGGTGTGGCCCTGCGGGTCGTAGGAGGCCGCGCTGGGGGCAACGCCCTCGTTCCGCACATCGACCGACGCGAGCCGCGCGCCGGTGTGGAGCGAGAGTTCGCGCAGATCGCCAGTCGGCTCGAGCACGAGCGCCGAATGCTCGCGCACGCCGAGCCGGACGAGCATCGGCGCTGAATCATCGAGGTTGGCGATGGTGGACTGCTCGGCCCCCGCCCCGCCCGAGCCGAATAGCGGCGCGGCGCTGGCGACCAAGAACACGCATATGCCGAGCATTGCTGCGAGCACCGCCAGCCCGCCACCGGTGATCGTCACCCCCGCGACCCCGTCCCAGAAGCGGACCCATGAGCCGGTCTGGCGCAGCGAAACCGGACCCGGTGGTTCAGGCCCGGGCCCGCGATTGGTGTGTTCGTCACGCTCGTCCGGGTTCACCCTGCCGGGCTCAGCCCGAGCTTGTCGAGTTCCTCGCTCGCGATCTCCGCCGTCAGCGGGAAGGAGCCGTCCTTGATGACCGCTTCCTGGCCCTCGCGGCTGAAGACGAAGCGGGCGAACTCCGAGCGGAGCGGGTCCAGCTTAGTTCGGCGGTCATAGTTCATGTAGAGGTATAGGAAACGCGCGAGCGGGTACTCGCCGCTGAGCGCCCCCTCCAGGCCCGGCTCGGCGGCGGGTGAGTCCGCGTCAAACGCGACCCGGAGTACCTTGACATCGGGCGTCTTGAACCCGATGCCCGAGTAGCCCATGCCCGCGGGGTCCGACGAGACAGCGCTGACCACGCCCGCGGAACCCGGCTGCTCCTTGACGGTGCGCTTGAAGTCGGTCTTGCCGCACGCGACCTTCTTGAAGAACTTGTACGTGCCCGACGCGCTGTTGCGCCCGTACGTGCTGACGGGGCGGTCGGCCCAGGCCGGGCTGGTCGCGCCCAGGTCGCCCCAGGTCATGTCGCCCCCGCTGACGGAGAACACGTCGCGCAGCTGCTCGACCGTGATCTCGTCGATCGGGCTGTCCTTGTGCACGAACACCGCGACGCAGTCGATCGCGGCCCGCAGCTCCGTGGGCTCGTACCCGAACCGCTTGACGAACTCGTCAACCTCTTCAGGGTCCATCGCCCGGCTCATCGGGGCGAACTGGGCCTGGCCTTCCATCAGCGCGGGTGGACCGGTCGAGGAGCCCTTGGCCTCGACCTGGATGCGCGCCCCGGGGTGGGCCCGCTTGAAGCCCTCCGCCCACAGCCCGACCACGTTGCCCATCGTGTCCGAGCCGACCGTCCGCAGGTTACCCGCGACGCTCTGCTGGGCCTTGTAGCTCGGCAGGCCATCGTCGAGCATCGAGCCTCCGGGCTCGCCCATACCAAGGGCCAGAATGCCGCACAACGCCGCGGCGCACAGTGGCTTGGTCATTCTCACGCTCCTTCACACGTGTCTCTGGGATCATTGGAGATGCGCGGCAGTGTCTACGCCGCGAGCCCCGCTGTCTGCCCGACAAGTGTGAAGAACGCGTCAAGAATCCCTAACGTCCTCCGAGACGGACACTTGCAGCCCCATTGCCAGTCAGCTGCGGGCCGTCATCGGCGGGCGTAAATGAAGCGCGCAGGCTCGCCACGATGGGCTCTCTGACGTCCAATCCCTCCGAGAGACGGAGGAAAAACGAGTGCCCGGGTCCGGGGGCCAGGCGCTGGCGGGAGCGCTCGGTCGCCACGTTCCCGAACACCCAGCGGTCGATCGCCTCCCCATCGGGAGACTGGAGCACGAAATCGAACCGCCCGTCCGCCCAGACCGGGATCGCCGAGATCTCTCGATCTGGGAACAGGTACACGATCACCTGGAAGGTGTCGGCGTAGCCGTTGGAGTTGGAGTCCGTCGGGCTGGCGACCGCGAGCCAGAGCTGCTGGGGCGCGTTGCGGCCGGGGACCATGGGCTTGGGCGCTGTCTCACGGGAAGGGCTTTGCGTGTCGGGGATCGACGCGCAGCCAGGTACGGCGGCGAGCAGAAGCAAAAATGTCCCAATACCGATAGATCTCACTTCTTCCCACCCTTGCCGATCGAGGACTCGTCCTCGGCGGACTGGATATCCGCGTTGTGCAGGCCGTCGATCCGTCGGATCGCCGCGTCGAGCGGCCCGATGACCTCAGGCCCGAACTCGATCTGATGCTCCTGCTCAAGAACATTGCGCACCTTCGTGTCGTCCTCAAGCAGGTTGAGCGCGTGCTCGGTCAGCAGGTCCTGTCGCAGGCGCCCCGTCGCGTCGCCCGGGATCACATACGGCGTAAGGATCACCAGCAGCTCGGTCTTCACGCTCGATTGTTTCTCTGACTTGAACAGCTCTCCCAGGATCGGGATGTCGCCCAGCAGCGGGACCTTCGTCTTGCGGAGCTGGTCGGTCGTCTGCATCAGGCCGCCGATCACAACCGTCTGCCCGTCCTTGACGGTCACGGTGGTCTGCACGCGGCGTTGGGTGATGATGGGCGCCGCGAAGTTCTCGTCGATCTGCGTCGTCCGGTCACTGAGCGTGGAGATCTCCGGGGTGATGTTCATGCGGACGAAGCCGTCGGCGCTGATGCTGGGCGTGACCTCGAGGATGATGCCCACGTCCTCGCGCCGAACCACGGCGCTGGTGCCGCCCGAGTCGCGCCGTTCGATGCCGTCGGTGATGCCGATGTTCTCACCGACCTGGATGAAGGCCTGCTCGTTGTCGTTGACCTGAACCTGCGGGCGGCTCAGGACCTCGAGCTTGCCCTGCTCCTGCAGCGCCCGGATCAGCAGGCCGAAGTCGGTGCTGGCGATGGCGAAGTTGGGCACGCCCAGGGCCGTCGCAACGCCCGCGCCCGCGGCGAGCTTCTGGAAGGCGAACCCGTCACCGCCGATTTTCGACCGATTGACCAGGTCGCCCACCCCCTCGCCCTCGCTGAGGATGCCGCCGATGGAGACGTCGATGCCGAACTCGCTCGAGTCGTCGATGGTGACCTCGGCGAGCAGGACCTGGATCATGACCTGAGGCGGCGCCGCGTCGAGCTCCTCGACGATCTGGGCAACCGTATCGATGTACCGGGGCGAGGCGGAGATCACGAGCTTGTTGCTCTTCTCGTCGCCGACGACGGTGACCTCCTGCTCGAGCTCGCGCGCGAGCGAGCCGGTGAGCTGCGGGCCGAGGGTGGAGCGGCGCAGCTCGCGCTCGCCGCTGAAGTAGGACTGGAGTGTGCTCTCGATCTCCTTGGCCTTGGCGTTGCGCAGGTGGTAGACCAGCCGCTCACGCTCGGTCGCCTCGATGTGATCAAGCTCGATCACGACCTTGCGGACCTCTTCGATGTACTCCTGCGTGCCCGAGACGAGCAGCGTGTTTGTCCGCCGGTCAACGGTGATCGACAGCTCCTGGCGACCGTCGGCGATGGGGGTGAACGTCCCCGACTCGAACTCGTCCGAACCGTCCGTGCCCGACGGCGCCAGCACGTAGCGGTCGCCGTCCTGACGCAGGTTGAACAGCTGGACAAGCAGGGTCTGCATCTGGTCCGCGTCGGCGTTGATGAGCCGGAACTGCTCGATGACCCGGTCGCCCCGCTTCTCCCCGTCGAGGTCCTCGATCATCGTGGTGATCAGGCTCATCAGCTCCGGTGGCGCCTTGATGAGGACCGAGTTCGTGCGCGGATCGGGCGTGAGGGTGACGTGGTCGCGGAGCGTGCCGTCCATGGTCGCTTCGGCCGCGACCTCCGCGAGCTGCTCGCCCAGCACGCGGACGCGGGTGGCGCTGATGCCGCTCCGTCCGCCGCTGATCGTCCGCCCGGCCAGCACGCTCTGGATGAGATCGACCATCTCGCGGGCGCCCGCGGATTCGAGGCGCACGCGCCGGACCTCCTGCACGAGTTCAACCGGCGCCCCGTCAAGCTGTGCAACCAGCTCGCGGATCGCCTCGATGTCGCGCTCGGCGCCGCTGACAATCAGCGCGTTGAGCCGGTCGTTGGACGTGACGGACACGGACCGGGCGCCGCGGCGCTCGTTCTCTCGATCGACGTACAGGTCCTGCACCGCCTGGGCGATCGCGCCGGCCTGCCCGGGCGACTCGACCTGGATCAGCGCCGTCCGCTCGGCTCCCGCGACCTCGACCTCGCCCGTGGTCAGCGCGCCGATCAGCTCGTAGACCAGCTCAAGGTTCTCCTCCGAGCACGCGATGATAAGCGAATCGGTCGCGGGATCGGCCTCCACCTGGAAGACATCCAGCGCCGACTGGCGCCCTCCTCGCGACTGGCTCGCGTTGATCCGCTCACGCATCAGCCGCTGGATCTTGGGCGCGAGCTGGCTGACGTCCGCGTTGGGGACCGTCACGACGTGGAGCCCGACCGCGAAGCGGGCCTCCTCGGTGTCGATGGTCCGGATGAGGCTCTCGAGCAGGGCGAAGCTGCGCGGGCTTGTTGAGACGATCAGCGCGTTGGTCCGGTCATCGACCGAGACGATGACGCGGTCCTCGGGTCGCGACGAGCGCTGGCCCTCGCGCCGGGAGAAGACGTCCTCGATGATCCGCGCCGCGCGGTCGGCCGATGCGTGCTCGAGCGGGATCACGCGGACGGTGCCGGCCGCGGAGGCCTGCTCAACGTCGAGGATGCGTACCAGCTCGCCGACCGCGTCGAGGTTCGATCGCGTGCCCACCAATATCAGCGCGTTGAGGTCCTCCTCGGGCTCGATGACCAGCCCGGACATCAACGCGTAGCGGTCGCTCACGATCGCCTCGCCGCCCTCGCGCAGCGCCACCCGCAGCCGCCCGACCTGCGTCCGCAGCCCGATCTCGTCGGGCGTCTCGCCCAGCCCCTCGACCAGCACGCGCCTGAGCTTCTCAGCCAGCGAGACCGCGTCGGCGTATTCGAGCACCGTCAGTTCGGTCTCGATCCAGCCGCGGTCGGCGTCGCCGTCGTCCAGGTCCTTGAGCAGCACCTCGACAAGCGCCAACGCCTCTTCACGCCCCGCGATGACCAGCGCGTTGGTGCGCTCATCGACCGTGACGGCGATCGAACCCGCCAGCGCCCGCCCGACAGTCGTGGTAGGCAATCCCTGGCGTGTCGTGCCCGGGATGCGCCGGATCTCCTCGCCGCGACGGAACAGGTCCTCGATGATCGAGCGCAGGCGCATCGCCGAGGCGTTCTCGAGCGGGAAGACGCGGATGGTGACCGCCTCGCCCATGGGCAGCGTGTCGAAGGTCCGGATCAGCTCGGCGACCGCGATCGCGTTGGCCGCCGACGAGCCCACGATGATCGCGTTGGTCTGCGCGTCGGGGATCAGGCGGATCGGACGGGTCAGATCCAGTCGCACGGGCGCGTCGTCGATGCCGGTCCGCATCAGATTCATCCGGCGCACCTGCTCGACGAGCCCGCTGGCGGCGCCCGAGCGCTCGCCGCGGGGGTCGAGCGTGAGCATCTCGCCCAGCAGACGCGCAAGAGACTGCGCCTCGGCCTGGTGCAGCTTCACGACCTTGATCTGCTCGTCAGGGCGGATCGGCTGCGTGTCAAGCTCTCGGATCAGCCGCTCGATGGCGCGTCCGTCGGCCGGGTTGGCCAGCACGCTGATCGCCCGGCGCGTCGTGAGCGCGACGAGACGGACCGGCTCGGCGACCAGACCCGGACGGTCCGCCGGCTGGTTCTGCGTCACGCCCAGGGCGACCAAGGAAGCCACGATGTCCGCCGGGTCGTTGTTGGCGACCTCGACGATCGAGATGTTCTGCCCGATCCCGCCGCCCTGCTCTCCGTCTTCGGGCTCGCCCGCGCTGTCGAGCTCCTCAATGATGCGTTCGATCTGCTCGAAGAGCGTCTCGCTCGCGGCGATGACGAGGCTGTTGGAACCGCGGTCGATCTCCACGGCGAAGCTCTCGCCCCGCTGCTGCGCGATGGGCGCAAAGGTGCGAAGGACCGTCTGCTGCACGCGGGCCGCGGGGACGTTGCGAAGCTTCATCACGCGGGGCGTGGACTCGGCGGTCGCCGCCTGGTTCTGCAGCTGGTCCGCGAGCTGCGCGATCTGCTCAAACTCTTCGTCCTCGGCCCGGACAATAATCACGTTGGCCGTGTCATCGCCGTACACCATGACGCGGCGGGGGTTGTCCGGGTCGTCCTGCGCCAGGAACACCCGGCGAACCGCCTCGGCCAGCACGCTCGCCCGCCCGGAACGAAGCGCGATCAGCCTCGCCTCGGGGAGCTTGAGGATGTCGGGCACGTCGAGCTGCTCGACGATCCCGCGGATGCGATCCAGGTCCTTGCGCCCCGCGAAGACGATCAGCGAGTTGGTCTCACGCTCGGCCGAGACCGTCGGCACCCCCTCGGCGTCGATGAGCACCGCCGGGGCGAACGCGTTGTCCCGACCGTTCTGCCCGCGACGCTCGGCCTCGAGCCGCACACGCTCACGCTCGAGCTGGTTCTCCAGCGGCGCCCGCAGGCCCTCGTTCAGGGCCCGCGCCACGCTCGTGGCGCTCGCGTGCTTGAGCTGGATGACCACGAGCTGCTGCGTCGTGTCGTACTCCGCGGTGTCGAGCTTCTCCAGCAGCCCCCGCAGGCCGGACCAGACGCTCTCGTCGGCGCTGACGACCAGCGAGTTGGAGGCTGGGTCGGCAACGATGGTCACGTTGCGCTCAGCGGGCGTGCGGGCCTCGGGGGCGAATGGGCCGTAGAAGACTTTCAGCGCGTCGGCCGCCTGCGCCGCGCCCGCGAACTCGAGCTTGATGAACTCGGTCGTCCGCGCGATCTGCTGGGGCACGTCGAGCTGTTCGACGAGCGACTCGATGAACCGCATCTCGTCGCTGCCGGCCGTCACGCTCAGCACGTCGTCGTTGAAGCTCGCGTCCACGACCGGGATCGGCTCGCCCTCGTCGCGCGGGCGGTTGCGGATGAGCGCCGACAGCGAGTACGCCACGTCAGTCGCGGTCGTGTGCTGGATCACAAACCGGCGGAACTCGACCGGGGCGCTGGGCGAGTCCACGTCCAGCGCCTTGATCTGCTCGCGGGCGATCTGGATCGCCTCGCGCGAACCGGTGAGCATGATCGAGTTGGTCCGGGGCACGGGCGTGATCTCGACGCGCACGCTCTCGGGCAGCGCCGACGCCAGCTCGCGAGCGACCGCCTCGGCCCGGGCCGCGCCGAGGGCGACCGTCTCGATCTGCCCCTGCTCGGCGCCCGGGAGCACGTCCAGGCGGGCGATGAGCGACCCGATCTCCTCCATCCGCTCGCTCGGGGCCGAGACGATCAGCGACCGCATCGAGCCCTGCGAGGTGATGATCACCCGGTCCTCGTCTCGCCCGGTGCGCGGGATCATCTGGTTGATGGTCTGCGCCGTCTCGCGCGGCTCGGCGTTGCTCAGCGCGAACACCCGGACCTGCCGGTCCTCGGCCAGGTCGGGCAGGTCGATCTGCTCGATCAGGCTCCGCACGATCTCCAGATCCTCATCGTCGGCGCTGACGATCAGTAGGTTGCCCTCGCGTGATCCGATGATCGCGACGCTGTCCGCCCGCCGCCCCTCCGCCCTCGCCCGGTCGCGGAAGAACCGCTGCAACGAACCCGCGGCCCGATCGGCGCGGGCGTGCTCAAGGCGGATCGGGACGATGGACCGTCCGTCGTCACCGCCGGCCGCGATGATCTCCTCGACGTACGAGCTTGCCTCGTCCACGCGGGCCTTGACGCCCACGAGGATCAGCAGGCGCCGGTCCGCGTCCACTTCCGCCGTGACCTGCTCCAGGTCCGGGCCCATCCACCAGCGCCAGCCCGGCGACGCGGTGACCTCCTCGACCAGTCTCGCCAGCGCCTGCAGGTCCGCGCCTTCGGCCGCGATCGCCTTGACGATCCGCTTCTCGGTCTCGGCCGGCGCCCGGTCCAGGTCGGCGATGATGTTCTGGACCACCTCGAGCGTCTTGCCCTGCCCGAAGACCAGCACCGTGTTCGTCCGGTCGTTGACCTCCACGAGCACGCGGTCCTCACCGCCCGAGTCCTGCCCGCCGCGTGAGCGGGAGGTACGCTCCCACTGCAGCTCGTAGGCGATGCTCTGCACCGTATCGCGGATGTCCGTCGCCCGGGCGTTCTGCAGCGGGATGATCTTGTACTGAACCTCTTTCCCGATCGCTGGCGCGTCGAACTGCGACGCCAGCTCGCTGATCTGCGCAAAGTCCTCGTCGCTGGCCGCGATCACCAGCGTGCCGGAAAGCCGATCGCCCACGATCGCGGCGTCCCCGCCGCCCCGCCCGTTGTTCCTGGCACGCCCCACGCGGGCGCGATTCTGGAAGAACTCCTGGAGCGAGCGGGCGACGCTCAGCGCATCGGCTCGCTCAAGCTTGATGGAGCGGACCGGGTACGCGGCCGCTTCCGAGGTATCGACCTGCGCCACGATCTCACGGATCTGGGCCATCTCCGCCTCGGGCGCCCGTACCACGAACACGCCCGAGTTATCCTGGGCTGAGATCAGTATCTTCTCACGCATCCCCGGGTCGCGCCCGACGATGACCTGCTCGACGATCTGGCGAACCGCCGACGGACGCGCGAGCTGGAGCGGGATGATCGCCAGCTCCAGGCCGTCGTCCTCCATCGTCATGTCCGCGGCGGACAGCAGCCGCTGCACCTCCGCGTGCTGCTCGCTTGACGCGGTTACCAGCAGCGCGTTGGTCCGGTCGTCGGCGACAAACCTGGCCCGCGTGCGTTCGTTCGCGCCAGGCCCCTGTCGCTGTGCGTCGAACAGCGCCTGCAGCGTTCGGGAAAGCGCCGTCGCCCGCGCGTGCTCGAGTGTGTACTGGCGGATCGCCAGGCGCTCGCCCGCGGGACTCTGATCAATGAGCTCGACGAAGCGGTCGATGAGCTGGATCGCCTCGCTGGGGGCCGTGACGATGAGCGCGGTCTGGCTCGGGTCGGTCGTTACGCCAACTCGGGACGGGTCGATCGTGCGGCGCACGACCGAGCCGTCGTCGCCCGTAACGCTCAGGTCCAGCGTGCGGACGCGCTGCGCCTGGCGACCCTGGGGCACAGGGCTGACCAGGTCGCGCACCGACGTCGCGGCGGACCGCGCCGAGACGTTGGCCAGCGGGTAGACCTTCACCGACAGCTCATCGGACTTGCCCAGGCGAGCCAGCCCCGAGACCAGGTCGCGCACGCTCCCGAAGTCGGTGTCGTTGGCCCACACGATCAGCGCCTGTCCCTGCACGTCCGCGCTCACGGCGACGCGCCCGGTAAACCCGCCCAGGTTGGTCGCGCTCGTCCGTCCGACCTGGCGGATGGTCTGGTTGACGACCTGCGCCATGCGCGCCGGGTCCGCCTGATCGGGCAGCTCGACGATCCGCACGCCCGTGGGCTCCGCGGGCATCTGGCGGGCCAACTCCTGCGCCAGCGACGCGATCCGATCCGTCATCCGCGGCGAGCCGATCACCATCAGCGTGTTGCTCACCGGGTCCACCGCGATCGTCACCCGGGCGCTCGCGCTGGGCTCGTCCGCCTCGATCGGTTGCAGCGTGAGCAGCCCCATCGCGTGGCGGAACAGGTCCGCCCAGAGCGGGGTGATGAAGGGGTTGGTCTCGACCGGACGAAACGCTCCCGGCTCGGGAGAATCGCTCAGCAGCTCCTCGGCGGAAATCACCTCGACCTGCACCGCCCCGCGCTGTTCGAGAAGTCGTTTGAGCGTCTGGGCCATCTCCGCCGCGTCGGCCCGCGAGCGGTCCAGCGGGATCAGGCGCATCTGCGATCGCGTCGAGAGGGTCGCCGAGTCCAGCCGCTGGGCGAGCGATTGGATTGTTTCGAGCTGCTCGCTGGTGGCGCGCACGATCAGCGAGTTGCTGGACGTGTCCACGCGGACGGTGGGCGCCGCGGCCCCGGACTCGTCCTCGCCGAACACCGCCTCGATGTTCCCGGCCAGCTCCTGCGCGTCAGCGTTGACGAGCGTGATGACCCGCACGATGCGCCCGCCGCCCGGCCCGTCACCTGGATCAACATCGAGCCCAGAAATAACCTGCTCGGCCAGCTCCAGCAGCGGCAGCGGGGCGCTGACGACCAGCGCGTTGAGGCGGCGCTCAGGCGCGACCTTCACGCCGTTGAACTCGGGGCTCTGCCCCCGGTTGATCATGCTGTTGGCCAGCTGCCAGCGACCCCAGTCCGGCGCCATGCTCAGCACCGACTCCTGCGTCAGCACGCCCTCGACGATCGGCGCCAACGACTCGGCCCGAGCGTGCGTCAGGAAGATCGTCCGCACGCCCAGCTCGCTCGGCTCGACCGCGACGCTGTCCATCGTCGAGATCAGCGTCATCGCCTGCTCGACCCGCTCACGCGAGCCCGCGACGACGATCGAGTTGCTCCGTGTTTCCGACGTCACGCTCGGCCTCGGCTCGGAGGGCTTCGCGCCCACGCTCAAGGCCTGCTGCAACGCCCGCGCGACCGAGTCCGCGTCGCCCTCCTTGAGCGTGAAGACTCGCACCTCGACCCCGCCGCCCGACGCGGGCTGGTCCAGCGTCGCGATCAGCTCGCCCGCCATGTCCATCAGCGCGCTCGGAGCGCTGACGATAATGCGAGAGGTCTGTCCGTCCGCCTCGAGCGCGGGGCGGGGCAGCGAGAGCCCGGCCCGTTCGGCACGCATCAACGCCTCGGGCCAGCGAGACCGATCACTCAGCAGCGACTGCACCGTGCGCGATACTGTCTGCGCGTCGGCGTGCACGATCTCGAACGAACGGACCTCGACCAGCGGCATCGCCACCGTCCGGTCGTCGTGCTCCTGCAGCAGCGCCACCGCGCGGGCCACCTGCTCGTCCGTGCCGATCACGACGATGCTGCCCGACGATGCCTCGGGCGTCAGCTCGAGCGGCCGCCGCCCCTGCGGCATGGTGGCCTCGATGATCTCGCTGACCGTCTGCGCCAGCCGCGTTGGGTCGCCCTTTGCGGGAGAGAATGTGACGACCGAACGCCCGGGGTCCTCGCCCTCCTGGTCGAGCCGGTCGATGAGCGTGCGCGCCAGCTCGATCGTCGAGCCCGGGCCCGAGACGATCAGGCTGTTGGTCCGCCCCTCCGCCTCGACGCGGATCTTGGGCTGGACCGGCATCTGCCCCCGGCTATACCGCAACTGCAACGCGAGCACCCTCGGGTCCGTCTGCTGCTGATCGACGAGCAGACGCTCGACCGTGGACGCGATCGACCGTGCGTCGGCGTGCTCGAGTGCGAACGTCTCGACCGCGGGCTTCTCCGGGTCGAACGGCTGCACGTCAAGCGACTCGATAAGCCCCTCGATCTTCTTCAGGTCCGCCTCGGCGCCCGAGAGCAGCAGCGCGTTGGACCCCGCGGCCGCGATCACGCTCACCGGTCCGCCCGAGGGCAGCTCGATCGTCGGGATGGCCTGGTTGATGGTCTGCGCCACCGCACTCGCCTCGGCGTACGTCAGCGGCGACACACGGATGACCGCCCGTCCCACGCTCGCGGCCTGCGTGTCGAGCGCGTTGATCAGCTGCTCGGCGATGTCCAGGATCGACTCGGGCGCCGAGATGATCAGCGTGTTGCTCGCCCCGTCCGACGCGACGTCCAGCAGCGTGTCGGGCTCGCCGATGATCGCCTGATCGCCCGAGAGTTGCTGCTCGCGCAGCCGCGTCGCCAGCAATCCTTCCAAGAGCGGCGCCAGGCGCTCGGCCCGCGCGTGCTCCAGGGCGTACATCTTGAGCCCGGTCGTCGGGCGGTTGGCGCCGCCGTCGACCTCACTCAGCACCGACTCGATGCGCTCGAACACGTCACTGGGACCGGACACGATGAGCGTGCGGCTCGCGGGCTCGGTGCTAACGGTGACGGGCGTCTGCCCGGTCGCCGCGAGGGCGCCGCTTGCCGCGAGATCACGGATGGTCCGCTCGACAGCCGCCAGGTCGGCCCGGGCGACGCGGTAGGTGCGCAGCTCGACGTCCGCGCCCAGGCTCGCCTTGTCGAGCTGCTCGACGATCTGCTCAAACCCCGCGAGGCGTTCGGTCGGGGCGTCCACGATCAGCGAGTTCGTCGCCCGGTCCGCCCGGACAAAGATCTCCTTGGGAAGCTGCAGGTCCGGGCGCGCCCGCCCGCGTGAATCCCGCGGCATCGGGGGCTCGGGGTACATCTCGTCGATCGTGCGTGCCAGCTCCTCGGCCCGCGCCACGCGCAGCGGGAAGATGCGGATCTGGCGGGCCGACGCGTCGAACGACTGCGCGTCGTTGAGCTCGGAGATGATCGACTCGATCTCGGGCAGCACGTCGGGGTGGGCCGACACAATGAGCGTGTTGGTCGCCGGGTCCGCCTGGATGTTGACCGGCTTGAGCGTGCGCTCGTCCACCGGGCGCTGCGCGTACGAGCGGTTGAGCACCTGCGCCAGATTGCTCGCCTCGGTCGAACGGAGCCTGAGAATCCGCAACGGCGGGCGGTCGCCCGTCTGCTGGGCGTCGAGCGAGCGGACGAGCTGCTCGATGATGGCGAACTGGTCGGGCTGGGCCGCGACCATGATGGAGTTGGTCGTCTCGATGGGCTCGAAGACAGGACGTGGGCCACCACCGATGCGCAGCGAGTCCGTCGCATCGACCAGTTCCTCCAAGAACCCGATCACCTCGCCCACGGGCGCGAGCTGCAGCTCGATGAGCCGCACCTCGCGGGCGCTGCCGATCTGGTCCTGCAGCTCGTCGAGGATCCCCATGAACCGGACCATCGCGTTCTCGTCCGCGACGACCTCGAGCGTGTTGGTCTCGTCGTTGACGGAGACATCAACGCCACCGGCGCCTGGGATGTTGGCGACCTGCGAGTCGTAGATCGCCATCGCCCGGTCGCGGATCACCGACGCCTGGGCGTTGGCGATGGGCACGATCCGCAGCCCGCGCTCGATGGGCGCCGCCTCGAGCGACTGGAGCACCTGCTCGACCTTCGCGAACGTGACCTCGTCACCGGCGACGATGAGCGTCGAGCTGGCCTGCTCGGTCTCGATCACGACCTGCACCTTGGCCTTGCCCGCCTGCGCCGGGCCCGCGAGCGTGCCCTGTCGCGCCAGGCCCGAGAGCATCCGCGCCACCGCGTTGAGATCCGCCTCGACGACGCGGTACGTGCGCAGATCCGCGACCGGGGGTACCTCCACCCGGTCGAGCTTCTCGGCGAGTTCTTCCAGCGATTCGCGACGGTCCGCGACCGCGTCGATGATCAGACTGTTGCTCGACGGATCGGCGCTGACCGTCACTTCCTTCTGCTCCTGCAGCCAGGGCATCGGGCGGTTGTAGCGGTCCCGCGGCATCGGGGGCAGCGGGTAGAGCTTGTCCATCGCCTGCGCCACGTCCACGGCACGAGCTACCTTCAGCGGGAACAGGAACGTGATCCGCTCGGGCTCGTCCGCGTCGGTGTTGAGCTCATCGACGAAGCCGCGGATGTCCGCGAGCAACTCCTCGTGGGCCGCGACGATCAGGGTGTTGGTCGTCCCGTCGGCGCGGACCTCGACCGGGCGTGCCAGGCGGTCCGCCGAGGGACGCTTGTTGTACTGCTGCTGGAGCATCGACGCGATGTTCACCGCGTCGGCCGTGCGCAGCTGGAGCAGTCGCAGCGGGGGTAGATCGCTGGGCTCGATCTTGTCGAGCCTCCGCACATAGTCGGCGATCACCCGGTGCTGCAGGTCCTCTGCCGTCACCATGACCGAGTTTGTCCGCTCGATCACCCGAAGCGTCGGCTCGGGCGCTTCGCGCCCAGGGTCCACCGGGTCGCCCGACGCGAGGAACTCGCGCAGCGGCTCGAGCAGGCCCGCGGCGTCCACCTGCTGGATGTCAATAATCCGGGTCGTGCGCGCCGGGGGCGTGAGCTGCTGCACCTGGCGCAGCAGCCCGGTGAACCGCGTCATCCCCGCGGCGCTCGCGCGAACGATCATCTTCCCCGCGGCCTTGTCGATCTCCGCGTCGATCGGACCCGCCTCGCTCGCGGGCAGGCCCCTGGTCTGCTCCTCGTAGAGCGCCATCGCCCGGGCCAGCGTCGATTCGGGGTCGTTGCCCTGCAGGTCGAGCACCTGCAATCGCCGGTCGGCGCCCTGCTCGCCGTCGAGCTGGTCGATCAGGCCCTCGATCGTTGAGAACTGGTCCGGGAGCGCGCGGACGACGATCGTGCCAAGCTCATCGAGCGCTTCGAAGGAGGGCGCGCGATAGGGTGTCCCGTCGGCCGGGGTGAGCAGGGGCCTGGCGAGTCGGGACAGGCGCCCACTGAGCTGCGTCGGGTTCACGCTGTCAAGGCGGTAGGTGCGCGTTTCGAGCTCAACGCTCGCCTGGGACTGCGCCGTCTTGAGGCGCAGCTCAAAGCGTGACACGCCCTCACGCGTGCCCACGAGCGTGACGGTGCGCGACTCGGGATCGAGGATGGCACGCACGGGGTCACGCGCCTCGTCGCCGGTGAGCGTCTCGACGCCCCGGGCCATCTCCAGGATCTGCGCCGGATCACCCTCGCTGATGCGTACGACGCGCGCCTCATGCCGCCGGTCGGGCTGCACGTCGATGCCGCGCACGAGCTGCTCGAACTGCTCGACGTCCGCGCTCGGGCCCGAGACCACCAGCCCGGAGCCCCCGGGCAGCGGCGCGAACCGGATCATCTGCGTCTGGCGGGGCGAGAGCAGGCGCCGGACGATCTGCTCGGCCTGCTGCGAGGTCACGTGCTCCAGCGGCAGCACGCGGGCGGACCGATCCCCCGTGTCGCCCGCGCCCGATCCGAGCCCCGGGTCGATCTCCTCGAGCAGCGCCTTAGACTGGGCCAGCAGGTCCGGCGAGGCGACGACGACGACCTTGCCCACGTCGGGCAGGGCCTGGACCGTGGGCCTTCGGCGATCGGGCACCGCCTGGAAGAGTGAGTTGAGCTGGGCCGCGGCGCTGTTGGCGTCCGCCTGGCTCAGCGTAAAGGTCATCATCCGCGTCCCGCCCGCGCTGCCGCCCTCGGGCGAGTCGAGCAGACGAACCAGATCCTCGACCGTCCCCATCCGCTGGCTTGGCCCCACCACGACGACCGCGTTGAGACGCTCGTCCGCCTGGATCTTGAGCGGCGGCTTGGACACGTCCTCGGTGATCTTGGGCAGCCCGTTCTTGTCGATCGTCATCACCTGGTCGCGCTCGGGCACCAGCGCCCGCAGCGAGTCGGCCAGCTCGGACGCGGTCGTACTCGTCACGGGGAAGACGCGCAGGTCGATGTCCGCCGGGCGCACGCTGTCGATCTGGTTGACGATCTCACGCAGGCGCCGGCACTGGGCCGCGGTGTCCACGATGATCAGCATGTTCTGCTGGTCGATCGCCTGCACCATGCCCGGGGGCTTGATAAGCGGGCTAATCCGCTCGCTCACCTGCGACGCGATCGCGTTGTTGAGCGGCAGGTAGATCGTCAGGAACTCGCTCGGGTCGATCCCCTCGAGCTCCTCGGGGCTGAGCACGGGCGTAGGGCGGCGGGCCGCGTCCTCGAGCGAGCGGAGCGCGAGGTACTTGCTGTCGCGCTCCAGGCGGACGTTGTGCATCGCCAGGTTGAGGTTGAGGATCTCAAGAGCCTCCGCCAGCGAGTAGTCCGCAGCGCTGATGAAGGTCATCGACCCCGGGGGCAGGGGCGCCTCGCGGATGACGGGCAGGCCCGACTCGCGCGACATGAAGTTGAGCACCTCGCTGAAGGGCAGCTCGATGAAGTTGAACCGGATGCGAGGGGCCTGGGTCTGGCCGATATCGCCCGTATCTTGGGCGGATCCGGAGCCGGGAGTTGGATCGGGCTGGAGGCCCGCCCGGGCCGAGACCGCCAGGCCGGCCGTCGCCGCGAGGCTCCACGCCGCGATGGCGCGTGCTGAGAGTTGCCGCTGCATGTCGTGCTCCGTCACGTCCGCCCAAAGCGAGCGAAGGGCATCCTGCCCGTCACCCGCAGTGTACCTATTTCAGCTCGCGTCGATCTGCGAGTGACTTACCCAGAAGAATCTCGTACCGCTTCTCATCAATCCGGAAGACCGCCCGCTCGCCCGAGCCCTCCTCGAACGTTGCCCCCATCAACCGATCGCCCGGCTCCAAGACCCGGGACTTGCCGTTGGAGGTGTGGACGACCACCGCCTCAACCCGGTTTCCGCCCATGACACCGGCCAATCGCCAGTTCTCGTACGGCGGGGGCTTTGGCGCCGGATCGGGCTTGGGCTCGGGCTTGGTTTCAACGACCACCGCCGGCTCGGGCGCCCTGGGCGGGACCCGGAATAAGCCGCGTAGGGCGATCTGAGTCAGGCCCGCGATCGCTTCGTCCCCGGTGTCGCTCGCGTCGGGCGCGTGAGCCGGCGCGTCCCTGGGCGCCAGGTCCGGCGCCATCGCGATCGCGAAATCGACCTTCAACTCCACCAGTTCCCGCTCGGCTCCCACCGGGCGGAGGGTCAGCCCCTCGATCCGGTGGACCCAGCCCTGCGCCTCAATCGCTGCAAGCGTGAGCATCGCCGACTCCAGCGTGCCCGTCCCCTGCACCCGCCCCCGCACGACGTAGAAATCGGTCTGGCGGCGGAGTCGATCGCGGAGTTTGCCCCAGCCGCCGCTCATCCGCACCTGTGCGGCCGGGTTGGCGACCGCGCGCGGCGGCGAGTTTGAAACGACCACCTCCGACAGGCCCGAGTCTGTCGCGATCGTGCTCAGGCCGGCCCGCAGGCGGTGCTCGAGCACGTCCCGGTCCGCGGCGAGCATGGTCGAGCCCACCGCCCGCAGGCGGTCTGTCGCGTTCTCGTAGCGTTCGAGCTGGGTGCTGAGCCCGCCCGTGATCTCACGGGCGTTGGCGATCTTGCCCCGCATCTCCCACGCGGGACCAAGCACGAACACCCGCGCGAGCAGGTACAGCGCGACCACCAGCGCCAGCCCCCCACCGCCCCAGATGACCTGGCGTCGGCGATCGCTCACGGCCCGCCCCCCTCAGCGCGAAGCTCGATCGAGAACCGGTCCGCGACGTCGGCGCCGCGAACGCTCAGTCCGTACCGACCGTCCGCCAGGATCCGCTCCCGGAGCGCCGTGGACACGTCACGCGAGACGGAGCGCCCGTCGAGCGTGATGCGTTCGCCCGAGTTCGAGGTCCACGACCCTGGGTAGGGCGCCTTGCTCCCGCCCGAGTACCCGACGACGGGTTCGCTGGCGCAGATCAGCTGGTCCAGAGGGCCCTCGCCGGGCGCGGGCAGGAGCGCGACAACCTGTTCGAGCTGCACGCTCCACTGCGGCGACGCCTCGATCCACGCCTCCAGGTGCTCCGCCCTCGCGTCCCGGGCCAACGCGTCGAGATAGTCGCTTTGCAGCGCTTTGCTCCTGGCGCTCAGCGCCTCGAGCTCGGCGTTGAGCGACCTGAGCGTCATCGACCTGGCGATGAACCCCCCCCCGCCGATCAGCAGGACGGCGAGCACACCCAGCAGCGCCGCGCGTCGCGGCGTCCCCATCCGGTCGGGCGCCTTCCTGGGGTGGATGAAGTCCAGGCCCGGTCGCCCGCGCGCGTCCTGAATCGCGAGCCCGACCAGGGGCGCCATCGCTCGCGCCGCCTCCGGTGGCAGCTCCGCCAGACCGTCGATCGGGGGGACCAGCGTCGTGCAGGGAACCTCGAGAACCTCCGCGCACCGCAGGGCCACGCTCCGCGCCAGCGCGTCGTCGCCGAGCACGACGACGGAGCCCACATCAGGCGTCCGCTGGGCCACGCGGAAGCTCATCGCCGTGCGCTTGGCCTCGACCGCGATCCGCCGGGCAAGCGCCGCGACATCCCTCTCGCCCTCGGGAAGGTCCGCGGTCCGGGCAAACACCAGGCGCCCGTGCTCGACGAGCGCGAACTCGACCGACGCGGGTCCGATGCCCACGCCCAGCGCCGGCGCGTCGCCCGCGCCCGCCGACGAACCCACAAGCTCAGCGATCCCCGAGGCCCGAAGGCGCAGCCCTCCCAGCTTGAGCCCGGCACTCTCCACCACGCGCCGGCGCCAGGCGAGCTTCTCGCCCGGGATCGCGCCCACAAGCACCTGGCGGTCGGTCGAATCGCCCTCCACATCGAAGGGGACATAATCAAAGACCGCGTCCTCGATCGCGACGGCCGTCTGACGCAGCATCTGCAGGCGGACGACGTTGGCCAGCTCGTGCTCATCGAGCGCCCGCCCGCCCGGAACGCTCAGCAGCTTGAGCACGACCTCGGACCGCGGGGCGCCGATGACGACACGCCCCCCCCCGAGCCCGGCTTCATCGAGTTGCAGCCGCAGCCATCGCCCGAGAGCCTCGGGCTCGCCCGCCTGGACGCTGTCAGGGCGCTTGATCAGTCCCCAGCCCGAGACGCGCGCCGACGCGCCCTGCCCCTGCACGCCGATCGCACCCAGGTGATCGCGGTCAAAGTCCATCAGGATGGTGGTTCCAGACCGCTTCACGACCCGTCCCCCTTGCCCACGGCCCACCGCCCGATGCGCCCGCCGCCGACATCCTCGCCGTGGCTTTCCGGCTCGCTCTCGTCCTGAACCGGCTCGGGCGGAGCGGGCCTGTCATCGCCCGCCGGGTCGAACGCCTCGTCGGTCGCCGGGTCTCGAACCTCGTCGGTCGGGTCGATCTTGTCCTCCGACGTGCCGCCCATGACCAACGCCAACTCGAGGCCCGTGACATCACGCAAGTACGCGACACGCGGGCGTCTGGAAGACACGTCAATCACGCACTCAAGTACACTGGCGTCCCGCATCTCGGCGCCGCCCGAGAACTCGTCCGAGTCCTCATCGCCGACCAGGGCGCCACCCTCGATCCGGACGCGCCACTGCATCGAGCGCGTCGTCAGCCAGTCGCACGCCTCCTGGAACTCGTCGGGCGTCAGGATGCCCTCGATGACGGGCCAGACGATCGAGCGGCGTTGGTCGAGCCCGAGCCGCTCACGCGCGTCGGCGATGTCGCGCGCCTGACGCTCGTCGATCCCCGGCAGCGCGCCGAGCACCTCGGGAGACGCCCGGTTCAGATCCACCAGCCCCCGGACATGCTCGCTGTCGATCGTCGTCAACGCATCGAGCCCCTCGACCCAGTCTTCCGGGCTGGCGCCGAATCGCCGGTACAGCGCGACGACGTCGCTGGTGCGTTTCAGGTTCTCCCCCTGCTCGAAGAGGGTCCGCAGAAACTCCGCGGCCGATTCGTCCCAGCGATCGACGACGGCGTCCTCCAACGCGTCCGACCACCCGAGCCCGAGATTCACCCGCCGGTCGCCCCGGTGCTCGTCACCCTGCTCCCCGGCTCCGAGCTGGATGTTCGGATCGAACGAAAACACCGTCAGAACCTCCACGAGCGGAATCGCGCCGGACTCGAGCCCGTCGGCTCGTTCCCCGTAAAGCAGTTCGGGTGTGACCCCGGGGACCGACCCCAGCTCCGCGACGCTCTCGAACGGTCGGGCCTCGACGATCGACCGCGCCAGCGCCGTGTCGATCATGGGGAGGGCCTCGAGCATCTCGGCGCTGGCCAGGTTGACGTCGAGCTTGGCGTTCTCGCTGGTCGCCGCAAGCTGCCCTCCCAGCCCGACCACGCGGAAGGCGGGCGCCCTGGCGCCCTGCTCGATGGGGAAGGTCCACGACTCGGGGAGGACGGGCGCCGCGCCGTCGAGCAGGTCGTCTCGCTGCTCGTGAAGCCGCGACATGACCGCCTGCACGCCCGACCACGCCGCGAGCCTGGACTGTGTCGAACGCCGGTCGTGCGCCGCGGAGACACCGGCGTTCTCGCCCATGAGCAGCACGGACGAACCGATCAGGGCCGAGAGGGTGACGACCACCATCACGACGAGGATGACCAGAGCGCGGGACCGAGCCGGCTTGGATGGGTATGCGTCGCTCATCCGCCGACCTCCCACGACGCGCCCGGCGCGTCGGGCACAACCATGGTGCGCACACGGTCCGGGCTTCGCGTCGGCAGGTCCGTGGCCTCTTCAGGAACCAGTGACGCGTCGATCCGGTCGTCGAGCGGGCTGGTCTCGGGCGCCGTACTTGCGTCAACGCCCGCGGGCTCGAACCAGATCGCGATCTCGATCGCGCTGGGAAGCTCGCCGGCGCCAACCGAGTCGAACGACGACAGCCAGCGGGAGCCGTGGAAGTACCGCAGCCGCAGACGCTCAACCCGGCGTGCCAGCGGTTCCGACTGGGTCTCGACGCCGTCGCCCGAGAACGTGCCCGTCACGACGTGGTCGGTCTCGGACCAGTGCGCTTCGAGCGTGCGCCGATCGCCCACGGCCATCTCGGCATGCCCAACCACGCCCCGGTGCATCACCCGGATCGAATGGTCGTCGCCCCGAACGCCCGGCTCGCCCGCCGCGTTCTGGGCGTAGCTAGTCTGGAGCGCCCGCTCGAGGCGATCGATCAGGGCGCCCCCGTCCAGGGACCGCTCGCTGTGCGTCCGGATGTGCGCCTGCCGGCGTGTGAGATCTGAGAGCAGCCCGAGCGCGCCGCCCGCAACGCCCGCCAGCAACGCGAGCGCGAGAAGCACTTCGATCAGCGTGAACGCGCGGCGTTTCGATCGAGCGCGGGTCATGGGCGCCGCCCCCGCCCGGCGCCCTCGCCCGCCCGCTCCGTGATCTCGTCGAGTTCGCCCACGCCGTCGGCGCCCTCGCTCCCGAGCCGAACCAGTTGATGGAGCACGGCGCTCACAGCCGGGTCGTCGTCCCGAACGGCGCGCACGCTGACGAGCGTCAGCCCGTCGAACGGCGAGGGCTGCGTCTCGATCTCCAGCGACCAGCCGCTGGGTTCGTCGCTTCCCTGACCGAGCCCGATCTCGTCGGACGAGCGTGGGCCGATCTCGTCGCCAAGCTCGATCAACGCGCCCTCGCGGTCCCACGCGGGGACCGGGCCGCTCAGCGACTCGGGTGTGGCGATGCCCGCCTCGATCTGGGCGAGGGCGCTGCGCGCCTGGTCCTCGCCCTCGACCCGGAACCCCGAGCGGATCAGCCGACCACTCGTGTCACGCACGACCGCGCCGATCGCCATCGACATCGTGACGAGGATCGCCAGCGATACCAGCACCTCGAGCAGCAGCACCGCGCGCGCCCGCCGGGTGGTCATGGCGACACCCCCGGTTCGGTGGCGACCGGGGCGCCGCGTGCTCCGGGCTCTTCGGGTTCGGGCGCGAGGACGTCGCCAGCTTTGGAGGGAAACCCACGCTCGACGCTCATCCGCCCGGTCCAGGGGCTGAGGGTAAGCTTCACCCACCGATTCACTTCGGGCAGGCGGGCACGGTCCGCGTCCACCAGCCACACCGGCCCGCTCACGATCGCCTCGGCGCCCGGCGTAAAGACACACACCGGGAGCGTGCGCGTGCCGCCCTCATCAAGCCCCGACTCGAGCGCCGCATCACTCAGGAGCGGATCGGGCGACGCGCTCGCGGACCCGTTGGGATCGATCGCCGCCGGATCCTGATCAGAGACAAAGTAGCTCCTGGGAATCTCGACCAGCTTGGTCCACGCGGGCTCAGCGGGCACGCCCTGGGGCGAGGACTCACGCGCCGCAGGGCTTGTCGCAAACGACCACTCAACGAAGGTCGGGCCCAGCCCCGGCGTCCTGGCCCGAACGCTCACGGGCCTCCCCGCGTCACGCGCCTCATCCCTGGCCAGACGCAGTGCGCCGACCAGACGCTCAGCGTTGGCATCGAACGAGCCGCGGTCGAGGCGTGCACTGATGGCCGGCAACGAGAGGCCCAGCACGACGCCCAGCACGCCGAGCGCCACAAGTATCTCGAGGAGTGTGAACCCCCTGCTGCGCATCATCCCGCTCCGCCGGATGGGTGAACTGACTGCGGGGCGGACCGCCCCGCGTGGGAAATCACGGCCCGTCTGGCGACAGCAGGTCCCCGCCGAACTCGTCCTCGTCGCTGGAGCCGGTTCGGAGATGGATGTCGTCCTCGGTCCCGTCTTCCTTGTCCGGGCCGTGGGACCAGATGTCGAACGTGGGACCAGCGGCCGTGTCCTCGTCGTCGATTGCGAACTCGTCGGATTCGGTGGAGTAGCCCCACTCGCTGCCCCAGAGATCGCGGGCCACGGGCGTCTCGACGTAGCCCGACCAGACGCTGGTGTCCGCCTCGGGATCGAGCGTCTCCTTGCTCCAGAGCACCGCGATGCCCTCCTCCTCGGTGGGATAACGCCGATAGTCGAGGCGGAAGGCGCGCATCGCGCTCTCGAACGACTCGAGCTGCACCCGCGTCGCCTGGATATCCGCCTTGTCGCGCTGCCCGAAGACCGCGAACCCCACGATGCCCGCGAGCACCAGCATGATCGCCAACACGATCATGATCTCGATCAGACTGAACGCCCGGGCGACCCTGGGCTGACGGCGTGGGCGGGTCGGGTATCGCATCGGCAAGCTTCCTTTCTTTCAGGCGCCTGGCGAGAGCCGGGCCTGACCATCCTTGGTCTATTGAATCCGCCCCCCGGGCGGGTCGAGTCGTTCCCCGGAGCCGGGGAACCCGAGTGGCTGACCCCGGAAATCCCTCTGAGATAGAGTGTTCCAGAGATTAGCCGGCACTAGTCTTAGTCCACACTAGCAACTCCCCAACGCCGCCGCAAGGGCGAATGTCGAGCCTGGCTTCACTTTCACACAGTCGGTCGCGGCGCCGGATCAGGCCGAGCCGCTGAGCTGCATCATCGGCAGGATGAGCGAGACGGCCACAGTCGCGATCACCACCGCGATCACCGCCAGCAGCAGCGGCTCGATCAGGCGGACCCCGATCGAGAACTGGTGATCCACCCGCCGCTCGATGGCGCCGGCGATGTTGAGCAGCACATGATCCACGTTCCCCGCCGCCTCACCCACCGAGATCATCTCGATCGTGTCCTCGCTGAACATCCCCGAGGCGCCCAGCGGCGGCGCGAGCGCCTCGCCCGCGCGGACCGATTCAATCGCCTTCTCGATCGCCTCCTCGAGCAGCAGGTGCCCCGCGGCGTCGCGGGCGATGTTCATCGCCTGGATCAGCGGGACACCGTTTGACTCCATCGTGCCCAGCATCCGGCAGAACCGGGCCGCGGCGATGTCCCGCGTCAGCGCCCCGACCAGCGGCAGGCGGTTGACCAGCACCGCGAGCTGGCGCATCCCCGCCGGACTGCGGCGCAGCGCGATGACGCCAAAGACGCCCCCCACGATCAAGATCGCGGCCAGCCACGCGTACCCCGAGATGAGCTTCGAGACGCCCAGCACGAACGACGTGATCGCGGGCAGCTCGTCGAGGCGCTGGAACAGGGGCTCGAACTTGGGGATGAAGATCCCGAAGATCACGCTGAGGATCGCGACGCCAAAGACGACCAGCACCGCGGGGTAGATCATCCCGCCCATGAGCTTGCCGCGCAGCTCGGCCTGGCCCTGGACGAAGGCGCCCAGGCGCTGAAAGACCTGCTCAAGGAAGCCGCCCTTCTCGCCCGCGCTGACCATGGCGACGTGGGTCTTTGGGAACACGTCCGGGTGCTGGCTCATCGCCTCGCCCAGGTCCCCGCCGTCCGAGACGTACTCCGCGATCGTGCGGTACACACCCGAGAGTCTGGGCGAGCTTTTCTGGCGGCTCAGCAGCGTGAGCGAACGCATCACGGGCACGCCCGCGACGAGCAGATCGCCGAGCTGGATGTAGCTCGACGCGAGCGATCGCGCGGGCACGCCGCGGCGCAGCGAGGTCTTCTCCCGCTTCTCCCGCACGCGGATGGGCGTGAGGCGGCGCGTCTCGAGTTCAGCGAGCACGGCGCTCTCGCTGGCGCCGCCGAGGGCCCCGCTCACACGGGCGCCCGCGGTGTCCAGGGCTGTGTACTCGAACGTGGGCATCCGTCCGCGGCTCCCAGATCAGCCTTCGGTGTCGAGCAGCTCGGCGATCCGATCCGTCAGCCGCTCGTCATCGGGCGTGACGCGGGGGGAATACCGCGAGTCCACCCGCCCTGAGCGGTCCACGAGGAACTTGGTGAAGTTCCATCCCGGGTCACCCCCGAGCTGGCCCGGCTTGCCCCCGATCTCCTCGATCTCCAGTTCCCGCAGGCGCTGGTAGAGCGGGTGGGCGGTCTTCCCGACCACGCTGATCTTCTCGAACATGGGGAAGCTGACATCAAACCGGGAGGTGCAAAACTCAAGAATCTCGGCGTTGGAGCCGGGCTCCTGCTTCCCGAAGTCGTTGGCGGGGAAGCCCAGGATCACGAAGCCCTCGTCCCTGTGCTGGCGGTAGAGCTTCTCGAGGGCTTCATACTGCGGGGTGAGACCGCACTTGCTCGCGACGTTGACGATCAGGACGACCTGGCCCTTGTACTCATGCAGGTCCTGGGGCTCGCCGTCGATGCGGGGCAGGGCGTAGCCCAGGACGAAAGCCGGGTCGTTTGTCTCGGCGTCCGTCGCGCTTGTGGTCGCGCCCTCCGGCTCGCCCGAGAGTTCCCCGTGGTTCGTGCCACTCAGCGACGCGGCGGCGATCCCGCCGAAGATCACCATCATCCAGAGCGGGTTGTTCGATGAGCAGCGGCAAAGCGGCATGGTCGTGTCCTTTCGCCCGGAGTGGGCCCTGCAACAGTGTACGGCGGGCGCGCCCGTTGGCGGCGCCTCCCCGCTGCTTCCTACAGTTCGCTTGATGGTCGAGCTCAGACGCACGGTTCGCTTCACGATCGCCCCGGACGGCTCCAGCGAGGGCGGGCTCAACGGCTACGGGGGAAAGCCCCCGGTCCGCTCTCTCGGGCTCACGGGCGAGATCGAGGTCATCTGCCGCGGCGAGCCCGACGAGAACACCGGGTATCTGATCGACATCAAGCGGATCGACGACGCGGTCCGGGCGACGTTCGTCCCGGCGCTCGGGCGCCTGTACCGCGACCACCCCGAGACGGAACCCGCAACCGCGCTGCCCGGTCTGTTGACCGACCTGCCAAAGGCTCTGCCCGGGATCTACGGCGGCGCGGTTTGGCGGCTCAGCCCGGCCCAGACCGTGTCCATGGAGACGAAAATGAACACTCCCGATCCGAGCCGGGTGCTGCTGCGGTCCACGTTCGACCTGGCCGCGGCCCACCGTCTGCACATGCCCACGCTCAGTGACGAGCAGAACCGCGAACTGTTCGGCAAGTGCAACAACCCCGCCGGGCACGGGCACAACTACCGGGTGGAGGTCCGCGTCGGACTCGACGCCCACGCCCCCCCCGGCGCCTGGGCCGACGCCATCGAGCGGGCCGTCGAGCGGACCATCATCACCCCCTTCGACCACAAGCACCTCAACGAGGACACGCCCGAGTTCTCGTCCGAGAACGGTGTCAACCCGACGGTCGAGAACATCGCGAGGGTCTTCTACGAGCGGCTGGCGCCCGCGATCGGCGCCGTCAGCCCCGCGATGGCGCTCGCCGGCGTCCGTGTCTGGGAGACCGACCGCACCAGCGCCACCTACCCTGCCTGAGATTCGGGGTCTGGGTCGCCCGGGCATCCGCTAGGATGGGGCCATGGGCATCGGCATGATTCTCATCGAGCGCGGCATGATCTCGCGCGAGCAGCTCGACGAGGCGATCGGCGAGCAGCGACGCTCGGGCGAACGCCTCGACAAGGTCCTGCTCCGCCTGGGGCACACCCGTCGCGAGGACATCGTCTTCGCCCTGGGCGAGCAGTTCCAGATGCCCGTCGTGGACATGAGCGAGCTGGAGATTGACCCCGAGACCCTCGAGGCCCTGCCCGCCTCGCTCGTCTACCGCCAGAACTGCGTCCCCGTGCGCCGAGACAACGGCACGCTCACGATCGCCACGAGCGACCCGTTCGAGCTGTCCGCCCTCGATGAGCTGCGTCTGCTGACCGGGTGCTCGATCGAGCTGGTGCTGGCCGACGAGCAAGAGCTGCACCGGTTCATCCGAAGGCACTACGGCGTGGGCGGCGACACGCTGGCCGAGATGGACGCGGGCGCCCCCGTCGAGCTTGAGGCGGGGGCCGACCAGGACATCGAGCAGGCCCAGGAGGCCTCGGTCATCAAGCTCGTCAACGACATCCTCGCCGAGGCGGTCAGCGAGCGGGCGACGGACGTCCACATCGAGCCGTACGAGCACGAGCTCATCGTCCGCTACCGAATCGACGGCGTGCTCCAACGCGCCAGCGTCCCCCCCACAATCAACCGCTTCTCCGCGGCGATCGTCTCGCGCCTGAAGATCATGGCGAACCTGAACATCGCCGAGAAGCGCCGCCCGCAGGACGGGCGGATCACGTTCGTCAAGCGCGAGCGGGGCAAGCCCGCCCAGGAGTTCGACCTGCGCGTCAGCGTCATCCCGATGATGTTCGGCGAGGGCGTGGTGCTCCGCGTGCTGAGCAGAACGGCCGTGCTCATGTCGCTCGACGACCTGGGCATGAGCGAGTCGATGCGAAACCGCTGGGACGCGCTCATCGCCCGTCCCCACGGCATCCTGCTCGTCACCGGCCCCACCGGCTCGGGCAAGTCCACCACGCTCTACGCCTCGCTCGCGCGGATCGTTACGGACGCGATCAAGGCGATCACGGTCGAGGACCCGGTCGAGTACAACGTGCCGGGTGTGAACCAGATCCAGGTGAACACGAAGACCGGGCTGACGTTCGCCGCGGGGCTGCGGTCGATCCTGCGCCATGACCCAGACGTGGTGATGATCGGCGAGATCCGCGACAAGGAGACCGCCGAGACCGCCGTGCAGGCGTCGCTGACGGGTCACCTGGTCTTCTCGACCCTGCACACCAACGACGCGCCGGGCGCCACGACCCGCCTGCTGGACATGGGCGTGGAGCCGTTCCTGGTTTCGTCGTCGGTCGAGGGGGTGATGGCCCAGCGGCTGGTGCGCCGGATCTGCCCGGAGAGTCACGAGAAGTTCTCGCCCGACCCGGCGGATCTGCCCCCGGACTTTGAGCTGTCGCCGGGCGAGCAGCTGACCCGGGGCGTGCCCGCGCGGGCCAACCGGAACACGGGGTACCGCGGGCGTGTGGGCGTGTACGAGATGCTCCGCCTGAGCGACGCGACGCGGGAGATGATCATGCGCCGCGCCAGCGCCCCGGAGATCGCCGCCCAGGCGGGCCGCGACGGCGACCTGACCCGCCTGCGTGAGGACGGGTTCGAGAAGGTCCGGGCCGGCGTAACGACAATCGACGAGGTCACGCGGGCGCTCGCGGTCTGACCGGTCAGTCTGACAGGGCTCCACCGACGCGGTATCGTCCACGGCGTGCGTCCCCCCGAGAAGATCCTGATCATCCGCCCCAGCGCCCTGGGCGACGTCTGCCGCAGCGTGCCGCTGCTGGTCTCGCTCAAGCGCGCCTTCCCCGAAGCGCAGATCGACTGGCTCGTACAGGACTCGTTCAGCGACGCGATCAGTGCCCACCCGGACCTACACGCGGTGGTTCCGTTCGATCGCAAGGGCATGGGGCGGGCGTCACGGCACGGGAACCTCGCGCCGACCTGGAAACTCGCGGCGGACCTGCGCCGGAAGGGCTACCACCTGGTGATCGACGCCCAGGGCCTGTTCCGCTCGGGGCTCTTCGCCGGGGCGACGGGCGCCGAGCGCCGGGTCGGGTACCGCAACGCTCGCGAGCTTGGTTGGGTGTTCTGCAACGAGCGATACCCGGTCGATCGGTCGATGCACAGCGTGGACCGAATGCTCGCCCTGCTCGAACGCTCCGGGATCGAGCCGGTCCGTGACATGAGTCTGAACACGCCCGGCACGGGGCGGGCGTGGGTGGCGCAACGCCATCCGGAACTCAACGAGAGCGGGTACGTCGTCCTCGCGCCCACGAGCCGGTGGAAGGCCAAGCAGTGGCCCGATGATCGGTTTGCCCAGATGTGTTCGCGATTGCTGGATCGGGGCGTGGAGCGGGTCGTGCTCGTCGGCGGCCCCGGCGAGGCGGAGCAGTGCGCCAGCCTCATCGCGCTGAGCGACCGGGATCCGCGGGTGATCAACCTGATCGGCGCCACAAGCATCGGCGCCCTGATGGCCATCATCGAACGCTGCGACCTGCTCGTCGCCAACGACTCGGCCGCCCTGCACATGGGCGTCGGCTTCGACCGCCCGCTCGTGGCCCTGTACGGACCCACACGGGTTGACCTCGTCGGCCCATATCGGCGGGAGGCGGACGTCATCCAGCACGTCGAGCCCGCCGACCCGATGAACCACAAGCTCGACGCCAACCGGGCGCTCATGGAGCGGATCCGTGTCGATGAAGTGGTCGCGGCCTGCGCCCAACGCTTGCACTCGATCGGAGACCGGTTGGAAACCGGTCCCACCAAGAGTTGAGCCCGGTCAGGCCTTGGCCGCGGCGGCGTGCTCGTGGGCGAACGTCTTCATGAACTCGACCAGCGCCACGGCGCCCGCCTTCGGGAACGCGTTATACATGCTGGCGCGCATGCCTCCGATAGAGCGGTGCCCCTTGAGCCCGTCAAGCCCGTTCTTCTCCGCCCCGACCATGAACGCCTTGTCCAGCTCGGGCGTCGGGCACTTGAACGTGATATTCATGTTCGAACGGCTGTCCGGGCGCGCGTGCGGGATGTAGAAGTCCTGGCTGTCGATGAACGAGTACAAGACGCCCGCGATCTCCTCGTTGCGCTCGCGCATCGCCCTGAGCCCGCCCTCGGCCTGGATCCACTTGAAGACCTGGCCCATGAGGTAGACGCCGAAGGTATTGGGGGTGTTGAACCGCCCCTCCTTCTTCGAGTGATTGGCGAACTTCATCATCTGCGGCAAGTCCCGCACCGGGTTCTCGACCAGTTCCCTGCGTCCAATGAGCAGGGTCGTGCCCGAGGGGCCCAGGTTCTTCTGGGCGCCGGCGTAGATCAGGCCGTACTTCGAGACGTCCAGCGGGCGTGAGAAGATGTTGCTCGACATGTCGCTCACGAGGAACGCGCCCTTGGGCGGGGTGGGCTCGCTATGAAACTCCGTGCCCATAATCGTGTTGTTGGACGTGAAGTGGACGTACACAGGGTTGTCCGAGTAGTTCGTCTGCTCGGGCGAGGGGATGTACGAGAAGTTCGCGTCCTTGGAGCTGGCGCAGACGTGGCAGGCGCCGTAGTGCGGGCAGTCCTTGATCGAGTCCTGGGCCCACTTTCCCGTCTCGAAGTAGTCCGCGGTGCGGCCCTCGGGCAGGAAGTTGGCGGGGACGAAGTAGCACTGGCTCGTGGCGCCGCCCTGCATCCAGAAGACGGAGTACTCGTCGCCGATCCCGCCGACAGCGCGGCAGTCCGCCTCCGTCTCGGCGGTGATCTTGTCGAACACCTTGCCGCGGTGCGAGTGCTCGAGGATGCCGATGCCCGAGCTCCCGATGTTCCAGATGTCCTTCTGGGCCTGACGGATGACGGG
Organism: Phycisphaerales bacterium; assembly: GCA_029260375.1. GTDB lineage: Bacteria > Planctomycetota > Phycisphaerae > Phycisphaerales > UBA1924 > JAJRXR01. The sequence continues at coordinate 39,254 of JAJDDI010000071.1, read as the reverse complement.
CTCGGGCAGGCAGGCGGGCCCGGCGGAGAAGTTAAAGATGCGATCGTCGGACATGCTCGTTCTCCTGACGGGCGCCGGGCGCCCGGTTGAATGTGCCTTACTCGCCCACGCCGTTGACGCAGTGGATGAACCGCCCGGTCTCCACCGCCGTCTTGACGATGCGAACAGTCTCCTCCGCGACGGCGAGCTGCGCCTGGTCGGTCGAGGCGCCGCAGTGATGGGTGAAGTGGACAACGCCCTTGGCGTCGGCGACGGGCGTGCTCCAGTCGGCGGTCTTGGCCGAGGGCTGGCCCTGGTAGACGCCCAGCGCCGCGCGGATGCCCTTGGACTCAACAGCCTCGCGCAGAGCCGACTCATCGACGATATCGCCCCGGCTCGTGTTGACAAAGTACGCCCCGGGATTCATCGAGGCGAAGAACCCCGGTCCGCACAGGCTCTTGGTGTCGGGCGTCGAGGCGACGTGGATCGAGACCGCGTCGGCCCGCCCCAGCGCCTTGATGAGCGCCTCGCGGGTGTACGGGATCGGCTCGATGCCCAGAGCCCGGGCCGTGTCGTCACCGAGCGAGCGGGACTGGGCCATGATCTTCATCTCGAAGGCCTTGGCCCGCTTGATGACCTCGGTGCCGATGGCGCCGGTACCCACGACCAGCAGCGTCCGCCCCTTGAGCCCGCGGGCCTTGGCGAAGCCGGCCTTGTCCCACGTGCCGCCGCGGAGGGCCGCGTCCTGCTCGCAGAGGCGCCGGTCCAGGGCGATCAGGTGCCCGATGGTCAGCTCGGCCACCGCCACCGCGTTCATCCCCGGGCAGTTGCAGACCGGCACGCCCCTGGTCTTGGCCGCCTCGAAATCGATGTTGTCGTACCCCGCGCCCGCCCGGATGATGCCCTTGAGCGCCGAGGCGCCCTCGATCACGCCCGCGGGCACCTTGGTCGAGCGGACGATCAGGATCTCCGCCTCGGTCCGGCGCAGCGCCTCGGGCAGGGTCTCGGGGTTCAGGTCGGGCTCGGAGGTCACGCGGCAGCCAAGCGCCTCGAGCCCCGCGATCCCCTCGGCCTCAAACTTGTCGGCGATCAGCACCTTCAACGCGCGTCCTCCGGCTCTGCCCCGCCCGCTCACCGGGCGGCGCCGGGCAATGGTAGCTCGCATCGGGCGGCGGCATGGCGCACCGAAGGACAGTCAGGGGGCGGCGTCGCGGGGCTGGCCGGTGTTGATCTCGGAGCCCCCGAAGTCGATGCCCCGGAGCCCGCCCCGCGTCCAGCGGTAGTAGCCGGTGTATTCGCGGGACCCGACGCCCGGAATGATGTTGCGGATCGTCGTTGGCTCGGGCGAGGTCGGGTTCATCGGGCGGAATCCCGGGTTGGACTCGCTCGTGTCCCGTACCGTGACCGAGGCGTCGAACGCCAAGACCGGCTGGCGGGCGTCATCGTTAAAGAACAAGTACCCCTCACCCGACTCGGAGCTGGTCTTCGAGCCCGAGAAATGGCGGTCGTATGAATCAAACATGTGGGCCTTCCCCGACGGGAACACAACCTCAGTGTAGCGTCTGCGCGTCAGATAGTTCGCGTAATCCGCACCGTTGGACCAAGCCACCCAGCTCGATCCGTTCTGATCGAACGGAATCTTGTTCCCTGTCGGGACATCGACTGAGTATGCAACCGTCGTCGTCTCGTACGAGCTCTCGAACTTCCGCCTGATCAGGCTGGGTGTGAACTCGGCGACCGGGGTCTGAGATCGCTCCGTCTGCACCGCGTCCTCCGGGCACGCGGCGCTCGAGTCCTGGGCCGAGCCGCTCAGAAAGTCAAGGAACGTCAGGTGGGTGAACCAGAGGTGAGCAAACCACGGGTTCTGCGTGCTGCCGCGCGGGACCGTGTCGTGCCCGGTCCGCGTCCGGATGATGTCGATCGCCTGGAAGGCCGTCGCGAGCCGGTCATTCGAGTTCCCGTCTCGCAGGTCCGCGTACTTCGACGGCAACAGAGCGTCCCCGCCCTTCCACGAGAAGCTCGGCACCGAGTCGTCGAACGTTGAAGCGTAGTTGCTGGCCCCGATACCCAGCTGACGCATATTCGACTGGCAGACCGCCGTTCGCGCGGTGTTCCGCGCCGACGAGAGCGCCGGCAGCAGGATCCCCAGCAGCAGGGCGATGATCGCGATCACCACCAACAGCTCGATCAGCGTGAACGCGCGAACTGTTCTCCGCTGGGTCATGCGGGCTCCGCTCTTGGGCACACGACGCAGCATACCCGAACCTCGTGCTCCTCCAACCTCCGCGCGCCGACTCCCGATCAGGGGATATTCCGAAGGCGCCCGTCGTCCATCTCCGTTCGCAGGCGCTCCAGCAGCTCCACACCCTCTGCGGGCAGTTCGCCCCGGCGCATGAGCGCCTCGAGCTCCAGCACCCCGGCGCTGAGCGATTCGCTCGAGCCCTGTGCGATCAGCGTCATCACCCGGTCCCGCACCGCGGGCCACTCCGGCTCGGCGCCGAGCGACCCGAGCTCATCGATGGGTGACACCGCCGCGCCGGGCGACGCCCCGGCGTCTCCCACCTCGGGCCTTCGATCCGCCTCGACGGCGCCGAGCCCGGGCTGTTCAGGGGTCGGCGCGCTCCTGGAGCCAGAGCGGGACATGACGCTCACCACGAACACCGCCGCCAGAAGGATCACGCAAGCCCCGATCAGGGTGTGCGACGCGGCCCGCTGTCGCGCCAAGGCCCGCTCGAGCCGCTTGAGCTTCAGCTCGGCGCTGGCGGGAGCGGCGCCGCACGATTGTGCGGGTCCCGGCGCGGGCGCCTCACCGGGCGCCCAGGCCCAGCTTGGGCGTTCGACCGCGGCGTCGGACGCCTGCGAGAACGCCGCGATTCGCTCGGGTGAGCCCTGGCCCGGCAGCAAGCGCGCCGGGCCCAGCCCCAGGTGCTGGCGGTCACGATCAACCTGGAACACGGCGCCGCACGACGTGCACGCGTACTGATCCGGGCTGACGCTCGCCTGGCAGGCGTGACAGAATCCGAGTAGGTGCGACACGCCCGGGACGCGCTTGGCGAGCATCCAGAACTGTCGCGTGGTCGGCCCGCGGACGACGCTTCCGGCGTTGACCTTGCCCAGGTCGATCCGCGACACCAGCGTGTCATAGGCGCAGCCCGGGAGTGTCGGGTTCGCCTCGTCGCGCACGAACCAGGGCCCCATCGCGTTCTGGGTCGCCTGACGCGAGAGCGGATCGAACCGCCCCGAGCACGAGTCGCAACGGGTGGTGTTGCCCGAGATCGCGCCGCAGTACGGGCAGACGATCGCCCGGGGCTGCGGCGTGGGCGCAGGGCGGGCGCGGGCGGGTGTCTCGGGCGCGTCCTGGATCGGATTGGGCTGGGTCATGTTCGCGTTCGCGCCTTCCCGCGGTGGGCCCGCGCCCGCCCCTTTCAAGGGGCTCAGCGGCCTTCCCGACCCGGGAGGCCCCGGGGATCTCTATCGGTCCGTACGCGTCCGACACGCCGCCGGTTGACCTCGGGGCGCCCGGGGGCTCAGATCCCGCCATGAAACGACTGTGCGCATCGGCTGGCTCCGCGTCAAGGGGACACGCCCGACGGATCGTTCTTTGCGGGGCCGCCCTGCTGCTCCTCGGCGCCTGCTCTCCCGCGCCGCCGACCGCCGGGCGACCCCGACTGGCGCCCAGCTCATCGATCGGCGTCTCCGCAGAGTCAGGCGCCCAGCCCTCGCGGGTCCCCGCGATCATCGACGGGCAAACCGTCTCCTGGTCGGAGCTGCGTGACCGGACCAGCGAGATCGGCGGCGCCGTCGCCCTGGAAGAGATCATCCTCGACCGCGCCCTGACGCGCGAGCTGGAACGCGCCGGGATCACACTGGCGCCCGACGCCATCGCCCAGGAACGAGCCCTGCTGCTCGCCGAGCTCGATACCTCTGGGGACAAGTCAACCAGCGCGGACGTACTCACGATCGTCAGGCGACAGCGGGGCCTGGGCGAGCTCGGCTTCCGGCGCCTGCTCGAGCGCAACGCCAAGCTCCGGGCGTTGGTCACCCCGAGCGTGCGCGTCGAAGAGCGTGAGGTCGAGCTGGCCATGCGGATCCGCCACGGCCCGCGCAAGCTCGCGCGCATCATCGTCACCCCGAGCGAGCGTGAGGTCGCGGCGCTCAGACGCGAGATCCTTGACGCGTTGGGAAACCGCCTCGACGCCTTCACCGCCCGCGCCGCGACCCGATCGATCGACGCCTCCGGCGCCCGCGGCGGCCAGATCGGCGGCGTCAGCCCCGATGACCCCGCGTTCCCCGACTCACTTCGGCAGGCCCTCAGCACGCTCGCGCCCGGTCAGGTCTCGAGCGTCCTGGCCATCGACGGCGGGTTTGCGATCCTCATCGTCGAGCAGGACCTCGCCGGCGAGTCCACCGGAAGCTCCCGGCGCGCCGTGGTCGAGCGCGAGCTGCTGCGGCGCAAGCAGCGCCTCGAGATGGATCGCCTCGCTGACGGGCTGCTCGATCGCGCAAGCGTCAGCGTGCTCGACCCGTCCCTCGCATGGTCGTGGGAGGGCCGGGGCGCCGGCGGGTGACACACCCACCCTACCCCTTCTGGCGCGGGCTCTGGCACGCGGGACTCGGCCCCGCCACCTACGCCTGCGGCATCACGGGCGCACTGCTCCAGCTCACCGGCCGCTGGGAAGGGGTCGCGCCGCGACAGATCACGCTCGCGCTGGGCGCCACACTCGTGGGCGCGTTCGGCATGATGCTCCTGGACCGGGTCAAGTGGCGTGACGCGCTGCTCGACCCGGGCGACGAGGCCGCGGACCCGCGACGCATCGCCTTCCTCCGCCCCAACACGCGCCGCTGGCGCGGGGTCGTGGTCCTGTCCGCCCTGGTCGGGGCGATCGCGGCGTGGTTTGTCGGCGGGGCGGTCGGGAGCGGGGGCGTGCTGCTGGGCTACGGCGCGATGGGGCTCTACGCGGGCAGGCCCGCGGGGCGGGGCCCGTTGGCGTGGCGCCTCAAAGACATCCCCGTGTGCAAGAACGCGTTCGTCGCGTTTGGGCTTGTCGGGCTCTCCGCGACTGTTGTGTATGGGCGTGACCTCTCGGCGCTCCGCTCTCAGGCGGTGCTCGCGGTGATCGCGTTCCTGCTGGCCTCGGTCACCTGCGACGCGATGCTCTGCGACCTGCCGGACATGGAGATCGATCGTCGGTTCGGCGTGCGCACGGTCCCGGTGCTGATCGGCGCCGGGCGGGCCTCGGCGCTGGCCATCGGCGTCATGGCGCTGGGCGGGGGGTCGCTGCTCCTGGTCGAGCCGGTCGAGCGCGGCGCTCTCATCCTGCTCTGGACCCTGACGCTCGCCGGGAGCGCGATCGCGGCGGCCCTGGCGCCGACCCGTGTCATCAAGACGTTCATCGATCTCCGCCCGGCCTGCGTCATGCTTGTGGGCGCGATGATCGCGCTGGCCTGACCGCCGAGCGTCAGGACATCTCGCCGAACGCGACGAGGAAGGCGAGCACGTCGTCAAAGTCGACATCGGTGTCCAGATCGAAATCAGCTCTCGGCTCGTCGGACGCGAACGCGATGAGAAACGCCAGAACATCATCGAGATCGAAGACACAGTTGCCATCGATATCCGCGCGGAACGTGGAACGGTCCGCGACGTGCTTCGCGTGGAGAAGCGTGGCGCCAAACGTGTCTCGGCTGCCCGGGAGAATGCTCGAGGGCGGCGGGTCAAAGCCCGAACCACGGAGTTCGTACAGAAAGCTCATGGCATTGGCCTCGACGTAGAACCAGTCCGTTGACCCGCCCGCGATTCGGTAAAGCGTTGTCGAGAGAGGCCCGACTTCCCAGGGCTGGTTCCCTGGATTCGCCACAGCAATCCGGGCGTTCATCGCGTCTCCGAGTGCTTGATACTCCTCGTGATCGGGGCAGGGCTGAGTCAGCCAAGCCCAGGGAAAGAGCACGAGATTGCTGTAGCTGTGCGTGTCGTTGTGGGCCCGGACCTGAGGATTGCTCAGCACAAAGTCCCGAAGCGAAGCCGTCTCAGGCTCGGAGAATGGTCCGGCGCCATGTGAACCGCTCGGGCGCCACTGCACCGAGTAGTTCCGGTTGAGATCGACACCGCCGGGCGGTCGCCGGTTGTGACGCCAGAATCTGCTCGTAGTCCAGGTGTACTCGTACCCGTCGGGGTTGAGTACAGGGATGATGAGCCACTCGACCCGATCCACGATATCGGTGATCTCCTCGTCCACCCCGTATCCGTCAACAAGCTGCTCCGCCAAATAAAGCACATTCATCACAGTGAGCCACTCGCGGGCGTGGGTGATGCCGTTGAGCACGAACGCGGGCTTGCATCCGGAAGTGTCCGCGGAAATGCGAAGTCCCCAGATCGTGCGTCCCTCGAAGGACTGCCCGATCTCGAACCGTGAGACCAGATCGGGTCGGCGCGCAACCAGGTCATCGATAAACGCGTCAATCTCCGGTAACGGGCGATAGTCATCGAAGAAGCCATCGCTGTTGACGCCTCGTTGGCGATAGCTCACAAGACTTTCGCGGATGCGGGCCGACTCGAGATCGATCGCCGCCTGGAGATCAGGCTGCTTGACCTCCGCTTGATAGCCCATGGCCTTGACTGCCAACAGCTGAACGGGCGTGAGGATAAAGTCACCGCCTGCCGGCGACAGCTCACATGAGATCATTTCGGCGCCGATCTCCTCGAGGCGGTCCAGATCGCCCGCCGACGTGGCATCAACGCTGGCAATCAGGCGCCCATCGTAACGGACGACATGTAGGCCGCCGTCGTTGAGGGGCTGGGCGGCGCCAAGGTGTGTTAGGAATGACCCGTGCAAGACGACCGCAACAACCATCAACGACAAACTCTGCATGGCGGAGACCTCCGATCAGGCTTCAGGCCAGTCAGCCAGTCTAACTGCACACCTCGACGCGAACAATCCTGAACTTCGATCAGCGCGCCACCTCGATCGCCCGCGTCTCCCGCAGGACCGTCACGCGGATCTCGCCCGGGAAGGTCATCTCGTCGGCGACGCGCTTGGCGATGTTGTGCGCGATCAGGTACGCCTCGTCGTCGCTCACCCGGTCCGCGTCGATCATCACGCGCACCTCGCGACCCGCCTGGATCGCGTACGCCTCGATCACGCCAGGCTGGCTCATCGCGATGTCCTGCAGCTCGTTGAGACGCTGCACGTACCGCTCCATCGACTCGCGACGCGCGCCGGGCCGGGCGGAGCTCACCGCGTCGGCGGCCATCACGATCGGGGTGTACCACGTCGTCGCGGGGATGTCGGCGTGGTGCCCGCCGATGGCGTTGAGCACGGCCTCGTCCTTCTCGCCGTACTGGCGGGCGAACTCCATGCCGATCTTCGGGTGCCCGCCCTCCATCTCGTGGTCCATCGCCTTGCCGATGTCGTGCAGGAACCCAGCCCGCCTGGCTAGGCGCCCGTCGAGCCCGAGCTGCTCGGCGATGATCTGGCTCAGGAACGCGACCTCAATCGAGTGACGCAGCACGTTCTGCCCGTAGCTCGTGCGGTACCGCATCTTGCCCATCGCCTCGATCACCTTCGGGTGGAAGCCCTTGAGCTTCACCTCGATCGCGGCCTCCTTGCCCGTCTTGATCACGCCCTCCTCGATCTCGCCGCGGACCTTCTCCACGACCTCCTCGATCCGCGTCGGGTGCAGGCGACCGTCGGCGATCAGGCGGTTCAACGACTCCACCGCGACCGCCTGGCGTACCTTGTCAAAGCAGGACACCACGATCACGCCCGGCGTGTCGTCCACGATGATGTCCACGCCCGTCGCCTTCTCGATCGCTCGGATGTTCCGCCCCTCGCGGCCGATGATCCGCCCCTTCATGTCGTCCGACGGGATCGCGACCGTCCGCACGGTTGACTCGCTGGTCGTCTCGCTGGCGTACCGCTGGATCGCCTGCAGGGTGATCTCGTTCGCCTTCTCGCGGGCGCCTTCCTCGGCCTCCTCGATGATCTTCCGCGTCAGCTTGGCCGCCTCGTCGCGGCACTTCTCCTCGACGCGCTCGAGCAGCAGCTCTCGGGCGGCGCCCGGGCTCAGGTCGGCCACCTGGTGCAGCTTCTCGGTCTGCCGCTCGATGAGCGATTCGACCTCCGCCTCCCGCTGCTCGAGCGTCACCGCCCGAGCGTCGAGGCCCGCGCCCTGCGACTTGAGGCTCTGCTCCCGATCGTCGAGCCCCTGCTCCTTGCGATCGAACTGGTCCTCGCGCTTGGTCAGGCGCCGGTCGCGATCGCGCAGCTCCGCCCGGGCCTCCTCGGCCTCCTTCTCGAACTCGGACTTGCGCTCCAGCGCCAGCTTCTCCGCTTCGACCTTCGCCTTCTCGCGGATCGTCTCGCCCTCGTCGCGAGCCTGGGCCCGGATCCGCTCGCCCTCGCCCTTGGCGTCGGCCAGACGCTTGGCCCCGAGGAACCGGGCGCCCAGAGCGCCCAGGGCGATGCCCAGCGCCAGACCGAGCAGCGCCCAGAGAATCGTGCCGCTCGCCCCGCCCGCCTGGGCAAGCATGAGATTGGAATGTGCGTCCACGTCTGCCCCCGCGCCGATGGCGCCAGTTCTGGCCCGGGCGCCAGCGCGCACGAGCCGCCGAGTTCATTGGACGGAGTGGATGCGGCCAACCCCGCCCCACGGGCGGGACCAGCCACACGCCCGGTTCAGGCGTGCCAGATTGGGCGGCTGTTACGTCAGGAGGGAGCGTGCGCCGAAAGAAGTTCGCTGAAAATGATCAAAGCCGCACGATCCCCGTTGCGCCAGCCCAAGTTCATCCCGCGAACGCGCCGCCCTCCGGGCGGGCGACTCGGGTCATCCGTTATACCGTCCGTGGCGGAATCCACCGCCCTCATATCAGTCAACCGCCCATCGTCAGGATTCACCGAACCCCGGGGCGTCTCGAGTCCTACGGATGGATCCTACCACGCGTCAGGGCTGATTTCAGGGCGTCAGCCCCGCTGCCCTGCGATTCCGAGCCGGGCCGGGCGCCCCGAAACTTGCACCCGGAGACCGGATCTCGATCAGGGAACCGGGGTTCTCGGTCGATAGACAGCACGAACGGCCCCGGGGCCTACCCGAACATTTCCAGAAACTCATCCGAGCAACAGACAGGTGGACCGATCCATGAATACCAATACGAATCGAAGCGCCCGGGTCACGCTGGGCCTTCTGGTCTGCGCGATTGCGCTTCCGGGCGTGCTCATGCTCACCGGGTGTCGCAAGGGCGGGATGCGCAGCCGCCTGGTCACCATCCAGCGTTCGAAGATGGTCGAGATCGAGGGGCCGCCCGTCGTCCGCGGACGGTTCACCGCCCTGGATATCGAGAACCAGAACGGCTCGGTCACCATCGAGGCCAGCGACAAGCTCTCCGAGGCCGTCATCGAATGGAGCATCCCCCGCGGCGATCGCGCCGAGGTCGCCTCGTACGGGATCGACCCCACCGACAGCACGTACTGGGTCGAGGCGGTCCACGAGGCCGGCCCGGACCGGTCAATCCTCCGCGTCACCACGCTCAACGCGCCCCTCGAGAGCGGCTTTCACCCGCGCGTCAACATCACCATCAAAACGCCGATCTGTGACGGACTGCTCGTCCGCAACTCGGGCGGTGACGTCGAGATCAACGGCATCCGCGGCGCCATCACCGTCGAAAACGGCTTCGCCGGCGGCGAGGGCGGCCGTGTCGAGGTCAGAGCCGTTGAACCCCTGGTTGAACCCGTCCGCCTGACCTCCTCGGTCGGCCCGGTCTACCTCGTCGTTCCCCCGGAGTCTCGTGGCACGCTGGATATCCAGAGCCCCGAGGGCAAGGCCGCGTTCAACACCGCCTTCGGGCGCGTGATACGCGTGAACCCCACGGAGCACCACTGGACGGGCGTCTGGAACGACGGCGGCAACCGGATCGATCTGTTCGCCGGCAAGCGTGACGCGCTCGTCAAGGTCGTTGAGAACCCCCGCACCCACTCGGTCGGTCCCGCGTTCTCGTTCTTCGACTAAAGCCCGCCGCACAGTGCAAACGTCATGGGCGCTCACCCTCGCGGGTGGGCGCCCTTTCTGTTTCGGGGGGCCGGCTAGGCCGCGGCTCGGCGCTGGCCCGCCTCGAAGTAGCGGTTGACCTGCTCGATGACGAACTGCTTGTGGGCCGGGTTGAGCTGAAACTCGAACGCCATGCCCGCGTAGATGTTCTGCGAGCTGTCGATGTGCGTGTGCGCTCGGCGGGCGGTCAGCGCCAGCGGCGTAGGCACGATGGGGCGGAGGTCCATCCGGATCCAGAAAAAGTGCGAGCCTTCGATGGTCGGGCCCGAGTCCCGCTCGATGCGAAGACCGACGCCGCCCCCGCCGATGTTGGCCAACTCCGCGGTGAACCTCGTGCCCACCTCGGGCAGCTCCACCGGATCGATCGACCCGTCCGAGATTGCTCCGACGATGTCCGAGTCGAGCTGGTCGAGGATCTTGACCCGGTTGGCCACCTCGGCCGGGACCGCCGATCGGGGGTCGAGCAGGGGCCAGCACTCAACGCTGGGCAGCGAGATCGAGGCGTCGGAGACGCGGTCGAAGCTCCGACGCATGCAGCGTTCGACGCGCTCAGGCATCGCCAGGCGCAACGCCGGACTCTGGCCGCTCGTGCGTCCGAGCACCTCGGTGCGGAACATCCACCGGTTCTGCCCGACGTTCATGATGCCGATGAGTCGCGCGCCCGCGTGGACCGAGAACCGCGTGCCCATCGCCCCGGGCGCCTCCACGAGCAGCTCGGATTCGCTGATGTTCAGCAGGCGAACGCGCCAGACGAGGTTGCCCGCGTCGGGCTCGCCACCCACATCCGCGGTATCCGCGGTGAACTCCAGCCCGCCGCCCCGCTGGTGGATCCTCGCGAGCGTGTCGCGCCAGCGTTCGGTCCGTGATCTGCTTGCGGGCATGTCTGGTCTCCGATGATTGCGGGCTCTGAACCCGATCGCCATCGAACGCCCGGTGTCTCGGATCAACACGACCAGGCCGCTTCACGGATCGTTGCGCATACCTCGGCTGGGCGTGTGGGCCGTGCGGGCGCGTTCTCGGACGCTCAGTCTCGAGCCCTGCGTGACCTGGCGCGCCGGGCGTTGCGAGCGATCGACCTGAGATCGTCCTTCGCGCTCGAGGCGGTCTCGGGCTCGATCGCCTTGTCGCCGAACCGCTCGAGGTAGATCGTGTCCGCCACGCCGCTCGCCGCGGGGAGGTCCAGGTCCTTGAACGCCGCCTGGTCGCGCAGCGACTCGGCGTGGGCGCGCAGCGGGCGCCAGGCGGGCTTGGGACGCCCCAGCCTTTGAAACAACGCCAGCAGCTCGCGCCGGAGCGTCTCGTGCGTGCTCGCGCTCCGCTTCAGGCTGGCCCGCCCCAGGAGCCTCGAGGTGACACCGCTGAACCGGCTCGCTGCGCCCCGCCATGGTCCTCGCGCCAGCCAGACCGCGAAGAACCCGAGGACCGCGGCGCCCGCGAACGCGATCAGCCCCGCACCCGCGGCGCGCACAAGCAGACCGACGCCCCCGGTCCGGATCCGTCCCCCGATGCTCTGGGCCCATCCGGAGAACGCGCCCTCCACGGCCGCATCCATACTCCCCGACCGGCTCCGCCGGCTGAAGCCCACGACGGAGTTGATCCAGGCGTACTCGGCTGTGTCCATCAGCCGGCGAAGGCGCGCCACCATCGAACGCGACGGCTCGTGGATCGAGATGAACTCGGTGGTCGGGGTCGGATCGCGTCGCTGCCAGAGCCCGGGCTGCACCTCCACCTCGACCCAGGCGTGCGCGTTCGACTCACGCACGATGTAGTGCCCCGTGGGCGCGTTCCACTCGGTCGCGACATACCCGGTCACCACCCGCGCGTTGATGCCCACGCTGCGGCACATCGCGGTCATCGCCGCGGCGAAGTACTCGCAGTGCCCCCGCTTGTCCTCGCCGAACAGGAACCACTCGATCGGGTCCTGCCCGGGCGGGGCCGTCCGTGTCTCGAGCGAGTACGCGTAGTTCTCAACCAGATAGCTGCGGATCATGCGAACCGCCCTGAAGTTGTCTCCCAACGGCCGCGTACGCGGGTCCGGATCGACGGGCGTGTCCTCGTTACGCAGGATCTGCTGGGTCAGGGTCGTGATCCTGGCTGACCCGAACGTGGGAGGTGGCCCCGCCGTCTCGCGCTGCCCCGACCGGGTCTCCCCGACCCGGCAACGGACGAGATACTCAAACTTGCCCGACTGACGGCTCTCCCGAATGATCGTCCCGTCCGTCGGATCGTGCTTGATGTCCGTTGGCTTGAGCGTCTCGATCTCGATCGGGCGCCAGAGCGAGAACAAGTGCGTCTCGCCCCGCCTCGCGTTCCGGAGGGTCACGCGGAGTTCGTGGTCGGCAAGCCGGGACTCGCGACCAGAGAAGTTCTCAAATCGCCCAATCGTGTGCGGGGTGTTCGCGCCGACGTAGCTCGCCGACTGCTTGAGCGGGTCACCCCTGCCGCTCCCGCGCGACCAACGCCCGTCGTCATACTCATCCAGCACCGCGCCCCGCAGGTAGAACACCTCGCTCGCCGATCCCAGCGTCTCGCCCTGGGCGTTGCGCACCTCCAGATCGAGCACCGGCGTGCTCGACTGGCTGATGAGCCCGCCCCGCCCGAGCTCCACCTCGTCGGTAAACGAGGTGACCTGCCCAAGCGACGTGTTGCCCCACGCCCCAAACGCCTGCATCCCGACCCCGCGCGGCATGATCACAAACACCCCGATGCTGATCACCAGACACGCCAGAGTGGAAAACCAGACCAGCCGGCGCAGATCCGCCCGTTCCTGGAGAGACGCGTGGGACCGCCGCCCCACGGCCGCGGGAGAAGCCGCCTGGCGCGCCGACTCGATCTGGTGCTGCACCACGGTGGTTCCAAACACCGGCACGAACGCGAGGATGAGCAGGCCCAGCACCAGTCGATTGCTCGTCAGGATCGCCCCGACCACGAGGAACACGCTCAGGAGCAGCAGCTGCGCGTTGTCGCGCGCCGACCGGCGGTCCACGAGCTTGACCACGATCAGCGCCAGCACGAACTCGCTGAACACCCCGACCTTGAAACCCTCGCTGGCCAGGAGGATCATCGCGTACCCTACCGCGGCCAGCGTGAGCGGGATCGTCACGCTCATGGGCAGTGCCCGCCCGCCGCGCGCTCGAAAGATCATCCACGACGCCAAGACGCTCACCACACCCAGCAGGAGCAGGCCCGGGTTCTCGTCAGCGACGCCGTACGCGATCGCGGCGATGAGCGCCGTCGCGAGGATCGATCTTTCGAGGCGTCGGTTCATGCCTAGGACCCCACCGCGGCGCGGACGTTCCTCGGGCGCCCAGCCCGAGTTCTGCCGCGTTGTTTGGGCGTCTCAGCCGGGCCCAGCACACGGGGCAGCGCCGCCCCAGGGAGAAGCCACGAAGTCTCGTCAGACACATCGATGACCGGGTGCTCCGCACGACCGTCGCCCGCGGCGCCGTCGGAGAGAATCGTCCGCCCGGCGCCCCGGCTCAGCGGCGCCTGCGCCCGAGCGCCCGGCTTCGCGACGAGCTCCAGGCTGGACAGCTCGCGCAAGCGCCGACGCGTCAGACGCACGCCCCCGCCCAGCGGGCTCCGGTACCCCGCCCATGACGCGTCAATGCCCACGCTGTACCCGCTGGCGCTGGCGTCGGCCGAGAGCGTCGCGAGCATCGCGATCGCCACCTCCCGCGTCTGCTCGCTCGATTCGCCCAGGCCCGGGTGCAGCTCGAGGATGACCCTCGGGGGCATCGGCGCCGAGAACTGACGGACCACCAGCTCCCCGATCGCCGCCGAGCGCCGCCAGGCGATGGTTCTCGGGCTGTCGCCCGGCATGTACGCCCGGAGCCCGAAAAACTCGTCGCTGATCCCCGTCTGTGACGTGCGCAGCGCGCCCTGGTCCGAGCCTGCGGCGATGGTCTCGAGCAACCGGTCACGCAGCGTGAGCCGCACCGGCGTGACCGAGATCTCCGCCGGCTGCTCGAAGATCAGTGACTTGCGAAACAGTCCGAACGGAAAGACGGTCGAGACCTCGAAACGCTCCAGACGGACCAGGCCACGCCGCCCGGCCATCGCCCAGCAGTGCCCGCTCCCCCGGGACCCGGGCGAGAGATGATCGATGTGCGCCAGCGCGGGCTCGAGCACGCCCACCCGCCCCTCGGGCAGCGACGCCCCGGGCAGCTCGCGGATCAGCAGCGCAAACGCGGGGATGAACCGCCCCCGGTGACGCAGCTCGTACGTGAGGGGCGCCCGGGCGCCCGCCTCGACCACGGGCGGCGCCAGGCGGCGCCCGCGCAGGCCCATCATCGCCGCGCCGCTGGCGATCCCGGAGATGATGATCGCCCCCACGGCCATTCCGAACAGCCAGAACAGCAGGTTGTTCTGGCTGTTGAACGCCCCGATCGCGACAAAGAGGGTGATCGCGATGTAGAGCAGTCCGCCGGGGCGGAGCTCGTACCGCCGGGCGACAGGACGCCCCCACAGCCGCCCTTCCGAGCGTTGCAGAGACGTTCTGATCCTCGTGTTCTGTGCTGCCATTGCTCCCTAGGGCGACTTCGGGGGTCGCATGAGCACGAGCACCTGCTCGCCCGGCCGGGGGCGGAAGATGCTGTTGTTCACCTCATATTCGCCTGAGCCGCTCGCGCGGATCGACACCCGCGTCGGAAGTTTGGCGCCGCCGTCCACCTTGAGTCGGAACGACCCGGTCTCGTCGGTCACGCTCTCGCCCAGCACGGCCTTCCCGCCCCGACCCAACACGGGGGTGCTCATCTGCACCTGGATGCCCGCGAGCCCCGGTTCCAGCAGGCGCTTGTCCGATCCGTCCACGATCACCACCCGCCCGATGTCGCCCCGCATGACCTTGCCCGCGATGGTCGCGGCCCCGCAGCCGGCGAGGGTGGACGCCGCAAGAGCGCCGATCGCGCCGCCCGCCAAGATGAGCCTTCGCCCGCCAGATCGCCTGTGTCTCACGCTGAACCTCCGTTGCGTGGTGATCCTATCAGTCGTCCGAGTCGCCGAGCCCGAACTCCTCGGGCTTGGGCAGGTCCTTGAGTGACGCGAGCCCGAAGACGTCGAGAAACTGCTTGGTCGTGCCGTAGAGCATCGGTCGCCCGAGCTCCTCGGCCCGACCCTTGATCATGATCAGACGGCGTTCGAGCAGCGCCCGCAGGATCTCGCCGCACGCCACGCCCCGGATCGCCTCGAGCGAGGCGCGTGTCACCGGCTGGCGGTAGGCGATGATCGCCAGCGTCTCGAGCGCCGCGCGGCTCAGGCGTCCCGAGGACTTGAGGCGGTGCATCACCGCGACGGCCGTCGCGTACGCCGGGCGGGTCATCACCCGGTAGCCCCCCGCGACCGACTCGATCCGGAACGCCCGCCCGGTCTGGTCGTAGACCTCGTTGAGCTCGGCGATCAGCGTTTCCACCCGCCCCTCGTCGGGGGGCGGCTGGATCAGCCCGCCCAGAGCCTCGACCAGCTTGCCCGCGGGCGCCGGGCGGTCGGCGCTCATCAGCACCGCCTCCAGCACCGCGCTCGGCGCCGGGGCGCCCGTGCCATCCGTCACCATCTTGTCTGTGCGTTCCGTCACCATGGTCATACCGGATGCTATCAGGCGGGACGGGGCGAGGCGGGGCGCCCCGATATGCTCTGGCCATGCCCACGCCCGACGCGCTGCTGCCCAGCGTTCAGCACACCTACCCGGATCTGGAGCCGCTGGGCGAGCGGACGCTCCACGGACGGCGCGAGGGAGTGTTCCTGGTGCTCGCGGGCCTGTTCCTGGGCACGCTTGCGATGCTCAACATTCTGGGCGTCACGCGGTTCATCAAGCTCTTCGAACTCGACCTTGACACATCGACCCCGGAGCGGACCGCCTTCGCCGTCGCCGTGGGCGTGCTGCCCTACCCCGTGACCTTCCTCTGCACCGACTTCATCTCCGAGCTGTTCGGGCGGAGGCGGGCCAACCTCGTGGTGATGGTCGGGCTCCTGCTCAACGTGTGGGTCATCCTCATTCTCTATGTGGGCGGGGTGCTGCCCGGTTTCGAGTCCGCCGACCCCGAGCTGCTGGCCCGCGTGGGGGAGATCGTCGCATCGTTGCCCAGCGACACGCCCCTGGACGCGGAGGCCTCGGCGCGCATCAGCGACGCGGCCGCCCGCGAGCCCGTGTTTTTTGAGGTGCGGACGCTGGCGTTCGGCGCGGTCACTGCCTCGATGGTCGCGTATCTGGTCGCCCAGCTCGTCGATGTGCAGGTCTTCCACTTCTGGAAGCGCGTCACCAAGGGCAGGCACCTCTGGCTGCGGAACAACGGGTCCACGCTGGTCAGTCAGTTCGTGGACACGGTCGCCGTGATCCTCATCACCCACTACTTCGCCCACGCGCTGCCGGTGAGCCGGGACAACCCCATCGTCCCGCAACTGCTGGCGTTCATCGCGACGGGATACGTCTTCAAGCTGGTGATGGCGCTGCTGGACACGATCCCGTTCTCGCTGGGGGCGCCGGCGCTGGCCCGGTATCTCCGGCTCCCCCCACCGACCCATCACGAAGGCCTCCCCCCCGGGGCGGCGGTGGAGGCGGGGGTCGGCTAGCCCGGGTCTGCCGCAACGTCCGAGAATACACGGACCCTCCTTCTGGGGGAGCCTGGGCATGGGCCGATCACGCCGCATCCCGCCTGTGCGTCCCATGGGCTGAAGTCTGCCCGGGCTTCGCCCGATTCAGGGAAAGCACCGGGATCGGATCTCGGCGAGGAACGCAGCTCATGCCCGAGTCCCAGCTCGATCCATCTCGCGAGAAGGCCCTGATCCTCCTTGCCGACGACGAGCCGCACATCACGCTCGTGCTCGCCCGGAAGCTCCAGGCCAACGGGTACCAGGTGATCACGGCCGAGGACGGCGAGGAGGCCCTCGAGCAGGCTGAGCAAACCACGCCGGCGCTGGTGATCACGGACCTGCAGATGCCCTACATGAGCGGGATCGAGCTGGCCCGCCAGCTCAAGGCCAACGACGCCACCAGCCGGACACCGGTGATCATGCTCACCGCCCGCGGTTACGTGCTGGACCCCGGCGAGCTCGCCTCCACGAACATCCGTTTCATCATGAGCAAGCCGTTTAGCGCTCGTGAGATCCTTGGCAAAGTCATGGACCTGCTTCCGTCTGACCACGGGAGCCTGCGGAAGTCAGCATGATCCCTCGCGCCGTAACCGCCGCGCCCGTGAGCTCCGTCGATCCGCTGATCGAGCGCTGTCGCGAGATCGGGACGCCGGTGTGGCGTTTCGACCTCGAAGGGCGCCTGATCACCGGGCCGTCCGTCGCCGGTGTACTGGGCCTGTGGCTCCGCTCGGCGCATCTGACCGAACGCATCACCGCGGAGGTCCGGGGCTGGGCGGGCGGCGCCGAGCCCGAGTTCACCGAGCTGTTCCCGGGATTCTGGCTCATGCCCATCGCCGAGACCCGGCGCCGAAGGACGGTCGGCTACCTCGTCGCCGTGGCGATCGGGTCGGAAGCGCTCGAGTCGGACGAGTTCACACTCGGGTGCGTGTCCGCATGCATCGATCAGCCCTCGGCCAGGCGGGCGCTGCTCGATAGCGCGTCGATGACCCGCGACGAGTCGAACCGCACGCTGAGCATGCTCCGTTGGATGCACGCGGACCTCGAGGTGTACGCCAAGGGCCAGACCGCGCTGGAGACGTTCACGACGCAGCTGTCCGAATCGTACGAGACAATCCATACGGTCTACGAGATCGGTCGCTCCATGAGCGGCCTCAACGAGCCCGACCGCTTCATCGAGCTGGTCATCGATCGTGTCCAGAAGACGCTCGAGTTCGGCTGGGTCGCGGTGATGATCAAGCCCCGGGACTCGGACGCGGCCCCCCGCCTGTACCTGGCCGGGGACCCGGGCTGCGACACGGAACTGCTGCGAACCGCCATCACATCCGTCGGGCACGACCCGCTCAGCGACAGCTGCACCATCAGCCCCCTGCGTGCCGAGGACCCCGCGTCGATCGGCCCGCAGATCGTCACGCGATCGGTCGGGCGCAACGGCATGGCCTCCGGGCTCATGGCCGCGGGCGCCAAGGGCGGCATCGACCCGCAGGTCAGCAGCTACGAGACGCTCCTGCTCGAGGCCGCGGGCGGGTACCTGACCGCGTTCCTTGAGAACGTCGAGCTGTACGACGACCAGCGTCAGACCTTCATGGGCACGATCCAGGCGATGACCGCCGCGATCGACGCCAAGGACCGCTACACATGCGGCCACTCCGAGCGAGTGGCGTACCTCAGCGCCGAGCTGGCGCGGTCCTCCGGGCTCGACGAGGCGCTGTGCGAACGGATCCACGTCGCGGGCCTCGTCCACGACGTGGGCAAGATCGGCGTCGCCGAGGCCGTGCTGTGCAAGCCCGGGCGCCTGACCGATGACGAGTTCGACCAGATCCGCGAGCACCCCGAGATCGGGCATCGAATCCTCGCCGGCATCCCGTCGCTCAAGGACATCCTCCCCGGCGTCATGCATCACCACGAACGCATCGACGGCAAGGGCTACCCCCACGGGCTCGCGGGCGAGGACATCCCGCTCATGGCCAAGATCATCGGCGTCGCCGACACCTTCGACGCCATGAGCTCCACCCGCTCCTACCGACCCGCGATGAACCGGGATCAGGTGCTCGCCGAGATGCGCCGGTGCGCCGGGACCCAGCTCGACGCGTCGCTCGTCGATGTGTTCCTGACGCTGGACCTGTCGGAGTACGACCGCCTGGTCCGCGAGCACGCCGGCCCGCTGATCCTCCGCGAGTCCGACGCGGCCTGAGCCCGGGCCTACTCGACCACACGCTGACGGAACGTGCCGACGATCGGGCGGACATCCGCCAATCCCGTGTCCGGGAGGATCTCTCGGAGCGTGACGTCGTCGAGCTGGAAATCGGTCTTGGTGTTCTCGGTCTGCACCATCAGCGTGACAGAGCTGGGCGTGTACCCGTTCGCCCAGTCGGCCCGGAGTGTCCCGGTGACCCGGGTCCAGACGCCACCCGTGATCGTCTCGCTCGTAAACCTGTCCTCGGTCGAGCTCCAGCCGACGACCGCGTTGAGCGAGAAGAGGAACTCGTCGGACGCCCCGTTGGGCAGCAGGACCCAGGCCGAGAGCTCGTAATCGGTGTTGTCGTTGACCGCCCCGGTCACGCTCAGGCGTGAGCCGCCGCTGACGAACCACCGAGAGCGGCACAAGAGAGATCGTGTCCCACCGTGCGCCGCGAGGGCGTCCGACTCGACCCTGGATATGTACCCGGTCCAGGGCGAGATCCCTCCCTCGAAGTCCGAGTTCCCCACGGCGTTCGCTCCCAGATTGGTCCCCGGAGGCGGCACATCCGCGTCCACCGAGAAGAACCGGGCCGACTCGTTCCGCCTCGCGCCGACGAGCATCGACACCGACACCGTCTCGTCCGCGGGCGTGCCCTCGTCGTACTCGAGCACGTACCCCCACTTGGTATCGCCCAGCGTCTGGGTCTCGGTCCACGCCCCCGAGCGGTGGCTTGACCGCCAGGCCGGGTCCTCCGCGACTCGGCTGAGCGCGATCTCCATCACCGACCGGGCGTCGGTCCGCGCGATTCGCGATTCACTGACCGCGATCCGGGTCTCGCGCTCGGTCTCGACCAGCAGCATCGCCGACAGGCCGATCAGCGTCACGAACAGCGTGACCCCGAGAACCGCGATATACACGCCGCCTCGTCTCGTCGTGCTCATGGCGTCGCCTCCCCCGGGTCGGGCCAGATCGGCGAGCGGAACGCCTCCATCTCGAACAGCGGTTTCTTGTTCCTGGAGACCGTGACCCGGATGCGCTTGATGCAGGCGCCGTCGGGCGTTGTCTCCGCAAGATCCGACGAATCAACGCACCGGACCTGCACCTTCCGGGTCAGCCCCGTTGCCCACGCGATGGGCGCCCCGTCCTTGTCCTGCGGCGGTGACGACGTCCAGGCGTCGTAGTCGTCCACGTCATCGAACGAGGCCCGTGTCAGGTCGCCGGTCTCCGCCAGCGAGCGCCCGAAGCTGCCCACGCCCTCGTCGGCGCCCTCGTAGGCCTGGGACAGGATCTCGCTCAGCAGCGAGTCACAGAGCACACCCGCGACGGACAGGTCCGCCGTCTGCGCCCGGGCCACGCGGGCGCCGCCCACGGTGTTGAGCGCCGCCGAGAGCACGATGCCCACCAGCGCGATCGACAGCACCACCTCCATCATCGTCATGCCGCGTGCAGATCGAGTCACGGCGCCCCCCCCTCGCGGATGCGGACAGAGTCCACCTCGACGCCCGTCCCCATGGACGACACGGTGCTCACACGCTCGTCATCGGCGTAGGGGCTTGAGAGGTACAGGTACGCCCCGACCTCCACCCCATCGATCTGGAGCGCCACCGAGTCACTCGCCGGGTCGATCAGCACGCGCACCTCAAACATCTCCAACGGCAACCCACCCATCGAGACGAGCACGTTGGTCGTGCCGGCGCCGTCGGAGGTGGTCATCGCCAGCGACTGCTCGCTCGCGTTGGGCCTGGCGATCCGGATCGTGACATTCCCCTGCACGCCGCCCGCCTGGTCGAAGTTCAGCGTCCACGAGGCGCCCGGCTGCGAGAGGTCGGTGCATCGCCAGCGGATCTCGCCGATCACCACGCCCGGCATGTCCTTGGGCGGATTCGTCTTGATGGCGGTCCTGGCGTCCCAGACACCCCCGGCCAGGTTCCCGGTCGGGAACGCGCCCGCGGGCGATATGACCCAGTCCCCGATCCCGTCGGCGTTGATGTCGTGCAGCGTCGGATCGGTCGCGAACTCTGCCTCCCAGATCGAGTGCACGAGCTGCGGGCGGTTGACCAGGTTGACCGTCGTGTCCATGTCAATGTCCGTATCACCCGTCGCCGAGAGGAAGAGCGTGGCGGAGGTCATGAAGTGGTGCGTGACACTCTCGACCGGGCCCGGCGTGGTGTACGTGCCGTAGAGCCTGTAGAACAGCTCGCGCGAAGAGCTGTACATGGTCCACTCCGAGTCGGAGCCGCCACCGAGCAGGCCACCGAGCAGCCCCCCGTCGGGAAACTCCTTGCGCCAGAGCCCGCTCCCCCCCTGCCCGTACTCGAACTTGCCCGCGTCGTTGTCCGACCCGGTGTTGCCGATCACGAGCGAGACCCGCATCGCCGGGTTCAGGATCGACTCGCCCGCCAGGTCGATCGAGACCCACTCGAAGCTACTCGGGAGGGCCGTCTCGAGGATGACGCCCTCGGCAAGCACACTCTCACCCGGCTCGGCGTCCGCGGTCACGTCCCGGACCTGGGCCGTGATCTCATCATCCCGCGGACCCGAGTTCTTCACCGCGATTTCGACACGGGTCGGACTCCAGCCCGTTGCCCCCACCGGAATCTGGGGCTGCAGGACCACCCCCCAGAGCGTGTCAAGCTCAAGCCTGGTCTCACCCCTGCCCGAAGCGCCCGGGAAGGAGGCGGTCTTGATCTCCTTCGACGTCTGCGAAACCGAGCCGAGACCCTCGCTGACGTCCAAGCCGCGGAACGAGGCGCTGAACGCCGACGCGCTGTCCAGCACCGTCTCGGGCGTGGCCCCGTTCTCGACGAGTTGGATCGGGTCACCGCGTTTGCCCGCCCAGGAGATCACCTGCGTATCGGGGGCGCCGTCGTTGTTCCGGTCGGGGATGCCCAGGCCCGGCGAGGTGGCGTTCGTGCTCAGCACGTAGACCGCGCTCTCCAGATCGGCGCTCAGATGCTCGAGCGCCCGGCTCGTGTCCAGCACGCGCGTCTGAACGGAGTTCTCCGCGGGCAGCGCCGCCGCGGCGATCGCCACCGCCGATCCCAGCGCCGCCATCAGCATCGCGCTGACCGCCAGCGAGACGGTCAGCTCCATCAGCGTGAAGGCCCGCCGGGCATGTGATCCTCGCACGCTCATCCCCCCAGCCCCCCCAGCAGGCCCCCGATGATGTCCACCGGCAGGCCCAGGATGTCCAGGATTTCGCTCTTGTCCTCCGTAAGCGGCGCCGGGCGAACCACGGCCTGGCTCAGGATGATCTTGCGGCTCTCACTCCCAACGCTGAGCGCGACGCTCGCTCCCGAGACGGGGCGCCCGTACCCGTCGAACACGAGGCTGGCGCCACCGCTGGAGATCGTCACGCTGTCGATCGAGCACCCGTAGGGGTCATCGGAGAGATCCACATCCGCCCGGGTGGCGCCCGACCCGTCGGCGCCCGCGACGATCGTGTACCGGTCCGCCGCGGTGTCGAAGATCATGACGTGCGCCGCGCCCGCGGCCCTGGCCCACTCCGCCGCGAGCACCGCGTCGCCCTCGAGCCTGGACACGGCCAGATCGAGGCGGTACCGGGTCGTCGCGCTGGCGAAGCGTGGGATCGCGATCGCCGAGATGATCCCCAGGATCGCGACGACCAACACCAGCTCGATCAGCGTGAAGGCGTTGGCTCGGGCGTGTGCGGGCGGGTGGATCATGCGCTGGCCCCCATCAATCGAGCGGGCCTCCCCCGGTCGGGAGTTGGCGCTCGGGGCGCAACGCCGGGCCGGGAGAGGCCGCTGGTCATACGTGGGATGGTCGAGTCCGGATCAATAGTCGCGGTAGTCGATGCCGTTCTGGTCAGCCACGCCGACGGCGGTGTTGGCGTAGATCTTGCCCGTCGCGGAGAGGTAGATCCAGCCGGCGGTCGCGGTGCCGTCGACGGCGGACACGCCGTTCTTGCCCAGCTGGGCGCCGACCTTCAGACGCGGGATCGCGTGCAGGTAGGGACCGTAGACATGGGTCGCGTCCTTGGCCGCCTGCGCGGCACCGGCGGTGTCGGTGAACTGGGTGAGCTGGTTGGTGATCGTGGTGTCATCGGTCGGGAAGGCGCCGTTGTGCTCGGCGCGGTACATCTCGATCGCGTTGCGGAGCGTGGCGATGTCAGCCATCACGGCCGAGTCCGCAGCGCCCGCGGCACCGCGGCTCATGCGGGGGATCGCGATCGCCCCGATGATCCCCAGGATCACGACCACAATGACGAGTTCGATCAGGCTGAACGCGCGGTTCTTGGTTCTCACGGCTTGCATCCCATAGCCTCCTTGGCTTGTTGAATCCCACGATGACACGGTCCACCCAAATGGGGGCCACGATGAAACTCGGCAAGAAGTACTGGTCGCTTGAGGTCATCGTCCGTGCGTCGGGCACCCACGGGCACGCAGGCGTCACAGGCCGTACAGGCGTCAGGACTAATCAGCGAGTCCCACCCGGTACAGCGAATCGCCGCGCCTGAGGACCACCGAGCGCGGCTCGACCGTCTCGAGCACAAAGCTCCCGATCGCCTCGCCCTGGCGGTAGGTCCGCCCGTCGATGATGGCGATCCCGCCGTCCTGCGTCGGCATGACCGACGTCACACGGTGCGTGGGCGGCCCGACGGTGGCCTGTGGCGCGGGCGCCTCATCAGGCGCCGCCTCGACCGCGAGCCACGCCGCGGGGACCGAGAACGCGTCGCCCCCGCTCATCGGGTCCACCGACCGATTTCCGAGGGTTTGGAGACGCTCGGCAAACAGGGAGATCGTCTGCCCAACCCCGCCCGTCTGCACGGGGTCGCCGGACTCGCTGGAGGCGGCCGTCGCGACCGCCCCGAGGTCGATCGGCGCCGCGGCCGAGGCCTCGCTCGCCCCGAGCACACCCCGATCGATGCCAAAGGCCACGATGGCGGTCCCGAAGACCCCGATGAAGATTTTGCGTTCGCGCGACAGTTCCATGCTCATACTGAGCATTTCACCAGCCCCGCTGTCGAGCGTTCTGTGAGATTCAGTCGCCCGAATGATCCGCAGGATCCGCGTACCACGCAAGGTCGAACTCGAACGAGGCCATTCTCTGCTCACCGCTACCCTGCGCCGTGACGCGGAATGAGCGTGTGCTCACGTCTGGCAGGCTCTGCACGCTCCGGTGCAGGAATCTGGCGACGTCGTCGTACGAGCCGACTCCCCGCATGGTGATCGGCGTGATGGTGAACATCTCACCCGGTGTCGCCTGTCCCGGCTGCAGGCTGTCCAGGCGAAGCCCGCAGGCGCCCGCCAGCTCGGTCAGCTCGCCCATGCGGGTGTTGCGCCCGCTCAGCCCGAGCAGGGACAC
Organism: Phycisphaerales bacterium; assembly: GCA_029260375.1. Taxonomy (GTDB): domain Bacteria; phylum Planctomycetota; class Phycisphaerae; order Phycisphaerales; family UBA1924; genus JAJRXR01. The sequence continues at coordinate 15,142 of JAJDDI010000071.1, read as the reverse complement.
GCCGGCCCCATCCAGACGCTCCTGCCCACGCTCGAGCGTCTCAACCAGCGAGGCCCGGGTCTCCTCCAGCGTCGCCACGCGTTCCCTGTCGGCCTGCATGCGCTCCTCAAGGGCGACGCGATTGAGCTTTCCGTTCATCACCGGTTGAATCACGAACATGTAGGCGCCGACGCCCAGCGCCAGCAGCGCCGCCCCGCCCACACCGTGGATCGCGACCGGCGACATCCCGTTCTCGTTTCCTCGCATCATGGCGTTGGCGCCTCCGCGACCGCGGGGTCGAACTCGCACGCGATCTCGAACACGATCCGCTCGGCGCCGGCGGTCATCTCTCGCCGGGTCCCCAGCAGCGTGGTCGAGCTGAACAGCCCGGAGCTTTCCAGCCCGGTCACGAGCGAACGCTCCCGCCCGGGCGAATCCCCCAGCCCGGTCAGCGAGAAGGTCAGGACCCCCTCGGGCGACCACGACAGCGCGCAGCGTTCGAGCGTGACGCCCTCCCCCCGCTGTTCGTAGAGGTACGCGAGCAGCACGCCCCAGTCCGGGCGGTCCTCGAGCGTGTCGAGCATGAGCAGGCGCCGGTCCAGCACACCCAGACGCTCGTTCAGCCCCGGCAGCTCGCTCTGCAACGCGTTGATCTTCGCGTTCACGCTCGCCGAAGCGCGCCCGAGGGACTCTTCCTTCAGCACGCTCGGCGCCCGGACCACGAACGCGCCGATCATCACCACCACCACCGCGAGGCACAGCACCGCGACCCAGCCCCGGAGCAGGGTGACTCGCGCCCGCCTTGCGAGCAACGTCTTGGGCAGCAGATTGACCGTGGGAAGCGCACTCATCTCACTTGGCCCCGCTCCCTCTGCTCGCCAGGCCCAGCGCCATCACAAGCGCGGGATCGTCGGCACGCCAGTGATGCTCCTCGGACCGAACCAGCTCCGCCGGGCGAATCACGCGGGCGTTCACCTGGCACGACTCGCCCAGCCGGTCCACGATCCCGGGGATGTTGGCGCCGGCGCCGACGAGCAGCGCCTCGGCCGCGTCGTCCACGCCGTGGCGTCGCGCCGCGTAGTCCATCGACATCGCCAGTTCGCCACCTACTGCGCCGACGAAGTCATCAAGGATCGAACGGACACGCAGCGCGCGTCCCCGCGTCTCGTTGGCAAACCCGACCAGCCCCCGCTGGAATAGGACGTGATCGCCCGTGTGGGTGTCAAGCCTCATCGCTTCCTTGATCTCGTCACGGAGCGCGCTCAGCCCACACTCGGCCAGCGTCCGCTCGTAGAGCACGGTGGAATCCATCATCACGATCAGCGACGTGGACTCCCATCCGAGATCGACGACGACGCGAAGCGCTCCGTGAGACGCCCTGAGCAGCGGCAGGCACGCCCGGGCGATCGCCTGCGCGTGCAGGTCGATCGCAACGACATCCAACCCGACCTCTTCGAACGAGGCGACGGTCCGCTCAAGAGCGCTGTGCGGGCACCCGCAGGCGAGCACGCTGGTCGTCCCCGAGCCCGCGCCGGCCGTGCCGGGCAGGGTCCAGCACGCCAGCTCGAACGCACCCGGGTCCAGCCGGTGGCTGCGGGACAGGTCCGACCGGGCGATCGCGTCGATCGCGCCCTCCGCCGCGCCCACCGGCACGCTGACCACGCTCGTGCGGACCGTGCTTCTCGGCGCGGCAAGGACCACCCGCCGCCCCATAAACCCTCGCCGATCCAGCAACTCCGTCAGCCGCTCAAGCCCCTCACCGGCGCCCGAGGAATCGACCACCAGAGGGAAATCCGCCAGACGGTGCGCCACGGCGCTGCGGGTCCCGCCCGCAAGCTGGGCGGCGCACGCGTGCCCCGCGCCGATGTCGAGCCCGATCGGAGAATACCGCTGCGGATAGATCACGGCGATCCTCCTCTCGACCCCGCCGAGGCGGTCAGATCGAACAGCGGAAGGAACATGCTCACCGCAACGAACCCCACGATGACCCCGAGGAGCATCATGATCAACGGCTCGATCACGCTGCCCAGCGACCGCATCGTCGCGTCGTTCTCTTCGTCCAGGTACTCGGCCACGCTCACCAGCACAACCGACAGTTTCCCCGACTGCTCCCCGTTTCGGATCGCCTCGCACGTTGACGGCGCGATCAGGTCAGAGCGGGTGAACGCGTCGCTGATCGATTCACCGCGCGTCACCGCGTCCTCCGCCGCCGTCAGCAGATCCGCGTAGTGGTGGTTGCTCATAGACTGGCGGGTCAGGGTCAGCGCGTCGATCATCGACACCCGGCTCTCGAGCAGCATCCCAAGAAGACGGGTCAGCCGCGCCGTGGACAGCGAGCGAACGATCTTCCCGAACTGCGGCGCCCGCACCGCCACCGAACCGAGAAACCGCTGCCCCTTGGGCGTCTTCAGGTACAACACCGCGCACACGCCAAGCACCACCACGCCGGGCAGGATCGCCCACCAGTACCCCCGGAGCCCGTCGCTCACGCCCATGAGCAGCTTCGTCGTCGAGGGCAGGTCGGCGCCCAGCGTCTCGAACAGACCCTCGAACCGAGGCAGCACAAAGATCATCATCAGCGTGAGCACGATCGTGGCCACCGTGATGAGCAGGGTCGGGTAGATCATCGCCCCGACAACACTCGCCCGGGCCGCCATCTGCCGTCGGGTGATCTTCGCCAGTCGCCCGAGCATCTCGTCGAGGTTTCCGCTGGACTCGCCCGCGGCGACCAGACTCCGGAACACCGCGTCGAACGTGCCCGAGTGCGCCCCCAGCGCCTCGTGCAGCTGGGTTCCCTGCTCAACGCGGGTCCGCACGTCGTGCACGATGCTCCGCCAGCGTTCCTCGGTCGCCTGACGCTCAATCGCCGCGAGCGAGTCAACGACCGTCGTCCCCGTTGACACCAGCACCGACAGCTCGCGGGCCATCATCGCCACGTACTTGGGCCCGACCGACCTGCCTGACCGCTTCTTGGACACGATCGGGGCGGCCTCCTTGCCCGATGCCTCGGCGATGCTCGTCACAAACACGCCACGGTTCTGGAGCTTCTGTGCCGCGTCGCCCTCGTCGGCGCACTCGATCGTGCCCTTGGTCTCGGCGCCGGACTTGTCATACCCCGAGTATCGAAAGATCATGCCGCCACCCCCACCTGCGCATCGCCGGGCGACATGTCATCGTCGGAATGGGTGACACGCAGAACCTCTTCGAGACTGGTCCGCCCCTCGAGCGCACAACGCACGCCCTCCTCACGCAGCGAGAGCCCGCCCTCGTGACGGACACGGTCGCGCAGGTCGTGACTGGGGGCCCCCGCGTAGATCAGGCGGCGAATGGCCGAGGTGATCTCCATCACCTCGTAGATCCCGAAGCGTCCCTGGAAGCCCGTGTCGTGGCAGCTCTGGCACCCCGAGCCCTTGCGGAAGGCCTTGCCGACCATCTCGCCGAGGCTCGCGTCTTTGAGGACTTCCTCGCTGGGGTAGTACTTGGTCGAGCACGCCGGGCAGATCGAGCGGGCGAGCCGCTGGGCGACCACCCCGTTGAGCGCCGCCGAGATCAGGTACGACTCGATGCCCATGTCCCGCATGCGTTCAACGGCTCGCGGGGCGTCGTTGGTGTGCAGCGTCGCGAGCACGCCGTGCCCGGTCAACGCCGCCTGGACCGCCACGCGGGCGGTCTCCTCGTCCCGGATCTCGCCGATCATGATCACGTCCGGATCCTGACGCAGGATGCTCCGCAGCGTCCGGGCGAAGCTCAGCCCGATGGGCTCGTTGACCTGGATCTGGTTGACCAGGTCCAGCTGGTACTCGACCGGGTCCTCGACCGTGACCATGTTCCGCTCGGGGCTGCGCAGCAGGTCCAGCGCCGAGTAGAGCGTGGTCGTCTTGCCCGAGCCCGTGGGGCCCGTGACCAGCACGAGCCCGTGCGGCCGCTTGAGTGTCCGCTTGAACACATCGAGCGCCTCGGTCCGGAAGCCCAGATCCTCCATGCGCACGTGCAGGTTCTGCTTGTCGAGGATGCGGATCACCAGCTTCTCGCCCAGCAGCGTCGGGATCGAGCTGACCCGCAGGTCGATCTCGCGCCCCTCGGCCACAATCCGTACACGCCCCTCCTGGGGCAGCCGCTTCTCGGCGATGTCCATCTTCCCGATAATCTTCACACGGCTCACGATCGCCGCGTGCATCCCCATCGGGGGCTTCATCAGGTCGCGCAGGTTGCCGTCGATCCGGTACCGGACGCGTGTGCCCTTCTTGTCGGGCTCGATGTGGATGTCGCTGGCCTTGTCCTTGACAGCCGTCAGCAAGGCCACGTTCACCAGGTTGACGATCGGGCTGCCCGCGACCATCGTGTCCAGGTCCGCCGCGGGCTCGTCGTCGATCTGCTCCCGCTCGATCACCTCGACGTCAGACTCGGCCAAGCTCGTCAGGAACGCGTCCACGTCCACGTTACCGCCGGCGTACTTCTTGACGAACTCCATGATGTTCGCCTCGAGCGCCAGCACCGGCCTGATCTTGCAGCCCGTCAGCGCCCGCAGCCGGTCGATCGTCGGCAGCGACTGCGGCTCCACCATCGCGACCGTCATCACCCCGTGCACCTTGAACAGGGGCAGCACGCGCAGCCGCTCGGCCTCGTCCTCACCGATCTCCGCAAGCAGCGCCGGGTCCGCCAGGCCGTGCCGCAGCTGCACGCCCCGAACCCCGAGCGATCGCGCCAGAGCGCCCACGAGCACCGCGTTGGACACCGAGCCCTGCGCGACGAGCACCTCACCGAGCTTCTGGCCGGCGCTCTTCTGCGCCGCCAACGCCTTTGAGATCTGCTCCTGGCTGACAAGGCCCTCGTTGAGCAGCACGTCGCCAACACGGACCGTCCGCGAACGGCGGGGGGCGACCTCGCCCTCGGGGGCCTCGGGCGCCGCAAAGGGAGACGCGTCGGGATCCCGCTCGGATCCCTCGTTCTGGATGGGAAGATCCTCGCCCGTCATAGAAAGCTTCTCACCGCCCCCGAGACGTCCTCGTAGTGCTCGAACAGCGAGTTGAGCTCTGTCAGATCGAGCACCTCGCGCATTGTCTCGTTCTCGGCGCACAGCTTGAGCGCCAGGCCAGACTCGCTCAGCTCACGCCCCACGTCGGCCAGCGCCTCAAGCCCCGCGCTGTCGGCGAAGGGCACCTCTGAGACGTCCAGCACGAACCGCCCCAGCGTCAGCCCCAGCGTGTCCAGCGCTCGACGCTTGAAGTCCTCCGCGTCGTCCACGCCCAAGGGCCCCTTGGGCTTGAGCACCGTCACCGCGCCGTGCTTGGTCTCGTCGATCCGCATCCAACGCCTCCTCTCACGCTCGAATCAGGCCGCCTGGGCGGGCGCGGGAAGGTTCATCGTGAACCGGCTTCCCTCGTCGATCTCGGACTCCACAACGATGTCCCCGCCGTGCAGGCGGATGACCTCACGAGCCAGCGACAGCCCGATCCCGGACCCCGTGACGTGCTTGATCCGCTTGTCCCGCGCCCGGTAGAACTTCTCGAAGACCCGCTGGCTGTCCTCTTCCGAGATCCCGATCCCGTTGTCGCGGACCTCGACGCGAAATTGCCCGTCCGAGTCCTCGACCTTGACCACGACCTCGCCACCCGCGGGCGTGTACTTGATCGCGTTTCCGACCAGGTTGTGCAGCGCCATCGCGATCTTGTCGCGGTCGCCCGAGAGCACCGGCATCTTCGGGGGCAGGTCGAACCTGAGCTCGATGCCCTTCTCCTGCGCGGACGCCTCGAAGTCCCGCTCGATCTCCTCGAACAACGCGTCGGTCCGGACGTCCGACTCGTTGAGAGCCATCGACCCCGCCTCGATCTCGGAGACCGAGAGCATGTCGGAAACGATGCGCTCCAGGCGTCGTGCCTCCGAGTTGATCACGTTGAGGGCCTTGGCCCGCAGCGCGTCATCCCCGTCGGCGTCCACCGCCTCCTCCACGTACAGGCGGATGTTCGTCAGCGGTGTGCGCAGCTCGTGCGTCGCGTTGGCGACGAACGCGTTGCGCGCCTGGTCCGCGACCCGCTGCTGCGTGACATCCTCGATCACCACGAGCGCGGCGCCGCCGTCCTCCCCGCCCAGCGGGCGCAGGCTCAGCCGCAGCACCCCGCCGCTCTCCTCGGCCCCCTCGCCAGATGAGCGGTCGATCTCGACCACCCGCCGTCCGGATGCGGCCCCGCGGAGAACACTTTGTATCGCCTCCGCGACGCGGGCGTCCTGGATCATCGCCGACATCGGCGAGCCGACCAGCGTCTCGCGACGCGCCTGCAGCAGCACGCCCGACGCCCCGTTCGCGTACAGCACCTTCCCCCCGGGATCAAGAACGAGCAGGCCCTGCCAGAGCGCATCGAACGCCTCGGCAAGGGCGCCCCCCGCGATCCCGCCCGTCGCCAGCGCGTCCGTCACGACCTCATCGGTCCGCGCCGTCCGGAGCGTCTCAAGCTCGTGCAGCAGCGTGACCCATGCCTGCGCCTCGGCGCCAAACCGCTCGTCCACGAGCAGGGCTTCACGCCCCCGCTCACCCGCTCCGGCGTCGAGCAACGCCCCCCGAACAGCCAGCAGAGCCCGGATCCGGCTCCGGATCCGGCCCATCACCACGAACACGCCGACCGCCAGCAGCCCAACGATCGCGCTCTCGCCGATGAGCAGCGGCGGGTTGGCCGGCCCTATCCCTCTCGGACGAAACACCATGACAAGCGAGGCGCTGCCGCGCCCGGTGATCGTCAACGGCGTCACCGTGCGGAGGAACCCGGTGGAAGCTTCAATACGTTCTGACGCCTCCGTCGATGCGCCCTCCCAGGCCTGCGGCGCGTTGCTCAGCGAGACGCTCCCCGGAGAGGAGTGCGCCAGCACGGACCCATCGGGCAGCGTGACCGCGCACGACTCGACCGAATCGAGCAGGCCGACGGATGAGATGTGCCGCCTCAGCTGCGAGAGATTCTCGCTGAGCAGAAGCGACTCGCTCGACGACGCGGTCGCCCGGGCGAGCTCACGGGCCATGTCAGAGCCGGACGACAGCGACGAGGAGGCGTAGATCGCCCACGCCCCCGCCGCGAACACCCCGATCAGCCCGAGCGCCAGCAGCGCCCCGATCTCTGACCCCAGGAACGAGGCGCTACGGCGTCTCCCCGAACCCGTTGGGCGAACCGCTGAACTTGTCATCTCGCCCATGTGTCTTACCCAACTCGGATCGAGGAAGCCCGGAATCGTTGGGTCTATCGGCCGAGAATGGCCCCCGATCAAGCCCGTTCTGGTCCACGGGCGATCGACGCCTTAGGCTCGCCCCACGTCCGAAAAGTGTTCCTCCGCCCTCTTCTGGACGCCTTCAACAGCGGTCCGCCCGAGCATGCTTCTGCAACCAGGGCGGCAGACCCTGCGAATGGAGGGACGTCCGAGGGAACCCGGTCTGGGTGACCTGATTGATGATGAAACGAATGGATGTATCAGCAGCGATACGTATCGCACACCCGGTCATGAACCGAACTTCGAGACTCCTGCCCGAATTCTTGGGTTTCAGGTGCTGAAGGGGTATTCTGAAGTGGCCGCTGGTGGATGGATCTGAAGCTGATCGCCGGGTGCGATTGGTGTAAACTGTTGCAGGTCAGGACGTTTCGTTCTGGCGGCGTAAGGGTCTCGCCTCGAGTCAGAACAGGGCATTCGTCCCGCCTCAGAAAGGCTAGTTCAACATGCAGAATCTCAGAACGGGGAGCGGTCTTTGTGCAGCCGCGATCATCGCGTGCTCCGGAGCCTCAGCGATCGCCGAGCCAACGCTCATCATCCCCACCGCCGGCGTCCAGCAGGCCATCACCTCGGGCGTGAACGTCTCCGACTTCACGCTCCAGAAGAGCGTGGTTCAGGGCAACCTGGGCGAGGAACTCTCGCTCGAACTCAACATCGAGGGCATCGTCCACACGTTCGCCATGCAGCCCTACTCCATCCGCTCCGAGAGCTTCCGCGTCATCACGATCGGCGAGGATGGCGTGCGCCGCGAAGTCCCGGCCCCCGCGCCCAGGACCTATCGCGGCTTCAGCATCGACGGCGAGATGTCCATCTCCGGCTCACTCTTCGACCAGGGCTTCCGCGGGCAGATCGTCCGCGAGGGCGACGTCGGCGAGTCCTGGGACGTGCAGCCGCTGGCGATGGCCGCCCCCGTCCTCGACGAGGGCTCCTACCTCGTGTACAACTCCGCCGACTCGATGCCCACCGGGGCGACGTGCGGCGGCGCCATTGTCGCGGGCGATGACATGGGCGTCGATCAGCCCAACCAGAACGCCAACGCCGGGCAGCGCTCGTCGTTCCTCGAACTCGAGCTCGTCATGGACTGCGACTTCCACTTCTACAGCATCGACAACGGGTCGAGCACATCCGCGACGATCGCCGACACCGAGAACATCATCGGCGGCGTCTCCACCGTCTACGAGCGCGACCTGAACATCACCTGTGTGATCAACGAGATCATCATCCGCACCAGTCTAGCATCGAACCCCTACACGTCGAACAGCGCCGGCACCCTGCTCGATCAGGTCCGCGCCGAATGGATCGGCACCGGCGGTACCAACCCCCGCGACCTGCTGCACATGTTCACCGGCCGCAACATCAGCGGCGGCACCATCGGCATCGCCTGGCTCGCCGCCACATGCTCGACCAACCTGGGCTACGCCCTGAGTGAGTCCCGCTTCACCTCCAACTTCAACAATCGCGTCGCCCTTACCGCCCACGAGATCGGGCACAACCTCAGCGCCCCCCACTGCTCCGGCGGCTCGTGCTACATCATGTGCGCCGGACTCGGCGGCTGTGGCGGCGTCTCCCCCCCCGGCGTCACCGGCTCCGGCTTCGGCGCCTCCTCTATCAACACCATCACCAGCTACGCCAACACCCGCTCCTGCCTCGACAAGGCCGGGCCCCCCTTCCTTGATATCCCCGTCTTCGATGACTTCGCCTCGACCACGCTCGACGTGGACCGCTGGCAGGAGATCAACGGCGCGATCGTCAACTCCGCCGCCTCCAACGAGCCCAGCGCTCCCAACTCGCTCAATCTTGACGGCGCCGACTCCATCATCACCGGTCGATTCGACCTGAGCGACAACGCCGGCGAGAACCTCGTCATCAGCCTCTACACCCAGCGCGTCGGGGTTGAGAACGGCGAGAGCCTCCTCCTCGAGTACGAGAACATCAGCGGCGTCTGGCAGACCATCACCTCCTGGGTCTCGGACGGCTCGAGCCAGTCCAACTTCGAGTTCACCCAGGTCCAGATCCCCCTGCTCGCCTTCCACTCCGAGGTCCGCTTCCGCCTCCGTGCCGCGACCAGCGCCTCCAACGACGACTGGTACATCGACGATTTCAGCATCGACACCTACGGCGGCATGCTGCCCCCCTTCCTGGACGACTTCGAGTCCGGCCTCGACACCGCCTTCACCTACGAGAGTGTCTCGGGCGCGACAACCAACTCCGCCGCCGACAACGAGGTCAGCGGCTCCAGCTCGCTCAACCTTGACAGCTCCGACTCCGTCACCACCTACCGCATCCAGATGCAGAACGAGTTCCCCACCCCCTACTGGGTCCGTCTCTACACGCAGCACAAGGGCGTGGAGAACGGTGAGACCCTGACCGTCGAGTGGCGGGACATCCTCACCAACTGGCAGACCCTCGGAACGATCACCTCCGACGGCTCCAGCCAGACCGAGTTCGACCTCCACCAGTTCCAGGTCCCTGATCTCGGCTTCCACAACAACTTCTCCCTCCGCGTCTCGGCCAACGGCAGCGACACCGGCGACGACTGGTACGTCGATGACCTGGCCGTCTCGAGCACCTTCATCGAGCCCTCAGGCGGCTGCAACGTCGCCGACCTAGCCGAGCCCTTCGACGTGCTCGACTTCAGCGACGTGGTCGCCTTCCTCGGAGCCTTCGGGGGCATGGACGCGGCCGCGGACATCGCCTCACCCTTCGGCGTCTGGGACTTCAGCGACGTGGTCGCCTTCCTCGGCGCTTTCGGCGGCGGTTGCCCGTAACCCGCCGACCAACTCTGCGGCATTGAGAGTTTGAGAGCTCGGGCCGGCGATCGAAAGATCGCCGGCCCTTTCCTTTGGACCTTCCAAAATCGGCAACGGCCCTCCCGGTTCGGGAGGGCCGCTCAGTGGGCGAGGAGGGATTCGAACCCCCGAAGGCTATGCCAGCAGATTTACAGTCTGCCCCCGTTGGCCACTTGGGTACTCGCCCGGTCTTCCCCCGCGGGGGAGTCAAAGTTAGCGCCGGCGGCGGCCCCGGGCAAGCGTCTTCCCCGCCGCGCCCACGCATCGGGCTCTGGGCCCACGCCCCGCGGGCCTCGCGGCCAGACGAGAACTGGCCCGCCGTGCTTGATTGCCCCACGACTCCCCGATAAACCGTGGTAAGCTGAGGACTTGAGCTGGGGAGGCGAACATTGGCGCCATCGCCGCCGTCTGTCCGATCAACCCCGACTGAATCGACGGTCTTCCACACTCTGGAGAGAACTGCAATGCTCGTTCGAACACTTCTCGCGGCGTGTGCCGCGTTCACCGTCGCGGCGCCCGTCGTCGCACTCGCCGTCGAACCCGCGATCGACGCGAAGGCCCCCGCGGCCTCGTCGCCCATCGTCTACCAGGGGCGCCTGTCCTACCTGGACATCCCGGTCTCGGCCAGCGCCGATCTGCGCTTCCGGGCCTACACCGCCGAACAGGGCGGGGAGCAGGTCGGGCGTGAGATCAGCCTCGAGGGCGTCGATGTGAACCAGGGGGCGTTCGAGGTCATCCTCGACTTCGGCGACCTCCCCGCGTCGACCTGGCTCGAGGTCGAGGTCCGCTCCCCGGCGGGCAAGGGCGACTTCACGACACTGGCGCCGCGCCAGACGATCAGCGCCGGCGCCATCTTCAACGACGCCGCCTCGGCTGGTGAGGACGCGTCGGACGACGCGACGGGCACGGATACCGCATCCGCCCGACACGTCGACGACTCAACACCCCCCGCGGGGTCCGACGGCACAGGCTCATCCACCACCTCGGGCGGCGCGTCCGGGGCTGATCGCCCGGGCCCGAACGCCTCGACGCAGGGCGGGTCCCGCGGCGGCGGCTGGGTCATGAACGGCAACAACATCTACTTCAACACCGGCAAGGTCGGCATCGGCCTCGTCGCCCCCGAAGCGCCGCTGCACATCCGTGATCGCACGCCACGCGTCATCTGGGCCGTAAACAACAAGACCGGCCCCAACGGCAACTTCGCCATCCAGGCCGAGGCCGATGGCAACGAGTCCCGCGCCATCTTCGCCCGCGCCAACTCCACCTCCGGGTACAACTACGGCGTCTTCGGACAGTCCCTCAGCACCCGCGGCACCGGCGTCTTCGGCCAGGCCAACAGCACCTTCGGCACCGGCTTCGGCGTCACGGGCGTCTCCCGCGCCGCCTCGGGCACTGGCGTCCGCGGCCTTTGCACCAACGCCACAGGGGCCAACTACGCCATCTTCGGCGAGGTCATGAGCTCCGACGCCTGGGCCGGCTATTTCATGGGCGGTCAGGGCGCCTTCGTCGAGGGTGGACTCTCCATCGGCGAGGAAGACAGCTTCGCCGAGCTCAGCATCAGCTCCGACGGGGCGAAGGATCTCCTCGAGATGCAGGTCAGCGACACCACCGTCGCTCGCTTCACAAGCAGCGGCGGCCTCGCCGTCGGCACCGACCTGACCCCCCCCACCGGAGGCCTCCTCTCGGAGGGCGACATCTTCGTTGAGGACGGCAACCTCCGCTTCTTCGATGAGAGCAACGCGACGATCATCGGGTCCAACACGGACATGACGTTCTCCAAGGACTTCGATAACGACGATACCGGCGTCCTGTTCTCCTGGGTCAGCGATGCCGGGACCGACATCCAGATGACCCTCGACGACGGCCCCGGCACCAACGGCGTTGACGCCGAGCTCACCGTCGACGGCGACGTGACCGCCAACGGGTTCGACTATGCCGAACTCTTCACCATCGGCGAGCAGGGACTCGAACCGGGCGACCTGGTCGTCATGGCCCGCGGGCACGCCGACAGCATCCACAAGGCCACGGGCGCCTATCAGGACCTGCTCGTGGGCGTTGTCTCGACCGACCCCGGGTTCATCGCGGGCAACCCGATCCCCGACGAGGCCGAGGACTGGCGCCGCCAGGCGATCGCAACCAACGGCGGCGTCTCACGCGCGATCGAAACCGAGTTCCGCCGGCAGATCAGCGCCGCGCGCGAGCGCACCCGCCCCATCGCCCTGGCCGGTCGTGTGCCGGTGAAGGTCGACGCCTCGTACGGCGCGATCAGGGCGGGCGACCGCCTGACCTCCAGCGCCACGCCCGGGCACGCCATGGTCCAGACGCAGGCCGGTCCCACCATCGGCATCGCCCTCGAAGACTTCAGCCAGGGTCAGGGCAAGCTCACTATCCTCGTCCAGCCCGGCTGGTTCGGCGGCGCCGCGCCCGCGCGCACCACCGACACCCGCAACACCCGCATCCTTGAGCTCGAAGCCCGCCTCATGGTGCTCGAGGAACTCCTGCTGGGAGAAACCCCGTGAAGCGACTGACCCGACGCGGATCCATCGTCTCCGCCCTCGCCCTCGCGTCCGTGGCGCTGGGCTCGGTCCAGGGCTCCTCGGTCCAGAACCTCGCGACGCTCTCGGGCGACGGGTTCACGCTCTCGGGCACGGCCCACACGAGCCCAGCCACCGCTGTCCTCTCCGGTGAGGGGCTCACGCTCGTGGGAACGCTGAGCGCCCGCGGCGTGAGTGCCGATGTCGCCGAACCCTTCGGCATCCTCGACGCCCAGGACAAGGCCCGCTACATGGCCCTGTTCAGCGCGGGAGATCTCAAGGCCGATCTGGCCCCTCCCTCGGGGCTCATCGACTCAAGCGACCTGAGCGAGTTTGTCCGGCGCTACGAGAGCGGACAGCCTTAGCGCCGCATCCTATCGCAATCACACTCAGGGCGGTGCCACTGGGCTCCGCCCTGTTTATGCATCCCCCGATTCCTGCGAGAAACCATGCGACTGAAAAAAGAAACGCCCGACGCGATGGTCGGGCGTATCCCTTGCAAGTTGTGTGGTCAGCAACGGGTACTCAGGTCCGCCATATCTGCCCAGCTCGGCGCCCGACGGACATGCCAAGACTCAGTCGTGCAGGGCGCCACCCGGGAGAGAAATCTGGCGGTTCACGAACTCCAGGTTCGTCCGGATGTTGAAGATTGATTCGTCTGTCGGGCGGCGTTTTGCGTAGAAAAGTCGGAGGGTGTGCGTCTCGCCATCAGCCAGGTTCAGCCTGTCCAGCGCGATGAACTGCCTAGTCCCCGAGCCCGTGCCGCCGAGATCGATCACCAGCTGGTCGTCGATGAAGACCCAGGCGTCATCACTGCCCTCGAACTCGAAGAACTGGTCATCGCAGGAGTGGTACTGGAAGTCCGCCTGGACCGAGTATGTGAAGTTCTGGTTGTGGGCCTCGCCCTCGTTCCCGTATTGTTCGCCGTCGATCGGGAAGAACGCGTTATTGGTGTACTCGTAGTCCCCATCGGCATTGAGTGTCAGGGTGACATCCTGCCGCTGAGCGATGTTGACGCCAGGAACGTCCCGGAACCACTGTCCGAAGGAGCTGCTGTCAGTGATGTCACCCGTTTAGGCGCCCCCGAAAGCGCCGCCAACGTCAGCGATCGGATCGCCGCAAGAGTCCTCGCCGACCATGCCATCGACCGTAAAGTTCTCTTCGATTGCTACGCCATTCTTGACATGGTGGTAGGTCGCAAGCTCGTAGACCAACTCGTTGCTGACCGTGTCCCACATCCTGATCGAGAAGGCGCCGTCGCGTTCGGAGACGTCGCTTTGACTCGTACCGGGGCTCGTTCCTCGGAGATCACCCAGAGAGTAGAACTGGACACGGAGCGCGACGAGCTCGGCGGGATTGAAGGTCGTTTCAAACCCGAGCGATGTCTGGCCGTGGATCGTTGTGCCGCCTGCTTCGAAGTCGAACACGCCGCCGCCGCCGTTATGCGCGTTCACAAACTCGAGGCGCAACGGATTGGCGTATCCGCTCCCGACAATGTCGCCGAGCAGTAGACGCGCATCATTCACGAGATCGATGTACGTCACATCATACGCATCGTCGTACTGGTGCTTGTGGTACTCCTCCTTGTCTGTTTCTGCATCGTAAACATCCACATCGAAGTGCCCGCCGATGAATCCAGCGTCTCCGTACGGAGCGATCGGGTGCCCATCGAGGTCGTACCACTCCTGCCACACCTCAAGGCCCACGCCGGTAAACACGGGGACCATGCTGTCTCCCAGGTTCTGCGACACAAGCGCCGCCGTATGGCCGGATTCCCCAGCGACTCCGAAGTCGGAGTGGGCCGAGATCATGTCACGGACCACACCGCCGAGCCGGACCGTTTCAGGCTGAGGGGGCGTCGCGCTCCCGAGCGAGATCCCCGTTGTCAGCACCGCCAAGCCACCAACCAACGCGATCGCTGCCTTACGCCTCGTGAGCAGATCAAACGGGGCCGTGTCGCCCTGCATCGAAGCGTGCTGGCTCTCGCTCGTCGTGTGATTCTTCATGAAAGTTACCCCCTGTGCCCTTGGTGCGCCGGTATCGACAACGTCACTGTCCCTAAGATTCCATCCTGCGAGGTGAAGGGTCAGAAACGCACGAAGCCGGGGCACGCTACTTTGCAGGGTCCGCGCTGCGACACGCCCAGATCGCTCGCACAGCCCGCATCAACTCGCCATGTTCACACACGCAAGCCATCACACGGGATTGCGCGTACCGATAACGGACACTTCCGGGTCATACTCAAGGCGCGGGGTAAACGCTCCGGGCACGCCCGCAGAACTGCCCAAGTCCAGAGATTCAGCGTGAATCGACAGGCAGGCGCTATTTGAGGTCGACGCTCCAACCCCCCATGACCGCCCCCGCGAGGCGTTCAGGCGCCCATTCAGGCTCGGACGCGGAGGGCACTTGGCTGCGCGGGAGGTCGAAAGCCGCCTGCCGGACTTGAACCGGCGACCGTTGGTTTACAAAACCAATGCTCTACCAACTGAGCTAAGGCGGCAGTCCGGGAAGCGTACCCCGGGAAAGACAACGGCCCCGGGATCTCCCCGGGGCCGGTCTGATGTGGGCGATACAGGGCTCGAACCTGTGACC
>JAJDDI010000070.1 GCA_029260375.1 Phycisphaerales bacterium | reverse complement strand
GCCGAGCCCCACAAAAACCCCGCCGAGATCCGGCGCGGCCTCTTCGACCAGCTCACCTGCCCCGTCCGCTGGGCCGCCTGCTGCGAGTTCATGATCAACGACCTCCCCACCGCCGAGTTCCACGAGCTCGCCCCGGGCAAGACCCTCGCCGGCATGATGCGACGCATCAGCCGCACGGCCAAGGTCATCTCCCACGACGCGCCGTAACGCGGCGCCACAAGAAACTTCGGTGCCACGGCTGACCCGCAGGGCAGCCGTGCCGCAAGCCCAACGAATCGCAGCGATCTACCGTACCCTCATGCCAAATCCTCTTCGAGACCCACCCAGTCGGATGAGACTCGCCATGCGGGCTGGGGCTGCTCGGAATCACGATTGCCGGGGCAGTCGCGCGGACCCTTCGGAGTCAGTCCATTCTTTCAGGCTATTCCTACTTTGAGTGGGGACTCATCTCACTTGCAATGGCGTTGGGTGCGTGGATGACGTTGAGCGCCTTCCTGAGGCGGGACTGATGACCCAAGCTGACCCCGGCAAGGGCAGCCGTGGGGTCGCCGTCCGACCGCCAACCACGCCTGCCCTCCGGGTCAGGCGTGGCACCTAAACTCAATCACTCTTCTCCCTCAGCGTCCCTCCGCGACCTCCGCGTTGAATCCCCCCCGAAAGGTCCACCCATGTCCGACCAACGCATCGCCTTCATCACCGGCGCCTCCCGAGGCATCGGGCGCGCCATCGCGACCCGCCTCGCCGCCGACGGACGCCACGCCGTCCTCTGCTCACGCTCGCAGGCGCCCCTCAACGACCTCAAGAGCGAGATCGAGGCCAACGCCGGCAGCGCCAGCGTCCAGGCCTGCGACATCTCCGACTCCGCCGCCTTCGCCAAGGCCATCGAGAGCGCCGCCTCCGAGCACGGACGCCTCGACATCCTCGTCAACAACGCCGGCATCACCCGCGACAACCTCATCCTCCGCATGACCGACGAGGAGTGGGACGACGTCATCAGCACCAACCTCAAGTCCGTCTTCGTCGCCTGCCGCGCCGCCGCCCGTCCCATGATGAAGGGCAAGTTCGGGCGCGTCGTCAACATCGCCAGCACCTCGGGCCTCGTGGGCAACGCCGGCCAGGCCAACTACGCCGCCGCCAAGAGCGCCCTCACCGGCTTCACCAAATCCATCGCCCGCGAGCTCGGCGCCAAGGGCGTCACCGCCAACGTCGTCGCCCCGGGCTTCATCAACACCGACATGACCAAGAACCTCCCCGAGCAGGTCGTCGAGCACGTGAAATCACTCTGCTCGACCAAGCGCCTCGGCGAGCCCGAGGACATCGCCGCCGCCGTCGCCTACGTCACCTCCGACGACGCCGGCTTCCTCACGGGCCAGACCATCGCCGTTGACGGCGGCATGACCATGTGCTGACCCCCCCGCCGCCGACAAACACGCCCCAAAAACGACGACTGCCCCCGCTCAGGCCCGGTCCGAAGACCGGGGCTCAACGGGGGCAGTCGCCCATGATGTCCGAATGAGTGCGACGAGATTTCCCCACGAAACTCGGCGAGCTGTCTCGGACCGAGCCACTGTAACGAAACTCACACGCCTTTGAAAGCGCCCCCCGCAGGTTTGGCTTGAGTTCGGGGGGGTTCACCCCAGGCGGCCCCGCCCGATCGACGCCCCTCAGCCCCCCAGGTTCAAAAAGCTCAGGTGCAGGCTCGCGTGCCCCGCGTTGAGCGTGATCCACTGCTCGTGCGTCAGCTTCCCGAAGATCGGGCTGTCGTGCGTGAACCGCTCCCCGCCCCGCACGCGCCCGATGATCGTCCGCAGCTTGCCCATGCCCGCGTCGAACGACGTGTCGTCGCCGGGCAAGAGGAAACCGGCGCCCTTCGGGATCTTGAACCCCGCCGCCGGCGACCCGCCAGCCAGCGCCTTCTTCTTGTACAGCAGCGTCACCATCCACCGCACCGGCGCCGGCGCCCCGCTCGGGAACCCGTCCATGGCGCACTCCATCAGCCGCGCCACGTGCTCGAGCACCTGCCCCGGGGTCCAGTTGCCCGTCGTCGTCAGCGTCCCCGCGTCGTGCGCCGCCTGGATCTTGTCCAGATCCGCGCTGATGTCCTCAAGCGTCCTGAACTCCACCGAACGCCGCGCCGCCTGCTTTGTGTTCACATTCGCCATCGCAGTCCTCGCATTCCGCCCGCGCCCGACGCGAGATGCGCATCACCGCAGACACGGGCCCACATCCTACCCGCGTACGTCCGGTCAACGCCATCCTCGGCGTCACCGTCCGAGATCGATTCAATATCCCTCACGCCGGCGGGCAGGTCATCACCACGCAGCTCGGCGCCGGCGGAAACTCCAGCTCCGCCCGGTACCCCCGGTACGAGTCCAGCCCCCCCCACCCCGCCATCTCCAGCGCCTCGCCCACCATCCCCGGGTACCCCCCGATCCGCGTGGTCTGCATGACCGGGGGCGAACCCAGCCGACGCGCCTCTTCCGCGTCGTACAACGCGCCCGGCGCCGACCCTCCGCCCGACGGGCGATCCTCCAGCAGCCCCAGCACCCGCATCTCCGGCTCCCCGAAGTGCGTCAGATCCCGGTGCAGCAGCAGATCGAACATCACCACCTCAACCGGCGTCCGCACTGTCAGCTTGTACCGCCCCTGCGTGTTCGTCGCCGACCACGCCATCGGGATCGCACCCCGGTAGATCTCGCCTGTCACAAACGTCACCGCCCCGTGCCGCCCCACCGCGCTCGGCGCCAGCTCGTCGTACAGCGTCCCGTCCTCCGCTCGGAACTGACGGATCTCGGGCATCGCCCCCGTGCAGAACCGCGGCGCCAGCGGCAACCCACCGCCCGTCGCCCCCTCCGGGTCCAGGGGCTCGCGCACAAACCCTGTCTCTGCCGACCCGGTATCCGTCGTGTTCGTCAGACGACGGATGATCCACGGCACGTCCTCACGCAACCGCTCAAACCCGAACATACCGCCCAACTGCAGCACATCGATCCGACCCGGGTCGCGCTCGCTCGGACGCAGCGCCAGCATCAACGCCTGCGCCCGCGCCCGCACACCCCAGATCGCCGAGCCGGACTTGTACAGCGCCTTGCGCTCCTCCGACTCGATCCGGTCGTCGCGCCCGCCCTTGGCCAGCATCGCCTCGAACGAGCGCCGGTCGCCCGCATGCCGACGCATGAAATCGCGCAGCGAGCGGTCCGCGTCGCGCATCGCCCGCACCCGCGGCGAGCCCACGCCGTGCGCCGCCGCCGCCCTAAGCACGATCTCAACGCCCGCGCTCCCGGGCATATGCCGCGCCGCCCCCACCGCCTGCTCATCACCCACGAAACGCGAGATCTTCCACGCCAGCGTCTTGTCCACGCCCAGCGTCCGCCCGATCTGCGTGGGCTTAGCCCCCACCAGCCCCGCTTCCTCCAGCAGGTCCGTCATCGCGGCCTGGGCCGCCCGGAGGCGGCTCGTCGCCGACGCGACGAAGGCCCCACCCCCGTCGCCGACCCCCCCCGTGCTGTCGTCCGTGTTGATCGCCATCCAGACCCGAGCCTACCGACCTGATCCGCCGATCGCGAGCATGCCAAAAAAATCTCTCGATTATTCTCCAGAGAAACTTTCACCCAAGCCCACCTCCCGCTACGCTTGCCGAAAGAGCCCTCCCAAGGGCGGAAACCGACTCCGTCTGAACCCATGCCTCACGGCCCGACCATATTGAAGGAGAGACCCATGACCCGCCTCGCACTGACCCTACTCGCCGCCGCCGCGGCCCCCGCGTTCGCGGGCAACTCCATCGTCCAGACCCTGAACTTCGACTGGAACGTCAATAACGGCCTCCAGATCGGCACGCTCAACGCCTTCGACGACGCGGGTGGGACCCGCATCCTCACGGGCGTCAGCTTCGAGCTCGACGCGTCCGCCACCTGGGACGTCACCGCGCTGAACTACTCCGATGTCGGGTTCGCCGCCGACGAGTGGTTCGCCGAGGGCATCACCAACTTCAATGTCCTCTTCGGCGACATCGGTCCCGACAGTGTCGAACGCATCTCGGGCGTCGTCTCGTTCGGCAACCTCACGGGCATTCTCGGCGCCGGCTCCGGCTCCCCCTTCGGACCCCCCGGTGACCCCACCGTCTCCGACTCCTTCACCTCCGACATCGGCAGCGCCCAGTCCCTCAACAGCGCCGAGTTCCAGGCCTTCACCAGCGGCCCGATCAGCACCAACCTGCTCGCCTTCACCGACATCCAGATCGACGGCCCCAACGGCGCCCCGGGCATCATCAGCGTCAACACCGACCTGCTCACCAGCACCGGCTCGCTCACCCTCATCTACCAGTACACCGACGTCCCCGCCCCCATGACCCTCGCGCTGCTCCCGGCCCTGGGCGCCGTAGCCACGCGCCGCCGACGCTGACCCGCCTCAGCGCGGCTCCCCACACGCGCTGGCGCAAAGCGAAAACGCCCCCGCCCGGTTCATCACCGGGCGGGGGCGGCGTTACGTCTGCTCAATACGGCCCGAGCGTTCAGCCCGCAGCAGCCGCGGCCTTCTCCGCCTTGGCCCGCGCGTCGTCCAGCGTCCCCACGTACATGAACGCCGACTCGGGCAGGTCGTCGCCCTCACCGTCGCACAGACGCTCGAACGAATCAATCGTGTCCTCGAGGCTCGTGTACACGCCGGGGAACCCGGTGAACACCTCGGCCACGTAGAACGGCTGCGACAGGAACCGCTCGATCTTGCGGGCCCGCGCCACGATCTGCTTGTCGTCCTCGCTCAGCTCGTCCACGCCGAGAATCGCGATGATGTCCTGCAGGTCCTTG
>JAJDDI010000069.1 GCA_029260375.1 Phycisphaerales bacterium | reverse complement strand
CCGCCGCGCTTTTGTTGGGCGGTCCGCGATGGTATCCTCCTGCCACACAAGGGCCTGGGAGGACTCCGGGCCTCGGAGACGGGAGTCGTCGAATGCTGGTTATCACAAGGCGAGAAGGTGAGGAGGTCGTCATCGGCGATCCCCGCAACCCGATCGGCGTGGTGAGGATCGCCTCGGTCAAGGGGGAACGCGTGCGCGTCGCGTTCGATTTCCCCCGTGACGTGGAGATCCACCGGCGCGAGATCGCGGAGCAGATCCTGAGCGAAGACGAGGCGGCTGAGAAGAAGCCGGACGTCATCGCCCAGATCAAACCCGCGACCAGCGCCGTTCACTGACGCCATCGCCTGAACCATCCGGGTGTCCCCGGGGTCTCACCCGAAACGGACGCCGTGTCCCATCGAGCTTGGCTGTGTGCCCACGCGAGCGACGCCGATCCGCGCCGACTTACTCGGCGGTTCCCGAGCTCATGTCGTAGACCCAGCCCTGGATCGCGCGATCGATCTTCTGGACCTCGCCAGCCCCAAAGAACAGGCCCAGCTCACGCTCGGCGGCCTCGGGGCTGTCCGAGCCGTGGATCAGGTTGAAGCTGTTGGAGACGCCGAAGTCGCCTCGGATCGTGCCCGCGTCGGCCTTGGAGCCGAACGTGGCGCCCATCATCGAGCGGCAGATCGAGATCGCCCCCACGCCGCGGATCGCCAGCACGAGCACCGGGCTGGAGGTCATGAACCCGACGAGCCCGTCGTAGAAGGGCTTGCCCTGGTGGTCCTTGTAGTGGGTCGCGGCCAGCTCCTGGGAGATCGTCATCAGCTTGGCGCCGGCAATTTCCAGGCCCTTGTCCTCAAAGCGAGAGATGATGCGCCCCATGAGCCCCCGCTGAACGGCGTCGGGCTTGAGGATGATGAGGGTCGTCTCCATGGCGTGCTCCTGGCAGGTAGGTATCGTGCGATTTGGGCGGGAAGCATAGGCCCGGGCACGCGGCGCACGACAAGGCTATTCTGCCTCCTCACGGACGTTTTGTACCCCCAGCCCACCACGGAGGGTGAGCATGACCATGGCCCCAGCCCGGCCCTCACGCGCCAACTCCAAGTCCCCCAAGCGAGCCAAGGCCGACGCCGAGTCGATGGCCAAGGGGCAGCGCGAGATCTCCGTCTCTGAGTTCTTCGCCAAGAACCGTCACCTTCTCGGGTTCGACAACCCCCGCAAGGCGCTGCTGACCACGGTCAAGGAGGCCGTGGACAACGCGCTCGACGCCTGCGAGGAGGCGGGCATCCTGCCCGACATCACCGTCCAGCTCGAAGAGCTGCAGGCGCCCCCCTCGACGAGCAAGCCCGGGCGCTACCGCATCACCATCACCGACAACGGGCCGGGCATCGTCCGCGCCCAGGTGGACAACATCTTCGGCAAGCTGCTCTACGGCTCCAAGTTTCACCGCATGAAGATGAGCCGCGGCCAGCAGGGCATCGGCATCTCCGCCGCGGGCATGTACGGCCTCATGACCACGGGCAAGCCCATGGTCATCCACACCAAGCCCAAGAAGAACAAGCCCGCTCACCACATCGAGCTGGCGATGGACACCACCAAGAACAAGCCCGAGGTGACAGTCGATATCGAGACCGACGACTTCCCGCAGACCAGCTCGGGCACCGGGACGCGCGTCTCCATCGAGCTCGAGGCCCGCTACCAGCGCGGCAAGACCTCCATCGATACCTACCTCGAACAAACAGCAATTGCCAACCCGCACGCGAAGATCACCTTCATCCGCCCGGGTGGGTCCGACGAGCCCACGCTCAACGAGGCCGGCGAGCCCGTGGACAGCGCAGGCGTCGTGCGCACGGTCGAGGACGACGAGCGCGTGATGCACCCACGCACGGTGGACGAGCTGCCCGACGAGACGAGCGAGATCAAGCCGCACCCCTACGGCGTCGAGCTGGGCATGTTTCTGCGCATGCTCAAGTCCACTCACGAGAACCAGCTCGGGCCGTTCCTCAAGAAGGACTTCTGCCGCGTGACGCCCAGCGTCGTGAATGAGGTCTTTAAGGCCGCCTCGACGGGCAAGCAGACCATCAGCGGGCAGACGTGGCTCAAGAACGTGGACCACCAGGTCGCCGAACGTGTGTACAAGGCGCTCCAGGAATCCAAGCTCCGCAGCCCCCCCACCGACTGCCTGGCGCCCATCGGCGTGCGCACGCTGCTGGCGGGTCTGCTCAAGGGCGTCCGCGCCGAGTTCTACTCCGCCAGCACGCGCAAGCCGGCTGTGTATAGAGGCAACCCGTTCCAGATCGAGGCCGCGATCGCCTTCGGCGGCGACCTCAGGGGCGACGAGACCGCCCGCGTCATCCGCTTTGCCAACCGCGTGCCGCTGCTGTACCAGCAGTCCGCGTGCTGCGCGTTCAAGAGCGTCGTGGAGACGAGCTGGCGCGGCTACGGCCTGAGCCAGCCCCGTGGCGGGGCGCCCGTCGGGCCGCTGGTCGTGATGATCCACATGGCGAGTGTCTGGGTGCCGTTCACGAGCGAGTCCAAGGAAGCCATCGCCGACTACGACGAGATCCGCAAGGAGATGAAGCTGGCCCTGCAGGAGTGCGGGCGGAAGCTGGGCACATACATGCGCCGCAGGCAGCGCATGAAGCGTGACTCCGAGCGGCGCGACGTCTTCGAGCGCTACATCGGCGAGATCACCAGGGCCTGCAGCGCCATGACCGGCACGGACCCCGACGAGCTGTACGAGGCCCTGCTCCGGCAGGCCAAGCGCCGCACCGAGATCGCCGACAAGCAGCTCGACGACGAGGGCAACTTCGTCAAGGAGGGCAACGGGCGCCTCGACCACGACGACGGCGTCATCATCGTGGACCCGCTGGGCAGCGACAACCCGATCGCGGCGATCGACGCCCCGCTGCCATCAGAGACCAAATCTAAACCCTCAAGCAAGACCAAGCCCAAGGCGACGTCCTCCAAGAAGGTCGTCAAGAAGAAGGTCGTCAAGAAGACCAAGGGCGGCAAGTCCGGCGGGCTCTTCGAGAACTGACCCGGGACCACGAGACCAACCATGGCCAAGAAATCCACCACCAAGAAGACCCCCGGACGCAAGAAGGCCGGCTCCACCATTGGTGTCAAACGCCCCACCCCCCCGCGCTCCGCCGCGGCCACCGCCCGCGACAAGAAGACCGCCAAGAGCATCGAGACGCTCGCCAAGGGCGTCGTCAAGAGCGCGCTGTCCGGGCGCGAGCCCAAGATCGAGATCCCGACGCGTTCGCTCTCGAACACGAAGTGGAACAAGTCGCGGCGCATCCTGGAAATGGGCGCCTCCAGCCAGGAGCGCCAGCTCTTCAACCTGGGCCAGGCCAAGAAGTTCATGCAGACCATGCTCCAGGCCAAGGGCGTCGAGGAGCTCATCGAGGCGAACAAGACGCTGAGCCTTCGTGGTATGTTCTACAAGGGCCTGCACACGATTCAGGGGACGAAGGAAAAAACCTTCGACGACCAGAGCGAGTCCGACTCCGTGCTTGAGGACCTCGAGGTCGGGCTGGGTTCTCTAAGAGAAGAACTGCACATCTTCGCCAAGAAGGCGGGCACGATGGTGGGCAACATCACCATCGTGGACTCGGGCGACGAGATCAACTGCCGCAAGATGGGCTCGGGTGGGTACGCGATCCCGTCGATCGTCGAGCCGGACGTGATCCAGTTCAAGAAGTGCGAGGCGGACTTTATTCTTCATGTCGAGAAGAACACCGTCTGGAGCCGCTTCAACGAGGACCGCTTCTGGGAGACGCACAACTGCATCCTCACCGAGGGCGGCGGCCAGCCCCCCCGCGGCGTCCGCCGCCTGCTCCACCGACTCCACAACGAGCTCAAGCTCCCCGTCTACTGCCTGCTCGACTGCGACCCGTGGGGGCACTACATCTACAGCGTCATCAAGCAGGGCAGCATCTCGCTCGCCTTCGAGTCCGAGCGCCTCGCGATCCCGGACGCCAAGTACCTGGGCATCCGCGCGATCGACTACGAGCGCTGCGAGCTGACCGACGACGTGCAGATCGACCTCAACGAGCGGGACATCACGCGGGCCAAACAGATCAGCGAGTACCCGTGGTTCCAGGGGCACAAGGGCTGGCAGAAGGAGATCAAGACGATGCTCGCCTCAGGCTTCAAGATGGAGGTCGAATCGCTGATCACCAAGGACATCAGCTACGTGACGGAGACGTACGTGCCGGAGCGGTTGGCGGCGGGGGATTGGTTGAGTTAGGGTTCAAGCAAAGTGTCAAGTCAAAGAGCCGCATTACACGCGTAACGAACTCGTAGTCTGGCTTCTCATCTCGAATGAACCTGGCTGCTTCCGCGACCTTGTTCGATGTAGGCGCCAAGCCCCGGCAGACCACCGGGAGGTTGGGATTGTACTCATCTGTCCTGGCATCAATTCCAGCGTCTCGGGCCGCCTTGACCTGCAACGAAATGGCCGTGTTTTTTCGCTCATGCTCCGGCTTGTCTGGATCCTTGTCATACGCCGCAATATGTGGAATCCCAAAGCAATTAAGAATACGCTGAAGTAACGGGATCGAGTCCTTGCCACCAGCCGCGACCACTGCAACTCTCCGGTCGAGGCAATCGGCATGCTCCGTCGCGGTCCCGACTATATAGGCCACGTCCTCGGGCCCCTCAGTCACGACCA
The DNA here is from genome assembly GCA_029260375.1 of Phycisphaerales bacterium. Lineage (GTDB taxonomy): Bacteria > Planctomycetota > Phycisphaerae > Phycisphaerales > UBA1924 > JAJRXR01. The sequence goes on along the minus strand of JAJDDI010000069.1, from coordinate 23,967 downwards.
CTCGATCAGCAAAGAACACCTTCGTGATGTCAGAGGTGCAGAGCGCGATGCTCCTTGCTCTCTTCATCTCATCGGCATGCAGCAGTTCTTCGCGCGCCGCGGAGATGATGGTCGGATCGCGCTGGCTTGAGCGGCGGACAATGTGAAGTGACGGGGCGTGCTCAAGCCTAAGCAAATGATTGCTATGAGTTGCCAAGAGAACTTGGTCCGATCGAGAGACTACCACCAGGTCGTCGTAGAAAGTTTCCTGGGCCTGGGGGTGAAGAAACAGCTCCGGCTCTTCGAAGATGATTATGCTCGATCGCGAAGCCTGCTCATCGGTCGGCTCATCCGCATTCTCTTTGAAGACACCTCGTCTAGCACGGAAGTCCGCATAGAGCCGAAAGGTCTGGAATAGGACCTGTCGCTGAATTCCGTCTCCCTTGCTTGGCAGATCAGAATCGGTTCCGTCGTCAATATGTAGCTTCACCCCAGAAGCCAGCAGATCCGTCAGGCTGCCAACGTCGGTGCGAATCGAGCATGTGAGACCGTCCCAAGAGGAGAGTCGGTTTACCATCTCTCTCTCGATATCCGCAAGAAGAGGAAGCCTGTGATCTGATGGATTGATGAACCCTTGCGCGTCCACAAGTTTCTGCGCAGCTTCTTGGTATCGCTCAATCCCCTCTGCTTTCCGTATCGCACTCACCACGATGAGATTAAGCAGTGATGCCTTCTTCCCATAAATCTCCGAAACAATATCGCCAACAGCCGGAACAAAAATCAGATGAGGAAGCGACGCTGAGAGTGCGCTTTGTCGTCCCTTTGCCTCGGTTTCGGATAGCTCAGATGAGAGCGCGACTTCATCTCTGTGCCGCTCAAGGTAGGCTGAGATGAACTCCTTGTGCATATCACGAGTTATTCGTGCGGATTTCGGGGGAGTGTGCAGGTAGCTGACAAGATCAATCCCCAAGCCACTCCAGAAATCCCGGTCGGAGTACTCGCTAAAGCCCTCTCTTAGCCAGGCATGGTCAGCTTGTTCGAGATAGCCGTTTACTTTGGTCTTTGCTGCATCGCCGTCAAGGATGAGCGTTCGCCGGAATCGCACCGTCCCGTCTCGGAACAGGTATTTCGACAACTCCTCTCTCGCTGCGTCTCCAAGATCAGAGAATGTGCATTCCACCCATGTAGCCGAGTCATCGGCGAACTCTGACCGATCCAGGGGATTGGCAGAAGAGGCGCTCGCCCGAAGGAAGAACGCGACGGCTTTGAGAATGTTGCTCTTTCCAGAGCTGTTCTTGCCAATAAAGATCGACAGATCTTGTGGCTGAATCGTCTGGTGCTGAATCGATCGAAAGTTGTGAATTTCGACTTGGACGAGCTTCATAGGTCTACTTTACCAGAAGCTCCCGTTTGAAATGGACAAGTTCTTCTCCGTGTTGCCGCCACATCTCGCTGACGCCCGAGTGCCACGACTCGCCGGGCGCCGCGGAGACGCCGCTTCGGCTTCTCCACGAGCAAGCCCCACCCGTGCAGAAGGCTGGCGCCGTCTGTACGACACTCGTCACATCAGCACTGACCCGAGGAGGGGTCAGTGGCACGGTCTCACCCTCAGCCCAGCCTTTTCTCCGCGGCTCTCCGCGGTCCTCCGCGTTGAACCTCTCCCTCACCCGCCCTCGCTGAGCATCCCCGTCTGCCACATCATGAAGATCCGCTGGTCGGCGACATCGCGCACGCGCAGGTGCAGCGGCTTGCCCTGTCCGTGCCCGGCGTCGCGGTTGACCCAGAGCAGGATCGGGTCCTCGTCCGGGTCAGAACCCGTCGAGGCCTGCATGAGCGCGGCCATCTTCCGCGCGTGCAGCGGGTGGACGCGGGTGTCGTTCTCGCCCGCGGTGAACAGGACCGCCGGGTACTTCGTGCCGGGCGTCACGTTCTGGTAGGGCGAGTACTTGCGGATGAACTCGAACTGCTCGGGGTCCTCGGCGGAGCCGTACTCGGGCACCCAGTAGCGGGCCATCAGGAAGTTCTGGTAGCGGACCATGTCGAGCAGCGGCACGGCCGAGATCGCCGCGGCGAACAGGTCGGGGCGCTGCACGACGACGGCGCCGGTGAGCAGCCCGCCGTTGGACCCGCCCGCGATGCCGAGGCGTTCGGGCTTGGTGTAGCCGTTGTCGATGAGCCACTCGGCGGCGGCGATGAAGTCGTCGAAGACGTTCTGCTTCTGCTCGAGCATGCCCGCGCGGTGCCACCCCTCGCCGTACTCGCCCCCGCCGCGGAGGTTGGCGATGGCGTAGACGCCGCCCTTCTCGTACCAGGGGTACATGGTGGAGCTGAAGAAGGGCGTCATGGAGATGTTGAACCCGCCGTAGCCATAAAGTAATGTCGGGTTGTTGCCGTCGAGCTGCACGTCCTTGTGGTGGACAACGAACATCGAGACCTCGGTCCCGTCCTTGGAGGGGTAGGTGACCTGCTTGACGACGATCGCGTCGGGGTTGACGGGCACGTCGGGGCGGTCCCAGAGCGAGCGGTCGCCCGTGGCCAGATCGACGCGGTAGATGCTGCGGGGCATGTTGAAGCTGGCGAAGGTGAGGTAGGCCTCGGTGCGGTCGTCGCTAGTGGCCAGGCCCGCGCTGCCGATGCCCGGCAGGGGGAGGTCGCCGATGGGCGTGCCGTCGAGGCGGTGCAGGGCGATGCGCGTCGCGGCCTTGTCCATGTACTCCACGGCGATGATGCCTCGGGCGATCGAGACGCTCTCGATCACGAGGCTGTCGCTCTCGGGGACCACGTCGGTCCAGTTGGCGTAGCCCGGGCTGTGCATGTCGATCGCGACGACGCGCCCGTTGGGAGCGCCCATGGTGGTGCTGGCGATGAGGGTGTCGCCGTTGAAGAACCCGCCCGAGAGGGTGCCGTCGCGCCCCAGCGACGCGGTCGTGAGATTCAGCTCGCCCGTGCGGAACCAGGCGTCAAGATCGGCGAACCAGGCGTCCATGCTGGCGGTGCCCGTGTAGTAGATCACGCCCAGCCAGCGCCCGTCATCGCTGATGTACCCGCCTGGGCCCCAGGTGGTCTTGAGCGATTCGATCTTCTCGGCGCTGTAGTCCGAGCCCTCGTAGAAGAACTCGGGCGCCTGCTGGCGGAACAGCGTCGGGTCCTGGCGGTGGTGCGTGCCCAGCCGGTGGTACTTGAGCGCTGACGAGTAGGCGTTGTCCAGGTCCTCGAGGCGCTGGTAGAAGAACGACTCGGAGTCGGGCATCCATCCCGCGAGGCTGACCTTGCCCGGGATCTCGTCGGCCAGCCACTCGCCGCTGTCCACGTCCATCACGTACAGCGTGGAGTTCTCGTCGCCAGAGGCGTACATGCCGAACGCCAGCAGCGACCCGTCGTGGTTGGGCGTGTACCAGGAGACGGTCGTCAGCCCCGTCTCGTCGAGCGTGTTGGGATCGATCAGCACACGCGCCTCGCCGTCGGCGCCGTCCCTGACGTAGATGATCCCCTGCGCCTGCGCGCCCTCGCGCTTCGAGAAGAAGTACCGGTTGCCCGCCATGGTCGGGGCGCTGACCGTGCCGACCTCCATCAGCTCTCGCAGGCGGGATTCGAGCGCCCGCCGCCCGGGGAGGTTGTCCAGCACGGCGCGGGTGTACGCGTTCTGCTCATCGGTCCAGCCGGCGACCTCGTCGCTGAGCTTGCCCATCTGGGCCGGGTCGGCGTTGTCGCCCTCGAGCCAGCGAAAGGGATCCGTCAGCTCGACGCCGTGGATCGAGTCCGTGACGGGCCTGGCCTCGGTCGCGGGCGGGGCCGCGAGCGTGGTGCAGGCGGCAATGGCGAGAAACACAGCGGCGACCGGGCGCATGGACATCGGGGAACTCCTTGTTCGGGGACACCCATCCTACCGCCAAGCCCCGGTATCGGTTGAGCGATCGCCCCGCTTACTGCACCAGGCCCTTGGTCAGGCGCATGAAGGCGGTTTCCAGGTTGACCGCCTCCTCCTGGAAGTGGGTCAGGCGGTAGCCCTGGTTGATGAGGATGTTGGGCAGGTCCGAGGCGGACGCGCCCTTGGACTCGTCGATGCTCACGTGGATGATCCGCCTGCCGTTGCCCACGCTCGGGTCGTCCACCACGCCCACCTTCTCCACGCCCGGCGCCCTGGCCAGGACCTCGGCCGCCTGCTCCGTCCGCTCCATCACCCCCACCTGCACCACGTGCCCCACCCGCGCCTTGCGCAGGATCTCATCGACCGTCCCCGAGAACAGCAGCTGCCCCCGCTCGATGACGCCCACCACGTTGCACAGCTCCGCGAGCTCGTGCAGGATGTGGCTGGAGATCAGGATCGTCTTGCCCATCCGCTTGAGTTCCTTGAGCAGCTCGCGGATCTCGATGCGGGCCCGCGGGTCCAGGCCCGAGGCGGGCTCGTCCATCAGCAGCACCTTCGGGTCGTGCAGCAAGACGCGCGCGATCGACAGGCGCTGCTGCATCCCGCGCGACAGGCTCGTCACCTCCGCCGCGGCCTTGTAGCTCAGATCCGTCAGCTCCAGCACGTCCTGCACGACCTTCTTGCGCTGCTGGCCGTGGATGTTGTACGCGGCCGCGAAGAACTCCAGGTACTCCGTCACCACCATGTCCTCGTACGCGCCCATGAAGTCGGGCACGTACCCGATGAGCGGGCGGATCTGGCGGTTCTGGTAGCCGACGGTCAGCCCGCCGATCTGCGCCTGCCCGCTGGAGGGCTTGAGCAGGGTCGCCAGGATCTTGATCGTGGTCGTCTTGCCGGCGCCGTTGGGCCCGATGAACCCGAAGCAATCACCCTCGTTGATCGTGAGGTTGAGATTGTCCAGCGCGACGAGGTCCGCGTAGCGTTTGGTCAGGTTGACGGTCTCGATCATCGGCACAGAGCGGGTCCCTTCCGGTCAAGGCGAGCTGGGTTCGTCGTCATCGATCTCGGAGGGCATGAGCTTGTACTCGGGTGGGGCGTCGGGCAGAGGGTAGACCCAGGACACCACCGTTCGCCCGCCCCCGGATTGTGCCGGGCGCCCGTTGACCTCAAGGGGAACGGGCAGTTCCTTGGACTCGGTCTGCGTCAGATGCCCGATCACGATCACGCACGGCTGCGTGAACCAGTGCCCCAGATCCAGCCCGTGGGTCTCCGACCGCTGGGCCAGATCGGCGGTGGCCGTATTCGAGTTGAACGTCGGGGGCGCCAGCTGCGGGAAGAGCAGCACCGCGGTGAATCGATCGCTGACGCTCCCCGATCTTGCAGGTCCGAGGTCGGCCGTCACAAGCTTGCCCGACTTGAGTAGCCGCTCGGCGAAGGTTTCGAATGTTGACTGGAGCCCCGCCTCACGCGACGTGACGGACTCAAGTGACAGCGCATTGGCCTCACCCGCAGCCCACGCAGCAGTGAGGCGGTACGCGTTCACGACGCTCACCGGGCTGTCCCCGATGGTGACCCCCGGGCGAGGGATCCACTCCTGGCGCCTGACGATGAGGATCGTGACATCCTCAAGATCCCCGGGCAGCGCGTGCGCCAGGCGCCCATAGACCACACGCCCCTCTCCCAGCGAGATCAGCGCGTCGCCGATCTGCCCCGGGTCCCGCAGCGCCTCGATCGTGTTCCACCGCGGCGCGCCGCTCCAGTCGGCGCGGATCTGTTTGACCGTGGACCGCGTGGGCACGCGCATCTCATTGGGCGAGCGGGCGTCCACCCGGTACGCCCGGTTGTCCGGGAACGACGCCTGTGTGATCACGTCGCTTGCCGGCGGTTCCCACGGGCTGACAAGCCCCGTCATCCTCTGGCTCGCGGGCGCGTCGGGCTCCCCCGCGAGCGAGATCGTGGCGTCGCCGTAGCTCGGGATCAGCACGCTCGCCCACGTCCGCGCCCGCTGCACCCCCTGGGCGTGGACCTCGTGCAGGAACGTCAGGTGCACCGCCTCGACGCGCTTGGGTCGGATCAGCGTCGCGCCCGTCCACGCGATCGCGGTGAACACGCCGATCGCCGCGACAAACGCGACCCACGCGTGCTGCTTCTTCTTGGCCCGGGCCAGCAGCCCAAAGCCGCCGGGCCCGGCGACCACCCAGTACAGCGCGAACACAACAAACCCCAGCAGCACCCCCACGTACGCCCGCCCGGACTTGGCGATCTCGTTGGGGATGTCCGCGTCGAACGACCGACGCGTGCGCGAGGCGTTGACGGCCCTCCTCGCCAGCGGCGTGTCCGGGTCGAGCACGCCCCGCCGCCCGAGCACCCGGTGCCAGAACTGATCCGGGTCGGGCAGGCCCGCGCTCACCAGCGCGGGCTCGGACAGATCGATCCCGATCACGCTCACCGCGCCCGCCCCCACGATCCGGCGCGTGACCAGGCACGCCCCGTCGGGTCCTTCAAGCACGCGGACCGCGGCGCCGAGCGGCGCCCCCTTGTCGGCCTCGAACACACGAACGGAGGCGCTCGTCGGGAGACGGACGTCAGCGTCACGACTCAGCAGCGCGACCAGCTCATTCAGATCGAAGCCCTCACGCAGCTCACCGGGCATCGAACTCGGGAGCAGATCCGCCAGCGGGTTGGCGTTGCTCAGCCACTCCTGCCCGACCGTGGGCAGCACGACGATCAGGTGGCCGCCGCGTGTGACCCATTCGCGGATCGCGCGCGCCTGATCCGTGCTCAGTCGCAGCGGGTCCGCCTCGCGACGGGCCGCGCCCCAGACCAGGGCGTCGAACTGCACCAGCCCCTGGTACCGGTGCGGGATCTCCGCGTGCTCAAGCCCCGTGATGATCCGGGTGAGTTCATGCCCGGTAAGGGCGTAGTCGCTCGACGCCTGGGCCGCGATGCCGTACGCCCCGAGCCCGAAGTGCCAGGGCCCGAGCACGCCGATCATTGACTCCGTCTTCGCGAGCACGCGAGAGGGTCGGATCTCCGCGTAGGCGAGCTGGCGGGTCGCCCGGTAGGCGAGCGCACCGCTCTGATCGGATCCCCGGGAGGCCTCGGCCGCCCAGGCGCTCACCGCCAGCGTGTCGCTCTGGTCGAACCGGAACGGCAGGCGCGTGTAGAGCCAGAACGCCTGGCGTGTCCCCGGGTTGCTCGTGACCACCGTGTCGTACAGCGGTCGGTCGCCGTCCGCGTCCCGCCCCTGAAGCCGGAGAATGATCTCACGCTGTTCGAGTCCCCGGTCGTCCACCGCGACGTACAGCCCGGCCCACTCCCCCTGACGGCAGACGTTGCCCGGGCCGAATCGCTCGACCCGCAGGTCGATCTCCCCGACGCCCGCGGGCGCGTCCTGCGCCGGAGCGGACGCAATCCACGGCGCCAGCAGCGACGCCCCCAGCAGGAGCATCAGCAGGCGAACGGACGAGATGCGGTACAGCCTGTTCATGCCGAGATCGGGGTCTCCACACCCCGGTCCGGGGTCCGAAGAGTCTACGTTGGTTCAAGTCGCCCGGGTTCGGGGTCGATGCCACCCAGATGTCGGATCTCCCCCCGCTCGTTCTGCTCGCGATGGCGGGCCTCGCCCTGCTCGGCGTGGTCGAGATCCTGCGAGCCGCCGCCGTGCTCATCCAGGAAGAGACCGCGATCCACGATCTGCTCGTTCAGAGCGCCAGATCAAGGCTCGACCACATCACGAGCCACACCGACGCCGGCGGACCCGGCGAGTTCGACATTGTGGACCCCTAGCCCCCCAGCCCGCGGAGCGCCTCGACCAGGCACGCGTGCGAGCGGGCGCCCATGCGGAAGCACTCGAGCTCGAACTTCTCGTTTGGCGAGTGCATCCGATCGTCGTCGAGCCCGAAGCCCATGAAGATCGTCTCGAGCCCGAGGTGTTCCTTAAGCATCCCCGCGACCGGGATGGACCCGCCGCTCTTGATCATCGCCGGCGCCACGCCGCAGGCCCGCTCGATCGCGCCCGCCGCGGCGCGCAGGGCCTCCGAATCCGTCGCCACAGTCGCGGGCGGCCCGCCCGAGTGGTCGATCAGCTCCCACCGGCAGCCGGGCGGCGTCCGCTCCTGAACCCACGCAAAGAACGACGCCGTGATCGCTTCGGGCTCCTGATCCGCGACCAGACGGAAGCTGACCTTGGCCGACGCGTGCGACGGGATGACGGTCTTGGCGCCCGCGCCGGTGTACCCGCCCCAGATGCCGTTGATGTCGCACGTCGGGCGCCCCCACTCCCGCTCGGTCGGGGTGTAGCCGCGCTCACCCACCGCCGCCTCAGGAGGCAGACCGATGCCCTTGAGCGCCGCCGCGTCATCGACGCCCAGGCCCCGCCACTCGGCGCGTTCGCCGTCGGTCAGCTCGCGCACCCGGTCATAGAACCCGGGCAGGGTCACGCGTCGGTCGTCGTCCCAGAGCTGCGCCAGGACCTTCGCCAGTTCATTGATCGGGTTGGGCGCCTTGCCCCCCCACAGCCCCGAGTGCAGGTCCTGATCGGGGCCGTGCAGCACGACCTCGGTGTACGCCAGCCCGCGCACGCCGTAGGTGATCGCGGGGCGCCCGCGCCCGAGCATGCCCGTGTCGGAGATCACGCACACGTCCGTCGCGCCCAGGCGGCTCTTGCTTTGCACGATGTAGCGGTCAAGATTCGCCGAGCCCGATTCCTCCTCGCCCTCGAGCAGGACGGTCCAGCGGACCCCGCCGCCCGTCTGGCCCGAGGTCTCCTTCCAGGCGCGCATCGCCTCGAGGAACATCATCACCTGCCCCTTGTCGTCCACAGCTCCACGCGCCACGATGCGCTCGCCCGGCCCCCCCCCGATCGCGGGCGCGTGCACCGGCTCGAACGGCGGGGACTCCCACAGCTCCAGCGGGTCCGGCGGCTGCACGTCGTAGTGCCCGTAGAACAGCACGTGCGGGCCCGTGTAGTCGTCGCTGCCCGGGCAGCTCGCCAGCACGATCGGGTGGCCCGTGCCCGCGGGCTCGCCCGTCTCCTCGATGGCGACGTCAAAGCCGGACGCCCGCAGATGCTCGGCGCTCCACTGGGCGGCCCGGCGCACATCACCGGCGTACGCCGGGTCCGTGCTGATGCTCGGGATACGGAGCCAGTCCATCAGTCTCTGCACAGACTCGTCTTCGTGCGCCCCAAGCCAATCGATCGCGTCTTGTGTGCCCATCGGTCCTCCTCCGTGCTGGGGGAGGATAGCGGTCAGCGGCGGGAGCGACGCGCCGCGAGCACGCCCACGCCCATCAGCACAGGCATCGTCCCGGGCGTCGGGATCGCGAACCCGTGGACCGTGATCGACCCTGACACGTGCGCGTCCACGAAGTCGTCGAGGTCGTCGAAGCTCTCGAACAGCTCGATCTCCAGCACGCCCGTGGGGAGCAAGACGATGTCGCCCCCGCTGAACTCGACCAGCCCGGCGCTGGAGAACGTGGAGAGCCCGGGGAAGTCGTTGCCCAGTCCGGGGGTGATCACGGTCGGCCCGTCAGGCCCGCCGTCGCCCGGCTGCAGGGCCAGCGAGGCCTCGCTCAGCCAGCTGGCGCCGAACGTCTCGACGGTCAGGTTCCACTCGACCCCGGTGACGTTCATGATCAGCATCGAGTCCTCGATAAGCATGTCCGAGAGGTCGAATGTCAACACCGTGTTGCTCGGGTCTCCCTGCGCGTCCCAGCTGTCGGCGTCGATGTCCAGCTCAAGCATGTAGGGCAGACCGGGGAAACCCCGGGCAACGCCCGCGTACGTGGCGCCGCAGGTCGCCCCCAAGACGCCAAGAAGAATCACAACAGCTGCTCTGTGGTTCATCGTCGCTTCCCTTGTCATTCCAGGCCACCGGACTGAAACAGACCGCCGCCCCGTTTGGGGCGGCGGCCGTAGAGACATACAGATTCAGGCGTCACGATCAGGCGCGACGACGACGCACGGCGGCGAAGCCACCGAGGCCGAGCAGCGCGAGCGTGCCGGGAGCCGGCACGCCGCGGATCTGGATGTTGTCGAAGGCAAACGCCTCCGAGCCGCTGTCCTGGTTGGCGGTGTAGATCAGCTCAAGCGTGCTGCCCGAGCCGCTGAACGCGACGAGGAACGTATCCAGAGCGCCGGTGATAGCGTCGGCCTTGTCCAAGATCGCGCCGCTCGTCACCTCGCGGAGCGGGTCGTTGTGGGCGGGGACCAGCCCGCTGTCCATGGCTCGGTAGGTCTGAGCATCGATTGCCTCGGCGGCCTCGAAACGGAGCAACTCGACCGCGGTTCCGCCGTCGATCGAGATCGCGAACGAGTGGTTATCCGACGACTCAAAGTCGCCGATGGCGCCGATGTCGATTGCGAGCGACATGCCAGAGGCGCCGGAGATGTTGAAGATCCACGACGCGGTGGAGGTTCCCGGATGGGGCGTGTTGTTCGAGTCGACGACGCCGAAGAAGTTGTCGGTCTTGGCCTGGCCGAAGATGCCCAGGTTGTCGGCCGCAAAGACGGTGTTGCCCGCCGCGGCGGCGACCGAGTCGTCGCTGATGGCGAACGGAAGCCCGAAGCCGCCGACAAGAGACGAGCGGCTGCGGACGCCGAACATGTCTCCGGCGCCGTTCGCGTTGTCGTCGTCCGACGACGTAAAGCTGATAAGGCCGATATCGCCGCCGTCGAAGTTGGTGCCGGCGATCACGCCGCCAGCCAACGACGCGCTCGCGGTGCCCGCGACAGCGAGCAGTGCAGTGCACATACGCATAACTGTTCTCTCCTCTTTTTCTCTCTGACTACACGAAGGGAGTCCTCACCGAACCGGTCCATGTGAACCGGCCCATTCTCTCTCTTCTCTCCCGGTCCGAACGCCAGTGGCAAGACCAAGAACTTGGGACGGGTCAGGAACGTTCGTCCCTGGCTCGCCGGGCCGTGCGGGCGGGTGAGATCTCTGCCCACAATCCTAACCAGAATCGCCCTCTCCCACCATCGCCGTAGGACCAAAACCAGGTCAAACTCTTGTGAAGACGCCCTGGAGGCTCTGAACCCGCCACCCGACCCCCACCCGTACACCTTCCTCGCCTAGCCTTGACAATGCGAGTCACCGTCAACGGCGAGCCCATCGACGTCCCCTCCGCCTGCACCATCGCCCAGCTCCTCGACCACTTGGGCAGGGCCCGAGAACTCTGCGCCGTCGAGGTCAACGAGACACTGGCCCCCAAGCGCGAGCGTGACAACCGGCCCCTGAGCGAGGGCGACCGCGTCGAGATCGTCACCCTCGTCGGCGGCGGCTGAGTCCCCTCCGCCCGCGCGTAGACTCAGGTATGACCACCCCCACGTCGACCGAGATCAAGCCCCTGAAGCACGCCGACCCACTGGCCAGCCCCCTCAAGCTCGGCGAGCGGACGTTCAAGTCCCGCCTGCTCGTGGGCACGGGCAAGTACGCCTCCATGGACCTGATGCGCGACGCCCTGGACGCCTCGGGCTGCGAGGTGGTCACCGTCGCCGTGCGCCGCGAACGCCTCTTCAACGAGCAGGGACAGAGCCTGCTCGAGTTCATCGACCTGGACCGCTACACGATCCTGCCCAACACCGCCGGGTGCTTCACCGCGCCCGACGCCGTCCGCGTCGCCCGCCTCGGGCGCGACCTGCTCGAGCAGACGGGCAACCCCGGCGCCGGCTGGGTCAAGCTCGAGGTGCTCGGCGACAAGAAGACGCTCCTGCCCGACCCCGTCGGCACGCTCGAAGCCACGCGCGAACTGGTGAAGGACGGCTTCGACGTCCTCTGCTACACCTCCGACGACCCCATCAGCGCCCAGCGCATCAAGGACGCGGGCGCGACCGCTGTCATGCCCGCGGGCAGCCCCATCGGCTCGGGCCAGGGCGTGCTCAACCGCAACAACATCGTCCTCTGCCTCGAGCTGCTCAAGCAGGGCGACCCGGGCTACCCGGTCATTGTGGACGCGGGCGTGGGCGCGGCGAGCGACGTCGCCGTCGCGATGGAGCTCGGCGCCGACGGCGTCCTGCTCAATACCGCTGTTGCTCACGCCAAGGACCCCGTCCTCATGGCCTACGCCATGCGCAACGCCCTGGACGCGGGGCGGGCCGGCTACCAAGCCGGGCGGATCGACAAGAAGCTTTACGCCACCGCCAGCAGCCCGATGGAGGGCGCGATCTCCTACATCCCTGGGGAGTGACGCGTGCGCTGGCGTGACCGCCTGCTCGTGCTCCTCGGGCGGACGCGCATCCGCGACGCCCGCGGACGCTCCCGCTCCTGCCGCAAGATCGTCGGCGCCTCCGACATCCGCGGGACCTACCGCCCCGGCTCCGTCTCAAGCATCGCCCACGCCGACCCCGCCCTCGACCAGATCCGCAAGGGCGTGCTCTTCTCCCCCCAGCTCCAACGCGCCTCGACCCTGACCAACATCGGCTCGGTCGCCTTCGGCGTCGCCCTCGCGGTGCCCTTCGCCCTAGGCCTGCTCGTCCACCACCGGTGGTTCTGGCTCTGGGGCGTGCTGCTCTCGCTGCTGACCTTCTTTGTCGTTCTTTGGCTGATCCCGCGTCTGGAGCGCCTGTACGAGCGCGCTCACGTCAACGCCGCGGCGTCGCTCAACCGCTGCGCCTGGTGCTTCTACCCACTCGACGAGATACCGCCCGAGGCCGACGCCAGCATCGTCTGCCCCGAGTGCGGCGGCGCCTGGAACCCGGCGCCCGACTCTCCGAACAACTAGGCTCCAAACAACGAGGCTCTCAGGTCAACATCCGCTCGCAAGGGGAACCCATGTCCGACTACCCGATCCTCCGCACCGCCGAGTTCAACCGGAAGAAGATCAAGGCCTACTGGCTCTGGCTGCCCACGATCATCATGGCCTGCACCGTCGTCCTGATCCCGATCATCCCCGTCGTGCTGCTCATCACGATCCTGGTCGTGGACAAGTACCTCGACCGCCTCTCGTGCGAGCTGAGCACGCGGACCGTCGAGGTCCGCAAGGGCCTGCTCAACCGCGTCGAGAGCACCGTCCCTCTCGAGAAAATCACCGACGTGCAGTTCTACCAGGGCCCGATCATGCGGATGATCGGCGTTGAGGGCTTCCGCGTCGAGACCGCCGGGCAGTCCTCGGGCGCCGCGGGCGGGTTTCTCGTCAACATGATCGGCATCGAGGACACCCGCGGCTTCCGCCAGGCCATCCTCACCCAGCGCGACAAGCTCGCCAACGGCGAGGACACCCCGACCCGCGCCGCCCCCGCAACGCCCGCCGCCGGCTCCCCCGACCAACTCGCCACGCTCAAGACCATCAGCGACACCCTGCTCCGTATCGAGCAGAAGCTCGATCAATCATCCTGAGCCGGCTCGATCTGCCCGAGCAGCGGCGTGCGCACGCCGTCCAGGCGCAGGCGCAGCATCCCGAGCGCGGTCACCGCCGACCACTGCCGAACCGCGCTCCGCCCGCCCCCGAAGCGGAACAGCCTGGCGTCATCGGTCCCATCGCCCGACGCCCGCGCGATCCACACCGAGCCCACCGGCTTGCCCTCGCTCCCGCCCCCGGGCCCCGCGACACCCGTGATCGCCAGCGCGTGATCCGCGCCGCCCGCGGTCTGGGCGGCCCTCAACGCCCCGTGTGCCATCGCCAGGGCGACAGGCTTTGACACCGCGCCAAACTCCGAGAGCAAATCCTCTGGCACACCCAGCTGCACTCGCTTCATCTCGTTGCAGTATGTCAGCCAGCCCCCCAGGAACACGTCCGACGACCCCGCAAGGCGCGTGAGCATCTCCCCCAGCAGTCCCCCCGTGCAGCTCTCGGCCACCACCACCCGCTCCCCGCGCCCGCGCAGCAGCCCCAACACCACACTCTCCAGCGGCGCCTCCGCGTTCCCGTCCCGCGCGAACACGACGTCGCCCAATCGCTCACAGATCAGCCGCTCGGACTCGTCGAGTCCACGAAACGCCTCAGCTTCTGAGGGGCTTGCCTGAGACCGCACACGGCAGGTGACCACCCCCCGCGTCGCCGTCGTCCCCACGAGCGGGTCGCGATCGCGAGCCATCAACTCGCCCAGACGACGCGCCACCTCGGACTCCCCGAGCCCGAACGTGTGCAGCATCCGCGTCCGCACCACGCGCCCGCCCTCGAAGGCCAGCACCGGCTCGACCTGGGTTTCAAACATCGGGCGCATCTCGCGCGGCGGCCCCGGCAGGCAGAACACCTCACACCCCCGCCCATCGACCTCGATCCGCCCCGCCAGCCCGGGCGCCGTCCCGTTGGGGTTCGGCAGCGATCGACCCCGCGACGGGCGCAACGCCTGCACCCGGTTGGCCTCGGGCATCTCCCGCCCCCGCCCGGCGAACCACGACCGGATCTGCTCGACCGACCCTTCGTCCTCGACCAGCGCATCGCCCATTGCCTGCGCCAGCGAACGTCGCGTCAGATCGTCGGCCGTCGGCCCCAGACCGCCCGTGCACACGATCACGTCCGCCCCGCCAGCCAGGCGGCGCATCGCCCCCGCGATCGCCCGCTCGTCATCGTCAACCGTGACATGCTCGACCACCCGCGCCGAACGCTGGGTCATCCGATCCGCGATCCACGCCGAGTTGGTGTCGGTCTTCTGCCCCAGGATCAGCTCGTCGCCGATCGCCAGGATGGCGCACGTCCGCTGCGGCTCGTTCATGCCGGGAGCTTACGGCTCCTCTCGGGCCTCCACCGCCTGCCCGTACGCGTACATGATCATGACCGCCGGGATCGCGACCTTCTCGAACATCGAGTCCGACACGCTCTCGAACGTCGAATGGCGTCCGGCCCGGATCTCGTCGTCCAGCTCCACCAGCACGTTGTCCAGCGAGGCGATCAGGCTCCCCCAGATCAGGAACTCGCCCTCGTTCTGCGGCGCCGCGTCGCGGATCCCCGGCGTGTCGAGCGGGATCACGATCTGCCACCGCCCGTCGCTCTGGCGGCGCATCACCCACCCCAGCGGCGGGATCATCTGCCCGTCCCACAGCAGCGCCACCATGTCCTCGTCCATCTCCGCGAAGCTCAGGCGGTCCTCCGAGCTCTCGATCCACGCGTACGGGTCGGCGAGCATCCCCTGCAGCACGTCGTTGATCCGACCGCGCACGGGGCTGCCCCGGAAGATCTCCGCGCCCCCCTGGTCCGGCGGACGCTGTCGATCACCACGCCGCCTCGCGCCGATCCGGTCGAAGAAGCTCACGGGCTCGCCCCGAGCCGCGGCCGCTTCCAGCTCCTTCTGATACCGCGCCAGCTCCTCGGGCATCTCCTCGCGCATCGTGATCGCCAGATCCTGCAGATGTCCCAGCGCGATCCCGAGCTGGCGGTACAGACGCCGCTCGTTCTCGTTGGTCGCCTCGATCAGGTCGCCCAGACGCTCCGCGTCGCCCCGCTCGATCATCAGGCGGGCGCTCGCGACAGCACGCTCGGGCGTGCTCAGGTCGTATGTGAACGGCTTCTCGCGGATCAGCACGGCGCCGATCGCCACCGCCGCCGTCACCAGCGCGATCACGCCAATGATCACCACCGAGCCCCACACCGAGCCCGAGCCTTGGCCCTCGCCGCCGGCATCGTGAGCGTTCTGCCCCATGTCAGTCATCACGCCAAGGGTACGCGAGGCCCGCGGGCGAGTTACATCGATGGGTCCCGAATCAGCTCTCCCTCGCCCGGACCGGGCAGGAAGATCGTCCGCCCCGCGTCCTCGTCCCGCTCGCCCACCAGGCACGCGACAATCACGCCCGCCACGTCCTCCGGCGTCAGACACCGATCACCGGGCATATCGGCCTCGCTCACAATCGCCCGCAGCATCGCCGTCTCCACGCCCCCGGGCGCAACGCAAAACGCCCGCAGCCCGATCGACTCGCCCTCGCGCGTCCACGCGTACGCGAGCAGGTTCAGCGCCGCCTTCGCCCCCCCGTATACGCCCAACCCGGGGAACGGGTCGCGGCTGGCGATGCTCGACACACTCACCACCCGTGGCGTCTTTCCCCGCGCCAGGTCCGCCCACGCCGCCCGGACCAGGTGCGTCGGCCCCACTGTGTTCACGCGGTAGATCCGCTCGATCTCGTCCGCGCCGATCTCCCCCATCGCCCTCAGCGGCGCGTACCCCGCGTTGTTCACCAGCCCGTCGAGCCGCCCGAACCGCTCGCGAGCGACGCGGATCAGCCGCTCGCAGTCCTCGGTCTTGGACACGTCCGCGCTGACCGCGACCCATCGCTCGCCCTCGCCGCCCGCCAGCAGCCCGCCCGTCTCCCGCAGGGCGTCCTCGCGCCGACCCGCCAGGACCAGGCGCCACCCGCGATCGCCCAGCATGATCGCGACGCTCCGCCCGATCCCCGACCCCGCCCCAGTGAGAACCGCGACCGGTTGATCCTTCATGCTCGCTCTCCAATCCGAGGCGTCCCGCCTCAGGCTACACTCGCGCCCATGCCGGGCGTCAAAGCGATCATCTTCCTGCTGCTGGCCGTCATCCTCGGGATCCCGTTCGCGCTGAGCCTCTCACGCGAGGGCTCCTCGATCCCGGACTCCGCGCCGTCGCTGATTGTTGTCACCCCGCACGTCCAGCAGATCCGCGACGAGTTCGGCAAAGCCTTCGCCGCCTGGCACGAACGCGAGTACGGCGAGCCCGCCCGCGTCGACTGGCGCACCCCCGGGGGCACCAGCGAGATCCGCAAGCAGCTCGAGGCCAACTTCAAGTCCGTCGCGAAGAACCTGAGCGAGATCGGGTCCTGGGAGATCGACGAGCAAGGGCGACTCTGGCTCGGCCCGGGCAGCGTCGGCTTTGACGTCATGCTCGGCGGCGGCTCCTACGACCACACCCTGCTCAAGACCGGCTTCCCCTGGCACGTCTCCGAGCAACGCGGGTCGGGCGCCACCTCGATCCGCATCGAGTCCGACGTCACCGTCAGCCTCTCCGCCCCGGGCGGCTTCCCCCAGAGCACCCTCGACGAGTGGTACGGCGAGAACCGCATCGGCCCCCAGACCCTCTACGACCCTGACCAGCACTGGTACGGCGCCGCCCTCTCCTCCTTCGGCATCGTCTACAACCGCGACGTGCTCAGGGACCTCGGTCTCGACGAGCCCGACTCGTTCGACGACCTCACCGACCCGCGACTCGTCGGCTGGGTCGCCCTGGCCGACCCGCGCCAGTCCGGCTCAATCACCACCACCTTCGACTCCATCCTGGGCAACTCGGGCTGGGACGAGGGCTGGCGCATCATCCGCGCCATGTGCGGCAACACCCGCTACTTCACCAGCCAGTCCACCAAGCCCCCCATCGACGTCTCCCAGGGCGAGGCCGCCGCCGGGCTCGCCATCGACTTCTACGGGCGCGGACAGGCCCAGACCGTCGGCGGCGGACGCGTCGGCTACACCGATCCCGCCGGCTCGGTCTACATCGACGCGGACCCGGTCAGCATCCTCAACGGCGCCCCCCACCCCGAGCTGGCCAAACGCTTCGTCGAGTTCTGCATGTCCATCGAGGGTCAGGCCCTCTGGCAGCTGCCACCCCTCGACACCCCCGAGGGCGCCAACAACCCGACGCTGGACAACGGCGTTCGCATCGGCCCCGCCCACAACGCGCTGCGACGGATGCCCGCCCGGCGCATCATGTACGAGCGATATAGCGATCACTTCGTCGATCACATCGACCCCTTCGAGGTCGTCTCCGACGTCGAGAACCCCGGCTGGCGAACGGGCGTGCAGGTGATGATGGGCTGCTTCGCCGTGGACATCGCCCCACAGTGCCGCAGGGCCTGGGGCGCCATCGCCCGCGCCAAACTCGACGACTCGTTCCCGCCAGACGTCCTGGACGAGATGGAGCGTCTCTTCTTCGCCTGGCCCGAGACCCCCGTGGACGCCGACGGCGCCTTCACGACGGGCGCGCCCGCCGAGCGCATCCCCTGGACCGAGTCCAACTACAGGCGCGTGCGCTCAAGCTGGCGCGCCCCGGGCGCGCAGGCCAGGGCGGAGATCGCGTACACCTCGTACTTCCTCGACAACTACCGGCGGATCACCGAGCTGGGCAGACACCGCCGCCTCGCGCAAGGAGTCTCCCCATGACCACGCCCGGCGCCTGGGCGGCGCGTGAGGTCTCCCGCGCATCGGGAACCAAAATCGTCGCCACCCTCGGACCCTCCACCGACGACCCGGACGTGCTCAAACGCCTCATCCACGCGGGCGTCAGCGTCTTCCGCCTCAACTTCTCCCACGGCACGTTCGAGGACTTCACCGCCCGCCTCGGGCGCGTTCGGAGCGTCACCGAGCGTGCCGATCGCCCCATCGCCATCATGGGCGACCTCTCCGGACCCAAGATCCGCGTTGGGCGTGTCCCCGACCTGCACGAGGGCGGCGGCGTCAACATCGAACCCGGCCAGGACATCATCCTCCGCCCCGGCCTGGGAGACGCCATCATCGAGAACGGCGTTCCTGTCTTCGACACCACACTCGACCGCATCGCCTACGACGTCGAGCCAGGCGAGCGCGTCCTTATCAACGACGGCGCCATCCGCATGCTCGCCGTCGATCGCATCGACGGACGCGAGCTCCGCTGCCGCGTCACCTTCGGCGGGCTCGTCACCAGCAAGAAGGGCATCAACCTCCCCGACTCAGACCTGCAGATCCCCGCGATCACCGAACGCGACTGGGCCTGCGTGGACTGGGCCTCGGACCACGGGCTGGACTACCTGGCCCTCTCGTTCGTGCGCACCGCCGAGGAGATCCTGACGCTCAAGCGCCGGCTCGAAGAGGTCTGCACCACGTGCAAGTCCTGGTCCGACGAGAAGGTGGGCCTGCCCATCCCCGTTGTCGCCAAGATCGAGAAGCCCCAGGCGCTGACCAACATCGACGAGATCATCGAGGCGACCGACGCCGTGATGGTTGCCCGCGGTGACCTGGGCGTCGAGATGGACGTCGCGCAGGTCCCCGTTGCGCAGAAGCACATCATCGCCCGCTGCCACGAGATCGGTCGCCCCGTCATCGTCGCGACCCAGATGCTCGAGACCATGATTGACTCGGCCACCCCCACCCGCGCCGAGGCCAGCGACGTGGCCAACGCCGTGTTCGACGGCGCCGACGCGGTCATGCTCTCGGGCGAGACCGCCGTGGGAAAGTACCCGCAGATCGTCGTCGAGACCATGAGCCGGATCGTCGGCGTCGCCGAGGACCGCCTGGGCGATCTCCCGCGGATCCAGCTCCCCTCACCCCGCCTGCCCGAGTACGCCCACCGCTCCGCCGCCCTGGCTCACGGGGCCATGCACATCGCCCGAGAGTCGGGCGCCACGCTTGTCGCTGTCTGGTCGCAGGCGGGCGGGATGGCCGGCTACCTCTCGCGCCTGGACTTCTCCGCCCCCATCCTCGCGTACACCTCGAGCCACGTCGCGGCCCGGCGCATGGCCCTGCTCGGGCGCGTCATCCCCGTCCGCCAGGAACCGACCGCCAAGGGCCTGCTCCGCGAGTGGACGACCCAGGTCGAGCAGTTTGTCCTCGAACACGGCCTCGCGCACAAGGGCGACTCGGTCGTCCTCATCGCCGGCAAGCCCCTCGGCTCCGTCCGGGCCCAGGACGGCCTGTCCATCCTCCGCGTCGGCGATGTCACCTCGGGATTCCGCTTTGCCAGCGACGCGACCTAGCCGCCGCCGAAGCCGCGGTCCGACCCGCCCAGCCCCGAGCCCCGCCCGCCGAAGCCCAGCGGCTGCAGCGTGAACCCGAGGCTCGTCTCGCCCTGCACGTTGTCGTAACGAACAACCACACCCAGCGTGAGGTTCGGGAACCGCCGGTTCAGCTGCGCGACGAATGTCTGGAAGTCGTCGAGCTGGAAGTTGTACGTCACCCGCGTGTACAGGTCGTACTTATCCGTGAGCGTGTACCGCGCCGCGGCCCCGCCGTAGGTCACGTTCTGCGAGTTGATGTACCGGATATCCGCGCTGGACGAGAACTCGGGCGTGTGCCGGAAGAGCACGCCAGCCGCGGTCCGGGCCTGCTGGTTGATCTCGAGGTCATAGATCGTCTCGCCCGCCAGCGACACCACGTCCGTCGCCTGCCAGATCGCCTCGCCCCGGATGTGATCGCCGGGTGTCGAAAGCTCGGGCCTGGCCTCGAAGAACCTGGGGATCGTCCCCGCCCGGTCATCGTCGTCGCTGGTCCACACCACCTCGGTGTTGATCTTGAGCACGTCCACGCTGCGCCAGCGCCCGGGGGCGCCCCGCTTGGTCTGCCACGTCTGGTTGATCGCCGCCCGGATGATCGCCCCGTCGAGCAGGGCCTCAACGTCGTCGTCGTAGACCGGCAGCGTCTGGCTGGCGATGTTCGAGCCCGACGCCCACAGCGTGATGCTCGGCTCGATGATGTGCCGCATCCGGTGCAGGTCCAGCAGCCGGCTGTCCACCGCGTTGTTCACCCTCGCGATCGACGTCGAGAGCGTCACCCCCGCGGCGCCCCACAGGCGGTGCTGGTCATCCTCCTGCGGGCTGAACGCGTCGAAGCTCGAGTCGTACGCCGTAAACCGCCCCACCACGAACGGCGTGATGTTGATCGGCCCGGCCCGCAGCGGGCTGCTCAGCTCCTGACGCGTGTCGAAACGGTTGACGAACGACTCGTCGAACCCGACCGCCCGGAACCGATCGCCCAGCGACATGTCCGCGTCGATCCCCAGAGCCCGCTGGGCCCGGGGATCGGTCACAAACCCCATCGTCGACGCGTCCACCTCGCTGAACCGCTGGCGCATCCGCGAGTACGTCGCCTCCCACGTGTGTGTCACCAGTCCGGGCGCCAGATCCCCGAAGAGGTCCGCCCCCGCCATTCTCGCCCCGATCTCGGGCAGCTTGTCCACCAGATAGCCCGGCGCCTGCACCAGGTCCTGGTTCGGGATGAAGTCGTTGACCGCGCCCTTGAGCTCGATCGAGCCCGCGAACCCGCCCTCCACCCGGCGCAGGTAGGCCCGGTTGGTGAACTCGCGCCGGGTCCGGGCCGCGTCTCGGTCGAACGCCTCGACGAATCCCTCGTCAGAGATGTACGTGCCCTCGGCAACCAGCGTCCAGAACTCGCGGAAGCGCCACATCTCCTGCGCGATGATCGCCCCGCGCAGCTCGCCGTCGCGGTCGATCTCCTGCCCGCCGGGCATCAGGTCCGTGCCCCGGTCGTCGGGCAGCAGGTAGGCGAAGATCGAGCCGTCGTGCCCGGGGCGGTTCCACTCGAACTCGCCTCCGACGCCCAGCCCCCGCTTGCCCCAGAAGTCCAGCTGCAGATCCGCCGACAGCCCCTCGGGCGGCAGGATCCCCAGTAGCGAGTACGCGTTCCACGTCGTCAGCACGCCGGGCCCGGTCCGGTTCGAGTTCTCGAACGCGAGGCCCTTGAGCGGGAACTGTTCCGGGTCGCCCTTGTACAGGGGCAACCAGAAGAACGGCACGCCCCCGCCCCGCAGCGTGATGTTGCGCGCATCGACGTACGAGCGCCCGCCGAGCTGGCGCTCGCCCCCGTCGCGCTCCTTGAGCGTCACGCTCACCGAGCTGGCGCCGATGGAGAAATGCGGGTTGAAGAACCCGGTGTTGCTCACCTCGGCCTTCTTCGCGCTGAACTGGTTCGACGCCTCCTGGCGGATCGCCTCCGCCCGCAGGTACAGCGGCATCGACACCCGCTGCTCGTACGTCCAGAACACCGCGTCTACCAGGATCGCCCGGTCACGCTGCACGTCGTAGTACGCCCGCGGCCCGCGAACCGTGTACTGCCCGTCGCTCGCCTGGAACCCGCCCTCGAGGTACAGCCCCAGCACGTCCTCGGCCGCGAAGCTCGACAGCGTCTCGTCCAGCGGCCCGGGTCGAAGGAACACCACCGCACGCTGCGCGTCAATCTGCAGCGACTGCCCGTCACGCGGATCCGAATACTGCACCACGACCCCGCCGGTCAGTGTGATCGTGTTGCTCGTCTCGCCCCGCTGCACCGAGAGCTGATCGCCCGCGGACAGGTAGAACACCCCGTCACCGGTGAAGATCGGCGCCGCGGTCGGCGCCGCGGGCGTCGCGACCAACGCCGCGGGTCTGGGCGATTCGGATTCTCGCCCCGACGGCAGCACCGGCGCCCCGTCGGCGCCCGCGCCCATCATCTCACGCAGACGCTCCCTGTCCGCCAACGAGCCGCGCTTGGCGACCGGCTCGTCCGGGATCTCGGGCAGGATCGACTCATCAACCCCCGAGGCCTCGGCGATCCGCTGCGCGAACGCGCGCTCGGCGCTGTCAAGAAACGCCACCTGCGCCGCCCCCTCCGGGCGGACCGCCCGCGTCAGGTCGGTCCGCAGCCACACGGGCTCGGTCACGCGGATCACGCCCTGCACCGGCAGCCGGTCCGCCTGGATCGAAACCGCCGCGTCGCCCTCGAGCGTCTCGAGCCCATCGAACAACGCGTACACCTGGTAGACCGGACCACCGGTCTCCGAGCCGAGCTTCTCGAGCCAGACCGAAACGCGCTGAGCCCGGAAGCTGTACCGACCCAGCGAGGCCCGCACGTCCCCCTCGAGCAGCAACCGCCGGGTGCCCTTCGAGCCCGAGCCAGGCGGCTCCTCCCACACCCACGCGCGCTGCGCGTCGAACCCGATGAGCCCGTCGCTTACCCCCAGCGGCAGGCGAACGCCGTCGAACGCCCGCCCACCCGGCTCGCCCTGGGCGCAAACACGGGGCGAGGCAAGTCCAACTGACATCGCAAGGCCGATGATCGGCGCAAGACGGGTGATCGGGGAGATGGCGCGGGAGGTGTGACGCATCAGCACAGGCGCCCCGGGGCGCTTCCCGGGCAAACCTGAGCCACGATGCTACGGCCATCGGCCCGGGCCCACAACTCGCCCCAAGCTTCAACTTCTTCATGGCCTGTCCGCGACCCTTGCTTGCTACACTCCCCACCCATGCCGTCGCCCGGTGACACCCCCGAGCCCTCGCCCAAGGCCCCCCGCAGGTCATTCCTGCGCGTCCTGTTCTCGGCTCAGGAATCCGGCCTGGTCATCGTCATCGTCCTGATGATGCTCGCCCTCACCCTCTTCGGCGGCTCCAAGCTCGTCACCGAACGACACTCCATCGCCCCGGACGCGACCATCACCGTCTTCGACGCCGAGGGGAACGCGCACGAGCCGGGCACGATTCCCCAGCGACTGGTCGATCGCTACGTCGTCACCAGCGCCGACGGCTCCGAGCAGACCTTCGACAACGCCTGGCGCTACGCCGAGCCCAACGGCGCCCGGGCGCTCTTCACCGACGTCCGCAAGAACAAGTTCTTCGAGAAGCGCAACCTCGTCCAGATCGCCCGCGACGCCAGCTTCTTCGCCGTCATGGCCGTCGGCATGACCGCCGTCATCATCCTCGCCGGCATCGACCTCTCCGTCGGCTCGATCTACGCACTGGCCGCGATCATCGGCGCCATCGCCATGAACAAGCTCGGCGGCGACGCCAACGGATTCGTCGCGGTCGTCGTCGGTCTGGCGGTCTGCATCGGTATCGGGGGCGTCTGCGGCTTCGCCAACGGCGCCATGACCGTCGGTCTCCGCGTCCACCCCTTCGTCATCACCCTGGGCATGATGGCCGCCCTGCGCGGCCTCACCATCATCATCCCCCAGAAGATCTACGGCGAGCAGTCCATCACCGGCTTCTCCGACGCCTTCACCTCGGGCTTCTTCAAGTTCGAGATCGGTGAGGTCTACCCCGTCCCCCCCCTGATCATGCTCGTCGTCGCCCTGCTCGGCTGGTTCGTGCTCAGCCGCACCGTCTTCGGGCGGCGCGTCTTCGCCATCGGCGGCAACGAGACCGCCGCCCAGTACGCCGGCATCCCCGTCGGACGCGTCAAGATCTGGGTCTACACCCTCATGGGCGCCCTCGCCGGGCTCAGCGCCTGCATGTACATCGGCTATTACGGCTCCGCCGAGACCGGCGCGGGCATGGCCTACGAGCTCCAGGTCATCGCCGCCGCCGTCATCGGTGGCGCCTCGCTCATGGGCGGGCGGGGCTCGGCCATGGGCGCCGTCCTGGGCGCCATCGTCATCAAGCTCATCGACAACGCCATGATCATCTTCGAGATCGACCAGTCCTGGAACCAGGTCGTCATGGGCGGCGCCATCATCGTCGCCGTCGTCGTGGACCAGGCCAAACGCCGCA
>JAJDDI010000068.1 GCA_029260375.1 Phycisphaerales bacterium | reverse complement strand
TGACAAGGTCGCCGGCGCCGATGCCGCAGTGGCGCGCGCTGAGGACGACGTTGGGAGCGATCAGCGTGCCGGTGCATCCGCCCACGCGGATGACGGCGTCGAACGGCGCGGCGTAGTCTCTTGAGCCCTGCGCGCCGATCGTGTTGTTAATCACGATACGAGGGAAGACACTGTCAGCGGTCTCGGGAGAGCCCGGCGCGTATGTCTTGGTGTCGATCTGACGCTGGGACAGCACGACGCCGGTTGCCGCATCGATGACCGCCTCAAAGTGTGTCGGGCTGGCTGGCAACCCGAGATCCGCCAGCGATGTGGTGACCTCCCATGCCAGGACGGCATTGTCGCCGGTACGGAACCACACCTGCTCGGCAACAGAGTCGATCGCGTTAGGCAGGAACCCTTCGGCCAAGTCGACGGCCACGTCCTGTGCAATGTCCACGGGGCCGCGACGCAGCGTCAGATTTTCAGTCGAATCGTCAAAGACCTTCGCCACCGTTCCATCGGCGTTCTCGATCACAAAGACACGCGCGCCGTGGAGCGGGAGATCATCGATGAACTTCTGAAACACGATCGCGTCCGCCGGAGCGCGTCGCCCCGGCTCCATCAGTTCGAGGCGAGTGTGGTCTTGTTGCAGGTAGGCGGTGGACTCGCTGTTTTCCAGGTGCGCCCGAACGCTCGCTTCGTCCGCAAAGCACAGGCCGCTCATCCAGAGGGCGCCTGCCAGTGCCACTCCTGTCACTCTCATTGCCTTCATTCTCGAGGCCTCCTCTAGGTCAGCGCGATCGGCGATGGGTCTCTCGTCAGCGGCCAAAGCGTCTGGCCCCGCCTTCGTCCATCGATGGCTCAACGACTCGCCGCAGAGAGGATACCTCATGCGCCGGGGCAATCCTGTGTCGAAAAGCCAGTCTCATGGTGACTCCTGAGGCATTGCATTATCGGACGGACGAGGTGGTTGGAGGCAATGGCCGCGTGCCTTTCCCCCCGTTCGTGGCTCGCGGCGGTGCACGGCCGCAACCAGCCCCGCAACGGGAGCGCGATCGGACGCCGAGCGAAGCGACTCGATGCGATGGGCAAAACGAGCAAACGGCCCTGACGTAATGCCAAGGCCGTTTCAGGAGCGAGGCGGACGGGACTCGAACCCGCAACCACCGAATCAATCGACCGGTTGGAATGGCATTTGGCGCGCGCCGAGGCCATTGAACGCCATCGGAGTTCAAGGGTCACGTTTAATCCGGGCTTGCCGGCGCGCCCCGTTTTGCCGAGGTTTGCCGCATTCTGCCGCGCTGCGCGATCGACCTATCTCTCTAAGGACAATGCCGATAGGGAATTAGGCGTTTGAGCCCGCACGCTCTCATAATACGAGGTCACACTTTCTAAGTCGTTGATCCACAACAGTCTGCGCGCGACCTCCGTTGTCTGGTGTACGGAGGTCAGACGCAAGCCCTCTACACGACGAGAACTACAGCTCTCGCGGTCCCCCGCCGACACGCTCCGACACGCCCGTGGTACGCCGCAGTTCCCCGCGCAAACAGGAGCATCAGGCGGCAGAGCGTGTGATGCGCGATGAGCGAATGATGCTCGGCTCACCGAGCGTCCAGCTCTGCGCACGCTCAGGCATTTTCGCCGCGCGGAGCCCCCGGGGGGCGCCCAGAGCCGCCGACGGGCTGAGCGCGGGACGAGGTGCACGCTCATGAAGCCGGGGCTCACACGCGCGCATGAGAAAGCCCCCGTTCTCTCGCCGGGGCTTCAAGGGGCCTCACCCCGCTGATCACGGCTTGTTCTTGCCCTGATCTGGAACGAGTGGAGACACGATTCGCTCCAGCTCGTCGGCGCTCCAGTCGTATTTGTCGCCCGTCCCCCAGCCCCATAGACCAACGCCGCGGTAGCCTGCGCGCCGCAGGGCTTCCAGACTCTTCGTTGTTGCCAGTTCGGGGTCCATCTCGGCGATCCACACGGGCGCGTCGAGCTCGGTTGTCGCCGGGAGGTTTATCGCCGCGTCCAGACCAAGCTGGTCAAAGACGTTGTGGCTGAGAATATCGAGCCCTCGCCCCCGCCAGTAGACCAGCTCGTCCGCGCTGCGGCTGACCACCGTGAATCTCGCGTCCGCGTCGGCCCCTCGCAGCACGGCGAGCGCGCGGTCGACGAAATCCTGCACCTCGGAAAGATCGGCTCTGGCCACGTTCTCCGGCTCATTGAAGAGGTCCCAGATCACCTGACGCTCTGCGAGTTTCTCGACGAGCGGCGCGAGTACGTGCGTGATGAAGCGATCGGACTCCTTGCGATCGACGACGAATTGCGGGAACTCGACTCCCTTGCCATCGAGAATCGTGTTGTCCATGAGGCTGAACATGACGGTGACGCCATGGCGATTTGCGATTTCAGCGAGGCCATCGAGAAACTCGGGGAACTGCGGCTCGATGCCCGTCACGCTTCCCGCCGCGTCGAAGACGAGGCCGGTGCGATAGTCGCCGATGTAGACGCGCGTGAATCCGAGGCCTTGCCGATGCAGAGCCGCGTAGGTCTGGTCGAGGGTCTTGCGTTGCTCCGCGGAAAGCGGGCCGGAGAATGCGTAAGCCAGCGGCCACGGACGATCGGCCCCACTCGAAGCCAGGAACTCTTCCGGCGAGGCCGCCTGCGGACGATGAATGCTGTCGGTGGGAACGGTTCGAATCTCGGGCGCTTCCCAGTCGCCGCGCGGAATGACACGAACACCCGTGACGGTCAGTTCGCCTCGGAACGGGCGGTAGCCGCGCCCTCGAACGCGGTCGCTCTGGGCGCTGACCTTCAGGCCAACGCGTCGAATCGATCGTTGTGCATCGAAGTCAGGATCGGTGTATCCCATCGCAGGGGTGAACGAGCCGGGCGCGATGCCGACTTGGACGCGGCGCAGCGCATCGTGTCGCTCGACAAAGGCGATGGTGCCGTACTGGCTCTTCCCTTCGGCGTCGGATGCGAAGGCCTGAAGCTCGCCTGAGAAACTGCGCGGGTACGTGATGTCGAATACGAGTTGCCGCGAATCGGATAGCGATGCGCCGAGCCGCGCCAGCTGGCCGGTGAGGTCGATGAAGATCTCGCCTTCCTCGCGCGAACCCGATTCCGGATCGAGTTCGACGTCGAGCGTCAGTGCGCCGAGTCGAGCCTCGGTCCTCGCGACGCTCGATCCGCGCACTTTCCATTCGGCGCGCGTCAGGTTGACGCCCGCTACTCGGCTCGCGAGCGTGGTCTCCAGCGGCGCTCTCCCGATCGAGTTCGTGCCGAGAACGGCGATTACGGTGACGGCTACCACAGCGGCGGCCGCCGACCAACGCAGCGCACGAAAAGGAATCTCAGTGCTGACTGTGACGCGACGTCCCGACTCAACGAAGCGCGCCCCACCGACCCAGAGGAAACCGGCAGCAAAGAGTAGAAGGAAAGGCGCGCCGATGATCGCAAAGTCGTTGCTCACACCCAAGAGAAGGCAAGCGAACAGCACACCCGAAATCATCAGCTCCACCGAGCCGACCGGCGGACCGCGCAAGCCTCGGCGCGCGTGGGGGTCCGCCTCCGAGTCGCTGCGTCCTCCGAACTTCGGCGTACGGACGAACGGGCTGCGCACTCCGAGGAGCGCTCCCACCACGGCACGCGTGTTCACCGCGCTCATACCGACCCCCAAAGCCATCAGAGCCGGCAGGCGCACGAGCGTTCTCCACAGCGACTGCCCCGCGGCTCGTTGGGCGATCAGGATAAAGACCGCCGCCGCTAGCGTGCCGCCGAGAAGAACCGCGGTACCGAGCGTCCACGCCGAAGCTCCGCGTAATTGCGACAACGGCATTACCACGAACGTCGCAGGCACGGCGATTGCGGCGAGCACGAACATGACCGCGTAGAGAATCGGAGCCGTGAGGTGAAACCATGCCTCGGACTTCACACGCAACGGAGCTTTGCTGACAAAAATCCGCGGCATCAGTTTGACGGCGCACTGAAGCAGTCCGCGAGTCCAACGATGTTGCTGGCTGAGGAACGCGCTCATGGTCGACGGCAACTCCGCGTCAGCGTGAACATCCGGTAGGTAGACGAAACGCCAACCGTCCAGTTGTGCGCGGTAGGAGAGGTCCGTGTCCTCGGTCAGCGTGTCGTGCCGCCAGCCGCCCGACTGGTCGATGCAAGTCCGACGCCAGAGGCCCGCAGTGCCGTTGAAGTTGAACCAACGTCCCGTTCGAGCACGGGTCGCTTGCTCCACCACGAAGTGACCGTCGAGAAACATCGCCTGGCACTGCGTCAGTGTGGACTCGTTGCGGTTGAGATGCCGCCACTCCGCCTGGACGACGCCGACCGTCTCGTCGGTGAAGTGATGGACGGTGCGCTGGAGGAAGTCCGGTGTGGGAACGAAGTCGGCGTCGAAGATCGCCACCAACTCGCCAGTCGCCGTCTCGAGCCCGGCAGCCAGCGCGCCGCTCTTGAATCCCTCGCGCGCATCTCGGTGATGGTAGACGACATCGATGCCCTCGGTTCGGAATCGCTCGCAGCACTTGTGCACGATCTCGGTGCAATCGTCGGTCGAATCGTCGAGGACCTGGATCTGCAAGCGGTCCCGAGGGTAGTCCATGGAGCAGGCCGCAGCGATGATGCGTTCGGCAACGTTGCGCTCGTTGAAGAGCGGAATCTGCATCGTGACGCGTGGAAGTTCGGGAAACTTCGACGCGGGCGCCCGGGCGTTGCGCACACCGCGATGGCGCACGAAGAGCCACACGAGGAGGTAGCGGTGCGCTCCGTAGAAGCAGATGGTGAGCGCGATGAGACCGTAGAGAATGGACAGTGCGATGCCGAACCAGGAGAACTCCGAGGGCTCGGTTTCAAACGTGAGCGCCACCTCCGGTCGGCTAGCCTTGAACGTCTCGATGCCGGTGGGCGACACTTTGGTATCGCGGACGCTCAGGCGTTCCAAAGACGCCAGTGCTCCGAGCTCTCCGAGCCCGCGATCGCTCAGTGCGGTGCCGTTCATTTCCAGCTCTTCGAGCGCCGTGAGTTTCAGTAGATCCCCTACCGAGCTCTCTGAGATTGCCGTGTCGTTCAGCTCGAGAATGCTTAGCGACGCGATTTTGGAGATCGTCTTCACGCCGACGTCGGAGACGTGAGTCCCATCGAGCCGCAGCCTTTCGAGATGCCGAAAGCCAGTGACGTGCTCCAGGCCGCGGTCGGTGATCTTGCCGTGATCGAGGCCAAGCTCGACGAGTTCCTCGAGCCCCACCAGCGCGGCCAACCCAACGTCGGTGACAGCGGTCGCGCTCAAAAAGAGGTGACTCAGCGATCTCATGCGTCCGATCGACTCGAGGCCCGCGTCGCTCACGTCCGTTCCGAACAGATCGAGATAGCGCAGAGCGGGAAGGCGTTCGAGCTCGCGTAGCCCGGCGTCGCCGAGACGCGTGTTGGTCGCCGAGATCTTGCGAAGCGACTCGAGCGCCGCCAGCTGCGCGGCGTGCTCATCCCGCAACAACGTTTCGCTTAGGCGAATCGATCGCAGCGCATTGAGCCCCTGGAGGTGTCTCAGGCCGGCGCCCGTGATGCGCGTTCCATCGAGATCGAGATGCTCCAAGGCCTGAAGCCCCGCGAGATGCTGAAGTCCATCGTCGGAGATGGCAGTGCGGCTCAGGCGCAAGGTGCGCAATTGCGGCAGCCCGTTCAGATTCGCGAGGAGAACGTCATCCACGGAAGTGTCAGAAAGGTCCAGCGATTCGAGATTCGTAAAATCCCGCAGCGCGACGAGTGTCTCCGCGGTGACGGTACTATGCTGGAGACTCAGCGATCGAACGGCGGAGAGTCGCCCCAGATCGGCGACGGCAACGTCTTCGGGCAGAGTGCTGCTACACGGCGCCTCGTTGGGCGATTCCCGGTCGGCCCACGCCACATCGACCCATGGAAAATCGAGCTCGACGGCGAGGTTCGGACGTCGTCGCCCTAGCAGAGCCTTTCCGTCCACGGTAACTCGCGTCCCGTCGAGCGAGACTTCGCCGAGCGCCGCGAAGAGGGCGAGGGACTCGGCAGCCTGATCGGTGATCGCGGTGCGATCGAGCCGAAGCTCGTAAAGAGCCGGCAGCGATTTCAATGTCGCCACGCCTCGATCACTGATGGGTGTGGCTCCAAGATCGATGACACGCAAATTTGGAAGTCCTGCGATCGATTCCAAAGCGCGATCGGTGACCGCCGTGCCTGCCAGTTCGAGCACTTGAAGCCCCACTTTGCTCGCCAGCGTTTGCACTCCGGCATCGCTGACGCGCGTGTGACTGAGCGCGAGTTCCTGAATCGGGTCGCCGATTCGGGTCAGCGCCTCGTCGGTGATCCCGGTCCTCTTCAGGCTGAGTATGCGCAACCTGTGGGAGTTCGAGAGCGCGGCGAGCCCGTTGTCGGACACCGCGGTCCCGTCGAGCCGAAGATCCTGAAGGTCCGGCAAGAGCGCGATGTGCTCCAGACCCTTGTCGCTGACGTTCGTTCCGTCGAGATGGAGCGCGAAGAGGTGCTTCAGGCGCGAGATGTGTTCGAGACCCTCGTCCGAGACCTCGGTGTCCGTCAGGATCAAGTTATTCAGCCTGGCGAACCCGCCGCCGGCACCGTTGGCTTCCACCTCGCGCACCAGGAACTGCGTGATCGTCTCGAGTGCCTCGTTCGAGATTTCTGTGTCTGCGAGGTCCAGCGTGCGCAGTCCTTCGATGCCCGACAGTTTCGAGATGGTCGAGCCCTTGAGGGCCGTGCCTGCGAGCTTCAGCGAATTCAGATTCTTCAGCTTGCCGATCGACTCGAGTGACGCATCGGTGATGCGTGTTCCCCGCAAGTCGAGATGAAACAAGTCGCCGAGTCCGCTGAGCGCGGCGATCGAAGCATCGTCGGCCGCGGTGCCACCGGCGTAGAGCTCACTCAGCCCCTTGAGCGCGCCGAGGCGTCGAATGCCGTCGGCGGTGACGTTCGTGCCGTAGATATCCAGATAGGTGAGGCGCCCTTCGCGCGCGATGCGGACGAGGGTGGCGTCCGTGATGCGCGTGCTCGATACCTGGAGCCGTGTGAGCGCCGGGAGCTCAATCAGTGCGACGAGAGCCGCATCGTTGACGCGCGTGTCGTTGAGATCGAGCCACCACAACTTCTCTGCATTCTTGAAGCCGGCGAGGCCCGGACCCAGAACGTCGGTCTTGGGAAGAAACAACATCTCCAGTCTCGGAAACGCTCCGACTCCAGCCAAGCCCGCGTCATCAACCCGGGTCCCGGAGAGATTGAGAACGACGAGGTCTCTGAGCTCGCTGAGGTCCCCGACACCAGAAACGTCGGTAAGGGCCAGATTGAGGAACTGCATCGCCGAGAGGGCTCGCACGTGTGACACGCCTTCATCCGTGATGGCCGTGCCTTGCAAGGAGAGCTGATTGAGGCTCTTCATCCCGGCGAGGTGGTGCAGTCCGGCGTCCGTCACACCGGTGCGATCAAGGAAGATCGACTCCATTTGATGAAAGTCCGCGATCGATGCCAATCCCGCATCGGTGACCCCGGAATCCCTGAAGTCCAGTGACGTCAGATTCGCGCCGGAGTGGTCCTTCAGTCCCGACCCGGTGACGGCGGTCGATCCCAGAGTGAGCGATTCCAACCCCGTGAGGTTTCGCAAGTGCGTCAGGCCTTCGTCCGTAACGGCCGTGCCTCGAAGGGAGAGCGACCTGAGGCTCTTCATCCCGGCGAGATGGCGCAGCCCGGCGTCCGTAACCCCGGTTTCATCGAGCTGGATCGACTCGATCTGCTGGAACTCCGCGATAGGCTCCAATCCCGCGTCGGTGACCCCCGATTCCATGAAATCCACGAAGGTCAGTGGCGCGCTTGAAAGGTCCTTCAGCCCCGATCCGGTGATGCCGGGGCTGCGAAGTACAAGAACAGCGAGGCTCTCAAGGGAGCGAAGGTGAGCGAGGCCGGCGTCGGTGACCGACGTGCCGTAGAGGAAGAAGCGTCGGGCGTGCGCCATCTGCGGCGCGCTGGCTTCGAGCCACGCGTCGGTGACTCGCGGCCCCCACAGACTCAGGTAGTCTGGCCCGATTCGGATCGTCCCCGCCAAGTCCGCCGCTTCGCGGGCGAGTTGGGAGAGAACCGGCGAGCGCTCGTAGTCCGCCAGAGACGACGATTGACGAAGTCGCTGCGTCAGACGATCCGTCTCGGCCTCCATGACGCCCTCGAGACCGACCTGACTCGCCAAATCCAGAGCATCGTAGATACTGTTGAGGATCTCATCCTCGCTCTGCACGATCTCCGAGAGAAGTCGGGGCGGTGAGGCGAACGGCCCTCGATCGGCTGTCGTATTCTGTGCCGACGCGCCGATAGAAGAAGCGAGAAATGTAACCAGTAGTGTCCAGAAAAGTGCTCGTGGGTATCGCATTCTCATCGCTCCGCGCTGGCCAGGTCGGTCGCGCTTCGACCGCGAAAGGTCATAACTCGATCAAGGGCATCCCGAGAGATTCCCGCCAGGACCTCCACCCCTCGTCTCAACGCGTCCTCACCGCGGGCTGTTGCGACCTGCGCTTACCAGAGCTGTTCCACGCCGCCATGCTCCGCGGGGCCGAGGTCTTCACCATCGACGCCGACTGGCTTGAGGCCCGTCAGAGCCACCGGCGGACCCTCGTCATCGCCCGAGCCATCAAGAACAAGGCCCACGTCCTCGCCGCCAATCGCGCCGGCCCGGCAGAATCCGGATCGAGGTTTAGCGTCATTGGAGGTTCGATCCGTCAGCCAGCTCTGGGCTTGCAGGTGCGCCCCGTTTTGCCGAGGTTTGCTGCATTCTGCCGCGCTGCGCGATCGACCTATCTCTCTAAGGACAAATGCTGATAGGGAATTAGCCGTTCCAGCCCGCACACTCTCATAACCCGGAGGTCGCAGGTTCGAATCCTGTCCCCGTTATTGAACGCAACGTGTGTACGGTCAGTCCTTTGGGGCTGGCCGTTGTTGTTTTTGAGGGTGGGTCGGAATGGGGGCGGGGCGTGTCTGGGCTTGCCGGGGCTTGGCGGGTTCGCGGTGTTGCTCGCACGCGCGCACGTAAGGCGGCTCGAGGCATCACGCGCCGGGGCTTCGAGCGGGAGGTGCGATGCCTGGGCTTACGGGCAGCCTGCGCCGAAGGCCGTGAGGAAGACAACGACGTCAGAGAAGTCAAACTGACCGAGGGGCTCGGCCAGGTCGGCGACCGGATCCATGATGCTGAAGGCGGAGAGGAAGGCGATGATGTCAGAGAAGTCGAGGACACCCGCGGGCGGCGCGAGGTCGGCGATGCAGGCCTCGTCGGGTGGGGGTGGGTTGAGTTGGCCGCCCGAGACGGTGAAGTCGCCGCCTGTGAGGTCGCCGGTGCTGGGGTCACCGACTGAGCCGGCAACGGCGTAGTCGCCACCGGAGGAGACTCCCCCACCGCCGGCGATGGTGTACTGGTCCAGGGCGAGCTGCGCCGAGGCGTGCTGTGTGAGCACGAGGCCCGAGATGAGGCCTAGGAGTGTCGCGAGGACGCGTGATCTGGTGGCGAGGGCCATGTGGGCTCCTTTCGGATCTTGTGCGTGAGAATCGCTCCCGCCGGGTCATCGCCGGCGAGAGCGCAAGGGGAGCGGGCGGTTAGGGCGCTGGGGGAGGGGTGATGAGGATGTCGTAGGGATCGCTGGTGCGGAGGTTGGGGGGCGGGTTGCCGACCCAGATCTGGCTGGCGCCCGGGACGGCGACGTCAGAGGCGTTTAGCGTCGCGCGGATGATGTGGTCGCTGACCCGCGTTGAAGAGATCTGTGAGCCGTCGATAAAGACGCGGCAGTTCTCGGCGAAGTAGTGGCCCTGGAGGGTGATGTTGTGGCTGTCCTCGGGGGGCAGGCCGTCCACGAGGTCGGGAACGATCGGGGGCGTGCCCGCCTCGATCTCCTGGTGGCTGACGAAGTCAACGACGGGCTGGGGCCAGAGGACCTCGATGGTGATGGGGACGGAGTCGCCGCCGCTGGGGACGAGATCGCTGAAGACCTCGGCGCCCTGGCCGTCGAGCAGGGTCTCTTCGTAGGCGGTCCCGTTATCTGGGGTGCGGACCCAGACGAGCTTGCGCCCGAAGGAATCAAAGACGGTGGCGGGGACGGTCGCGGCGAGTTCGCCCGAGCCGATGAACTTGGTGGGGTAGGGCGTCTTGTCGATCCAGACGACGGAGTCGGCGGTGAAGTTGCCGAACTTGGGAGACTCGTAGCCGTTGAAGTACGGGACGGAGTTGGGGCCGGTGACGGAGATGCGGACGTTGCCGTCGTCGTCGGGGCTGAGCGAGCCCGGGGGGATCACTGAGGGGCTGACCTCCCAGAGGACGGGCTTGGGGGCGGGGAGTTCGACGACGCGGGGTCGGCTGAGGCCGCCGCCGGGCCCGGGGTTGCAGATCTCGATGGTGCTGAACCCGCCCTGGGCGACGAGGCTCTCGGGGACGCGGACGCGGAGCTCGCCGTCGTTGCTGGCGGATATTTCGCGTGGCAGCGCCGTTCCGTCGAACACGACCGCGGGGAAGGGTGGCGGGCTGGCGGGGTCGCTTGGGCGCTCCCAGCCGGCGAAGTCGGGGAAGTACTCCCAGGCTTCCTGGTCGGTGTTGTTGAGGTCCTGGAGGATGTCGGGCCCCCAGAGGTTCTCGGCGAGGTAGGTGTAGTAGTCGCGCCGGGTGATGAACGAGTCGTTGCCGGCGGGGGTGCCGCCGTCGATGAGGGTGACGGGCTGCTGCGTCCAGCGGGGGTCGCTGGCCCAGTAGGACTCCTCGACGCCCTGGAAGTTGGGGAAGGGGTACTCGATGGGGAGTTCGATGGACTCGGAGACGCCGTTGTCGTTGGTGATCCAGATCTGGGCGACGCCCGGGACCAAGAAGAACCGGTTGGGAACGTCCACGAGCAGGGCCTGGTCGTTGAGGCGGGTGCGTTCGAGGTTCTCGGTGCGCCCGTGGTGGCTCATCTTGACTTTGATGTTCGTGCCGCCGAAGAACTTGTAGCCGTAAAGAACCATGGGGGTGGCGCCGGCGGCGATGGCGTTGAACTCGGCGAGGGTGGGCGAGCGTTGGTCGTAGAGGAGCACGCGGGCGACCTCGCGGCTGGCGCCGATGAGCTGGGGCTGGAGGTCGGTGTCGCCGAACACCTGCATGGGGGCCATGCGGTACTCGTTGGGGAAGGCGAAGTCCTCGTCGATGACGATGGGGACGGGCAGGTCCTCGGTCCGGACCTCCCAGCTGATGCTGCGGTTAATGCAGCCGAAGCACTTGTCCACGTCGATGATGTCCACGTCGAGGGCGGACAGTGACGCCTGGAAGCGTGCGGTGTCGAAGCCGGCGGTGAGCTTGATCTCGAGGCCGCTGCTGTTTGTGAGTGTGGCGTTGACGCCGAAGGTGGGCTTGATCTCGAGCTGCCCGTTGTCTGGCATGCGGACGGTGGTGGTCCGCTGATAGACGGGGTCGCCCTGGTTGTCGAAGAAGTTGAGCGTGACGGACTGGGGGGTCTGGTCGCCGTCGGTGGTGAAATCGAGGCGGACGTAGGGGCGGAGCTCGAGGTCGAGGTCTTGGAGGAGGTAGAGGTCGCCGTCGATGTCGGCCTGCATGATGCCGGCGTCGAAGTCGGCGTTGTAGCCGTCGGAGCCGCCGGGGGGGCTCCAGTTGATGTTCATGGGGTTGGCGCCGAAGTAGGCGAGGATGAGCTCGGTCACGCGGATCTTGCCGTCGAAGAACTTCTGGCGGAGGGAGCTGGAGACGCGTCCCTGGTTCTCGTTGAAGGCGCCCTCGGCCTCGAGCAGGGGGGAGCGGAACTTGCCCTCGAAGAAGCGCGACCAGGGGTAGTCGACGGGGTCGTACCAGATGCCTGGCGCGGGGAGGTTGACCAGGTCAACGCCGAACATGGACATCGGCGGCGAGTCGAGGCTGCCGTTCTCGATGCCCCGATCGACGATGGTCGTGGTGTTGCCGGTCACGTCGCTGGTGTTGGTGAGCTTGAGGTCGATGTCCACGCTGCCGTAGGTGCGTGCGTTGATGCCGGCTTCGACCTGGGGCTCGGCGTGGGCGAGCAGCTCGGTGCCCATGGCGTCCGGGTCCCAGTTGACGACGATGTCGAAGTCCTGGGTGGCGAAGAGCTCGTCCTCGCCCGGGACGGCGATGGCCAGCTCCCCGCCCACGCCCGCGTCGAACGTGCCCGCGCTCACCGCGGCGTCGAAGGTGATCTCGACGCGCCCGGAGAAGTCGTCGAGTTTGACGCCCCCGTTGACCTCGCCCAGGCCGTAGTCCACGCTGGCGTTGAGCTGGGCCTGGACGTTGTTGACAGTGATATAGTCGGTGATTTTGAGGTTGAAGAGGGTCTCGGAGTAGCTGAAGCCGTCGATGCCGAGCGAGCCGTCGGGGTCCCAGAGGCTGCGCCCCTCCATGCTGATCTTCGGGTAGCTGCGGGTGATCTGGGGGATCGCGACATAAGGCTGCTCGTACTTGATGACGAACATTTCTTTGCCGCTCGTCGAGCCATTGGAGGCGCGCCGGATGCCGTTGATGTAGACGTTGCCGCCGGCGTCCACGACGATGTCGCGGGCCTCGATCTCGTCGTTGGTCTCGTTGTTGCGCGTGGGGCTGTCGTTCATGGTCCAGACGACGTCGCCAGTGTCCGGGTCGTGCTTGGTCGTCTGGGTGAATGCGGGCTCGTACCAGCCGGCCATGTAGGGGTTGCCCAGACGATCGAGGGCGACGCAGGTCGCCATGCCGGTCGAGCCAGTGCTGGAGGTCCACTGGGGGGCGCCGTTGGCGGCGTACTTGCGCAGGACGAACGTTTTGTTGTCGCCCGTGCCGCAGGCGTAGACGGATCCGTCGGGGGCGACCTCGAGGTCCGAGAGCTCGCCGTCGGCGGTCGTGCGCGACCAGAGGGCCTGCCCCGTCTCGCGGTCGAACTTGGTGGTGCGCCAACCGCCCAGGTTGGGCTCGTCCTTCTGGCCCGCGTAGTAGACGTTGCCCTCGAAGTCGAGCTTCATGGAGCCGGTGTAGACGTCGGAGTCGTCCGTCGCCGTGGTGATCTGCGTGCTCCACAGCACGGCGCCGTCATACGGACTGAGCTTCACGGCGGTGTGGTTCCCGGCGTTGTCGCCCGCGACGTACAGGTCTCCCTTGCGATCAATCTCGATCCCGCCTGAGGAGCGACCGTTGAAGCCAAGGGCGACGCTCCAGTCGATGTTCCCGGTGCTCGGGTTCAGGCGGGCGACGAACCAGTCGGGCTGATCACCCGGGAGGAAGTAGCGACCGGTGACGTAGACGACGCCCTCGCCATCGACCGCGATGTCGTTGACGCGGGCCTCGGAGCCGCCGGGGATGGACCCGCTCTGGTTCCAGATGGTGGAGCCGTCCTCGCCGTCGAACTTCCAGACGGTGTACTGGCCGTCGGAGCGCCAGCCGGCGATGTAGGTGTTGCCCAGGAAGTCCACGGCGCCCTGGCGCCCGGTGATCCAGCCGGTGCCGCTGGTCCCG
Source organism: Phycisphaerales bacterium (assembly GCA_029260375.1). Taxonomy (GTDB): domain Bacteria; phylum Planctomycetota; class Phycisphaerae; order Phycisphaerales; family UBA1924; genus JAJRXR01. The sequence continues at coordinate 171,325 of JAJDDI010000068.1, read as the reverse complement.
TACCAGGGGGTGCGTTCCCAGTTCTCCGTCCATCCGTCGGCGGCGTTGGCGGTCCCATCGACCTCGGCGACGAAGTAGCGGGCGTACGCGGGCGGGTTGCTCCCGTCGCCCAGCGCGGTGCCGATGGAGACCACGTCGCCGTCAAGGTTGAGCACGAGGTCGATGGCCTTGTTGTCCTCGCCGCGGATTGTGGGCGTGTAGGCCCAGGCGAAGCTGACGAGGTTGATGCCGCGCTCGTCGATGTTGTCGGGGCCGACGGCCTGGTCGTGCCAGGCTGCCTTCATGCCCTCGGTCAGGTTTGGCCAGCCGATGCGTTCGCGGAGCGCTGCCCGCTCGGCCTGGTCGGCGCGTCGGCGGGCGCTGTAGCCCGAGGCGGGCTCGAACCGGGGGCCGGTCGTTCCGGTGACCTCGATGGGCTCGCCGATCGGGCGTTCGGTCCAGGTGCTGACCGGGGCGTCCTGACGATCGGGTGCGGCGTGAACGTTTCCCTTGGTGGGGCCGGACGCGAGGCTTGATGTGGAGCCGGCGAGGAGGACACACACGGCTGCTGAGGTGCGGTACATGGTCGTTCTCCGTTTCAGTGTCGTGACGTGTCAGTTGTCGCGGGCGGCGGTGAGGGGCGCGTTGCGGGCGGGGACGTAGTGGATGCCGAGTTCTTCGGGCTGGCCGTGGATGAGCGGCTGGAGGTAGCGCCCGCGTTCGGCGCCGAGCTTCTCGCGTTCGACGGGGGCGCCGAAGGTGGTGACGAAGGCGTCGGCGCGTCGGGCCTTGACCTCCCAGGAGACCTTCATCCCGGGGATGCCGCCGGCGATCTGGAACTCGTTGTCGTTGGCCTCGGAGGCGATGTGGAGCATGGGGGCGGCGGCGCCGATGGCGGTGAGCTGGTAGCGGGCGTTGGTGTTGATGGCGTCGAAGTAGTCGGGGAGCTGGACCCAGGCGGAGCCGTTGGGGCCGATGACGACTGTGCCGCTGTAGCTGTTGAGGACCTCGGGGCTCTCGGTGCTGTAGTGCAGGAGGAACTTGTTGGCGGGATCGAGGGGGTGGTCGATCATGAAGCTCTTGGTTCCCGAGGAGCCAAGGCGACCGTTTGCGTAGACGCCGAAGGCGGCGGCGTTGGTCGCTTGTCCGTAGACGCCGTAGCCGCTGCCGGTGCTGGGGGCCTCGCCGCGGACGCCCGCGGCGCCGGCGTCGGTGCTGTTGGTGATCCCGCGGACGCCGTAGGTGATGCCGGAGTTGGAGTTGGCCTCGGCGTGGACGGCGGTGCCGGTGTTGCTGTCAACGGAGAACTCGCCGGCGACGGCGGCGCCCGAGGAGGCGGTGGATCGGGCGAGGATGGTGACGGCGCCGGCCAGGGCGTTGTCGGCGATGATCGCAGTGGCGCGGGAGCCGGCGTCGACATGGAGCGTCGTGTTGCCGGGATCGATCTCGCCCATCGCGATGCGTCCGTTCTCCTGAACGCGGAGCAGTTCCTGGCCCAGCCCGCCTACGGCGTGTCGGCGGACGGCAAACTCTTTCCCGGAACTGACGCCGTTGGCGTCGATGACGATCTCGGCGTTGCCGTTGGAAGCCAACGAGAGCGTGTTGGCGTTGCTGGTGAGATTGCCGAGCTGGATCACGCCCGGGACGGAATCGAGATCGACGCTGAAGCGGTCGTCGGCGGGTCCGATGTCGAGGTTGAACGAGGGCTCGCGGCCGAGGCCGAGGTGCCCGTTGCTCCCTTCGACGTGCAGACGCAGAACCTCGGCGCCGGATGCGCCGCTGTATGTCTGGAAGTCCGCGGGGTCACCGCCGCGGAGGATGACGCGGGTGGTGAGGTCGCCGTCGGCGTCGGCGGTCTGGAACTCCATGGCTCGGGAGCCGCCGAGCGGGGTGTTCATGGTGATGCCGACGGGGTCGATCGCGCCGGGGGCGCGGATGGCGAGGGGGATGCTGGGGTTGGACTCGCCGACGCCGACGAATCCGTTGGTGATCCAGGTGTCGGCGCCGTTGAACGACCAGTGTGAGTCGCCCGGAGTTCCCTGCGGGCCGGTGGGACCCTGGTCGCCCTGGACGCCCTGCGGCCCTTGCGGTCCTTCGGGGCCGGTCAGACCGATCGGGCCTTGAGGGCCTTCGGGGCCGGTGGCGCCCGTCGAACCCTGCGTCCCTTCCGGACCCTGCGGACCGACGGGTCCGATCGGGCCCTGGGGACCGATGGGGCCTTCCGGGCCGGCGGGGCCCGGGTTGCCGTTGAGCGCGTAGAGCGCGTACGGGGTGGGCTGTACGGACTGGCGCGGGGTGAGTGTGGTGTATGGCGGTTCGGCGCCCATGCCGTCCCAGGCGGGCGTGCGGACCGATATCTCGAGCCAGCGAGCGTCACCGACAAAGGAGGCGGCGCCGAAGTCGAGTTCGTTCCGGAAGACGCCGTCGAAGAGCATGGCCTCGCTGATCGTGATCGTCGGCCCGACTTGCAGCCCCAGGGAAGAGGCGTCGAAGAGCTCGAATCGGAAGTCGGCGTCGCCGGAGTAGGGGACGCCGGCCTGGTTCAGGACACCCTGATAGGTAAATGCTTCCGAGACCGGCTCGCTCGCGATCACGGGGGGGGCCAACAGGGCGACGCCAACCAGGGTTGTCAGGCGGAGGGGGGTGGCTCTCAGGACGGCGGAGGCGATTCGGTTCATGACTTGGCTCCTCTGTGTCAGGCTCAGAAAGACGGGGCAGCGGGGTTCGCCCGGCGCCCGGCGGGCGCCAGCAAGCCTGGTCTCCACGAGTGACACGGAAAAGCCTTCTCCTGGGCGCAACGAAACTTTGAGCTCCTCAATCGGGGCGTGGAGAGGCGGACCGGGGCATCGCCGGGGCCCGGTGCGGTGGCGGCGTCGGGCTGGGTGGGGCTTTGCGGGGTCGGTACACTGGGCCAATATGGAACGAAGGGGATGGGTGTGAGCGGCCCGGGCGTACAAACCAATGACTCGTCGCCGGGCGAGGAGCCTCTGTTCTCCGAGGCGTACACCCAGCTGATGGAGCTGGCCCGGGTGCAGTTCAGGAGCCAGAGCCCCAACCAGACGCTCCAGCCCACGGCGCTGGTGCACGAGGTCTATCTGAAGATGGCCGAGGGGACCGGGGCCCCGCCGAAGGACCGAGACCACTTGCTCGCGGTCGCCGCGACCGCGATGCGACAGGTGCTCATCGATCACGCCCGGGGACGCGCCGCGCAGAAACGGGGCGGCGGGTGGGCACGGATGACGCTTTCAGATGTGAGCACCCCGGGTGAGGACTGGGATGTGCTGGAGCTGGACGAGGCGATTGAGCGACTCGCGGGCGTCGATGAGCGACAGGCGAGGATCGTGGAGCTCCGATTCTTCGGGGGGCTCAGCGGGGAACAGACCGCCCGGGTGCTGGGCGTCTCCGAGCGCACCGTGCAGCTGGACTGGCAGATGGCCAAGGGCTGGCTCTGGAACGAGCTCCGAGGGGAGCAACCCGGATGAACAGGGCGGATTATGCGCGCGTGCGAGAGGTCTTTCACGAGGTCTTCGAGCTGCCCCTTGAGCGGCGGGATGCCCGCATCTGCGAGCTCTGCGGGGGCGATGACGCGATTCGCGACGCGGTCCAGCGGCTCCTTGACGGTCAGTCACGCGCTGATGCGGCGTGGGCGCTCGATGATGGGGCGGTCGGGAGCCATCCGGAGATCCCGGGGTATCGGATCACGGGTGTGCTCGGCGAGGGAGGCATGGGGACGGTCTACCGGGCGGAGCAGCTCGAGCCGCGGCGAGATGTCGCGCTCAAGGTCATCCGCGGCGGGCTCGTGACCGATCAGATCGTGCGGCGCTTCCGGCGCGAGGCCGAGGTGCTCGCACGTCTGAGCCATCCAGGGATCGCGCCTGTGCACGCGGTGGGGATCGCGGGCGCGGGGCGGCGCCGGATCCCGTTCATCTCGATGGAGCTGGTGGATGGCGTGTCGCTGACGGCGTACGCCGAGCGCCAGTCGCTGGGGACGCGCCAGCGGCTTCGGCTGATCGCCGACGTGTGCGACGCGGTCGGTCATGCCCACGAGCGGGGCGTGATCCACAGGGACCTCAAGCCGGCGAACATTCTGGTGGACGCCTCGGGGCGGCCCCGGGTTCTGGACTTCGGGATTGCGCGCCTCACTGAGCACGATGTCAACACGGAGACGCTGCGCACTGAGGCTGGGCAGCTGCTGGGGACAGCGTCGCACATGAGCCCGGAGCAGGCGGCGGGCGACCCGGGCGCCATCGACGAGCGCAGCGATGTGTATGCGCTTGGGGTGGTGATGTTTGAGTTGCTCTGCGGGCGTTTGCCGCACGATACCGCGGGGATGGGCGTGCTCGACGCCCTGCGCGTCATACGTGAGGATGACCACACGCGACTGAGCAGCATCGACTCCACGCTTGGCGGGGATGTGGAGACCATCGTCGGCAAGGCGCTCGAGAAGGAGCCGGACCGGCGGTACGCGTCGCCCGGGGCGATGGCGGCGGACATCCGGCGGTTCCTTGTCGATCAGCCGATCCTCGCCCACCCGCCCAGCACCGTGTACCAGCTTCGCAAGTTCGCCCGGCGCAACCGGGTGTTCGTCGGCGGCGTCGCCGCAGTCATCCTGGCGCTCACGGTCGGGCTCATCGCGACAGGGGTTGCGCTTCAGCGAGAAGCCGTCGCGAGGCGTGGAGCCGAGCGCAACGCCGAACGCGTCGAGGACCTCAACAACTTTCTCATCAAGGACCTGTTCTTCGCGGTTGACGCCTCAGATCTCGGACCCGAGGCGACGCTCACGCAACTCGTGGACCGGGCAGCGCCAAGGATCCCGGACCGGTTCGGGGGCGACCCGGATATGCTCTCACGCGTGTACGCGCTCTTGGGTGTGATGCGCACGAAACTCGTTCGGTACCCCGACGCCATCGAGAGTTTTAATGAGGCCATCGCCTCGTTGGCCGAGGCGGGTGAGCTCACACCTGTACAACGCGCCGAGATCTACTCGGATCGAGCGCACGCCTACCTATACAACGGGCAGTTCGACGAGGCCGAGGCCGATCTGGAACGGGCGCTGACCATCCTGTACCCGGACGGCGACCCGGACTGGGATGAGCACCCGAAGCTCGCCGCCCTGCAGGCTCTGCTCCATCAGAACAGGAATCGGTTTGAGGAGGCGGAGACGTTCTTCGAGATCGCCACGCGCGGCTACCAGCGGGAGGGCGGCGAGGAGCCGCGCCTCATGGGCGAGCTGATGTCCCACCGGATCTCGATGCTCGCCTCGATGCAGCGGCTTGAGGACGTTGTCGAGCTCGCGGACACGATGATCGAGCACGCGGAGCAGCTCTCCGGGAACGCGCGGGCTGTTCAGCGCCACTTTGGCCTGTTCTGGAAGGTCAGGGCGCTCGCCTCGCTCGGGAGAGCCGAAGAGGCCACGGAGATTGTTCCGGACGTGATCGCCGGCTTTGTGGAACTCCACGGCGCCGGCTCACTCCAGCACGGCACGGCCCTCCAGCTCGCCGCGCACGTCTACCGGCGAGCAGATCGCACGGAAGAAGCCGTCCAGGCGGTAAGAGAGTCGATCCCGATGATCGAGGCGGCCTTCGGCGAGTACCACTACGAGCTCGAGAAGTCGTACAGCTTGCTCAGCAACGTCCTGGGCGAGTTGGGAGGAAGGGAGCACGAGTACCTCGAGGCGAGGACGCGTCACAAGCTCCTGCGCCTGTACGTCGCTGGGCCGGGGGAAGGCGACTCGGTGCGGCAGGCGAGCCGGGAGGCGGCGGAGCTGCTCGGGCTTGATGGGTGGCGCAACGCGATGATTGGCGAGTTCGATTCACTGCGTGTGGATCACCCCAAACGCGCCCGGTTCGGCGCGTATGCCGCTGTGTCTCTTGACATGATTGGCGATGACACTGTCGATGTGGTTGCCCTCTGCCGAGAGGCCGCCAGATCGATCGAACACGCCGAACGCCCCCGCGAGGTCGTGGAGTTGTTCGAACGTGAGTGCATGCCACTCCTGCAGACGCGGGGCACGCCGGCGGATGTTCGAGCGATGTCCCAGGCAATCCGGTCGGCTCTGGAGTAGTACACGCGACCGCTCACGGCTTGCCGGCACGCCCCGATTTGCCGCGGTTTGCCGGGCTGCGCAGGCGGCCGATCTCCCGAAGAGGAATGCTGATGGGGAGTTAGGCGTCTGAGTCCCCACGCTCTCATAACCCGGGGGTCGCAGGTTCGAATCCTGTCCCCGTTATTGAACGCAACACGTGTGCGGCCAGCCCTTTGGGGCTGGCCGTTGTTGTGCGCGGGGGTGGGCGGTTTGGCACGCGGGGCGTGTCGGGGCTTGGCGGTCTCGCGGTGGAATCCTCACACGCACGCGCAATTGCCCCGGCGTGGGCGCGACGGGGCTTTGAGAGGACTTTGCGATGCGGGGTCTATGGACAGCCTGTACCGAACGCCGTGAGGAATGCGAGCACATCGCCGAAGTCGCAAACCCCGAAGGGCTCGGCCAGGTCGGCATCGGGTGAACAGGGCGAGAAAGCGACGAGGAACGCGAGCACGTCGTCGAAATCGAGCACACCAAAGGGCGGAGACAGATCCGCTGGGCAGGGCGTATCGAGGCGGAAGAGGTACGCGGCGCCGCTGTCGCTGCCGTCGGTGTCCGAGCTGGGGGCGCCGACGATGACGTACTCGCCGCTGATGGACACCGACTCGCCGAAGAAGTCAAAGAAGCCTGCGTCGCTGGCGGTGAGTTTGGTGATGATGTCGCCAGTGGCGGCGTTGATCACGTACGCGGCTCCGGCGCCGAAGTTGGCCTCGTCGTCGCCCGGGGCGCCGACAATGGCAAGCGTCACGCCCCCGCGCGAATCGCTGTTATCCACGGCGAGAGAACTGCCGAGTTCATCACCAGAGGTGGCGTTGCCGAAAGAGTAGATGCCGGTCTGGTCGGATGGGTCGAGGGCGCAGACGAGGCCGGCGCCGGTCTGCTCGTCGTCGGTCGCGAGGGGGGCGCCGATGAGGGCGGCGAATCCGGTGAGCGCAACAGCAGCGCCGAACTCGCTGAAGGGCTGCGGGTCGTCGCTCTCGAAGGTGTCGAGGTGGACGAGCGTGTTGGCGTCATATGTGTACGCGGCGCCAACGGTAGTCCAAGACGGAGCGCCGACCATGAGCACGTTGCCGTGCTTCGAGAGGGACCCACCGAACTCGGCCCCTTCGCTTGCTGCTGGAGCCCTGAACTTGTTGATCTGCTCGCATGTGGTCACGTCAAAGACGTAAACGGCGCCAACAGCCACGTTGGGGCCGAGGTTGAGACCTGGCGCGCCGACGTACACGATGTTTCCACAGATCAGGACGGCGGCTCCGAAATCGGCGTCGAACTGGGCATCCTCGGGCTCGAGCTTCTTCTGGGCGCCGGTTGACGTATCGAAGACGTATACGACACCGCCGGGCTCTTGGTTGCGTGCCCCGACGACGACTCGGGCGCCTTCGATATCGATCGCGGTACCGAACGCGGTGAACGAATCACCTTCCGAAGGGGCCAATGTGTCGAGCACGGTGGACGGGTCGTTGATGTCATAGATGTAGACAACGCCATCGCTCGGCGTATCCCCGCTGGTGGCTAGGTGAGCCCCGATGGCAACTGCATCGCCGTCCTGGGCGATAGCGCTGCCGAAACTGTCGCCAAGGCCTCCGGGGTTGTGGAATGTCCCGATCTCAACCTGCGCATGGGCCGCCACGCACGGAATCGCCAGAACTCCAAATACCGTTGCTCCCGTGTATCGCATCGTCTGGCCTCCGATCGCCGCCCAGCGTATTTCAGTCGCCTCTCGCGGGCCAGCGGAATGTTTGGCCCCTCTTGGTCGCCCCGCCCCAACGTGGCAAGCTGGGCGATCTCGTCCCAGGGGCATCCCGCCCAGAATGCGGTGAGGCGCGTGAGCAGGTCGTTGAAGTCGTGATCTGTCGCCGCTATTGAAGGTAAAGCGAGCACGGCCATTCCTTTGGGGCTGACTGTTGTTGTTTTTGGAGGGTGGATCGGAATTGGCGAGGGGCGTGTCTGGGCTTGTTGGGGCCTGGCGGTCTCGCGGTGGTGGTCTCACACGCACGCGACGACTGGGTTCATTCGCAGGCCGGTGGGCTTGAGCACGCGGACGGGTCGCATGTCTATGCATCTGGAGGTTCAGGGGTGCGCCTCCGCCCACTCTCGGAACCGGAACGGACGACTCGTCGGAGCCGAAACTCTTAGGACTGACAGGCTTATTCCGATCGCGACCGGTGGTGATCCCCGCGGCGGACCGGTCGCATGCACAGGCTCTCCTGAGTTGCCCACTGGCACAGACTGATCGTGCCTTGGTCCTCGCTCGCCGGCGGGCTGTGCGTGTCGATGGTCTTGACGCATCAGATTCGAGTGTGTCAGCAGTTTCGAGCGCGCCCCACCCTCGGCCGTTGGCAAGCCCTGGCAAGCCGAAACGCGGCACACTGCGACGAGTCGGAGCGAGGCCGGATGGAGATGTGGCATCCGAATGGCGCCGATTCCCGGTAGTCTGGGGGGATCGTGGGCGAACAATCCTCCCGCGCCGACCCGACGGAGCTCGCCTCTGAACCGCACGCTAACACCGGAACTCATGGACGATCCCGCTCTCGGGGGGAGCGAGCATCGCTCCGCCCTCGCGGGACTTGCGCGGCTCAACCACGTCGCGGGTGTCAGCGGGATGCTGTGGCGCGAGATGCGACCTCTGGCGCGTCGGATCGACACCCCGCTGCGTGTGCTTGACGTCGCGACCGGCTCGGCGGATATCCCCGTCGGCCTGGCGAGGCTGGCGATGCGGGACTCCGTCCGCCTGGATCTGAACGCGTGCGACATCAGCCCCACCGCGCTCGCTGAAGCGTCGCGTCGGGCCATGGTGGCGGGCGTTTCGATCGGATTGAACGAGCTGAACGCGGTGACAACCCCGATCGCCCGGCGTTTCGATGTGATCACCTGCAGCCTGTTTTTGCATCATCTCGATACAAAAAACAGCCTCGCGCTGTTGAGGAATCTGGCGGGCGCGACGGATCGGCTGCTGCTCGTGGCCGATCTCCGGAGAGACAAAGCGGGGCTGGCGCTGGCTTGGATCGCCTCGCGGACACTCACAGGCAGCCGGGTTGTCCATGTTGACGCGATGAAGTCCGTACGCGCCGCGTACACGCCCGCAGAACTGCGCCAACTGAGTAAGGACGCGGGGCTCGTGGGCGCCGCTGTCACGAAGCGCTGGCCTCGGCGTATGCTGCTCCGATGGTCGCCTGCCGTTCCACGATCGGAGCCGGAGAGTTCGACGCCGTAGTCATCGGCGCCGGGCCGGGCGGGTCAGTCTCTGCGCACGAGCTGGCCCGGAGCGGGATGCGCACGCTGCTCGTTGAGCGGCGAGTCATCCCTCGCCCGAAGGTGTGCGGCGGGTGCCTGGCGCCGTCCGGGGTCACGCGTCTGCGGCAACTGGGCATGATCGACGAGGGGTTCGATCGGCGGTCCGGTGAGCTGAGCACGTTGCGACTCTGCTCCGGCTGGGGATCATGCACGCTGCCGATCAGGCCCTATCGGTCGGTCGATCGTCGGACGTTCGACGAGTCTCTGGTCGAGCGGGCGGCGGACGCGGGCGTCGAGGTGCTCACGAACGCCCGAGCAACGGTACGCCCGGACGATGGGGTTCTCGTCGAGGTGGGTTCGACACGCCTCGAACTCGCACCCCGGGTCGTGGTCGTGGCCGACGGGCTTGACGGGAGCGCCCTCGCCGGGAGAGCGGAGTTTGGCTGGCGAAATCCCCCGCGGGGCCCGCTCGGGCTCGGCGCAGTGGTTCCAGCGTCGGCGATCTCACAAAGTCCGGGCGAGATCCGGATGGCGCTCGGCACCGACGGATACGTCGGGTTGGCAACGATTGCGCCGGGCGTGGTCGCGGTCGGCGCCGCAGTGTCGGCCGAGGCGGTCAGGCGACACGGGCCGTCGTCGACGGTTCGCGGAGTGCTCTCGGGAGCTTGCGTGGACAGCGAGTGGGTGGACGGCGCGCGGTGGCGCGGGGTCGCGCGTTTGACGCGGACACGGGCGAGGTACGCCCGCGGGCGGGTCATCGTTGTTGGGGACGCGGCGCAGTATGTCGAGCCGTTGACGGGAGAGGGGATGAGCTGGGCGATCATCTGCGCCTCCTCGATCGCGCCGTACGCGGAGCGAGTTGCGCGCGGGGAGGATGTGGGGCGTGAGTGGACCTGCTTCTGTCGTGTTTCTCTCCGATCTCGGCGGATGGTGTGCCGCGCGGTGAGTCGATCCGCTCGGAGCCCTCGCGCGATCTGGGCGGTCACGGCCCTCGCGAGCCGGACCCGAATCCCGGCTGTCGTGAGCCGCGGGCTGTGCTGGGAGATCGCGTGATGACCGCCCGCGTGCTCGGCATCGGCTGCGCCTCGCCACCGCACGTCGTGACGGCGGGCGACGGGCTCGAGCTTGCGCTCCGGGTGGCGCCCGAGCACGATCCAGGGTGGCTGCAAACACTTTACTTTGAGTCGGGGGTCTCGACGCGTGGCTCGGTGCTGTCCGCCCGGTCGATGCGAGAGCGTTGCTCGGCCTCGGACGGCGCGGGTCCGACGACTGGCGAGCGTCTGAGGACCTTTTCGGAGGCGGCACCCGCGCTGGCGGAGAGCGCCGCCAGGCAAGCGCTGACGCGGGCGGGCGTCGATCCGGAAGAGATCACACACGTGGTGACGGTCTCGTGCACCGGCGCGGAGACTCCTGGCCTGGACCACGCGTTGATCGATCGACTCGCACTCGGCCGGACCGTCTCGAGGACGCATATCGGGTTCATGGGCTGTCACGGCGCGTTGAACGCGCTCGCGGTTGCGGACGCGTTTGTGCGCGCAAAGCCCGGCTCGGTGGTGCTGGTGGTCTGCTGTGAGCTGTGCAGCCTCCACTACCAGACCGGGCCGGTCGCCCGGGACCAGATCATCGCCAACGCAATATTCGCCGACGGGGCATCGTGCGCAGTCGTTGGTTCTCGGGGCGTCGGGCCGGAGCTGCGCGGGTTTGCGAGCCGTGTCTTTGAAGGGACTGCCGAACTTATGCGGTGGAGCATCGGCGACCACGGATTCAGAATGCGGCTCTCGGCGCGTGTTCCGGTCATGCTCCGGCGGGTGATCGCCACGTGGATCGACGAGTGGCTCGCAACCTGCGGGCTTGAACGGGCGCAGATCACCAGGTGGTGTCTCCACCCCGGCGGGCGGGACATTCTCGAATGCATCGAGCGGGGGCTGGAGCTCAAACCCGCGGCCACATCCGGCTCACGCGAGGTTTACCGGCGGCACGGGAACATGTCGTCGGGAACCGTGCTGTGGGTCATGCAGAACGCCATCGATCGCGGCGAGTGCGGCCCGATGGTCGCGATCTCCTTCGGCCCGGGCCTCAGCGGAGAGGCGATGCTTCTCGACTGACGCGCCCGCCGCTCGTTCACGTCTGTCAACCTCCGCCGAACGAGTGTGAGCCTCGAGCCCTTCCACGCACGCCATCGCTGCGGCGTCGGGCATCATCGCGCTCGGCGCCAGGTCAAGATCGTCGCACGAGCGCATGCGGGGGAGTTCTAGAACGCTGAGACCGCCCAGAGTACTCTCCCCGAAATTGAACGTAAAGGGAGCGCGCCCAGCTCATTGGGGCTTGCCGCTTTCGTGCGCGGAAGGCGATCAACATCAGCCCGGGATGTGTCTGGACATGCCGGGCTTGGCGATCGCGTCGGAGTGCTCTGCTTTATCCAGTCCTCCCTTGCACCAGCTTGAGCTCCGGTCCCGCCGTGTCATCCAACCGATTGACCACGTTCCGGTTCGATCACGGCACGAGGAGTCCGCAGACATCGACGGTCGTCTGGATCGAGGCGTGGGCGAGCTGTTCCTTGACGTAGTGCAGCGACTCGCCCTGCTGGAGCAGGTGGCTGGCGAAGGTGTGCCTGATGTCGTGGAACCGGAAGCGCGGGACGTCGGCGATCTCGAGCAGGCGGTAGAAGACCCGTCGGCGGAGGTTGTCGTCGTCCCGGGGGCCGCCCGTCGCGCTGAGGAAGACGAGCTGGACCGCGGCCTCGGCCTTGCGCCGCCCGGGGACGGGGGTGGTGGTCCGGCAGCCGCCCGCCGCGGCGGCCTGGAGGGCCTCTGGGTGGCCCTGGAGGGCGGAGGCGAGCTGGTCGGACATGTCCACCCGCCGGCCTTTGTGAGTCGTGGGCGTGTCGAAGTGGCCGTGGGAGTAGCTGCGCCGGACCTCGATCGCGTTGGCCTCGAAGTCGACGCCGGCCCAGGCCAGCCCCAGCAGCTCGCCCATCCTCATCCCGGTCCGGAACGCGCACAGCAGCAGCGGGTAATCCTCGGGGAACGCCTCCTGGACGGCAGTGAGCACCGCGGCGGACTGGTCGCGGGTCAGAGGGCTGATGTCCTTGCGGCGGTTGTCCTTCTGGATGAAGCGGCCCAGGCGGAGGGCGGGGTTGCGGTCGAGGATCTCGTCCTCGTAGGCGTGCGTGAAGAGCCCGCTGACGAACGCCTTGATGCTCTGGACGGTCCCGGGCGCCAGGCCCTCCTGCTGCCTGGTCAGCAGCAGACGCTCATGATCAGAGCCTTGCCGATCGTCCGTCGCTCTTCCTTGCGTGCCCAAATGGGCTTCCGTACGGAGAGGAGTCCGTGCGGCGAGTTGGGGCTCTGCAGGTCGCATGAGAGCCCAGATGATCAATGCCAGCAGGAACAGGGCGTTCCCGAGACGGTAACTCCTCAAATCAGGGGATCGCCGGTCGGAACAGCACCTTCCGCATCCAACACGGAATATTCTGCAGCCGTTCGGCGTTCCTCGCTTACTGCGGGAGTGATAGACTTCTGATGATGACGCGTCTCTTGGCCATCTTGATGCTCCTGGGCGCTGGCGGCGCCGGTCTGGGACACGATGTTATCGGTGGCCGGTCGCACGGTGGCTCCTGCGGCGAATCGGGCTGCCATGAAGTTTCTCATTGCTCGGACTCATGCGAGGATTCCGATGAGGACGCTTCCTGCGCGATGAGCGGAGGCGAGTGCCGCTGCAGCGCATCACCGAGTCCCGACAGGCGACCTGGTCCGGACGCGCCGATGCTGCCCCCGGGTCGCGATTCGATCACTGCGTACGCCCGCGTCACGACGCCCGATGTCGAACACATCGAGGCAGGTACGCACATCGGTCTCCGGTCCGCCGGATCATTCGGCCTTCTTCGCGGGCGCACCCACAACGAGATTCAGGCCCTCCTGGGTATCTGGCGAACGTAAAGCGAAAGCCTCGCAGGGAAAGTGCGCGCACGCCTCGTGACGCGCTTGCCTAACCCGCTCGGCCCAGCGTTGTTCCCTCGATACTCAGGAGTTCGATATGACACCGCGATCGGTCGCGTGCGCTCTTCGCGGCGTGGCTGGAATCCCAACGCCCGGACGGGGTTCCGCTCTCGGGCGGGCGCCCGGACCGGCCAGATGGCCCGCGAAGACTCGGTCACGTTGGGGCTCGGGACGCTCACGCTCTCATTCCGGAGAGCACGAGCGCGAGTCGCAGAGTTTGTCATCCGCTCAACCGGCGGCAGAGCGACGTCTCAGCCGTCCTGTCTGTCGGCCCCCTTCTCGCATGAAGCGTGCATGTCTGGGTCCGGCGTTGCTCACATCCGTCCCGGAACGAGTTCGTTCCACTTGCTGAAGGAGAATCATCATGAAAGCGTTCTGTATTTGTGGCGTTATCGCTTGCTGCTCAGTTTCCGTGTCGCCCGCTCTTGCCCAAGATCACGGCGAGCATCACGCCGAAACTGAGCTGAAAGCCGTCAACGCGATGTGCCCGGTCGGCAACGAGCCGATCGACGGGGAGACATTCGCCCAGTACAAGGGCAAGACCGTCGGGTTCTGCTGTTCGGGCTGTGACTCAAAGTTCATGGCCTGGGATGAGACTCGTCGTGATCAGTTCATCACCGCGGCGATGAGCCAGCCCGCGGCCGACGACCATGAGGGACACGGCGGGCATGGAGAAGCGCAGGCTGAGGTGGATCCGTGGACCGAACCCTACGCCCTGACGACGTGCGCGGTTTCGGGCGAGAAGCTCGGCTCCATGGGTGACCCGATCGTGAAGCAGTATGACGGACGCGAGGTCCGTTTCTGCTGTAGTGGGTGCATCGACAAGTTCGAGGCGGATCGGGCCGGGTACTGGCAGAAGATTGACGAGCAGATCATCGAGGACCAGCTCCGGTACTACCCGACGGAGACTTGTGTTGTCTCGGGGGAGCCGCTCGTCGCGGACGGCGAGGATATCGCGAAGAACATGGTCTACGGGAACCGACTCGTGCGGCTGTGCTGCAACATGTGCAAGCGCGAGTTCAAGGCCGATCCCGCGAAGTTCATTGAGAAGCTGGACAAGGCGGTCGCTAAAGCCCAGAGAGCGGACTACCCGCTCGAGACCTGCGTCGTCCGGGGAGGGCCGCTCGGCTCGATGGGTGAACCGGCGGAGATGGTGATCGCGGGGCGCCTCATGCGGTTCTGCTGCGCCGGGTGCGAGCCGAAGGTCAACGCCGATCCGGCGAAGTACATCGCGCTCATCGACGCCGCCTGGCTGGCGCAGGGGTCATACATGCCCGAGGATGACTCGGACCATGGCGCCCACGACGATCACGACGCCGACGAGCCCGGTCATGGTGGTCATGGTGATCACGATGGGCACGACGACCACGACGGCTGAGTGACGAGAGAACTGAAAGGAGAACCTCCGCATGAGTGCCAGACCGCGATTGCCCAGGCTCAGCTTGCTTCTCGTCGTGGTCGTTGTGGCGGTTCTTCCGACAGCAGCGTTGGCGCAGGGCTCTTCCCCGGGATTGCCCGGGGAAGAGCGGGCGCCGATCAACGCCGTATGCCCGGTGACGACCGATGAGCCGATTGACCCGCGGTTTACGGTCGAGTACGAGGGGGTGGCAGTCGGGCTGTGCTGCCGCAAGTGTCTCACCAAGTTCAAGGCTGACCCGGCGGCGTACTTCGCAGTCAGCCCCGGGTACTCGTCCGTCTCGTTCGAAAGCGCCCCGGAACAGGATTCGGATCACGAGCACGCAGACGAGCATGACGACGCGAACGCTGACGCCCCCGAGGGTGACGATCATGTCAATGAGGGCGCTCAAGGGCACGCACACAAGGATGCGAGCGAAAGCGGCCTCGACACCGCCGAGGTCGACGGGCACGATCACAGCCGTGATCACGGGCAATCACGCTCCAAGCTCGCGGCGTGGGTTGGGAAGCTCCACCCGCCGGCGACTCACCTGCCGATCGGACTTCTTCTCGGGGCCGCCATCGCCGAAGCGATCCTCATACTCACTCGGCGTGACGTATTCCGGCACGCGTCGGCGTTCTGTGTCACGGTTGGCGTCGTCGGTGTCGTTGCCGCCGCCACGCTTGGGTGGATCAACGGTGGGTTCACGCTGATCGATGACGACTGGGTTCAGACCGCACATCGGTGGCTCGGCTCCAGCGTCATGGCTCTCGGACTGATCGCGTTCGCGCTCTTGCTCCGCTGTTCCCGTCCGTCCCCCGACCCGAGGTCCCGCGCGGCGTACCGGTTCGCGCTGTTTCTCTCGGCGGGTCTTGTCGGCGTTACGGGGTTCTTTGGGGGCGCTCTGGTGTACGGGATCAATCACTATGCGTGGTAGCGCATGCGTCCGGAGACCCGATGGATTCGGCGCACACCCGGCGCCTTGGAGGTTTGACGCATGACCGACGTACCGAGGCGCGGCGCCAGATTGCGATCTCTTCGACTTCGTACCCAGCTTCTGCTCGTCATCAACAGCGTGCTGGTGCTGCTGATGCTCGTCTTTGTTGGGGCGGACTATCGCCTGACGATGCATTCAAGGCTCCGCGACAAGGAGATCGCTCTCAGTGATGAGGCCCGAACGCTTACGTCAGCCCTTCTGGCGCTCGAATCGGGTGGATCGGAGGCGATCCAGCGATATGTGGACTCGACCTGTGACCTGATGAATGCGGGCGAGTCTCCCGGACATCGCATTACTGTTCAGATCGAGAACGCGCGGTATGTGTCGCATCCGACAGGGCACGAACACGCCCACGGCCTCGATCCCGGGGAGGAAGTTCTTGGGGCGTTTTCCTCCGCTGCGATCCGAGCGCAGGTGAGCGAGCGCCGTTCTCCGATCGTCATGTCTGCACGACGAGCCGCGTTGGGACGCATCGGCGCCATCGGATTCGGCGCCATCGTCGCGGCTGCCGTTCTCAACGGCCTTCTTCTGCGCCTCGTGAGCCGCCCGCTTGAACGCACGGTCGGCGCTATCCGAGAGATCGGGCGAGGCCGCGTGGGCACGATCATCGGCCCCTCGACGAACAGGGAGCTGTCAGAGCTCGCCGACGAGGTGTCATCGATGAGCCTGGAACTCGCCAGGCGCGAGGCTGACCGGCGTGCTCAGCTCGATCGGGCCCGCCGGCTGCAAACGCACTTGCTCCCGGATGCGTCCGCCAACGCGATCCCGGGGGTGGCGATCGAGTATCACCCGGCGGATGAGATCGCCGGAGATTACGTGGATGTGATCCGGCTCCCGAACGGGGACACGGTGCTGTGCATCGCCGATGTCGTGGGGCACGGGGTTCACGCTGCGATGGGTTCCGCCGCGATCAAGGCCCTTGTCCTGTCGCAGGATCTGGGCTCGCTGACACCGGCGGCGCTGCTGGAGTCCGTGAACTCTCGCTTCCTTGAGATCAGCCTGCCCGAGGACTTCGCCTCCATGGCCGTGATCCGCGTGGCTGCGGACCACTCGTCCGCACAGTACGCCAGCGCGGGTCATGAGCCTGCGTTGGTCATCCGTTCGTCGGGCGCGTGTGAGACGCTCTCTTCGACGGGTCTCATTCTGGGGATCGACCCCGCGGCTCGCTTCGAGCAGGTCGAGATCGATCTGCGGGCCGGCGACCGGCTCGTGCTTATGTCTGACGGGGTGACAGAATCAAGCAACTCCCAGAGCGAGCAGCTCGGTCGTGCCGCGGTCACAGCCGCGATTCGCGCAAGCGGCTTCGGCGATGCCGCGAGACTGGCGGCAACGATTATTCAGGCGGTGGAGCGGCACCGAGGCGAAGCGCTGGCGCGCGACGACTCGACTGTCCTAGTCTTTGCCGCTCAGCCATCACCCGTGGAAAGGAGACCTGCGCCATGCGTCATCTGATCTTACATGTTGCCGGCTGCGCTCTGCCGCTGCTGGCCATCTTCTTGCTCCCACTCTTCGGGATCGATGGCGGGGTCACACTTCTAGTCTTCATTGTTCTCATGTTCGCGTGTCACCTGTTCATGATGCGAGGACACGGGCACGAGCACAACCAGAATAGCGCCGATACAGGAGGGCGTACTCATGAACACTCTTAGCGTTCGGCGTGCCGGCTTTGCACTCGGTGGGGCCTGTGGGTTGCTGTACTTCGGCTGTGTGTTTGTGATGCTGACGGTCCCGAAGGAGGCTGTCGTCCGGTTCTTCAACAGCATCATGCACGGCTGGGATGTCGAGCCGATCATGCGATGGGACATGCCGTGGTGGGAGGCCGCCATCGGTGTCCTTGAGTTCTCGATTCTCGGGTGGCTGTTCGGCTCCCTTGTCGCGGTCCTGTACAACATTGGCGCTAGGCCGAGGGGGTAACCGATGCACGACCACCACGCACATCATTCGCGCCCGGAGAAGAACGCGACTCACAATCGGCCCGCAGAAGCTGGGCATGGGCATGGCAAGCACGATCATCACAGCCATCACGCCCACATGGTCGCAGACTTTAGGAAGCGGTTCTGGATCTCGCTGGTTCTGACCGTTCCCGTCATCGTGCTCGCTCCGATGATTCAGTCGCTGCTCGGGCTTGAGGATCGGATGAGCTTCCGCGGGGACTCCTACATCCAGTTCGTGTTCGCAACGGTGGTGTACTTCTTTGGCGGATGGCCCTTCCTCAAGGGGCTGGTCACGGAACTCGGACGTCGCATGCCCGGCATGATGACGCTGATCGCGCTGGCGATCTCTGTCGCGTACTTCTACTCAAGCGCTGTCGTCTTCGGGCTTGAGGGCGAGGTTTTCTTCTGGGAGCTCGCCACGCTGATCGACATCATGCTGGTCGGGCACTGGATCGAGATGCGCTCGGTCATGGGCGCCTCTGCCGCCCTTGAGAAGCTCGTCAAGCTCATGCCATCTGAGGCTCATCTGGTCCAGGACGACGGCGGCACGCAGGACGTCCAGGTCTCCGATCTCAGTCACGGTGACCGCGTCCTGATCAAACCCGGCGAGAAGATCCCGACCGATGGCGTCATTGTCAGCGGACGCTCAACCATCAATGAGTCCATGCTGACGGGCGAGAGCAAGCCGGTCGAGAAATCGGAGGGCGACGAGGTCATCGGGGGGGCCATCAACGGCGAAGCCGCGTTTACGATCGAGGTGCGCCGAACCGGCGACGAGACCTACCTCGCGCAGGTGATCGAGATGGTCCGTCTGGCGCAGGAATCCAAGTCCAAGACGCAGGATCTGGCGAATCGAGCGGCGCTCTGGCTGACCCTCATCGCGATATCTGTTGGCGCCTTAACGTTGGTGACCTGGCTGCTCATCGGAAAGCCGTTTGACTTCTCGCTTGAACGCACGGTCACGGTGATGATCATCGCGTGCCCGCACGCCCTTGGGCTTGCGGTTCCGCTTGTAGTCGCCGTTTCGACCTCGATCTCCGCGAGCAACGGGCTGCTTATCAGAGACCGCACGGCGTTCGAGCGCGGGCGCAGTCTTGATGCCATCGTGTTCGACAAAACGGGCACGCTGACCGAGGGGCGGTTCGGCGTGACCGATGTGATCTCCCTGGCGGGGCGGTCCGACGAGGAACTGCTGCGCCTCGCGGCCAGCCTAGAGAGTCAGTCCGAGCACCCGATCGCCGAGGGTGTGGTGCGGAGCGCTCAGGAACGGGGCATTTCGTTCCCCGCGCCTCGTGAGTTCAAGGCGATCCCGGGTCGCGGAGCCGAGGCGATGGTCGATGGCACGCGGCTCATGATCGTGAGCCCCGGGTACCTGCGCGAGCACGGCCTTCTCGTCAAAGACGAGCGGGTGAGCACCGTCGCTGAGCAGGGCAAGACGGTGGTTTATGTCATCATCGATGGGCGTGTTGAGGGCGCCATTGCGCTCGCCGACATCATCAGGCCGGAGTCCCGAGAGGCTCTGCAGCGTCTGAAGGCGATGGGGATCCAGGTCATGATGCTCACGGGCGACGCGGAGGCTGTTGCCAAGTGGGTCTCGGACGAGCTCGGGCTCGACGACTACTTTGCCGAGGTTCTGCCGGATCAGAAGGCGTCCAAGATCAGAGAGGTTCAGGCGCGTGGGCTGGTCGTGGCGATGACCGGGGATGGCGTCAACGACGCCCCGGCGCTTACGCAGGCCGACGTCGGGATCGCGGTCGGCGCCGGCACCGACGTTGCGATTGAATCCGCAGACATTATTCTTGTTCGTTCGGACCCGCGCGATGTGACGGCGATCGTCGATCTGTCGCGCGCCACCTACCGCAAGATGGTCCAGAACCTCTGGTGGGCGACGGGCTACAACGCGTTCGCCATCCCCGCCGCCGCGGGTGTGTTCTACCCGCTCGGCTTCGTGATGTCTCCAGCAGTAGGCGCTGTGTTTATGTCGCTCTCGACCGTGATCGTCGCCATCAACGCGCGTTTCCTTCGCGTCCAACGCGAGACCTGACCAGTTCCCAAGTCCGCGTCACCACTCGATTGGAGCAATCTGATGGACAACGCCGTATCACTTGCCCAGGCTTACCTTCGGGTCAACGGCTACTTCACCGTCACAGAGCTTCCCGTGATCGAGGCGTTGCGGGGTGGCGGCTACCGGACTGCGACGGACATCGACATCCTCGCGTTCCGTTTCCCGCGGGCGGGGAGGCTCGTGCCGAGACACGGCGCTTCACGGACCAGAGATCGCACCGACTATGACATCGACCCGGAGCTGGGCGTCGATGGAGAAGCCGCGGACATGCTGATCGGCGAGGTGAAGGAGGGCAAGGCCGAGCTCAATCGCGGGGCCCGCGAGCCGTCGGTCATCCGGGCGGCCCTCACCCGATTCGGATGCTGCAGCCCGGAGCACGCCGAGGCGATCGCCGGCGAGCTCGTGCGCCGCGGGAAGGCCAAGACCGACCACGGGCACCAGGTTCGGCTTGTGGCGTTTGGATCAACAAGCGGCCCAACGCCGGCCAGGAACTATCACGTCATCCGATTCGATCGGGTGGTCAGCTACCTTGAGAGCCACCTCGAAACCAACTGGGAGACGCTCCGCCAGGCGGAGTTCAAGGAGCCCAGCCTCGCCTTTCTCGGTCTCCTGCGGAAGGCGGGCGTTCAGGTTCAGGCACGCAGGAACCACTAGGCTCATGCCTCGGCTCGGGTAAGAGACCCGGACGGACATCACCCGACGAGGAGAAGGGCGACCCTCGATGAAACCCCGCAAAGCGACGTACCTGGGCCACCGGTGGTTGGGCCTGCTCGTGAGTCTCCAGCTCCTCGCGTGGAGCCTCGGCGGCTTTCTCTTCAGCATCCTGCCTCTCGATCTTGTCAGGGGAGAGCGAGACATGGTCTCGACGCCATTCGTACAGCTTGAGGCGACGGCGGTTGAGTTCATACCCGAATCAATCCGAGCGAGCGTCTCCGCGTTCCGCCGCAGTGATGGCGGGCCGGCGACGGTGGCCCTGGTTGACCGCGGACTCGGTCCGGCGTGGGAGCTCCGGGATGTCGGCGGCGCTCTGGTCACACGCCTGGATCCCGCAAACGGCGACCCGCTGCCCCTCATCACGCCAGACGAGGCTCGGACGCTCGCGGTGCGCGACTTTGCACACGAGCCTGGGGAATCGCGCGTCACGCTGATCGAATCCGATCCGCCGGTGGAGTATCGCAGCGGGCAACTTCCCGCCTACTTGGTCGAGCTGGATCACGCGAAGCGCCCGCACATCTATGTCGATGCGGAGACCGGACAGGTGACAGCCCGACGAAACCGATCGTGGCGGGTGTTTGATTTTTTCTGGATGCTCCACACGATGGACTATGCCGGGCGTGACAACTTCAACCACCTGCTCCTGACCGGGTTCAGCCTGCTGGCCATCTTCACGTCAGCTTCGGGCCTCACGCTCTGGGGGTGGCGCTTTACCTCGCGATTCCGAGCCTTCGTGAATCGTGCTCGGCGCCGATGACTTCTTCTCCAGGTACTTCGATCCTCCTGGCTTGGCAATCCAGTCCTGGGTATCGGCCGTCTGGCGTGGAACGCACATTTAGACTGCGCCCTGCGCCCCGCCTCCCAACATCGCGGAGTCGGCGCCTGGGTTCGTGCTCGGTGGGCGACTCCATTGAGTGAAAGACACGTATACGGCGCTGCCCCACGACCCCCTTTGAATGCAGAGAACGCAGCGTTTCCGCCACTTCCGATACTCCGTCCCTGGGCCACAGGCGAGTTTGGGCTGCTTCGTGAGGGGCATCTTCCAAGAGTCCTGGCGGGAGCCAACTCTCGGGGTACCTTGATATTGGGACGTACGCGTCGCGCGGTGAGTTGGCACTATCATGATCAGGAGCAGAGTGATGCGATTCAGACCGTTCGTGGGATCGGGCATGGCTGTATTGGCGATTTTGGGAGGGGGCGGCACTGCCGTCCACGCTCACGTCACACTCAACAGCCCGAACGGGGGCGAGGTCTTTGATTTCAACTCGCCCATCGTGATCGAGTGGGAGATCGACATTCCCCACAATCAGCAAAACTGGGATCTCTGGTACTCGACGGAGTCGTCCGGGGGTGACTGGGTCGAGATCATGATGGATCTCGCGCCCGGCGATACCGCCAGCGGGAGCGTTCACTCGTTCGAGTGGACCGTGCCCGGTGTGATCGCGGACGACGTCTGGGTTCGTGTTCGCATGGACAATGCCGGGACCGACTACTACGACGTCAGCAACGCGAGCTTCTCGATCGTGCCCGCTCCCGGTGTCCTTTCGCTCTCTTTGGTCGCCCCGATGCTGAGCATGCGTCGTCGTTCCAGGGGCAGTTCCGATCAGGTCTGAGGCGGAACGGCCAGAGCTGGGGTTGCGGGCGCGGCCCGATTTTCGAGGTTTGCCGCATTTTGTTGCGCTGCTGGACGGACCTATCTCTCTACTGGCAATGGCGATGGGAAACTCGGCGTCCGAGCCCGCACACTCTCATAGTACTGAGGTCACAGTTTCTTACTCGTCCGCCCACAACCAGCGAGCGATCTCCTCGTCTGGTGTACGGAGGTCAACTGCAAGGCCTTTCTACAACGAGAACTACGGCTTTCTCGCCCCCCCACTGACACGCTCGAACACGCTGAGGCGTGCCTCAGATCTTCGTGCCCGCGTGAGCATCAAGCAGTAGAGCATGCGATGCGCGCAATGAGCAAATGATGCTGCCTCACCGAGTGTCGAACTCTCACCACGCTCAGGCGCTTCCACCGCGCAGGCCCCCAGGTTTTCCAAGAGCCGATGCGGGGCTGAGCATGGCGTGAGGGGCGCCCTTGCAAGAACGGTCGTCGAGCCGCGGGGCGGTCGGGTGACACGGAGGCGGGTACGAGACCGTCGATTACCGCCCGAGCATGGCCTTCTCGATCAGTCCCTGGATGATCGACCGCATGAGTCCTGGCTGCTGAGCGGTTCGCAGATGAACAGATCTCTGTTTTCGGGGCTGAACTGAAGCGTGAAACGGGCTATCGGTTAGATCCGGGGATACCACGGGAATCTCTTGGATGACGTTGATATTCTGTGTTCATGGAGGAGTGGCCTGCAGATGTCATATGTGCGGGGGACGCGGTGGAGCAGGTCTATGCGGATTTGCGTGCGATCGCTGCTCGATATCTGCGGAGTGAACGAGCCGGACACACGCTCGCGCCGACGGCGCTTGTGCATGAGGCGTGGGTGCGCCTGGGCGATCAGCGACGCGCTCACTGGACTGATGCAGCTCATTTCCGAGCCGTCGCGTCGATTGTCATGCGTCGCGTGCTCGTTGATCACGCGGTTCGCCGGGGTGCGGTCAAACGGGGACGGGGGCGGGTGTCCGTGACGCTCAGCGCCGTGGAAGCGGAGACAAATCCGATCGATATCATCGCGCTGGATGATGCGATGCGCCGTCTTGCGAGCATGGACCCAACTCAGGCGCGAATCGTCGAGCTCCGGTTCTTCGGGTGCTTGACCAACAAACAGGCCAGCGAGTTGCTCGGCATATCCACGCGAACGGCAGAGCGTGAATGGAGATCGGCCCGTGCCTGGCTGCTCGCGCAGATTAAGGGCGAACCGCTCGACGGATGAGCCATAGCGGACAAAGCGATGAAGACGCCAACACCGGAGCAATGGGTCACGATCAAGTCGCTCTTTGATGAGGCGCTTCACGCTGAGCCGTCGGATCGAGAGGCGTTACTTGCTGGCTGCTCCTGCGAGCCCGTGGTGATCGCGGAAGTGAAGAGGATGCTGACGGAGGATGCGGCCGGTGACATGGCTTCAATTCTCGGTCCCGACGGACTTGCATGCATGGCGGCGCGTCTGGTTGCCGACGAGGAGATGTTTGACGTCGGAGACAAGGTCGGGCAGTTCGAGATTCTCAGTGAGCTCGGGCGTGGAGGCATGGGCATCGTCTACCGGGCTCGTCAGAACTTTCCCCCGCGAGACGTGGCGCTGAAGGTCATGCGTCCTGAAGCCGTGTCGCCGGCCGGGTTGCGCCGCTTTGAGCAGGAGTCTACGTTCTTGGCTCGCCTCAAGCACGCAGGAATCGCCCAGATCTATGGGGCGGGCGTGGTCGATTCGCCAAGCGGCAAACGCCCTTTCTTTGCCATGGAACTCGTTTCTGGATTGCCGATTTCGGACTACATCCGGCGTCACGCGCTCTCGATCAAGGAACGCCTAGAGCTGCTCGCCAGAGTGTGTGATGCGGCCCATCATGCACATCAAAAGGGGGTGATCCACCGCGATCTCAAGCCGTCCAATGTGCTGGTCGACGAGGTCGGCCAGCCCCGGATTATCGACTTTGGTGTCGCTGGCGAGATCGACGCCCTGACGCTCGCGACGATGCGCACATCCGAGACGGACCTTCTCGGCACGCTCGTCTACATGAGCCCGGAGCAACTGAGAAACGCGAGCGGGACACCGGACACGCGCTCAGACGTGTATGCGCTGGGTGTGATGGCGTACGAGGCCCTGTCCGGGCATGCCGCGTTTGATATCCAGGGGTCGGGACTTGTCGCGGCGATCCGCGCGATGGAGGAACAGACGCCCGCAGCGCTAGGGCGGGTCGATCGACGACTGCGTGGGGACATCGAGACCGTTGTCGCCAAGGCGATGGCGCGGGACAAGTCGCTGCGCTACGGGGCGGCGTCGGACTTTGCGGCGGACCTTCGCCGGTGCGTCACGCGCGAGGCGGTTCTTGCGAGGCCGCCCTCTGTGATCTATCAGACTCGCGCGTTTACGCGTCGAAACAGGGCGCTCGTGGGCGCGATGTGCGGAGTTCTTCTTGCGATCGGAATCGGAGCCGGTGGCGTGGCGTGGCAGTGGAGGGAGACGCAGCGCCAGATCAAGATGCGCGATCTGGCGTTCGGACTCGCGGTGGACCTGCCACTGACCGCGGATGCCGAGGCGAGGGTGAGGCACCGGGCGGAGGCTCACCTGCTCGTCCCATGGTTGGGCGGGCGGACGAGGCTGCGCTCAGACATGACAATGCGCCTGTGTGAACTCTCGGCGGACCGATTGATGAGGTTCGGCGATGCGCGCGAGGCCGATCTGATGTACGTGCGCGCGGGTGAGCTGCTGGAAGAGACCGGGACCTCGACGGCGCCGAGGAAGCTTCGGATCGCGGGCATGCACGCGGACGCGGTCCGCCTCTCGGGTGATCCGTGGCAGGCCGAGCGGCTCGTTCGGAACGCGCGCGAGAGCGAGACGACCGATCTCAGTGGGATGACGATCGGTGAGGCCAGGCCGATCCGTATTCAACGTGCGAAGCTCCGCGTGATCGAGGCGCAGTGCTGGAGCGACCTTGGTCGTCCCTGGCTGAGCGCGCGGGCGCTGCGTGAGGTCATCCCCGAGCTCGCCTCGACGGCTCTCGAGGGTGTCAACCCGCCCGATGAGCAGTGGACCGTGCTCATAGCGAAGATCACGCTCGCCAGGATTCTGGTCGAGGGTGGTCCCGAGTCCGCTGGCGAGGGGCTCGATCTCGCCGGAGAACTCTGGGCGATCAGAGAGATGCGGTCCCACAAGGGGGCGATCTGGTCGATCAACGAGTTCGCGATTCTGCGTGAGATGATGGCAGAGGCCAAGCTCGGCTTCGGAGAGCCCGCGGAGGCCGAAGAGTTGCTCCGCCTCGCGCTGCGAACGTTCAGACGCAATCTCAGGGACGATCACCCGAGCAGTTTGCGGGTCGAGAACTCGCTCGGGAGGGCACTGGTGGCACAAGGGCGGGCGGGTGAGGGCGCGGCGGCGCTCCGGTTTGCGGCGGAAGGGATGGAACGCCAGTACCCAGAGCGATGGCAGCGCTGGGTCTACAGCGCGGACCTGGGACGGGCGCTCGCCGAGCTCGGTCGAACCGAAGAGGCCCGGGAGCGCCTGACCCAAGCCCGAGACGGTCTGTTCGTCTTCGGCGAGAGCGATCGGCGGTATGTCGAGGCGGTGACAGCGCTCGAGGCGCTGGGTTCAGCGGCACCCTAGCGCAGTCCCGAATCATTGGAGTGGGGGAACGGAGCCCTAGCCGTTGCCGCCGAAGGGGTTGCCGAGGAAGTTGATGATGCCGATGGGGCCACCGAAGTCGAACCAGGCGCGTCGAGGGTCTGGGTGAATTCGTCACCGACGAGGGCGACGGCGGGGGCGGTGAGGGTGGTGAGTGGTTGTCGGAAACTCATGATGCTCTCCTTCTTCGCTGTATCTCTGAGCGAGGACCCTTGTTGGCCACACTGTGCGATGTACCTTGAAAGTTCCTGATTCGATTTGGCCCTGAGTTTGAGAATCGGTACGTCGAGAAGCTGCGCGCGTTCACGGCATCTGGCTAATCTGCGAACTCCTCACAGGTTCCTTCGTATGTGGCGGTCCACACGAAGGCGCACTTTCTTGTGCCCTTAATCCTATATGGTTTTGTCTTGTACTTACTCTCTGTTATTTTGCCAACACAGAGGCAGCATTTCTCGGTCTTTTTCTTAGTGCAAGCGGCGTCCGCATCACTCTCTGCTCCCTGTTCGGCGTCAGATTTGGCTTGGTTCTTGCGAGTCTTCCGTGGTTTCTTTCGTGTTTCTTCGGCTTCATTCTGGCAGGTTTTTCTGGACATCTTCTTTTTTGTCCATGTCCTCTTCACTTCCTTTGTGGCTGTGCACGGGCCTTCGCACTTTTCGCCAAACGAGTCGCCATTTGTCCACGCATTGTTGGCGGCATAGGTTCCTGGGTTGCCCAGGCTGATGGGGTCGCCCCAGGTCCCGATAGTGTCGCGGGTCGTGAACCTTCCCGCCGTCGGATCGAGATACCGCGTCCTGTAGTAGAACCACCCCGTCTCCGGATCAAACCGGCGTCCGGTAAACAGGTACGGATTCTCCACGCCAGACGGATCACCCGGCGCCTCGATCGTCACCGCCGCGTCATCGGGGTCGACCGGCTGCCCGTAGTCCGCGTACTCGTACCGCTCGACGACAGCGCCCGCGCCGTTCGTCAGCGCCATTACGTTGTAGAGCTCGTCGGTGTGGTAGTATAAGTCGCTCCCGGCGCGGCGCATGGTCAACGCCTCGTCGATGTAGAGCCCGTAGACGTATGTCGCGGTCTCGGTTCCTGAGGCGTCCTGCTCTTCCTTGACCTGCCAGCCGCAGTAAAAGTAGCGGGTCTCGTCGGGTCCGGTGTCGGCGCCGTCGGCGTCCACGGTCCGGCGGATGCGCCGTCCCAGGGCGTCGTAGGCGTAGGTGTGGCGCTGCCCCAGGGCGAGGTCGTCGAACTCGACCATCTGGTTGCGGTAGTCGTACATGATCTCGGCGCTGGCGGCGGCGCGCTGGCCGGGGGATCCCGGGGCGGGCGTGTTCAGCATCTGATCGATCAGGTTCTGAACATCGAGAGCGTCAACCTGCCCGTCGGCGTTGACGTCGGCCCGCCCCGGTCCTCCCCGTGCAATCCCCCCCGCTGCGAGCGGGTCCCGCTCGAGGTGAGAGAGCAGGGCCTGGAGGTCTGCAAAGTCAATGGCGCCGCTGCCATCGAGATCGCCCGTGAGGGCAAGGATGCGGACGAGGTTGCCGTTCTCGTCGTACTCGCGGCTGTCGAACGGGGTCTGGGTGTACTGGTTCACCTGGCAGTCCGCGGGGTCGGGTACGGTCGGGTCCATGGCGTACGGTCCCGGGTCGATGTCGCCCATCACCTCGATGCGGTTGCCGACGCCGTCGAGCGTGTACCAGGTGTCGCGGACCTGGACGGGGTCTAGCGGGTCGGTCTGGTCGGTGACGACGGTGTGCTCGAGGCGGTAGATGGCGTCGTAGGTGTAGTCGTGGCGTAGGCGGGGCCCGCCCGCGCGGGTGTCCTCGCGGCGGGTCTTGTTGAACATCTTGTCCCAGGTGTATGTCCGGTCGTCGATGACGCCGGCGTCACCGGTGCGGGTGTGGGAGGTTTGGACGATGCGCTTGACGCCGTGGTCGCCCGCGATGACGGGGGCGCCGGTGAAGCCGTCGTACCTGTAGTCGGTCTGGGTGTCGTTCCCGTACGTGCGCCGCTCGACGCGCCCCGGGCCGATGAAGTCGTACTCGGCGATCAGGCCGGTCGAGGCGTCCGAGACGACCTGCATGCGTTCGAGCTCGTCGAACGTGCAGTCGATGGTGCGACCGCTGGGGTAGACGCAGCGGGTCTGGTTGCCGACGCCGTCGTAGTCACAGGCAGTGGTCTGCCCGTTGAGGGACTCGCTCGTGACGTCCGAGAGGGAATCGTGGGCGCGGACGACGACCGAGTCGTCGTCCGCGGCTTCCACGACCCTGGAGAGGCCGTCGTACGTATAGACCTCGAACGTGGTGTCGTCCGAGACCGTCGGCCCGGGCATGATCGTCCGGATGATCTGGCGGTTGTTGAGGTCGAAGACGCACTCGGTCTGGCTGAGATTGGCATCCATGGTGTGCGTGCGGTTGTCGTGGACGTCGTGGGCGTAGAGATGGACCGTCCCGTCGGCGTAGGTCTCGCTTGTCATGCGGTTGAGCGCGTCGTAGGCGTAGTGCGTGACGTTGGCGTTGTCGTCGGTCTGGGAGGTGAGGCGTGAGGTGTCGTCCCAAGTTTGCCGGGTGACGATGTCCGGCTCGGCGTTCTGCGACTCGCAGTCGTCGGAGGGAGCGTCGGGCGCCGCGCCGTCGTCGTTGAGGTCGTAAACGGTCGCGACGAGGCGGTTGATGCCGTCGTAGACGTAGCGCGACCGGTGGTTGAGGGCGTCGTCGGTGACGGTGAGGTTGTCGCGCGAGTCGTAGAGCGAGGTGTTGAGGTTGCCGACGTTGTCGACGGTCGAGGTCGTGCGGTCGAGCCCGTCGTAGGTGAGGGCCGTGGAGAAGATCTGGTCGAGCGACCCGAGGTCGGATCGCTCGGTCTCGGTCAGGAGGACGACGTTCGAGTTGCTGTCATAGGTGAACTCAACCGTGTTGCTGAGAGCATCTGTCTCGACTCGGACGCGGTTGGCGGTGTCGTAGGCGATGAAAGAGGCGTGGTTGTTGTCGTTGGTGACCCGTACAACCTGGGAGTTCTGGCTCCACTGCGTGAGCGTGGTCGAGAGGCCGTCGAGGATGGGGGCCTGGGTCTGGGTATCGAAGAACCGGGTGTCATGGCGTACGGGGCGGTCCATGGAGTCGTACAGAGCCATGGATTCGGAGAGGCGGATGTTGGCCGCGCTCCCCTCGACATCGATCAGCTCGCCCGAGGTCTGCATCGCGAAGGGGTTGAGCGAGCCCGGGCTCTCGGGGCCGATCTCCCCGCCGAGATTGCTGTTTGGGTCGTAGTGGTACCGGGAAACATTGCCCATTGGGTCCGTCGAAGCGGTGCGCCGGTCGTAACCGTCGTAGGTGGACGTGGTGACGCGCGGCATTGCGTCTTCCAGGCCGCGGATCGTGCGGACGGTGTTCTTGTTGGCGTCGTAGTCGTACTGATCGGTGGAGGCGAGCGGGTCCCCGGCGGCGCGGGTCGTCCGAAATATCAGGTCCCGCTCGTCGTAGATGGTGGTCTGGGTATTGGTTGGCTGCCGACCTTCGACGGCCTCGGCGTAGCGGACGAGCGTGCGGTTGCGGTTGGCGTCGTAGGCGAACTCGGTGGTGATGAACTCGTCTTGCGGAAGGCCATCGCACAGCGGAATCTCTGGCGTGCCAGCGAAGGCGCCCGTGTACTCGCCGGCCTCTTCACACTGTCGCACGAGGTAGTTGAGGATCTCATACTCGTAGATCGTGGAGAAGTGGGTGTTGGGTTGCAGAGCGCCGGTCTCGTCAACGTTCTGGATGTCGGTGCGGACGACGTTGTCGTTGGGGTCGTAGAGCGTGTCTCGCTCGTACCGCGGGCCCCCGATCTCGACCTCGCGTGAGACCGAGCGGACGACCTGATTGAGCTGGTTGCGGATGAAGAGCGTGTCGTGCCCGCGCGGGTCGATTGTGCGGATGACGTTGCCGACGAGGTCGTACTCGTTCGTCGTCGTGAGCGCAAAGCCGCCCTGATCGATGATGTGGTCCTTGAGGTAGCTGCGCTGGGGGCCGGCGGCGTGGTAGGTGAAGGCGTCGGTGCGTCTGTGCGCGCTGCCGTTGTCAGGCAGCGTGTGGGAGGTCACCTGACCGAAGGCGTTGTAAGTGAGGTCCTCCTGGCCGCCGTCGCGGTGGGTCGTGTGCAGGCGGTTGCCCGTGACGGGGTCGTAGGTGTGCTGCGTGACGTTGCCCCGGGCGTCGGTGTGGCGGGTGACGAAGTTGAAGCCGCAGCAGCCGCCGAAATCGTCGAGGTACTCGAAGGTCTCACAGATCATGCCCTGGTCGCCCGACAGCGGGCCGGGCGTGCGGCATTTCATCAGCACGTTCGAGCGCATCCTCGGGTCTTCGTTTCCGGAGTCGTATATGTAGACTGTCTCATTGCCGTTCGGGGAGAGGATGCTCAGGGGCAGGTCGTTGACGTCGTACTCGTACCGCGTCTCGAAGAACGCTGGATCGCTCGGGCGAAGACGGGGAACATCAGGCGACCCGAGGTCCGAGGCGGTTGTCGGAGCGTTCGGGTCCCACCGCCCGGTGTACTCGCGGAAGATGACGTTGAGGTTGTTCTCGTTATAGAAGTATTCCTTCACATTTCCAACGCGGTCATTGACCACGACGCGAGTCGTCGCGAAGTTGTTGGCCTCGATCGGCGCCATCACGTCGTACCGGAAGTCGATCACGTCGCCCGGGTTCCCCCAGACCTCGCGGGCGACGCGGTCGAACTGCACGTCCGCGGGGTTCTGTGTGGAGGAGTACGAGACCTGGAGGTAGGTCTGGCCCTTCGGGTCCGTGATGCTCGTGAGGTTGTGGTTGAGGCGGTCGTCGATGAACCCGGTGGTGTAGGTGTAGACCGTGGTCTTGCCGTCCAGGTAGTCGTGCCCGGGCGGGATGGGGAAGTCTGCCTCCGGGAAAACGCTCGGCGTCGTGACGGATTTGAGGTCGCCCGCCGAGCCCCCGGCGTCCCCGTCCTCGTAGTAGGTGTACCGGACTGAGCGGTTCGCAAAGTCTGTGACGGACGCGACGAACCCGGCGCCGTTGTAGGCGATATCGATGGGCCGGTCGAGTGAGTCGATCACGCGGCTCAGGCGCCCGAGCCCGTCGTACTCGAAGGCGAGAGCGTTGCCGTTCCGATCGACGATCGAGGTGATCACGCCCGGCGCAACCGGTTCGTCGAGCGCCGAGAACGTCCAGAACCCCTGGTCCGCGAATGTGAGGCGGAGCGTGCCGTCCAGTTCCTGGGTGAATCGGCGGTAGAAGCCCTCGGCGGACCATGACCCGTCAGCACGGAGCACGTAGACGTCCTGGCGCGTGTTGCCGTCGAAGAGGACGAGGTGGTCATCGAACGGCGCGACCGAGATGTTGTACGAGCAATCCCAGCCGTTGCCCTGGGCGGTATTGGGGCCGATCTTGGACCGGTACTTGCGGGCCCAGATGAAGTCATTGTTCCCGAGACCGGGAATGCGGAGATCGATGACCCTCTCGAACTTCTCGCCCGAGAAGAGATACACCGGGTTGCCGCTGAAGTCGGTCCCGGCGGAGGGGCATGACGGATCCGAGGCGACGAGGTTCTGGCCTGGGTCATCGCAGCATGCGCACCGCTTCTCTTGCTTGCGGATCTCGTCGATCCCGATCGAACGGTCGTCTCCCCGCACACCGACCCAGCGCCAACGCCCGTGCTCCTCGTGAGCGCCGAGCGTGTCGGTGAAGGTCGTCGTGAAGGACGCGCCGCGCCCGATAGTCGGCTCGGCGGCGCCCGACTTGGTCGAGGCGAGCCAGGTCACCAGGTGCTCGAACCCGGGCGGGTCCGTGGTCGCGTGGTAGGTGACCGGCGCCCGCTCGGGCGGGCTGTCGTACGGCCAGTCGGAGGTGATCTCGATATCGTACGTGGTGAGCGTAAATGCGCTGGCGAGGCCGGGTGGGCCGACCTCAACGCTGTGGACGCCGGGGAGCAGCGAGCTGAACGATGTCTCGGCGACGCCCACCGCCTGGCCATCGACTCGCCACTCGATCAACGCAGACTCACGCGATGGCGGGCCATCGACGCGCACACCCGGTCGGCGGATGTTCCCGGGCCCGTGCGGGGCGACCGCCCGGGCCGACAGTCGGACCGCCTTCCCGGTCGAGGTCACGAGCTGGTCCTGGGCGAGCCACTGCACAGAGGCGATCGAGTCGGGGTGAAAGTAGCGGTCCACGGTCTGCTCGTTTGATGCTTCTTCCGGGACGTTGGGCAGCCACTCCTCGGTCTCGAACGTGAACGCCAGGTCTTGGGGCTCGATGTCGCGCACCGCGACGGCGCACTCGATGCGCTGCCCGCCCGGCTGGATCGTGCAGGCGACGCCGAACTCGCCAGCCTGGTTGAATGCGTAGAGGGCGTTCTCGCCATCGGCCCAGATGAGATTCTGGCCTTCCCAGTGGACCGACTCGCCCTCTTCCCAGCGCCGAACAACCCTGAACGGGATGTCGTTCCCGATGGGGATCACCAGATCCGACGGCGCCTCGTTGAGCCCGGTGGTGAACCCCGGGACCGGGCCGAAGCGGAGCGACGTCGTGGGCTCGGAGCCGGGCTGAGCGACAGCCGTGTCATTCACTCCGAACGCCACGGCAAGAGCGAGCAGCGTCGGCGCCGCGACCGAGAACGTACGGCGAGGGGGGGTGTTCATGGCGATCCCTTGTGCTTTGGAGAGCGAGAGTTCGGTCAGTGGTCACGGCGACGGCGGTGGGCGAGCACGAGCGATCCGAGACCCAGGGCGCACACGCTGCCCGGGGCCGGTACCTGGGTCCACTTAATCACGACGACCTCGCTCGAAGAGAGTGCTTCTCCCGACCCGGACCAGAAAATGTCATAGCCGTTGGTGAGTACGACCCCGGCTCCGATGACTTCAATGGTGTTGATGAAGTTATCGCCGCTCGGATCTTCGATGCCCAGAATCTCGACCTCGTGGAGCGAGAAGGCGCCCGGGTCGAAGGCGCTGAAGTCGATCGTGATCTTCCCAGCAAACTTCTTGCCCGCCGGGGGTGGGATCGATTCTGAGCTGACCGTGACCGTGAAATCTGGCGCATTCAGGTCGGCGAAGACGGACGTGCCGCCGAAGCCGTGCTCACCCTGCCCGGCGTGTGTGCCCCAGATCGTCCCGCCGAACTCCGGGCCTGCGAACCCGTTGAACTCGATCGGCTGGCCCGGATCGGGGGCGCGGGGCGCCGGACTCCCGAGCTGGGCGAGTTCCTGGAACTGGGCTCCGGGCCGATGCTCGGTGATAATGCCACCGATCGCGTTTGAGTTGGCCGCAGACAGACTCGACAACACGAGCAAACAACGCACCTCGCAACGCACATGCATGAGTAGTTCCTCTCCCTCTCAAACGAGCGATTAACATGTCGCCACGCCCCCGATATGTTCTCGACCCAGCGCCCGAGGATGGATCCGACTCCGGGAACTGAGCCCCGAAAGATCACGCGGAATCCGGTGACAAGATCCGCCACCATTTCCAAGATTTGCGGAGCTTTCCACCACGAGGGTCAGGAAATGCCCTGTTCGGCATCTTCGACATCGCTGTTCTGCAAGGCGATCTCGGCGCGGAATGCCCGTGAAGGCGTGGCCTGCACGGGGCTCGCCGGCGCGCCCTGATTTGCCGCGGTTTGTCGCGTTCTGTCGAGCCGCCGGACGGGCCTATTTCTCTAAAGGCTATGACGATTGAGAACTCGGCGCCCGAGCCCGCACGCTCTCATGCCCCGGAGGTCTCAGCTTCGAATCCTGCCCCCGCTCTTGAATGCAGCGTGAGTACTGTCAGTCCTTTGGAGCTTGCAGTTGTTGTGCGCGGAGACGGCTCGGAATGCGCACGGGGCGATTCTGGGCTCGGTGGGGCTTGGCGGTCGCGCCGGAGTGCTTGAACGCGCGCAAGAGCGGCTTCCGCACAATGCCTTCGGCATGCCGCATTGAGCTACATTGGCTGTGAGCGGAGGAGCCACGTCTTTTTCGCTGGTGCGTGGAAACGCCTCTGCAACCTGCCACCGGTGACCTCAGTTCTGTCTTAGACTTTCAGAACCGCGGGCGTTGTGTGCCCTGCAGGAGGCAGGCCGCACACGAAGCGTAAGATCAGGACACGCGACATGAACGTCGTGGCGCGGACCTGGAAGTGTCCTATCCCGGCGCGAAGTCCTGGCGACCGCGGGCTGGACCACTCGCCCATCGAGCGCCTGGACCTGGGCGAGTACGCCCGGTCGATCCGCGTGGGCGCGAGGCGATCGAGCGGCTCGCGGGCGAGACGGGCGAGGCCGCACCCGATGAGCGCGGCAGCTCGGCCCGTGCCCGAGGTCGACGGGGCCGGGAGGGCGTTTCGGGCCGCGGGCTTTCCTGTTAGGCTCTCGGGCTCCCTGACTCGATGCAGGAGGGCCCGAGTTGACCAACGCGGACATTCATCTGCCCCAACGCCGTTTCGGCGAGACTTCAAGACGTGACAGGTGGTGGCTCCAGCCCCTGGTCGTGTTCACCGTCCTGACGTCGTTCATCATCTACGCGACGTGGGCGGCGTTCCAGGGCGTGAACTACTTTTCGCACGCGGGCGGGGCGCACTACCTCTCGCCCTTCTACTCGCCGCTGCTGTTCGGGCAGGAGGGCGAGCCGCGCTGGTTTGCCGCGGAGGTCCCGAGCTGGTGGCCCGGCTGGGCGCCGTTCTCACCGGCGATGCTGATCCTGGGCGGCCCCGTGATGATGCGCCTCACCTGCTACTACTACCGCGGGGCGTACTACAAGGCGTTCTGGGCGGACCCGATCGCCTGCTCGGTGGGCGAGCCGCGCAAGGGGTATCGGGGCGAGAACTCGTTCCCGCTGATCATGCAGAACATCCATCGGTACGTGTTCTACCCGGCTGCGGCGTTCGTACTGATCCTGCTCTTCGACGGCGTCCGCGCGTTCTTCTTCGAGACACCCGAGGGGACCCGCTTTGGTGTCGGACTCGGCTCGGTCGTGCTGCTGACCAACGCGGTACTACTGGGCGGGTATACCTTCGGCTGCCACTGCGCCAGGCACCAGATCGGTGGGTACCTCAACTCGCTGGCCAAACGTCCGATCCGCAGCAAGTGTTACGCGTGCGTCAGCTCGCTCAACAATCGCCACATGCGGTGGGCGTGGGTGAGCCTGTTCTGGGTCGCGTGGTCCGACATCTACGTGCGCCTGCTCGCGTCGGGCGTGATCTCTGACCCGAGGATCATTTTCTAATGGGCAATATCGAGTACAAAACGCACGAGCACGACGTGCTGGTGATCGGGGCGGGTGGCGCCGGGCTTCGGGCGGCGATCGAGGCCTCGGGGGGCGACGTCTCCGTCGGGGTGGTCTGCAAGTCGCTGCTGGGCAAGGCGCACACGGTCATGGCCGAGGGCGGCGTCGCCGCGGCCATGGGCAACGTGGACGACCGCGACGGCTGGCGGGTCCACTTCGCCGACACGATGCGCGGCGGGCAGTACCTCAACAACTGGCGCATGGCCCAGCTCCACGCCCAGCAGGCGCCCGATCGCGTCCGCGAGCTCGAGTCATGGGGCGCCCTCTTCGACCGCACCAAGGAGGGCAAAATCCTCCAACGCAACTTCGGCGGGCACAAGTACCCCCGCCTTGCGCACGTGGGCGATAGGACGGGCCTGGAGATGATCCGTACCCTCCAAGACCACGGCATCCACCGCGGCATCGACTTCTACATGGAGTACACCGTCGTCACCCTGCTCAAGGACGGCGACCGGATCGCGGGCGCTTTCGGCTACGACCGCGAGCGAGGGCGCTTCCACGTCTGGAAGGCCAAGAGCGTCATCCTCGCGACCGGCGGCATCGGGCGGGCGTTCAAGATCACCTCCAACAGCTGGGAGTACACCGGCGACGGGCACGCGCTGGCCTACAAGGCCGGCGCGGCGCTCAAGGACATGGAGTTCGTCCAGTTCCACCCCACGGGCATGGTCTGGCCCCCGTCTGTGCGCGGCATACTCGTGACCGAGGGCGTCCGCGGAGAGGGCGGCGTCCTGCGCAACAGCGAGGGGCGACGCTTCATGTTCGACGACATCCCAGACCTCTACAAGAACCAGACCGCGACTGACCCGGAGGAGGGCTGGCGATACGTCACGGGTGACAAGGACGCCAACCGCCCGCCCGAGCTGCTCACGCGTGACCACGTCGCCCGCTGTATCGTCCGTGAGATCCGCGAGGGGCGGGGCACGCCCCACGGCGGGGCGTACCTCGACATCGCCTGGATCAAGGAGAAGCTTCCCAACGCCGAGGCCCACATCAAGAAGAAGCTCCCGAGCATGTACCACCAGTTCAAGGAGCTGGCGGGCGTGGACATCACCAAGGAGCCGATGGAGGTCGGACCCACGACGCACTACGTCATGGGCGGCGTGGACGTGGACGGCGAGACGCAGATGTCAGCCGTGCCCGGGCTCTACGCGTGCGGAGAGGTGGCCGCAGGCCTGCACGGCGCCAACCGGCTCGGGGGCAACTCGCTCTCGGACCTGCTGGTGTTCGGCAAGCTCGCAGGCGAGCACGCCGCGGCGTGGGCCAAGGGCTGCGACGCCCCCACCATTGACGAGTCGCAGGTCGGTGACGCGCACGCGCGGGCGCTGGCGCCGCTGGACGCCAACAGCGGGGAGAACCCGTACGAGATCCAGCACGACCTGCAGGGCATGATGCAGGACAAGGCGGGGATCGTGCGCAACGAGGACGATTTGGCCGCGGCGCTCGATGGGCTGGCCAAGCTGCGGGCCCGTGCGGCCAACGCGGTCGCGCACGGGCACCGCGAGTTCAACCCGGGGTGGCACACCGCATTGGACCTGGACAACCTGCTGATCGTCTCCGAGGCGGTCGCCCGCGCGGCCATCGACCGTCGCGAGAGCCGCGGCGCCCATTTCCGCGAGGACTACGAGGGCAAGCGCGAGGACCACGCGTCGCACAACTCCATCGTGACGCTCGGCGCCTCGGGCGAGATGAGCCTCGAGCGCAAGGCGATCGCGCCGATGACCGATGAGCTGTCGGGGATCATCGAGGAGATGGGCTGATGAGCGAGTCAAAGCCCGCAACATTCCAGATCTGGCGGGGCGACCACGAGACGGGCTCATTCCAGGAGTTCACCACGGGCGTGAGCGAGGGGATGGTCGTGCTCGACGCGGTGCACCAGATCCAGGCCGAGTCCGCGCCGGACCTGGCCTGCCGGTGGAACTGCAAAGCGGGCAAGTGCGGCTCGTGCTCGGCGGAGGTCAACGGCAACCCGAAGCTGATGTGCATGACTCGCCTGGACGATTTGGACCTGTCCGAGCCGATCACCATCGAGCCGATGCGGTCGTTCCCCAGCATCCGAGACCTGGTGACGGACGTGTCGTGGAACTTCGAGGTCAAGAAGAAGATCCGCCCGTTCAAGCCGCGCAAACCCGACGCAGAGGACGGGACGTGGCGGATCGACCAGCAGGACGTCGAGCGGGTGCAGGAGTTCCGCAAGTGCATCGAATGCTTCCTGTGCCAGGACGTGTGCCACGTGCTGCGGGAGCACCACAAGCACGACGCGTTCGGCGGGCCCCGCCACTTCGTCTACCAGGCGGCTCTGGACATGCACCCGCTGGACGTGGGCGAACGCCTCGACCAGGTCAAGGACGACAACGGCATCGGCTACTGCAACATCACCAAGTGCTGCACCAAGGTGTGCCCCGAGAACATCGCGATCACGGACAACGCGATCATCCCGCTCAAAGAGCGGGTCAACGACGAGTTCTATGATCCCGTTACGAAGCTGTTCCGTATCTTCCGCGCCAAAAAGAAGGCCGATCGCGATACTTAGAGCGAGCCCGAGAAGAAGGGATCACGCATGCACAAGCTCAAGAAAATCAGCTTCGACGCGATTCCACGCGCCATTTCCAAGGCGGAGCGGTACCGCCTCTTGAACGAGCCCAGGGCGGCCGAGAGCATCTGCAGGGATGTGCTCGCGGCGGCCACGAATCACGATCAGGCCCTACGGATCTTGCTTCTCGCGTTGACGGATCAGTTCAGGGGCGTCAACGTCCGCCCCGACGAGGCTCGAGAGCTCGTCGCGCTACTCGGTGATGAGTACTCGAAGCACTACTACGAGGGGGTCATCCTTGAGCGCTGGGCCAAGGCCCTGCTCGACGCGGGCTACCACGGGCACACGGTCTACGACAAGTTCACCGAGGCGCTGGCCTCGTACGAGCGGGCGGTCCCGCTTGCTGACGCGGGCAACGAGGACGCGATCCTGCGATGGAACACGTGCGTACGGATCATCGAGGCAAACGGCCTGTGCCCCGCGGAGAGTTCGGGGCAGTCGCCCCCCCCGATCGAGTCGTTCGACAACGAGGTGCCGTACCGGTAAGCGTCGAGCTCATACGTTATGTCTTAGTCTTGGCACATCCAGGCACGTTACGGCTCGTTACTCCCAGTGCCCGCTGCGGCGAGACGCAAGCTTGAGCACTCGGCACGGCTAGGCCGTGTCTGACGGCTCAAAACTTCGGCGCGTGAGCGGGTTGCGCTATGTGTGAGCCGACGCCATGATCGGCCTCGCGGCGGTCAGAGATTCGGCCTCCGCAGAGGAGCTCACGGATGCCACCGGGGCGACGCGACGAGCTCACCGACGAGCGTGGGCACTCATTGAGTCGCTCATGCCCAGACGCCGCCCCGGCGGCCAGTGGTACGATCACCGCACGACGCTCAACGGCATGATGCGGGCGCTCAAGAGCGGCTCGCCGTGGCGTGACATGCCCGAACGCTACGGCTCGTTGCAGAGCGTCTGCGACCGCTTCCGCCGCTGGACCGACGGCGGCACGATCGACAGGGTCCTCGCCCGCCTCCGCCTCAAACTCGACAAGGACGGCTTCATCGACTGGGACGTGTGGTGTGTCGATGGCAGCAACCTGCGGGCGCACATCTCCGCGGCGGGCGCGACGGGAGCCTCCGCAAAGCAGACCCGATGAGCCCGACGACCACGCTCAGGGTCGTTCACGCGGCGGGTGGGGGTCCAAGATCCACCTCGTGACGTGCGGCGCGGGCGTGCCGCCGACGGCGGCGGTGACGGCGGGACAGGCCCACGAGTCCAAGAGCTTCGAGGCGGTGATGAACGCGGTGCGTCCCAAGCGACGGCGCCCGACGTGGGTGCTCGGCGACAAGGGGTACAGCGACCCACGTGTGCGTCGGCGGCACGCCACGCGTCGCCATCAGTCGCGCCAGCCCCGCACAGGACCCGCCATTCCGCTAGAGGCGATGCTTCTCGATTGACGCGCCCGCACCCGTTCACGGAGAAGGTTCGAAACCTGTCCCCGCTACCTCACACCGAAGCCAACCCGCTTCGCGACAGAGAAGCTTGTTCCGTTTCAAGCGTTGCGGGGTCGAGGCGGCGGATTCGAGGTTGAATGGCGCCCGTTCCGTCGGCGAGGCTTTCAAGGTTTTCCGAGAGAATCGCTCTGCTCGGGATTCGTAGCGTCCGCGCAGCCACTATTGAGCGAAAGGCTCCTCCAGACAGCTTGAAAGTCTTGAATGTCGCCTCCGATGGAGTTGCGCATCGATGCGGCGCTCGTGCGCTGCTCGAACGCAGCGACATGGGACGCCATCGGTGTTCTCAGACTCGGGGAGCAGAGGTACGTCGCTTCACGCGCGTTCACCCATGCCCCGGTTCCATGGTCGTGCACCCAGCGCCGAACCACCGTGTACTCGGTGAGCGCTTGCTCATGCGTCACCATGCAGTTGAAGTCATCGAAGAGCAGTGGCTCCTGTTCTTCTCGATCATTCCTGACGATCGTGGCCCCGGCGAATCGTTTGTCGCTGATGATCATGCCGCACTGGGCGCACATGTCATCGTCAAGAAAGATCGCCGGGGGCGCATCGGGCTGCGGGGCGGTGCAGGCGCTGATCGTCGCGAGAAGAAGTGCGAGGATTGCGAACATGAAAGGTCGGGTCATGCCGGTGACCTCCGAGAGATGATGACCGCGGCGAGCGAGAGGCACACCGCGCCCCATGCCAGCAGGACGCCCAGGAGCATCCAGGGCAGGGCGGCGCCGAACTGGCGTGAGGCGTATGCGCCCGCGGGGCCGAGCACATCGAGCGAGGCGTTGAGCTGGGTCACAACGGACATCTTGAAGGCCTGAAGCGGGTTGATCATGGCGAGCGTGAAGAGTTCCTGCACCCGCAGTTTGAACACGATTGTCCCGGCCATCAGTCCCAGGTCACTCAGGAAGACGAATCCCAGCCATGTGAAGACGGCGACACCTATGGCCACCCCCGCTTTGCGCGTACAGACCGAGATCAGCAGGCCGACCGAGAGCATCACGGTGGCAAGGACGCAGGTCAGCGCGACAAGCATGAGAAACGAGGCGACCCCGGTCCCGCCAGCCCTCCAGGCCAAGACCGCAGCGCTGAGTCCGAACCCGATACAGACCGAGGCGCTCAACGCGACCGCCAGCCCCAAGAACTTCCCGAGGAGGAGTTCTCTCGGTGAGATCGGCTGGGCCAGGAGGTAGATGAGCGTGCCGCGCTCGCGTTCGCCGGCGACCGAGGTCGCACCGGCGGTCATGGCCATCAGGGGCACGACCAGCATCACGAGATTGAGCAGGCCCGCCGCGGTCCGTCCGAACCCCGCGAAGCCGAGCGAGCCCGAACCGGCCAGTGACATGAACGATGTCGCGACCGCCAGAAATGCGAACCCGATGGTGTAGAGGAGGAACCAGCGGCTCACCAAGGCGTCGCGCAGTTCCCGCCGGGCGAACGCGAGGGTTGCCTGTGCGAACGAGGGGGAACGCAAGATCTCGGCTGGTTTGGTGGCGATGGCGCTCATGACCCCTGCTCCGGCTGCGGGTAGTCTTCGAGAAGCTCGAAGTCTCTGACAACAATCTGGGCTCGGGCCAGATCGCGGAACGGCGAGGCCTTCTGGTCCTGAGCAACGTTCACGCAGAGCCCACGCCCGTTGAGGTTCACCGCATGCCCCGCATCGCGAAGGATCTGGGCCGCTGCGGCCTCACTCGCGTCGGCCAAACACAGTCTCATGGTGCGGACCTGATCGGCGCCCGACCACATCTCGGCGGGCGTCGTGTCTCGCTTGAGCCTGCCCGCATCAAGAACGAGCACGCGGGCTGCGAGCGCCATGACTTCGTCGGCTCGGTGTGAGGCGAATAGGATTGTTTTGCCCTCGTCTTTGAGCACCTTCAGTGCGCGGACGACCTCAGAACGGCCCTCTGAATCCAGATTCGAGGTGGGCTCATCGAGCACGATGACCGGCGGGTCGGAGAGCATGGCAACCGCCAGCGCGAGGCGCTGTTTCATTCCACCCGAGAGGTCACGGAGTCGCTTGCGATCTTGCCCGCCGAGGCCGACTTGATCAAGCAGTTGGGTGCACCGACGCAGATCTGATCGCCGAAGACCGGCGAAGAATGAGAGAGCACCGGCGACTCGGGTATCTTCATGGAACGAGAGTTCCTGCGGGACATACCCGATGTGGGATCGTGCGAGCTTGCCGCGCTTGCGGACATTCGCGTCGTTCACATGTATCGATCCGTCGAAGCGGAGCACACCGAGGAGGCAGCGGATGAGGGTAGTCTTGCCCGCACCGTTGCTGCCCCAGAGCGCGAGAGCCTGGCCGGGCTGGATTTCAAACGAGATATCATCGACAGCGGCGACTCGCCCGAATCGTTTGGAGACGTTCATGACGGTGATCATCGGCTTTCCCTTCCAGCAATCGCGGCGGGATGGGGCAGACGTGGCGAGCGTCCGAACAGCGACAGGGCGCCAGCGCCGGCGAGCAATAGCCCGGCCGCAGACAGGGCCATGCCGCGTGGGCTGGAGCTGAGGAGGGCGGTGACTTCGACGCTCGGAGGTTTCATGAGGGGCGAGGGATCGATGAACTTGGGGTCGGGGCGCATCTCGGGCAGAGCACGGGCGGTGAACTCGATCGCCTGTTGTGCCGGGCTGTGGACCAGCAGGCGGA
Source organism: Phycisphaerales bacterium (assembly GCA_029260375.1). Lineage (GTDB taxonomy): Bacteria > Planctomycetota > Phycisphaerae > Phycisphaerales > UBA1924 > JAJRXR01. The sequence goes on along the minus strand of JAJDDI010000068.1, from coordinate 129,725 downwards.
GGCTTGGTTCTCGCGCGAGCAGGCTCTCAAAGAGGCTCGCCGCACGGTATTCGAGGTCGCCGATGCCGTCCGCGTCTTGATCGAACCCGGCGTAGTCCGACCAGTAGTTGCCCCGGCCCTGGTGGGAGAAACGGTTGAGCGTGAGGTCACCCCGCCCATGAACGCCGGCCTGCTCTTCGTTCTCGATGAAGCCGTTGCCCGAGATGACGTTATCGTGGGTGTTGGGGGTGAGGAGGATACCGATCTCGTTATAGGCGATAAAGTTGTCCCGCACGATTCCGGTGGATCCAACGGAGGAAGGGCTGTTATCGATATAGGCGCCGACGCGGTTGGCCAGGAGAGCGTTCGATTGGAGGACGATGTTGTCGCAGTCCTTAAGGCCGATGCCGTAGCCGCTCGATCCCCGGTTGCTGATGAGCGTGTTCCCTGTGAGCGTGATGTTGTTGCTGTACATGAGGTAGATGCCGACGGAGTTGTACCTGAGGACGTTGCCGGTGAGCGTGGTGCTGTGGCTGTACATGAAATGGAGGCCGTAACGACTGTGCGTGACCTCGTTGCGTCGGACTGTCAGGTTCTCGGAGTACCAGAACACCATGTCGCGGGATCCGGAGACCCGGTTATCCTGAACGGTGCAGTCAGGACTCCACCAGAGGCGGATGCCGTCACCGCGCCTTCCAGGTTCAAGGTCCTTCCCGCTGATGGTGTTGCGCTGAACTCTTGAGTTCGCAGCGCCCTTGAGGTCAATGCCGAAGAGCACGTCTTCGAGGACGCAGTCTTCGATGGTCACGCCTGGCGCGGTCGCTCGGATTCCGGCGGGCTCACGCTCGACACGCGTGCCCGAGCCTCGGACAGTGAATCCACTGAAAGTCACGCCGGGCGCGGAAATCTCTACGACGGTCCCGTCGGCGCCTCCGTCGATGGTTACAAGCCCCCCACCGTCCAGCGAGACGGTCTTTCCGATGTGGAGATGGCCCGAGTACTGTCCGGGGGGCACCAGGACGCGGGCGCCCTCTGGAGCGCGGTCGATCATCGCGAGAATCGACGCGCTGTCTCTGGGTGATGGCTGGGTGGTCGCGAACGTCGTGCGCGCGATCAGTGTGGCGGTCAGCACGATAAGCAGGCGGCGGCTCATTCGCTCTGCTCGATTCGCTTGGACCTGGTCAGCGGTCGATAGGCGAGGCGGTGGAAGAACAGGGCAACAAGCATCGTGCCCGAAGCCACGGTTGCAAGGATGAGCCCGACGCCGGGCGACGCGACGGTCTTGAACTGCCCGACCGTGCCCGTGCCCAGAACTGGCGGGACGAAGGGCTGGATGGAGTTGGAGAGCGGTGCGTCGGGGTCGAGATTCTGGCCGAAGTGACTCATCCAGAGATGCAGGTCCACCAGAAAGATCGCCGGGAAGAGAACCGCGGGCAGGACGAGCAGGACAGCCCACTTGCTGTGGATCCACGCGGCCAGCTCGAGGAGGACGACCAGGAGGATGAGCAGGTAGACCCCGACGCTCCGCTCGAACTGCGCGGCCTCGCCCAGTGGGCGCATGCCGATGTAGTGGTTGAGGCCGTCGATCTCGGCGACGTCACCCGAGAGCTGGTTCACGTGCGCCGTGAGATGCAGGTTATTGGGGTACTGCGGGGCCACAAGCTCCATGTGCCAGTACGGCAGAAAGAGCGAGACGAGGATAAGGACGCGGGCCACGAGAAGCAGAAATCCCGGAACGCTGTAGCGGAGGCCGCGCCTGGTGAGATCTTCGGGCGTGACCCGGGGACCGACGATTCGTCCGATGAAGGAGTCTGACATGCGTGCGTCCTGGGTTCTGGAGCTGTGTGAGCTGGTCATGAGGGCACGTGGCGTCGAATGCCTGTCCGTGCCTTTCGGCCCGGACAGGAACGGTGGTGCTATTCCTTGGGTTCTACCATGAGATACCCCACCATCTCGAGGTGGAGCGCTGAGCAGAACTCGGAGCAGTAGAAGGGGAAGACGCCGGCGCGATCGGCGATGAACTCGAACTTGGCGGTCTCGCCGGGCTCGAGGCTGAGGTTGATGTTGTACTGCGGGACGGCGAAGCCGTGGGTGGCGTCGATGGCCCGCTCGATGTTGGTGATGCGCCAGACGATCTTATCGCCTTCCTTCACGTTGATGTGCTCTGGCGAGAAGTGGCTGCGGATGGCGGTCATGTAGACCTCAACCGTGCCGTCGTCCTTGCGTTCGACGCGCTCCATCTTGGGCTTGGGGGCCCAGGGATCGAGTGATTGGGTCTGCGGGTCCCAGCCGATCTCGGGGTAGACGGTCCAGGGGTTGAGCTTGTCGGCCTTGATGATCTGGGCGTAGTGCGGCTCACCGACGCCGATGGGCATGTCGTAGATTACCGGCATGTCGGCGCCCTGGCCAGAGATATCGATGAGCTGAAAGTTCTGGGGAAGCAACGGGCCCGGGGGGAAGAAGCGGTCAACGGACCATTTGTTGAAGGCAATGAGGTACTTGCCGTCCGGGCTGACGGTGTCGCCCTCGGCGACGCCGATGTGACCGACGTTGTACTGGACCGGGGTCTTGTGGACCAGGGTCCAGTCCGGCTCCGGGGTGCCCTTGCCATAGGCGCCGCCCATAGTCCATCGGGCGACGGCCGAGTCGAGGAAGAGTGAGGTGTAGGCGTACCCGTCGGGCCCGAACTGGGTGTGCAGGGGGCCGAGGCCGACCTCGACCTGGGCCTCGACGACGGTGTCAAAGTCCAGCACGGGGACCCCGAACTCGTCCTTGCCCGAGAACGTCTTGTTCTTGATGGCGCCGAGGATCTTGGGGAAGGAGTAGATGGTGGTGTGCGGGTCGAGCTTTCCGGAGACGACGATGAACTCACCGTTGGGAGCGACATCAACGCCGTGCGGGCTGCGAGGCTCGGGGGTGAGGTAGAGGAGGCCCTCGTCGATCGCGGTCTGCAGCGTGATGACGGGAAAGCCCTTGATCTGGGTGACCTTGCCGCTCTTGTACACCTTCTCGGCCTTGCGCCAGTTGATGATGTGCAGGTAATCGGTGGCGTTCATGCTGACGCCGGCCTCGAAGGGGGGATTCTTGTTCTCGATGCCGCCGGTCGCCATCTCGGTGTTGATGGAGTTGAGGAACATGTACCCGTCGCTGACGCCCTTGCCCGCGTCGGTGAGGTCCTGCCAGTACGGGGGCAGTTCGATCGCGAAGGATTGAGCTTTGTCGATCCGGCCCTTCTTGCGGTCGAACTTCCACAGGGTGACCGAGCCCTTGTACTTCTCCTTGTACTCGCTGATGGGGGCGTAGTCGGCGCCCCAGGGCACGGCGTACTGACCTCCCTCGATGACGTACTCGGTGTTGGGCGTGACGAAGGTGCCGCCGTGATCGCTGACCGTTAGCGGGTTCTTGACGATCTGCTTCGTCTCGAAGTCGCGGAGGTCGATGACGCCGACTCGGGCGTTGATCTTGTCATTGATAAAGAGCCATTGGCCGTCGTAGTCGCCCTCGGTCTCGGACAGGGCGGGGTGGTGGGTATCGCCCCAAAGATTCGCCTTTCCGTTGACGTCACCCTCTTTGAGGATCTCATTGCCCACGCCGTACCCCCAGCCCTGCCAGGGCTCGGGTGTGAAGACGGCGATCGATCGGAGCATCCGCATCGAGGGCACACCGATGACAAAGACCTGGCCGCTGTGCCCGCCCGAGGAGAAGATGATGTACTCGTCCTTCATGCCGCTGGGGGTGAAGGTCTTGGCGGCGGCGAGCAGGTCGCCCGTGCTGAGACCGCGTTCTTTCGCGATGCGCTGCACGTCGGACATCGATTGTGCCGAGGCGCCCGATGTAGGACACGCGAGGAACGCGGCAAGGGCGAGAGCGCCCGCGCCAGTTCCGAACCGATTCTGGTTTCTCATGACTCCGGTCCTTCCATATGGAGCGATCACTCGCTCGCGAGAGCATTTCACCCGTCGACTTGCAGCGAACGGATGTACTGAACGATCTTGAGCATGTCGTCGTCTGACAGGGCGGGGTTGCCGCCCTTGGCGGGCATGTCCACGCCCGTGGTGTTGGCCGCGTCCCAAATGGGGCGCCCAGTTTTGATGAATGTCATCATTTCCTTGTCCGTTCTGGATCTGACGAACTCGCTCTTGGCAAGCGGTTTGCCGAGCCCGTCGAGGCCCTCGCCTGCTCTGCCGTGGCAAGCCGAGCAGGAAGCGATGAACTCGGGCTGGCCGATGGCGGTCTCCGTCGATGCCTCGTGAGAGGGATGCGGAATGTTGGTCCATGGATCGATTGAGGCGGTCGGGACATTCGGGTCCTGAAGTGTTCTGACATAGGAAACGACGGCATGCAAGGACGCGTCGGTCAGGGCGGGATTCCCGGCGCGCGGTGGCATGGCAACCCCGGTCGTGTTCGCCGCGTCATCGACGGCTCGGCCCCCGACGATCAGGTTGAAGAGCTCGTCATCAGTTGCCGACTGGACGAACGCGCTGTTGCGGATCGGCTTGCCAAGTCCCGGGACGCCTTCGGCGTTGGGGCCGTGGCACACGACGCAGGACTGCTGGAAGGTCGCCGCGCCCAGCGCCTCGCCTGTCAAGGGCGCCGGCACACTGGCGACCGCTCGTTGCTCTTGTTCCGCTGCGATGGAGTGACGCCCGAGCGAGGCCAGCGCGATGATCACGGGGAGGGTGAAGATCACCACAACGGCCACTCCGAGTGCCGGCAGCAGATACGGATCTGGCGCGGATGCGTGGGCGTGAGGCTTGTTCGGGGAGTTCATTCGGGTGCTCCTGGGAGGACGGGGAGAGGGAGGGCCGAGGCATGCTCCATCTCATCGTATCGTTGTGTCTCTACATGTCCACTTTGGCCGCAAAATACAACTCCTGCCCATCGGACCAGACGGAACTACGTTGGTTCTCTCTTGGATGGCCTGCGGGCGTCTGTGGTGGATCGGCGGACCTTCAAGTCCTGGACCCCGGCGGGCGAGCAGAGACCCGAGCTGACATCCTGATCGGCGAGCAAGTCGGCAATCGAAGTGGTCGCAAAGGTCTGCCGAATCTCCGCGATCTGATCGTCAAGGAGCCTGTGGAGTGAGCAGAGGCGCGTGTGTCCCGGTATGCCGAGTGGGCAGCGCTCGATGCGGGAAACATCGCTATCGGTCGCTTGGAGCACATCGAGCACGCTGATCGCCGAGGCGACCTTCGCGAGAGAGAATCCCCCACCGGCGCCTCGCTGCGCGTCGAGAATGCCCGCACGCGCGAGCATGCGGAGAATCTTTTGAAGATACCCCACGGGCACCCGGATGGCCTCGGCGACGCCGATCGCGGCGGCTGGTGTGCCGGCGGGCAACTGTGCGAGATGGATAACCGCCCTCAACGCGTACTCAGAAGTCTGTGAGACCAAGGCATTGGGTGTTGGTGGCTTTTTATGTAGACTCACAAGGACACTATCGGCGGCCCCTAGGCGAAAGTCAAGCCGATGGCCGAGTGTTTGCTGGCGCAGACCGATTTGCGGCGGTTTGCCGCGTTCTTCCGCGCCACCGGCTCGGCGTATCTCCCAAAGAACGATGCTGCTCAGGAACTCGACGCCCGAGGCCAACACTCGAACCGGGCCGGGTTAGAGGGGGCAGCCCAGGGGAGTTCGGCCGGTCATATGGGTCTGACCGTTGTTGACAGCGAAATGGAGTATGTCATGAACATGGGGCATGCCCGGGATTTCGGGGTGATCCCACTCGCGAGCGGAAAGCCCCTGATAGACTCTGTGATCGAAGGTCACGCCGCACCCATTCCTGAATCAATCAGGCCTCATACGCCGATCGCCGCCGAGTTCGTGCGGCGATTGTGGTAGTACTGCCGTGCGTTGACTGCGAGGGTACCTGCTGCACCGGCCATCGGGGAGTTCTCCTCGATGATGGCTCTGTCCTTCCGTTTGAAGACAATCGCTGCCCACATGTAACTGATCAGGGGCGCTGTCGTATTTATGAAACCCGGCCCCGCGGATGCCGTGATTTCGACTGCTCCCGGGAGCCCGGATATCTCCGAACGCACCCTCACGTCGCCGCGTTACTCACACTTCATAGTGTTCCGATTGCGGTGGTCCTGACTGAGCCATCGTCTTCGCCGAGCGACCCCGCATCCGGCGACATCTGAACCTCTTCGCATTCACTCCCAACCGACCGCTGGGTGCGCCGTAGGGCAAACTTCTGAAGATCATCGGGCCCGAAGCCGAACGCGTCGTAAGCGCGCCCAGTTCAGAGAGCTGATCGCTCGCGAGCGCCGAGGACACTTGAGACTCGCTCGGAGTGCGTCGGGGCGCACCGGGTCATGAAGGAAACTGGCTCGCCAGAAAGCGCCAGGGCGCCGGCACACCGGCGCTTCAAGTGGATGCGGCCAGAACCTCGTCGGCCGGTACTCCTGAGCTCTGTTTGCTCTGCGGACACCCTTGGCGGCGAATATTGCTCTGACGGCGGTTATGTCGCGGGCTTATTCCGCCGGTTCCGAGTGACCACGCCTCGGATGACCACGTAGAAGACAGGCGTTAAGAAGAGGCCGAAGAACGTGACACCGAGCATTCCGCTGAAGACCGTGGTACCGAGGGACCGACGCATCTCGGCGGCGGGCCCGGTGGCAATCACGAGGGGGACCACGCCGAGAATGAAGGCGAAGGCGGTCATGAGGATCGGACGCAGGCGGAGGCGGCAGGCCTCGACGACAGCGGCAAATCGGTCCTTGCCCTCTTCTTCCTGGACCTTGGCGAACTCGACGATGAGGATCGCGTTCTTGGTCGCAAGGGCGACAAGCACGACGAAACCGATCTGGGTGAGAATGTTGTTATCCATGCCCCGGAACCAGACCCCCACGATCGCGCAGAGCAGGGACATGGGGACGATGAGGATGATCGCCAAGGGCAGGGACCAGCTCTCGTACTGGGCCGCGAGCAGAAGGAAAACAAAGAGGACCGCGAGGGGGAAGATATAAATCGCGGTGTTGCCCTCGAGCTTCTGCTGATAGGCGAGGTCGGTCCACTCGTAGGACATGCCGCGGGGGAGGGTGTATTGGGCGATCTGTTCCATTCGCTGGATGGCTTCGCCCGAGCTCACGCCGGGGGCGCCTCGCCCGTCGATGCTTGCCGATGGGAACATGTTGTACCGCATCACCCGGTTGGGGGCTGAGATGTCTCGCAGGGTCACAACGGACCCGAGAGGGACCATGCCCCCCTCTTCGTTACGCGTTCGCAGGGCGAGGATGTCCTCGGGCGAGACCCGGGATCCGGGGTCCGCCTGGGCGGTGACACGGTACGTTCGCCCGAGGAGGCTGAAGTCATTGACGTACGCGGATCCGAGGTAGACGCCCAACGCTTCAAAGATGTTCTCGACAGGGACGCCCAGCATCTGCGCCTTGGTCCGGTCGATGTCCACAAATAGCTGTGGTGTGTCCGCGCGGAACGTGGAGAAGGCGCCGACGATCTCGGCATCGGCGCGTGCGGAGCCGACGACCTCCTCAATCGTCGCCTGCAGCATCTCGAAGCCCCGCCCGGCGCGGTCCTGAACCTGCATGCGGAACCCGCTGCCAGTGCCGATCCCTCGGACAGCCGGCGGGTTGATGACGAAGGCGCCCGCGTCCCGGACGGCCCCGAGCCGTTGCTGGAGATCCGCGAGGATGGAGAACGACGAGAGCCCCCGCTTGACGCGATCCTCGAACGGCTCGAGGGGCGTGAAGACGGCTGCGGCGTTGGGCGCGTTGGTTCGGGTCGCCCCGGAGAACCCGGCGAACCCCACGGCGCCATAGATGCCGGGGGTGTCCATGACGATCTGCGAGACCTGCCGGACGACTCGGTCCGTGCGCTCGAGGGAGGCGCCCTCGGGAAGCTGGATCGCGACGATGAGGTAGCCCTGGTCCTGCTCAGGGATGAACCCGCCCGGGACCGTGTTGAACATGAAGCCGGTGAGCCCGAGGAGCCCCACGTAGACGGCAAGGGCGACTGCCGACATACGAACCAAGCGTCTGACGGCGGCCGCGTAGACGACCGATGACTTGTCGAAGGTCTTGTTGAACAGCCAGAAGAACCAGCCGGTGAGCACCCACCAGGCCTTGGCGACGAATCCCTTTCTCTCGGCTCTTTCCTTGAGCAGGATCGCGCACAGCGCGGGGCTGAGCGTGAGAGAGTTGATCATCGAGATCATGGTCGCCCCGGCGATGGTCAGGGCGAACTGGCGGTAAAACTGCCCTGAGATGCCGCTGATGAACGCGGTGGGCACGAACACCGCGACAAGCACAAGCGACATGGCGATGATTGGTCCCGAGACCTCCCCCATCGCCTTGCGGGCGGCGGCACGGGGGGCGAGACCCTCCTCAATGTTCCGCTGCACGTTCTCGACCACAACGATGGCGTCGTCGACCACGATGCCGATAGCCAGAACCAGGCCGAAGAGCGAGAGGTTGTTGAGCGAGAACCCGAGCGGGCCCATGATCGCGAAGGTCCCGACGAGCGAGACGGGGATCGCGGCGAGGGGGATGATCGCGGCCCTCCAGCTCTGGAGGAAGATCACAATGACCAGCACGACGAGGAGGACCGCCTCGAAGAGCGTTTGGATCACCGCGGCGACCGACTCCTCGATGAACTTGGTCGGGTTGTAGACGATGCGGTGCTCGAAACCGTCCGGGAAGTCCTTCGCCAGCTCATCCATCGTGCCGATGACCGACTTGGTCGTGGTGATTGCGTTGGCGCCGGGGCGCTGGAAAAGTACCATGGCGACGGCGGGCTTGCCGTTGAGGTAGCTGTTCGTGGTGTACTCGCGGGCGCCGAGCTCGACCCGCCCGATGTCGCGTACGCGCAGGAGCCGCCCGTCTTCGCCGGTCTTGACGACGACGTCTCCGAACTGCTCTGCGTTGGCGAATCGCCCCTGAGCGTTGACCGAGATCTGAAACGCCTGCCCGCTCGGGATGGGCGGCTGGCCCAGGGCGCCCGCAACGACCTGGACGTTCTGGGCGCGGAGTGCCTTCAAGACGTCGCCGGCGGTCATCCCGAAGCCGGCCAAGCGGTCGGGATCGAGCCAGACGCGCATGCTGTACTCGCGAGCGCCGAAGAAGCGGACCTGGCCGACGCCGTCGATGCGCGAGATGACGTCCCGGATCTGCAGGAACGCATAGTTGCTGATGTACAGCTGGTCCCTCGAGTCGTCGGTGGAGACAAGGTGGACCACCATGAGCAGGTCCGGCGAGCTCTTGTTGGTCGTGACCCCGAGGCGGCGAACCTCCTCGGGGAGGCGTGGCTCAGCGATGGCGACGCGGTTCTGGACGAGCACCTGGGCCCGGTCGAGATCCGTGCCCGACTTGAAGGTCACCGTGAGCTGCATCGAGCCATCGCCGGTGGACTGCGAGGCCATGTAGAGCATGTCCTCGACGCCGTTGATCTCCTGCTCAAGCGGGGTGGCAACGGTGTCGGCGACGGTCGCCGCGTCGGCGCCCGGATACGCGGCGTTGACGATGATCGTCGGGGGCGCGACCTCTGGGAACTGCGCCACGGGCAGCCCGAGGTAGCTCAGGGCCCCGACGAGAAGCACCACGACCGAGATAACGATGGCGAAACGCGGGCGATCGATGAAGAAGAGGGAAAAGTTCATTCGTCGCCCTTGGCGGGCTGGGACGCGGGGGGATCGAACCGGGTGAGCCACGCGTCAAGATCAACTCTATCCGGGGTGACCGGGGCCCCCGACCGCACCCGCTGGAGTCCTTCGATGACAACGCTCTCCCCGCTGCTGAGACCCGTGCGGACGACCCGGAGCCCGTCGACGATGGGCCCGAGCGTGACCGACCGGTCGGTTGCGATCCCCGCGTCATCGACGACCACGACGAAGGTGTTCGATTGATCCTTGCCGATCGCCTGATCGGGGATGAGCACGGCGTCGTAGGCGCCCGCGCCGAGCAGGCGTACCGTCACAAAGAGCCCGGGGATCAGCTCGTGGTCGGGATTGTCAAAGATCGCTCTCCCCTGCATCGTGCCGGTGGACGGGTCGATCTGGTTGTCGACGTAGTCCATCACGCCGCGATGTGGAAAACCGGTCTCATCGATCAGCCTCATCTCGACGGGGTTGGCGGTATCGCGTGAGCTCGGGCGGTTCCCGGAGCTGGCGAGGCGTGTGTACCGGAGGTACTCTTGCTCGCTCGCGGTGAAGTAGGCGTGGATTGGATCCATCGACACCACGGTCGCGAGACGCGTCGAGCCCTCGAAGCCGCCGCTGATCAGGTTGCCGATGTCGACGAGGCTTCTGCTCATTCGTCCGTCGATCGGGGACCGAACCTGGGTAAACTCGACGTCGAGCTCGGCGGAGTCGACCTTGGCTTTCGTCTCCTGCACGCTCGCCTCGGCTTGCTGGACCTGCTTGCTTCGTGTGTCATATTCCTCGGCAGAGATCGCCCTGTTCGCGAGGAGCTGATCGGCCCGCTCCATGTCATTGATGGCCAGAGCGAGCGAGACCTCCGCGCGCGCCAAGTCGGCCTTGGTGGCGTTGAGGACCGCCTGGTACGGGCGCGGATCGATCACAAACAGCAGGTCGCCCTGCTTGACCGTCTGTCCGTCCGTGAAGTTGACCGTCTGGAGGTACCCGCTCACCCGGGGTCGGATCTCGACGGTTTCGACAGCGCGAAGACGCCCGGTGTACTCGTCCCACTCCTGCACCCGGCGTGTATGCACGGGCGCGACGGTCACCTCTGGCGGAGGCGGGGCCGGCGGCTCACGCGCGTCTGTGCTGCACCCCACGACAAAAAACGCACAGAGCAGGGCTGCGCCAGTTTCAGCGAATCGACGTTGCACATAGAAAGGTGGCATGGTTCTCTTCTCGTCATGAGAGGTGCAAGCTGTACCGCCAATGGAGAACTGGCGGGCTCCGCAACCCGCCAATCATCTCCCAGACTTTATGAGCCGAAGGCATAGGCTGTTACCGATCGTGGCGCGGCGATGCGCCCCTCAACGACCCGGGGGAGCCTGGAATCAGGCGCCGAATCTTCGCGTTTCGGAAGTGAACTTGGAGCGGATCTTGGAGGTCGCCGACGTCGTGGACCTGGAAGCCGATGTGCCCTTCGGGCGTCGCCGCGTCGAAGATCTCGGCGGCCGGAACGCCATTGATCCAGGTGCGGATAATGGGGCCAGTCGCCTCGACGCGGAAACTGTTCCATTCTCCTGGACGGAAGGCTCGCCTGGCGTACTCGGCGGCGTGCAACGGGTGCAGCCAGCCGCGTCGTTGTTCGTCGTAGATCCCCGCGGAGTATGAACGGGCGGCGGGATCGATCTCGATCTGGTAGCCGCGAAGCCCGCCGGCGCGGTTGCCGAGACCGCCGATGACGTGGCTCCGGATCTGAACACCGGAGTTGAGACGGGGATCGACCTTGGCCTCGTAGATGAGCTCGAAGTCCGCGTAGGTGCTTCTGGTTGTGTAGAAGGAGTTGGGGGAATGGGGAGTGGACGTGCCGGTAAGGCTTCCGTCGGCGCGCTGGTAGGTCGCGCTTCCGCCGCGGATCATCCAGCCGTCGTCGGTGGTGTTCTCGAGCAGGTCCGTCCAGGCTCCGGGTTCGTATCGGGTGTTCTCGATCGGAGCCATCCAGACGTTTCGGTAGCGGACAGGTCCTTCCGCCGCGGAGACGTGGTCCTGAAGGCGCAATGGGCCAATCTGAACGTCAAGGCCATCGGCGGGCTGCTCGGCGTTGGCCTGCTGCGCGCCGGTGGCGTGCGGGAGGCTGACATCATCGTGGATGAGGACCCCGTTCCAGTAGATGGTGACACGGGCGTCCTCGGTCTTGACGGCGCCATCGAAGCGCGGGGCACGGAACCAGATGTCGTAGGCCTGCCAGGCGCCGGGGCCGGCTGAGGCGTTGGTGTCGGCGGGCTTGACGCCGTAGATGGCGCCGGCCTCGTTGTCGGTCGGTGGCTCGTCGCCGGGGAGGGTGTTGAGGATCTGGATCTCGTAGCGTCCCTGGAGATAGACACCGCTGTTGCCGCCGAGCTGTCCCGCGCCGCCCTGCGGGCTGAGCCACTCCACATGGATGCGCGCGTCGGCGAACTCGGTGGTGGTGACGAGGTCGCCGCTGCTCTCCCCCACGGCGATGAAGTTTGGGCCCGCGATGATCTGCTCTTGTGTTACCGACTCGGGCGGGAAGGGTTTGCCTTCGAACCGCATCGTGGCGGACGTGGTGCGCCCCATGAGCGTGACGGCGCCGACCGGCGGGAGGACGCCCACGCCGACGCTCACGGGGTTGATCGGCTTTCCCGCGATGGAAGACGCCTTGCTCTGCTCGCGGCGTGGGATGACGTTGAGCGTGTACCAGGCCTCGGTGGACCAGATCGCTTCGTCGTCCGCGCTCGCGGGGTCGGTGACGAGGGCATAGCAGCGTCCAGCCTGGAGCCCGTCCACGACGAGCCGGACCTCGCGCCCGTCGGGGGTCGGCGCCGCGGAGGCGACGGCGTGCGGGCGCTGGTCGATCTTGGGTCCGCCGTAGGCGCCAGTCGGCTCGTAGGTCCACGAGCTGACGGCGTAGTTGTCGGGATCCGCGAGCCAATCACGAGCTACCGGCTTGGTAAAGGTGACACGGAAGCCGTCGGGTGTGGCGTGGACGCTGTGCATCTCGAAGACGCTCTGGCCATTGGGCGTGAGTCGTTGGAGGCCGAACTGCGTGCCGCGCCAGCTCCAGTTGCCGCCCGCGCCGATGCCGCCGATATAGAGCGAGCCGTCGGGTCCCCAGGCCATGCGGTTGACACCAGATTCGAGGCCCTGGGTGAAACGAAAGAGGGCGCCCTGGAGCTGCCCGTTGACGCGCTCGAGCATGACGCGTCGCACGCCGCCGGCGGTGAGTTCGCCGACCAGGAGCTGCCCTGCGTACGGACCCGACTCGATGAGAAGCGGCTGGGTCGGCGAGTTGCTGACCTCGTTTTGTGGCATGAGGACGGCCGCAGGCGTGCGTGGGCGGTCCGAGAGCATGCTGGGGTGTCCGCCGTTGGGGAAGCGCTGGGCGAGTTTGGGGACGAAGCTCGTCCAGTTATAATGCCCGTAGAAACGCCCGGGGATGATCTCGGAGAGTTGGTTGCAGGGCATCCATGTGCCTTGGTTGTCGAGGTAGATCATGGCGCCGTCGGCGGTAAAGCCGAGGCCGTTGGGCGTGCGCACGCCGCCGATGATCATGCGGGTGTCGCCGGTTTCGATGTCGATCTCGACGATGCCGCCGCGCATCGGCCCGTTAGGACCGGCGTTCTCCTTCATGCCCTCCCAGCCGGGCGGGGCCATGGCGGTGGAGAGGGCGGTGTAGAGCTTGGCGTCGCGGTGGAGGAGGCCAAAGGCGAACTGGTGGTAGTTCCAGGCCTCCCAGCCTTGGCCGATGATCTGGTGGGTCTCGAAGAAGCCGTCGTCGTCGGTGTCGAGGAGGCGTTCGACGCCGCGCCGGTTGGCGACGTAGAGGACGCCTTCCACGACACACAGGCCCGTGGGCTCGTACAGGTCGCTCGCGATTCGGGTGCGGGTGATCTGGGTGGGATCGTCGGCGTCGAGGTTGGCCAGCGCGTAGAGGGCGTCGGGCTCCTTGGACTCGATGTCGGGGAGCTCTCGGTCATCGCGCTGGAGGGGGTCGAACGTGCCGATGACCAGTCGCCCGTCGGGGAGGAAGGCCATGGCCCCGACTTTGGGCTCGTAACCGGGCGGGCGGATGGTGGAGAGGGTCCACCCGGGGTGGACGTCGAGGAGGGGCGTGCGGTCGCCCGGGCGGCGCGCACCCTCAACTCGTTTGACGCCCGGCGAGGTCACGCGGGTGAGATCTCGGTTGGCGCGCAGGTTCGCCGTGGGAATGAGGGCGAAGTCGCTGGCGCCGGGGGGAAGCCATTCGAGACGGAGTACCCGGTCGCCGACATGGTCGAAGTGCTCGACAAAGAGCGGGTAGGCGCCGACCTCGAGCCGGCGGGGATCGCTGGTGAGTGAGACCGACGCGTGGCGCCCGTCGTTGCGTAGCACGACCTGAGTGCCGATGGCGAGTCGAGAACCGTCGTCGCTGGTGAGGCGGAAGCGGTACTCACCGGGCGCGGTGATCAGGAGCTTGGCGATGACGTGCGTGACGAATGGCGCCGAGACGGCGGCGAAGTCGTCGTACTGGTAGTCGATGTGCTCACGCAGCTGATCCACGTTGGGAGTCTGGTCCGGCGCGAGCGTCGGGATCTCGTTCGGGTCATCGGCGACCTCGTAGAGACGGAAGGTTACGCCGGGATCGGTTTGCTGAGCAACCGCCGATTCGGCTCCGAACATGATCGCGACCAAGATCGCAAGAGTTCGAACCGGCACAGAGAGGTTCGCGCGACAAGCCATCTGGGTGTATGGGGCTCGGCAGGATAGCATCGCGTCCTTTCTCTCAGCGTGGCCACGCCAATCCTGGCGAGTGAATGGTAACAGCCGTGCGACGCGTGGGGCGTAACTCCGTCAGCGGCCCGCACGCGCTGAGCGTTTCGGAGGCGGATCTTGATCGCGCTGCGGGGCGGTGGTCCGCCTCGGCTGGGACTACCCGCACCCGGCGTCGAACGACGTGAGGAACGCCAGAACATCGGAAAAATCAAAGACGGCGGACGGGGGGGCGAGGTCGGCCTGTGGTTGCTCCCCGGCGAACGCGGAGAGGAAGGCGATCACGTCCGTGAAATCCAGCGTCATGCAGGGCGGCGCCAGGTCGGCCGGACAAGGACTCGCTGCGTCCTCGATCGAGAGGTAGGCGATCTCCGACCTGGACTCGGCGGAGGCGGTGTCGTCGCCAAAGAACACAAAGTTCGGCGTCTCGTAGACGTCTGCCGCGCCGGTGAAGGCGGAGTAGTCGCGGAGTGGCCCGCACAGGATCGTCTGCCCGTTCGCCTGCAGGGTGTAGGCGGCGCCATGGATGAAGATCGCATAATCCGTGACGCCGGCGGTTGTGTCGAACGCGATCCCCTCGGCGTGGGTGAATAGGTCCCCGGGCGCGGCTGAATCGTCCGCGTACGCCCAGATCTCGTTCTCCCAGAAACCGAGTTCCAGGCCGAGCAGGTCGCTCGAGATCACGATCAGGCTGAACCCCGCGCGATCATCCAGCCCGTCGGTGTTGTCATCTCGCGCGTCGTGGCCTTCCGCGCTGATGCGGAGCCCGATCCGGACCGCAAACCCGACGGACCGGTCGAGCGGCGCCGGGAGATCCGGGTGGAAGGCGCTGAAGTACCCGCCCTGATCCGATCGGGGGGCGGTTGAGTCGAGCGTGGTGAACACCGGGCCCGGGGTCTGAGCGACGGAGTGGGTCAGGATCGGGTTGGCGAGGAAGAGCCAGCCCTGGTCTGCGGGTGTTGTGCCCGTTGTCGCGTCGAACAGATCGACCGCCGAGGCGTTACAGCAGATGGCCCCGAGTCGAAGGAAGCACGTCAACGAAGTTTGGGTCAACCTGTCAATCGTGTTAGGCTACCGAAACGGCTCAGTAACTCCAAGGGGATTGTAGTGGATCTGGTCATGGCGTTGCGCCGGCTGGGCTGAAGCCTGAGTGGCCACGCGTACACAATATCACACGCCCCCAGGTCCGCGTCGCTCTGCTTTATCCAGGCATACACTCGCCAGCTTCGCCGAAGCCACGCCAAAATCGTACGGCACAGGCCTGACGGTTTTTATCACCGTTGCAACACGGCCATCGGCGGGTCCCGTGCGTCAATCAAACCTCTCAGCGCGCCGCGACGACCCTTTCCCCTCCCACCGCTTCGCGGAACTCCTCACTCCCGACTTTCCCCGATCGTACGCGCTCCAGCACCCGTTCCGCGGCCATCCGGCGCTCGAACCTCGTCAGTTCAACTTGATCAAGCCGTGCCAGCACGTCGCGCAGGGAAGTGAGTGCCACCAACGCCTGCGATGCCTCGTCGTCACTCATTGCTCGCTCCTCGAGCCACGCGTGGAACTCGGTGGGCTCGGCGCTGGACTGCTCGAAACGATCCCACGCGCCGCCCAGGACCCGCGCGATCCTTTCGTCGTTCGCACGGGGTGATGCCGGACCTTCGTCGGCGATCCGCTCGCCGAACACTGCGATGTACGCCGCGGTCAGGCGCGCGATCGCCGGGCGGCTCACTCTCTCAATTGCAACCGCGTAATCCCCTCGGTCAGGGTCGGGCTGCGTCCGAGACGGGTAGTCCGAGATCAGCTTGCGGCCCGTCCGCACGCCGTTCAGATTCTCGCCCACGCTCACATCACGCGGCGACAATCTCAACTCCTGAAGCACCTCGCGCTCGGCCAGGTACCGGTCCGTGTAGCCCGGCTCGAACTGCGCCTCGTCGATGAACGCGA
Source organism: Phycisphaerales bacterium (assembly GCA_029260375.1). GTDB lineage: Bacteria > Planctomycetota > Phycisphaerae > Phycisphaerales > UBA1924 > JAJRXR01. Next base: position 113,449 of record JAJDDI010000068.1, on the reverse strand, counting down.
GTCCCAGGTCCGGACCGCCGGGGGGGGTGGACGCGAATGTCAGGTCGTAGGGGTAGAGCTGACCGGTGTTGAGCGCCGAACGGAACAGGTCTACGTTCACGGTCCCCGGAAACTGGATCACCTGGTCGCCGGTTGCAACCGTTGTGCCCGAGTCGCTCGCGAAGGCAAGCTGGTAACCGGCGCCCGGGAATGGCTGCAAGACCTCGAACCGATCCGCCGAGAGGTGGATCTCGCCGCCGGCGATTACTTCCATGCCCTGATCGGCGAGCAGGTCGGCGGGCAGCCCCATCAGGCGCAGCTGCTCGGTCAGCGAACTCTCGATCTCGCCCGCATCACGCACGCGGAAGACGATGCGGGAGCCGTCCGGATCGGTCGCCGTCGCGCTGAAGTCGCCCAGCACGTTGACGTCACCGAACTGGAGGGTTGCCCGCGTCCCGTCGGCGGGGCCGGTGGCGAGCATCTCGAGATTGCCGAAGGCGGTGATCTTCTGCCCGAGGCCCGTGAACAGCCCCTCGCCGCGCGTGACCAGGCGGTGCGTGGTGGTCGTGTCGAGCGAGCCTGCGTCGATCAGACCGTTGGGCAGCAGGTCGGCGTTGGCGAAGACGAAGGACGCGGACGCGGCGGGGTCGGTCAGGTCACCACCGAGGGTGATCGAGTTGAACGCTCGGTTGAAGGCGCCGGTTCCAACGTCGCCGAGGTTGCCGGCAAACACGAACGGGGCCCGCGCCGTCCCCAGGCCAATCGACGCGTCGCCCATATAGGCGAAGGCGATATCGGCGAAGACGCCCTCTCGGGAGTACACGTGCCCGTTGAAGAAGCCGGTCCCGAGGCCGGTGTCGAAGGTTGTGCTTGCCCCAGCGATTTCAACGGGGCTGTGGAAGGTCATGCCGTTGAGCGTCATGACGTCGGGACCCCAGAAGCGGGTCTCCAGGGCTGTGGTTCGGAGGGTATCGAGGGTATGACCGGGACCGCCCGCGCCGACCGAGCCGACGAACGTGACGAGCCCGCCCGCCCCGGCGTCAACCGCGAGCGTGTGCCCGCCCGGGGTCATCGAGTCGACCGTGCCGCGGAAGACAACGTTATCCCCGGCGGCGCCGGCGGTGCGCACGAGCACGTCGTTCTCGAGGATTGTGTTGCCGACGAAGCTCGATGCCGGCAACGACTCGTCCAGAACCCGGATACGCCCGGCGAGCGAGCTGATCAGCTCGGCGCCCTGCATCCGGAGCGTATCGGCGGTGTAGGTCTGCTGTCCGGTCGTGTAGACACTCTGAATGGTCGTCTCGCGTCCGCGCAGGGTGATCTGGGCGAGTTGACCAAGGGAGCCGACGTCGCCCATGAGCAGGAGCGTTCCGCCGCCGGCGTCCACGCTCAGACTGTGAGGTCCGGCAAACATGCCCGAGGTTGCGCTGTCGATGGCGCCGCCGAAGCGGACGACCTGCGAGCCGGTGGCCAGCGCGTCGCCCGTGTCCAGGAGTACGCTGTCGAGCAGGGTGATATCACCGTCAAAGAGGATCGAGTCCTGCGTAGTCGAGATGTCGGCGCCGAGCCAGACGTCCGAGCCGATCTGCTCGAAGGGACCCGTGAGCCGCAGGTCGGCGGTGGGGAACAGCGACAGGCGTCCCGAGTTCTGGAACTGCGCCCCGCTCTGCGAGCCTGCCCCGGATTGCAGGAGCGAGTGGATGTCGATGGCGCCGCCGATCATGCGGACGCCAAACTCGGTCCCGGCGAGCTGCCCGTCGAAGAACAGGTCGCCCTGCACGAGGATATTCCCGGCGTTGCGTGCGAGGAAGTCGATCGTCTGGGCGTGGATCTCGACTGGGGCGCCGAGGAAGTTCTGCGGCGCCACATATACCCAGTCCGCCGCAACCGAGAGCGCCCCGCCGTTTAGGTCGATGCTCCCGGTCATCGCCGTCAGGCCGACAGGCGTGTGCCCGAGCTGACCCGCCTGAGCAGGGTCGCCTGAGATGAGATTCAGATTGAGAACGCCCGAAGAGCTCAGGACATCCCCGTACAGGACGATGTTGTCCGCCGCTCGCAGCGTCAGCGTCGCGTCGCCGCCCATCGACTTGATGATGTTGGCGCCGAACTGGAGCTCGATGTTGCCGTTGACGCTGGCCGCGGGGTTGTCGGTGGTGATGGTGAGGTCCATCCCCATGTTGAGGACGGCGTTGATCACGGCGTCACCGATGGAGGCCGAGGTCACAGCGCCCGCGGCCTGGACAAACCCGCCGCCGACGGTCAGCGACCCGCCCGAGCCGGGGAAGATCAGGATGCCGGTGGGGTCGATGAGCCAGTGCCCGCCCTTGCCGTTGGTCGCGGACGCGTTCACGGGATTTGAGAGGTGAAGGCCGCCGAGACTGGAGGTCTCGACGAACCCGCCGTCGCCCCAGTGCCTCCCGCCGCGGGCGTAGATCTGGCCATCGACAACCGTGCCGCGGTCGGACCAGATGATCGCCCGCCCGCCATGCCCGTGGTTGCGGGCGTCCACGGAGAGGGAGGAGTTGGCGTCGATGAGGGTCCACCGGGCGCGGCGCATGTCGCCCGAGCCTGAGAGATCGCCGCCGACCCAGATGTTGCCCCCGCCGTACTTGCCCGAGGCGTCGATGGTGGCGCCGCGGAGTTCGACCGTCTGGCCTAGGAGGCGGACATCGCCACCGATCCCGATGCCGTCGCCGCGGTCCGCGGCGTCGATGACGCCCGAGACGACGGTCCTGCCGTGGCTCGCCTCGACGTGGGTCGTGCCGGCCTGGATGGTCCCGGTGTTCCACGCGGCGAGTGAGAAAACATCACCGGCCGCCATGTCCAGACCCGCGTCGCCGCTGGACCCGAGCGTGGAGCCCGGAACACGGTCCGGGGCGCCCTCGACGCGGACGTAGAGGGATCCGAAGCGTTCGCCGATGAGGATGTCCTCGCCCGCGGCCATGACAACCGCGCCGTCGCCGACTTTGATCTGGCCGTGGTTGGCGACGCGTCCGCCGATGAGCGCGACGAAGTCGCTGGAGATGTAGCCGTGATTGACGACACTCCCGCTGGCGCCGGTGAAGTGGTTGTTGCCGGCGACGAAGTCCTGATCGGAGATGTTCGCGGCGGCGGCGTAAAGGGCGCCAACGTTGACCACCGCTCCCTGGCCGAAGACCACGCCCGCGGGGTTGACCATGTAAACCTGGCCGTTGGAGATCAGGTTGCCATCGATCCGGGTGGGCTCGGCGCCGAGGATTCGGTTGAGGACTCTGGCGTTCGCGCCGGGCTGGATAAAGCGAACGGTCTCGCCCGTGGCGATGTTGAAGCTGGCGTAGTTGATGATCGCCCCGTCGGAGACCCAGATGCGGGTGAGGACGCCGTTGTGCACAAACGTCGCGGTCCCGTTGACGATCTCGGCGCCCTCGGGTCCCGCGGAGGCCAGCGAAGCGCAGATCCCGGCCACTAGGAAGCACTGCAGCGACCGTCTCATCACGCCGTCGGTTCGAGTCTTCATTTCTTCGGCTCCGTACAGATGGGAAGCGTTCTCGGGCCCCGATCGGCCCGCGGCGTCACAACTCGATACGCGGGGGCTCCCGCCCCAGTTCTGATCCAGAACAGGGCGGCTCTAGAAGGTGAACGAGGCGACGAAATGGACGCGAAGGTCGCCCGCTTCCGTGCGGTTGGTCATGGGACCGGCATCTTGTAGCGCCCACCCCAGGTCCACGCGGGCACTGAGGTTGTTCTTCAGGCGTCCCGCGATACCGACGCCAGCGCCCACCAGGGTCTCGTTGCGCTCGAATGAGGGCTTGTTGTTGTTGTGGGTCCCGGCGGCGTCGATGAAGGCCCGGAGGATCACGTCCCAGTCGGCCGAGCCGTAGGGCTGGGAGCGGCGGGACCGGAACGGACGCCCGAACAGCGAGTCCAGCTCCGCCCCCTCCGGGAGCGCCTTGCCCAGGTGGAAGCGGTACTCGGCGGTCGCGATGATCACGTCGTCGCCCACCGCCAGCGACTCGTCGTACCCGCGGACGGTGTAGAAGCCGCCGGCGGTCTGCTGGAAGTTGGGCACGACGCGATCGCCGAAAGAAATCTGTCCCCGTGCGCTGAGCCACACCTCGTGCGCCAGGGTCATCTGATCGCGGCTCTTGCGCCCCTCGAAGCCCGCGGGGTTGAGCAGCGGCTCGAGAAAGAACGAGTAGCTCAGCTGCCCGCGCAGCACCGAGAAGTCGTCGGTGACACCGGTCCGCCCGAGCGTCACAAGGTCGTCCTCATCGCTCACGCCCGAGATATTGGTCTCGAGCATCAGTTCGGCCAGCAGGCTGTGGATCGGCGTGACCCGCTCGGCCCGCACACCGACGTAGGGAAGCAGGAATCCGCTGCTCCCCATCGTGAACGCGAGTTCATTATTGACGCTCACGTGCTGATACCGGGCGCCGCCGACCAGATCCAGGAACGCTGGCCCGTCCTGCCAGACGTTCCACGCGACTTCGCCCCCGGCCTGGTAGCCCTCGCCCTTGAAGTCGAAGCCCACGAAACCCACGTCGGACGCGGTGTACTCGTTCCAGCCCCCGTACACCTTCCAGCGCACCCGCTCATTGCCCTCGAACGGGCGTTCGTAGCTGGCGAAGAGGGAATGGGAATCCGTGAAACCGGCGGTCGTGTAGTCGAACTGCAGGACGTCGTCGCGCCCGGTCAGTTGGTTGTGAATCAGCCCGAGGCGGTACACCCATTCGTCCGTCGATTGGGTGCCCGTATTCGACACCTGTCCGTACACCAGCCAGGGCTTGGGCTCGGTGATCATGTAGTCGAGCACAACCTCGCCCGCCTGCCCCGTCGGGCCGATCCCCACGTCCACTCGACGGCTCGGGCGTCGGTTCAGAAACTGCACGCGCCGATCGATCAGCTTCCGGTTGAGCAGGTCTCCCTCGTGCACCGGGGAACGCTCCAGCACGAGCTTGTGCTTCGGGTGATTGATCCGGTTCTCCGAATCGGCGTCCATGTTCTCGAGCCCGAGGCGGCGCCCGAAGCCGAGCGTCCGCACCTCCCCGATGGCCGCCCGCCAGATCTGGATCGTGAGGCGTGTGTCGCCCGGGGGGCGTAGGTCGCTCCGGTCTGCCTCGAAGTTGATCTCCGTCGCCATTGGCGTCACGAGCTGTCCGATCAGCCCGTGCTCGACCTCAAGGTAGTCCCGCACCGCTCGGGTGATCGCTGCGATCGCACTGCCGTAGAACACCTTCGCTTGGGATCCGTCGAGTTCGCCCAGCCGCACGGTTACGGCTGGCACACCGTCAATCGGGCCGATGTACCCCTCACTCGTCAGCACCAGAGGTACCTCGATCCGCTCGTACACCTCTGCGAGTGGAAGATCCGGGTGCGACAGCGCGTACTCGAACACGAAGTCACTCACCGGGTACGCCAGGCCATCACGCTCGGGTGTTGGCTCGACGTCTACCTCGCGCGCCGCCGCCCCGACCTCGTTCGGCGGAGCGACGCTCCCGACCCTCGCGATCGCCAATCGCGGGGCGAGCGCGCAAACCGTCAGAGCCGTTGTAATCGTCACTGAACGGATGCTGGTACCCATGCGCCCTCCGTGCCCGGCACGATCGCCCGACACGGGCGTCGCCACAACTCCCCCGTGCTGGTGAGGATAGCACGGCTGGATCACAGTTCACGCTTCTCGGAACCAGACGACCCGCGAAATCCCCTTCCCCGGACCCGGATGGCGCAGAAGGCGCCGAAGTCACCTCCAGCGACCACCGGGGAAACCCGATGTCGCCCACGTCTGTCCCCTGGAGGAGTTCACTCATGCGACGCCGCCACACCGGGTTCGTACTCGCTGCCGCCCCCCTCGTCCTGACCGGGTGCGCCAGCGCATACCAGACCAGCCCGACTGCCGGCCTCGCCGACGCTGGCCGCGCCGCCTATCCCGCGGACACATACGGCCCGTCACTCGTCGCGGGGGACGCTCTCGCCTTCAACATCATGCTCGTCCGAGGCTACGACACCCCCACCCTTGAGGGTCCACGGCCGCCATTCCACTACGCCTCCGCAAACGCCGACTAGCTGGGCGTCAGTCTTTACCAGAGTGGCTCAGGAATGGCCGCCCTTGCGCTCGGCTTTCTTGGATCGACCGCCGCAGCGCCGCCGTGCGAAGCTGACTGGTCCACGGTGACCCGGGACGGGCAGCGTCCGCGGGCGGCTCGTTCGAACCGACCGGGACAATCGGGCAGCACGACACGGAGGCGCTCCGACGGTGAGCCACGGCTCCACGGGCGTGATCGCGTTTCTGAGCGCGTTCGGCGCCGGCCGCACCTCGCTGAGTCGCCAGTAACTGGGCGCCCGTGGCGTGTGATAACCCGGCGCCAGGCAGAGAGCGTCGCACGACCTGCCCCACGGAAACTCCCGGTAGCGCAGGCGGGTCCGGAACCATGAGATTTGAGCAACACGCCATCTGGGCGGGTTGTGTACGGGGGCCAAAAGAATGCGAGCAGGCCCTTGTAAACGCGGATGTAAAGCTTTACATTGGTGCGTGGCGGCGGCCGGAGTCGTTGGAGATCACGCACGCCATCAGTATTGGAAGGAGATCCGAAGATGCGCACGAGAGCAAGATCGATCGCACTCACGGGGGCCGTTCTCGGCGCCCTCGCGGGCCAGTGCCTCGCGAACGACGACACCAACCTCATCACCAACCCCGGCTTTGAAGAGGCGGGGCTGTCTGGCCTGCCCTTGGGATGGCAGGGGGTCAACGTGGACTCCGGTGACTGGGTGGACAGCAGCGACCCGGACGGGTTTGTGCGAACCGGCTCCAAGTCGATCAAGATCGGGCCCGCCTCGGGCGCGGGCGAGGCGTTCCAGGGGCTCACGACCAACTTCTTCCTGCCCGATGGCAGCGACCTGTACGACCCGGACTACGAGTACCTCGGCGGCGACGTTCACATCATCGGGTACTACCTCGTCCCCGAGGGCGAGGCGCTGGCCAACGACGCGATCGTGGGCATCAAGCTCGAGTTCCGGCGCGAACCACCGAACTTCTCGATCTACACCTCCGTCGAGTTTGCCGTGCCGCAGAGCGCGACGGCGGGGGAGTGGGTCAGGTTCGAGGAAACGTTTACGGATGAGCAGATGCTGGCGGTCGGCGACTTCCCGCCCTACGCGACGAGCGTCTCGATTCTCCCCTTCCGCTTCTGGGATCCCGCTTCGGGGATGGACGCTGAGGGGACAATCTACTGGGACGACCTGTGCCTGATCCAGGGCGAGCTGGGCGGCTGCAACGAGGCCGACCTGGCCGAGCCGTTCAACGTGCTCGACTTCTCTGACGTGCTCGCGTTCCTGACCGCGTTCGGTGGTGAAGACGCGTCCGCTGACCTGGCCGCCCCGTTCGGCGTCTGGGACTTCAGCGACGTGCTCTCGTTCCTCAGCGCGTTCGGCGCCGGCTGCCCGTAACCTCTCCCGTTCTCGAGAATCAGACCCGTACACACACGCCCCGCGGTGTTCAAGCCGCGGGGTGTTTTGCTTCACCGCCATCTGTTCCCCGCCAGGAGCCGGACACCCGTGCCTGAAGCCCCCCACCCCACCCACCACCAGACCGCCCAGCGCGACAAGATCCCGTGGATCCAGATGATCGCGTTCGGGATGGGCGGGTTCGTGCCCATCGCGTTGTTCAACTCGGTGGGGCAGCTCTCGGGGCTGATCCTCAACGTGGGGCTGGGGCTGAGCGCGATCCTGGTGGGCGTGGCGCAGATGGCGCCGCGCTTCTGGGACGCGTTCACCGACCCGCTCATGGGACACATCTCGGACAACACCCGCTCGCGCTGGGGGCGGCGACGCCCGTACATCCTGCTGGGGGGGATCGCGGTCGCCGTCACGTTCGTCGCGATGTGGTCCGTCCCGCGGGACTGGTCCGCCATGTCGCAGTTCTGGTACTTCCTGATCGCGTCGCTCGTGTTCTACACGGCGGTCACGATGTTCGAGATCCCCCACGGCGCCCTGGGCATGGAGATGACCAGCGACTACCACGAGCGGACCAAGCTCTTTAGCGTCAAGAGCTTCGTGGGCAACGTGGGCGCCATCATCACGCCCTGGTTCTACGCCATGGCCAACTGGGAGCTGTTCAAGGGCGCCGAGGGCGACGAGGTCGATGGCATGCGCAACGTCGCGTACCTGGCGGCGGGCCTCGTGCTCGTCCCCGCGATCGCGTGCGCCACGCTCTGCAAGGAGCGGAAGTTTGATCAGGCGATGCATCAGCAGCGCGTACCGCTGCTCACGAGCATGCGCCAGACGCTGAGCAACCGGACCTTCCTGATCCTCGTCGGGATCATCTTCGCGACGGTTATGGGCTTCAACCTCGTCAACGGGTTCGCCAACTACATCACGATCTTTTACCTCTATGGCGGGGACAAGGGGGCGGCGTCCGTCCTGCTGGGCTGGGGGGGCACGGTCTGGGCGGTGACGGCGGTGCTGGCGGTCTTCCCGCTGAACCTTATTAGCAGGCGCATCGGCAAATCGAAGACGCTGCTGCTGGCCGTGGGGTTGATGGGCGGGGCGCAGGTCTCCAAGATCGTCTGCTACAACCCCGAGATGCCGTGGCTGGTGCTGATCCCCACGGGGATGCTCTCGGCAGGCATGCTGATGTTCTTCACCCTCGCGGCCGCCATGGTCGCGGACGTTTGCGACGAGGACGACCTGAACACGGGCACCCGCAGCGAGGGCAGCTACTACTCGGTCTTCTGGTGGTTCATGAAGATGGGGATGGCGGGCGCGTACTTCATCGCCGGGGTGCTGATCGAGGTGGCCGGGTTCAACGAGAAGCTGAGCATGCAGTCGCACCGGACGCTGCTGCTGCTGCGCGTGTTCGAGATTGGGATCCCGCTGGCGCTGTGCGGCGTGTCGGTCCTGCTGGTACGGGCGTACCCGCTCAGCGAGGCGCGGGCGTATGAGGTCAAGGGGGCGCTGGAGCGGAGGCGCAGTGGAGCGATGGAGACGTGATCCGCATTGCGGGGCGTGGGCGAGACTCGGCTTAAGGGATCGCCCCGACTGACCGCTTCATGCTATTGATGCGTCCGACGGTTTCTTCCCAGTCATCGGTGTCCACCAGCACACCGGTCAGGCGCCCGTCGGCGAACTCGCTGGGGATCCCCTTGCTCGGGTCGATCTCTCCGTCCTGACCCAACAGCAGGCGCTCGAACTGCCCGCGGTTCAAGGTCCACTCGTTGCCCGTTTCCGTGCAACGGATCGTAACCCGCTCCGAACGCCGCTCGATCGAGTCGGGCGCACTGCTGCTACTGCCCTTGATGATGAAGTAGCCTGCGGCTACCGCAAGCACTCCCGCGACAGCCCATCCGATCCAAGGTTTCTGATTGACTGTTTCTCGGATCCCCATTCGGGCGCCTCCTGCTCAGTTGCCCGGGTAGTTGTGACCCCAGTTATAAAACAAACTATCGGAGTTGTATTTATCCCGCCCGAGAACGTACTCGGCTTCGGTCATCCGCTGAACGCGCTGATCACCCCGGAGCACATAACTGCTTCCCATCGTGTCGGGTCCGTTGGGGTTCTGCTCATAGGCCGGTGACCGATGACGCGGGATCCAATCGACAGCGTCGATCGCAAGCACGATCTCATCAGGATGCTTAATTATGCGGCGCAACTGCCCTGACACGCCGGTGAATGAGCGTTCTGGCAGCAACTGCGGCTCGACCGCCGGGAAGTCGTGGAACCAGTACTCCGTATACTCCTCAACACCGTCCAAGTCATAATCAAGCACATGGACCCGAGCTCTCTGCTCCATGTCAAGGCGCGTATTCACATCCAGAACAGAAGACGCACCCTTAGCCGCCGGGCAAACAAAGACACCCTGCTCCGGGCTACCCCCAAAGTAGTCCGAGAGTGCGCGCATGACGTTCCAACGCTGGGCGCGGAAGTCGTGATTCCCGGTCACCGGGTTCGTTTCCTTTCCTGAGAGAAAGGGGTACATGTCAACGTACCGCTCCTTGCCGTCGGGCTGATCGTCCATGTACATCTGGTACGCCAGCCCGATCTGTCGCAGGTTGTTCATGCAGACAATATCGTTGGCCTGCTGCCGCGCCTTCCCGAGCGACGGCAGCAGGATGCCGATCAGCAGCGCGATGATCGCGATGACGACCAGCAGCTCGATCAGCGTGAACGCGCGGGGCTTCGAGCACGGGTGACTACAACAGAGGGTCGGTCCGCGTTCCGCGCTGTCGTTGCTCATGGCTTGCTCCTCTGGGTGGCCCTGGTCATGACCCGCGGTGTGCCGGCGCCCGGGGCGACCCAGGTGACCCGGACGTCCGCGACCGATCCCTCGGGGATCATGGACTCGGTGATCACGGCGCCCTCGATCGGGCGTCCGTTGAGTGTAACTGAGGCGTGCAGGGACGGATCGAAGGTGGCCGCGTCGAAGCGGACGCGCACGCGCCGCCCGCGCCAGGTGCGCGTCGCATCGACCTCGCCCAGCTCGGGCATCGGGCAGGGATCGATGAGCAGCCCCTCCCACGTGGGGCGGATGCCCAGGATCCATTCGAGGCTGACGCGGTTGAGCCACGCGGCCGAGCCCGTGTACCACGTCCACCCGGCGCGACCGGGCGAGGTTGAGAGCGGGCCGTCCACGTTGCCCGGGAGCACGTAGGGCTCCGCGGCGTACGCCTCGGCGTCGCGCCCGCGACGCGGCGGGGAGATCGACGCCCAGATGCTCGACACGCTCTCCAGATCTCGGCGCTTGCACGCGGTGGCCAGCGCCCACGTCGCGGCGTGCATGTACACGCCCCCGTTCTCGCGTGAGCCGGGGGCGTAACGCGAGAGGTAGCCGATGTTGGGATCGGGCACGGTGTACGCCGGGGCGAGCAGGAGCGGGCCGTAGTCGGTCAGCAGGCGAGAACGCACGGAGGCCCAGGCCTGCTTGGCGCGGTCCTCGCTGGCGACGCCGGCGAGGATGGACCACGTCTGGGCGTTGAGGAAGATCTGGCCCTCGAGGCTTTCGCTCGAGCCGAGCCAGCGGCCGTCGCGGTCGGTGGCGCGCCGGTACCAGGCGCCGTCCCACGTGTGGGTCTCGATGGCCTCAATGAGCTTGGCTCGTTTGGCTTCGTAGTCGCTCGCGGTCGCGTGGTCCCCGTGGCGCGAAATGGCGCGCCCGAACTCACGGAGGACCTCGCAGAGGAACATCGCGAGCCAGACGGACTCGCCGTGGGTGTCGTCGCCCACGTGCGAGAGCCCGTCGTTCCAGTCGTTCTCGCCGATCAGGGGCAGGCCCCGGTCGCTCATGCGCTCGAACGAGCGCGAGATGGCCCGCTTGGCGTGCTCGGCCACGGTCGCGCCCGTCTCGTCATCAACGAAGGGCGCGGTCTCATCGAGGATGGACGCGTCGCCCGTCTCCCGGATATAGGAGGCGGTGATGAGCGGGAGCCAGAGGTAGTCGTCGGAGCAGGCGGTGCGCAGGCCGGTCTCCGTGATGGGGTTCCACCAGTGGTAGACCGTGCCGTCGGCGAACTGGTGGGCGGCGTGCAGGTGGATCTGGTCGCGGCAGCGCTGCGGGTCGAGCGCGAGCCAGAGCTGGCTGTCCTGGAGCTGGTCGCGGTAGCCGTACGCGCCGGACTGCTGGTAGTAGCCGCTGCGTCCCCACATGCGTGAGCTGATCGCCTGGTAGGCGAGCCATGTCGAGTTGAGCAGGCTGAAGTCGGGCGCCTCGGTCTGGACGCGCGTCGGGGCCAGCGTGTCGTTCCAGAGCCTGATCGCGCCCTTGAGGGCGGCGTCAGCGCTGGCGGGCTGGGCGAAGCGGGCGCTCAGCTTCCCCACCGCGCCCGTGTCGTCGGCGATCGCGATGGCGAAGCAGACGGTCTTGGTCGCGTCGGCCTCGAGCTCGATGTCCGTGCCCGAGCCGGCGCAGGCGTCCACGAAGCGCCCGAAGCGTCCCTCGACCGGGGCGCGCATGGCGGCGGGGCGTGCCGGGTCGCCGTAGCGGCCGAAGAAGTCCGACTTGTCGCTGGTTCGCCACGAAATCCCGGTGTCGCCGCCGATGGCCATCGCCACCGCGTGGGGCCATGCACGGTTCCAGTGGTCGTCGGCGGTCCCGAAGGGCGCCTCCCACATGTTCTTGGACGCGATGACGGCATTGTGCTCCTGATCGTCGCGGGTCGTGAAGAACAGACGGTGGAACTCCCGCTTGATGTCGGGCGCCGAGCCACAGCACCACTCGAGGAACGCGCCAAGCCGCAGGCGCCTGGAACGCCCCGAGCGGTTGGTCAGTCGGACGCGCCAGACCTCCACCTGATCGTCTGGGGCGACGCCGATTTCCCACCGGGCGTGGACGCCGTTGAACTCGGTCTCGAACGTCGTCATGCCCGGCTGGTGCACACAGCGGTACGAGTCGTATTTCGTGCGGCAGGGGTGCGGCGCCAGGGACCAGACCGCGCTGGGGTCGTCGGCGGGCGCGTCCAGATCGGACAGGTAGAGGAACTTGCCCTTGTCATCGCGGGCAAGGTCCATGTCCCAGCGGGTGATGACATTGAGCTGGCAGTGGTCGAGCCAGGAGAATCCGCCGCCGTTCTGGCTCACGACCAGGCCGTAGCGTCCGTTGGAGATCACGTTGGTCCAGGGCATCGGCGTGCCCGGGTCGGTGATCTCGTAGGCCCGCCCACCGTTGATGAACCGGCCGAACTGATTGCTGGTCTTGTTGAGCATGGCCTTCGATCCTTGCTGGTCCGCTCGTGTGGTCGCGATCGCGGGACGCATCATCATGATGACTCACGTCGCGCGGGAATGGGGGACGGGGAGGGATTCCCCGTCACCCGATTGTTCTTCCCGGCCTGGCCTCTGCCGGCAAGGAGGCAGTCCGATCAGCGCCGACGGCGCGAGACGAGGAGGCCGCCCATGCCCAGCAGCGCCGCGGCGCTGGGAGCGGGGACCATGATCTGGCTGAACTGGATATCGATGGACCCGAGCGTCGCGTCGGGGTTGTTGATCTGGGCGCCCAGGCCCAGGAACATATCGAAGCCGCTGGGGATGCCGCCCTCGAGGTTTGAGAAATCGACCTCGCCACTGGAGACCCAGCCCGAGCCGGTCGTGAGGTTGTTGTACATGTATTCCATGGTGGACGCGGTGGAGCCGAACTCAGCGTCCCCCGGACGATGGACCATGCGGAGCTGGACCTCGTCGCCGATGTTGTAGACACCGGCGCCGAACGAGTGGAACGGCAGGACCGAGCCGAACGCGGCGATCTCTCCGCTTGACGAGAGCACGCCGAAGAGTCCGAAGCCGAACAGGTCGAACTGGAAACCGGCCTCGACGTTGTCCACATTGCTGGCATCGTTGATGACCATGTTCATCTTCATGTCCCAGCCGTCGCCGAAGTCGAAGTCAACCTTGTTGGTACCGGCGTCATCGCCGAACCAGGCGGTGTGCCGGTTGGCGAAGCCGCCGGCGCCGTAGTTGTTCTCGACCAGGCTGAGCGAACCGTTCGTGGAGCTGTACATGCTCGAGTAGAACAGGTTCGAGCTGGGACGATCATTGAACAGACGGGGATTGTCAATGAAGCTCCCGATGTCCGAGACCGACGCGGACGCAGCGCCCGCCTGGGTTAGCACGAGAAGGACACCAATGGGCTTGATCAGTTTCATGTTGCTTCCTCTCTCTCTGAGATGTGTGGTCTCTCCAACACACACGCGATTGCAGATCAACAGTGGTCCGCAGGGACGGGCGTTCACGCTCGCCATGTAAACGGTTACATTGTGCTGGATAGGCGTTGAAGTGTCAAGAGCAGAACTGATTTGCGCAGGAAACCCGAACTATTCCCGATCACGCAGCCCCAGGCGGGACTCTGCCGCCTGCACGGCGGGGTGCCGAGAGAAGAGCGACCAGATGAGCCCCGTCCGGGCGTTCTCGATCCCGAGCAGCATCGGTCCGTGATCGATGGCGACCGTGTCGGAGGCGACCCAGGGCGCTTCTCCCTCACTCCTCAGGTTAAACGCGTCGGGCAGGCCGAACCCGCCATGGCCCGGATCACGCCAGAGCAACGGGGCGCCGTTGTCGTCTGTGAGCTCGCGGAACCACCTGAGGGCCGCGAGACTCGCCTCCGGTTCGAACATGATTGAAGCCCCCGCCGCGTACGGGGGCACCGTGCCGTCACCCCATCGGGGCGAGGGAACATAGGAAGAGAAGTCTCGTCCCTGGACCAGCCCGGGCGTTTCGACCCGATCGGGGAAGACGCCCGCGACGAGGTACCCGCCGGGCGAATCGCACGCGCTCAGGCCCCAGGCGTTAGGGCCGAGCGTCGGCACCCCCTCGGGGTTCTCAAGAGCCCGCGCGCGGTGGAGATTGACCACGCGACGGCTGTTCTCCCACCAGTCCACGGCGGGGCGAGGCAGGCTGACCATGGACGATGGATCGTCGGCGCCCAGGTGGGCGTAATCGATGAAGCAGTGCGCAAAGAAGGCGGTGAAGAGCGCCCCCGAGTAGGGAAACCAGACCATGTCGCCGGTCTCCGGGTGGTTCCCGATCTGGCGGCGGAGCGCGAAATAGGTCTTGGCAGGAACACGATGAGACGCGTCTGTCGCGGCGACGCCCATGAAGGTCACGAGGCGGTGCTCATCGCCAGAGTCGATCCATGAATAGCCGATCAGTTCGCCGGCGCCGGTGGGGTCGGAGTCGGCCTCGGGTCGCCATCCGAGGCTCATGAACCGACCCGGCGGCCCATTGTCCCCGGGGGTCTGAAGGAAGAACGACCAATCCGCGGAGGCGAACAGACGGTCAGCGATGAGCCGTGATTCTCCGTCGAAGTAGACACCGGCGGAGAGCATGCCCGCGTAGGCGATGGCCGAGTCGATCGTGCTGACCACCATCTCGGCGCCGACCCTGCGGGCGGAAGCGTCGTGTGGTTCGAGGAAGTGATAGAACAACCCCGCCTTGCGGTTGGACGGCTCGCCCTCGAGCGCGCGGAGGATCTGCAGGGTTCGCTGCTCCCCCGCGTCTCGCGTGATCCAGCCGCGCTCAACGCCGATCGGGATCGCCGCGAGTTGGAACCCCACGCCCGCGATGCTGATGACGTCGCTGCTCGTCCGGTCGTAGACCATACCGGTGTCAGGGCTGACCCCATGCCAGAAGAGTTGGAACGAGGCGTGCTGGATCTCGTCGAGCAGCGCCGCATCCGAGGGTGCGAAGCGGAACGGGGGGCGGGGGTGGGCGCCGTCGTCGCTGATCGTGATCGGAGCGGGCGTGGGATGAGTCGGCGGCTGACCGTGCTGGCGTGCAAGGCAGCCGAAGCTCATGAGTCCGATCACGCCCCCGCCAAGCAATCGGACGCCCCGAGACCATAAGGAAGAGGACCAGGATGCTTGTGTAAACGGTTTCATCTGGTATCATCCTCTCCGATGAAGCCTCGCGAGGCAAATCTGCGGGCGGGCCAGGGTTCCCCAAGGGCAAGCGGCGTGTCGATCCGAAACGTCGCCGAGCACTCCGGGGTCTCGATCGCCACCGTCAGCCGGGCGCTCAACACGCCGGAGATGGTCTCGCCTGAGACGGTCAAGCGTGTTCGGCGATCCGTGGATGAGCTGGGGTACCGCCCGAATCTGTTCGCCAAGGGTCTGCTGACACGCCGGAGCCGGGTGATCGGGGTTTCGCTCCCCGACATCCACGGCCTGTTCTTTTCTGAGTTGATGCGCAGTGCGGACGACCGGGCGTGCGAGCTGGGATATCACCTTCTGGTGAGTTCGAACGCCCACCGGGCGGACGAGAACCCGGCGGGGGGATTCGCGCTGGATCTTGCCGACGGCTTGATCGTGATGCTCACCGAGCGGACGCGAGTGGACCTGGATGGTATCGCGGCGTTGGACCTGCCGACCGTGGTTGTCGGCGTGGACCGTCCCGGCGTTCCGGTGGACACGATCAGCTTCGACAACGTCACCGGGGCACTGGGCGCGGTGGCCCATCTGCTCGAGGGCACGCCCGCCCAGCGCTGCTTCTTCGCGGGCGGGCACCAGGGCAACATCGACTCGGACGAGCGATCCGCGGCGTTCGCCGAGGCGCTGCGCCGTGATGGGCATGAGCCCACGCCCGACCAGATTTCCTACGGCGAGTACAGCTTTGATTGGGGATGGAACTGGGCGACGCGAATGATCCAGAAGGGCCTGCTCCCGGGCGCGGCGGTGCTGGCGGCGAACGACGAGATCGCCATCGGGGTTGCGAACGCCGCTCGTGATTACGGGCTGTCCATCCCGGGCGATCTGCGCATCGTCGGGTTCGATGACTCCTCGTTCTGCGGCTGTGTTCGCCCGAAGCTCTCGTCCGTGCACCTGCCCGTCGATGAACTCGGGCGGGAGGCCGTGGACGCCCTGGTGCGGCGCCTCGAACAGCCAGACGCGTCGCCGCGTCACTCGCGGCTCGCGACTTCGCTCGTCGTCCGCGACTCGAGCCGGATCACGACCGATGGTGCTCGGCATGACGCCTGAACGCTGGCCATCAACTCTCGGCGTCGTATTCCTTGGCGCCGCAAGCGCCGCGTTGTCCGGCGCCCCGGAGCAATCGCCCTGGGCAACGTCGGAGAACGGGGAGCGTGTTTGCGTCAGCGCGGCTGGGTTGTCGGGGCTCTACGCAGTTGGCGACGCGACATCCGACCGCATTGAGATCCGCGATGTTCGCCAGACCCTGCTGGGCGAGGTCTCGCGTGAGGATATCGGTGCGCTGCTCCCGTGGATGACGCTCGACGACAGCACCGATGGTCCTGCGGCGCTCGCCTTCTCGGATTCGGGCAGGCTGCTGTTCATCTCCGTATTTGATCAGGCGCCCGCGCCTGACGGGCAGGGTTCGGACGCCGTCCTCCGGTACGACACGAACACGGGCGATTTGGCTGTGTTCGCCCGGGTCGAGCTTCACAACGGAGGCGACGCCCCACACCTCTGCCTCCTGCACACGCACGGTCGCCTCTACGTCGGCACGTCGGGCTCCGGGCTCCGCGTGTACAGCGCGACACGCAACCAGACCAGCGGAGCACTTCTGGGCGCGTCGGGACCCGGGGGCGTTGCGCCGGTTCTCGGTCTGGCGCAGGATCGGGCGCTTGGCAAGCTGTACACCTCCACAGACGAGGGCTTCTACCGTGCTGAGATCGACCAGGTTCCGCCGCAGTTCACGCGCGTGGGAGATCTCCCCAACGTGAACGCGATCACGCACTCGGATCACTTCGGCGATGACAGCACCAGGGGCGTGTACGCCGCGTCGCACGGTGGCGAACTGCTGCACATCACGGACCTGCAGGCCCTGGGGGTCCAGACTTGGGCGCCGTCGGCGGTGCTCGACCTGGGTGATACCGCCCACGACGTGTGCGCAACGGCGTGTGGTCGGCTGCTGGCGACGAGCGATCTGGGTGGATCGATCGTCTCAGAATCGCTGGATCCCCGCCCGGACTTTGAAAGCTGGTTGCTCGACGAGTTCAGTGAGGTCGTGGCGTTCGCCAAGGGTCTTGTTTCTCCGGACGGCGAGCCGGACGGATGGGTGGTCGATGCGGATGTCAACGCGGACGGAACCCGGTTTCATCCCGCCACGCCCGACGCGGCGGGATGGGCGGTCCTGCTGCTGCTGATGAGCGATCACCTGGCCGCCGATCCGGACGCACAGACTCTCGTGCGGAGCATCCTGCAGCGGTACGCGGGGCTGGCAACGGACGGTATCGCGCCGAGCACATCTGCCGACGGCATCTACCGGCATTGGATCGATCCGGCTACCGGGGGTGTGCAGCCCGGGTGGAGCCCGGAGTTGGCCACGCTGAGCACGATGAAGATCGTGCTGGGCGCCGCCCGCGCTCAGGCGTTCTACCCCGCCGACGCCGCGATTCAAGACGCGGCGAGCACGATCATCTCCCGGGTGCAGGGGTGGGACGGCTACATCCAAGCGGGCTCGGACGCGCTGTACTTTCAAGCCGAGCCGGCCGGTGGGCCCGTGCTGGGCTCGGCGTCCTCACCGTTTCACGAGGGCGTGATCTTCGTTGAGCAGGCCGCCGCCTATGGGGACTCGGGCGCCGCTCTTGATCGCTGGCTGGATCGCTCGCAATCCCCCAGCGCGACCTACGTCACGGGTCAGCCCGTCACGACCACATCAAATGGCGTGCACAGCGCGGCGTTCACATCGCTGTATTCCGCGATCGTGCAGCAGCCGCTCCGCCAGAGCGCCGAGTGGGACTCCCACCTGAGCGCCCTGCTCGCGTCCAACGGCGCGTGGACCGACGACAACGCCCCCGCGTTCATGACCGTGTTCTCCGCCGGCACGACGGCGCCCGAGTGGGGTGGGTACAACGCGGACTCGCTGTCGGATCACCCGGGCGATGTGAGCTCCTTCCCGGCGCTGATGGCGTTCGGCGCCACCGGGCGAACGGCGCCCGCGGTCGGCGCCTACCACGCGTACCGGCACGGCGCCCGCCAGAGCTTGGCGGGAGGCGCCTCGATCCTGTTCCGCCGGTCCGCCGAGAACCCCGCGTTCACGCCCAACGATGCCGCCTTGCCCGACGTGGCATTGGGCGCGCTCGGGCTCGCCGAGCTGCTTGAGCCCGGGTCGCTCGACGCGGTAGTCGCCCGAGCGTACGTCCAGGCGTGCGTCGCCGATCTCGCAGAGCCCGTCGGCGTCCTTGATTTCTCGGATGTTCTGGCGTTCCTCGTCGCGTTCAGCACACAAGGCCCGGACGCGGATCTGGCTCCGCCGATTGGCGCGTTCGACTTTAGCGATGTTGTCGCGTTTCTCACCGCATTCTCCACCGGCTGTCCGTGAGACCCCCGATGCCCCCCACAATCGCTTGGTGGCCCTGGCCAGCCTGGGCGCGGTCGCTCTCCTCACATGCCACGCTCACGCCCAGCCAACCGTTCTTGGGGACTTCGCGGATCTCTCGGACTGGGGGGCCATCGCGTCGGACGGCGTCGAGTGCGTCGTCACGCCCAGCTCGGGCGCTATGGCGGTGGAGCCCCCTGGGCTCCACGGGTTCCATGCGCCGAAGACCGAGATCACCGCGGCTCGGGTCACGGCCCCGGGAGGCGTCAAGGGACGGCCGGAGTCGGTGCGCCTCTGCCCGGTCGAGGAGTCGGCGGACGAGAACGCGTTCTTCGAGCGTTTGGCCGCGGGCTCGCCTCCTTGTCGATTCCCGCTGGCCGGTCCGCGGAGCCGACGCCGTGGGCGGTCATCGGGTCGGTCGGCGATGAGCGGGCGGATGTGAACGGCATGAAGGAGGATGAGCCGCAAACCGTGCGCCCCGGACCGAGAACGAGGGATTCTGTTCTACGCGCCGGGCCAATCCGGAAGAGGCGAGCGGGAGGCAGGCCGCGGACTGAAGGTGGGTGAGCCACGCTCCCGCGTGTGACTTCTCCGGGGGAACAGGCGCCATCGCGGGCGATTCGCCTACAATGTGTGTGCCATGTCGATAGGTGATGGCATGACCAGCAGGCGTCTCAGGCGCCAGAGAAGGACCTGTGCAGACACAGAATCTCATCGGTGGCAACTGGGTCGGGGCCGAGGACGGGACAAGCGTTCAGGTCGTAAACCCGGCTCGGGATGAGGTCATTGCCGAAATCCCGTCGTGTGGAACGTCAGAGACCCGAGCGGCCATCGACGCGGCGTGCGGGGCTCGCAAGACGTGGGCCGCCAAGACCGCGGGTGAGCGAGGTCGGTTCCTGTCGGATCTCGCGGGCCTGATGCGCCGGGATGTCGATCGCCTCGCTGGGCTGATGACCGCCGAACAGGGCAAGCCGATCTCAGAGGCCCGGGGCGAGATCGCCTACGCGGCGTCCTTTCTTGACTGGGCCGGCGAGGAGGGAAAGCGCCTGACGGGCGACATCATCCCCGCATCCGCCGCGGACAAGCGGATCCTGGTGCTCCGCCAGCCCGTGGGTGTGACTGGCATCATCACACCCTGGAACTTCCCCGCGGCCATGATCACCCGAAAGCTGGGGCCAGCGCTCGCCGCGGGATGCACCGTTGTCATCAAGCCCGCCGAACTCACACCGCTCTCGGCGCTGGCCATCGGCGAGCTGGCCTGCGAGGCGGGGATCCCCCCCGGGGTCGTGAACATCGTCACCGGCAACGCGAGCGACATCGGCGACGCGATGTTCGACGACGACCGCGTGCGAAAGCTCTCGTTCACCGGATCGACGAAAATCGGGCAGCTGCTGATGTCCAAGGCGTCCAGGAATCTGCTCCGGCTGTCGCTTGAGCTGGGCGGGCACGCGCCGTTCCTGGTTTTCGACGACGCGGACATCGGCCTGGCGGTTGACGCGGCGGTCGCGTGCAAGTTCCGCAACGCCGGGCAGACGTGCATCTGCGCCAACCGTTTCTACGTCCAGGACGGTGTCTATGACGAGTTCACGAACCGGTTCGCCGCCGCGATCAAGGACCTGCAGGTCGGCGACGGCGCCCGCGAGGGCGTGGACATCGGCCCGCTGATCAACGACGCCGCGGTCGAGAAGGTCGAGACACACGTCGAGGACGCTCGCTCGCGCGGGGGTAAGGTCCTCGTCGGGGGGGAGCGAGTCCGTGTCGAGGGTCTCGCGGACCGGTTCTACGCCCCGACTCTCATCGAGGGCATGACGCCGGGGATGCTCCTCGCCCACGAGGAGACGTTCGGACCCGTCGCGCCGATCGCGCGATTCGTGCACGAGGGCGAGGCGATCGAGAGCGCCAATGCGTCCGAGTTCGGGCTCGCGGCGTACTTCTTTACCCGGGACGCCTCCCGCGTGATGCGCGTGTCCGAGGCGCTCGAGTACGGGATCGTCGGCGCCAACGACGGCGGGCCCTCCACCGCTCAGGCCCCGTTCGGAGGCGTCAAGCACTCTGGCTTTGGGCGCGAGGGCGGACGCTACGCGATGGAAGAGTACACAGAGATCAAGTACGTCTCATGGCGGGTTTGAACACGCCAAGATCGTTCAGGAGTGACCGATGTCCAACAGCGGGGATCTGATCCGACGGCGCGAGCGGGCCGTGTGTTCGGGAGTGAGCCGGATGTCCGACCTGACGGTGTCGAGCGCGCAGGGCGCGGAGCTAACCGATCTCGACAGGCGCCCGATTCTCGATTTCGCCGGGGGGATCGGCGTCATGAACGTCGGGCACTGTGACGAGGAGGTCGTCCGGGCTATCCGCGAGCAGGCGGGGGAGTTGCTGCACGCGAGCATTCACGTGGCGACCTACGAGCCGTATGTCGCGCTATGCGAGAAGCTCATCGAGCTGTTCCCGCACGGCGATCGCACGAAGGCGATGCTCGTCAACACTGGCGCCGAGGCGATTGAGAACGCGATCAAGATCGCGCGCCAGGCGACGGGACGCGCCGGGGTCATCTGCTTCACCGGGGCGTTCCACGGGCGCACGCTGATGGCGCTGACGATGACATCGAAGGTCAGCTACAAGATCGGGTGCGGGCCATTTGCGCCAGAGGTCTACCGCCTGCCATACCCGCTCGTGCGACAGCACCGCGGGGACCGTGAGCAGGAGGTCGCCGAGCGAGAGCTGAGCCGCCTGCGGGCCGCCCTAAACGACACGGTCGAGACGGGGAACGTCGCCGCGATCATCCTCGAACTGGTTCAGGGCGAGGGCGGGTTCAACGTCGCGCCCAAGGCGTACGTTCGGGGCCTGCGCGAGATCTGCGACGAGCACGGCATCGTGCTCATCATCGACGAGGTCCAGACCGGCTTCGGGCGGACCGGTCGATGGGCGGCGTACGAGCACTACGGCGTCACCCCGGATCTCTCCACCTGGGCCAAGTCAATGGGCGGGGGGCTGCCGATCTCGGCCGTCGTCGGGAAGGCCGAGATCATGGACCGCGCCTCACCGGGCACGCTCGGCGGGACGTACGGTGGTAACCCCGTCGCGTGCGCCGCGGCGTTGGCGACGATCCGCCGGATGGAGACGCTCGGTCTGAACGCGAGCGCCGAGCGCGCAGGCGCCCGAATCCGGGAGCGGTTCGATACCATCGCTTCGCGTGTGCCGGAGGTGACCGATGTGCGCGGGCTGGGCGCCATGATGGCGCTCGAGTTCTCTCAGCAGGGCGACGCGTCCCGACCGGCGCCGTCGCTGGTCAAGAACATCATCTCGACGTGTCTCGACAGGGGGCTGGTGGTCATCCCAGCGGGCGTGGACGGCAACGTGATCCGGATCCTCGCGCCGCTCGTCATCTCGGAATCGGACCTTGACCGAGGCCTTGATATCCTCGAGGCCTCGATCACCACGCACACCACGCAGCCGGCGCACGCCGGCTCTGAAGGATAATCTCATGCACCCGTTCGCCGTTGCCGGGCTTCAGCTCAATGTATCCGGGCGACAATCAAACCTGCCGCACATCTGCGACCGCATCGAGATGCTCATGCTCCTCTACCCGTGGGTGCAGATGGTGCTCGTCAGCGAGCTCGCGACGTTCGGCGGCTGGACCGGCAACGCCGTCCCGCTCCCGAGCGAGGTCGAGGCGACATACGCCAGGCTGGCGGCCAAGCACTCGATCTGGCTCGTCCCGGGTTCTCTGTATGAGAAGACCGCGACCGGGATCTTTAACACAGCGCCGGTGATCAATCCCTCGGGACAGGTCGTCACACGCTGCCGGAAGATGTTCCCGTTCATGCCCTACGAGACCGGGGTCGAGTCAGGGACCGAGTTCTGTGTGTTCGATGTGCCCAACATCGGGCGGTTCGGCGTGAGCATCTGCTACGACATGTGGATGCCCGAGACCTCTCGCACGCTCGCGGCGATGGGGGCCGAGGTCATCCTGCACCCGACGCTCACGGGGAGTATCGATCGCGATGTGGAGCTCTCGATCGTTCGGGCCACCGCGGCGATGAACCAGTGCTACGTCATCGATATCAACGGGATCGGTGACGGCGGCAACGGTCGCTCGCTGCTCGTCTCGCCCACGGGTGATGTGCTGTATCAGGCGGGGAGCAACGAGGAGATGCTCCCGATCGAGCTCGACCTGGACCGGGTCCGGCGTTCGCGAGAGGTCGGGCTCAAGGGGCTCGGCCAGCCGCTCAAGAGCTTCAGAGACCGGGCAGTGGAGTTCCCCGTGTACGACCGCTCGTCGGGGGTCGCCGCGTATCTCGACACGCTCGGCCCGCTGGAGAAAATGGCCCGCGGTTCACGGGCGGGGATTGCGCCGGGCGCGCTTCCCACTGCGGGCGAAGCGCCGGTTGGGGCCGCGGGCGCACCGATAGTGGATCCAAACGCCGCCCCATCCACAGCCGGGAATACCTAATGACGCCTCCCCAACTCACCTCGCCCCACACACCCGGGCCGTACAGTGCGCCGCAGCTTCGCCTGGATACGTGGAACGATCTCCAGTCTCGCTGCGCGTGGCTGAAGGAGTTCAACCGCGAGAGCCGGGACCTGACCGAGCCCCGCGCCCTGGTCGCGGAGAGCCTCTCAAGATTGCAGGTGTACGAGGCGTTCTGGGCGTTCCCAGGGCCCGAACGCATGTCCAAGCTCTCCGAGCACCTGGACCAGGGCGCCTACAGCGACTTGGCGCACGAGGCCCGCGAGCTGGCGAGGCTGCTCGTGGGTGACACGTACAGACTCCGGGACACGAGCCACGACCTGGCAGTGCTCTCGGAACCGGGGGTCGAGAGCGGCAACGGCGCGCCGCACCCGTATCCGCGGGCCGGCAAGCCGTACTTCGAGGTGCTCGTCGTTGACGGGACCGACGGGTACGACCGGGACGAGCTTCGGAACGGGCTGCGGGCGTGCCGCCGGGAGTCAGACGAATCCGTGTACGAGCTGGTGACCGTGCCCTCGCTCGAAGACGCGCTGATCGCGGTCCAGTTCAACTGGACCATCCAGACCGTCTTCCTGCGGTACAACTACGGCTTTCACACGGAACACCACGACCCGGCGCTGCGTCGATACCTCGATGCGCTCCTCCCGGGATCCATGCCCACGTGCTTCGGACTCGAGCGCAGTGTCGAGCTGGCCAAGCAGATCAAGAAGCTGCGCCCAGAGATCGACATTTTCCTCGTGACGGACGCGCCACTGGACCGCGTTGCGGGCAACCTCGGGACCAACTTCCGCCGGGTGTTCTACCGCCTTGAACAGCACATGGAACAGCACCTGAGCATCCTCAAGGGGATCAACGCGCGGTTCGAGGCGCCCTTCTTCGATGCGCTCCGCAAGTACAGCGCAAAGCCGACGGGCGTGTTCCACGCGCTGCCCATCGCCCGGGGCAAGTCGATGAGCAGCGGGCACTGGGCCAGGGACCTGCTCGAGTTCTACGGGGCCAACATATTCATGGCCGAGACGTCCGCGACGAGCGGGGGCCTCGACTCGCTGCTCCAGCCGCGGGGCCCGATCAAGCGGGCGCAGGACTACACGGCCCGTGCCTTCGGGGCGCGTCAGTCCTTCTTTGTCACCAACGGGACATCCACCGCGAACAAGATCGTGGCCCAGGCCATGATTCAGCCGGGCGACATCGTGCTCGTGGATCGCGACTGCCACAAGTCGCATCATTATGCGCTGGTGCTCGCGGGCGCGATGCCGGTCTATCTTGACTCGTACGCGTTGCCCCAGTACTCCATGTACGGGGCGGTGCCCCTCGAGGAGATCGAGCGCCAGCTGCTCAACCTCAAGGAGGCGGGCAAGCTCGATCGTGTCCGGATGCTGATCCTGACCAACTGCACCTTTGACGGGCTGACCTACGACCCGGAACGCGTCATGGCGCGTGTGCTGGCGATCAAGCCCGACATGGTCTTTCTCTGGGACGAGGCGTGGTACGCGTACGGGCGGTTCAGCCCGGCGCTGCGCCGGCGGACGGCGATGGACGCCGCGGCGCGTCTCCGGACACGCTTCCGCTCGGAGGCGTACCGCGCCGCGTTCGCGGTGCACGCCGCAAGCCCCGACGCCGAAGAGGGTGAACGCCCGATGGTGGACCCCGAGCTGGCCCGTGTCCGGGTGTACGCCACGCAGTCCACCCACAAGACCCTCACGTCGCTGCGCCAGGGTTCGATGATCCACGTGTACGACGAGGACTTCGAGCAGAAGTCCGCCGACTCGTTTCACGAGGCGTTCATGACGCACACCTCCACCTCGCCCAACTACCAGATCGTCGCGTCACTGGATGTCGGGCGTCGTCAGGTCGAGCTCGAGGGGTTCGAAATGGTCGAGCAGACGATCGGCCTGGCCATGACCCTCCGCCAACGCGTCAGCGAGCACCCCGACATCTCACGGTTCTTCTCCGTGCTCCGACCCGCGGACATGATCCCGCCCGAGTACCGCCCGTCGGGCCTCGACTTCTACTACGACAACGACCACGGCTGGGGACAGCTCGACCGGGCCTATCGCATGGACGAGTTCACGCTCGACCCGACACGCGTGACCATCTACATCGGCGCCACCGGTATGGACGGGGACACGTTCCGCCATCTGCTTATGGACAAGTACGACATCCAGATCAACAAGACCTCACGCAATACCGCGCTGTTCATGCCCAACATCGGCACCACCCGCGGCGACATCGCGTACCTGGTCAACGTCCTCGTGGAGATCTCGCTCGATATCGCCGACCGGTTGTCGGTCGAGAGCGATTCGGGGCTCGAACGCCATGCGACTCGTGTGGAGACACTCATCGAGGGCCCGCCGCTGCCGAACTTCAGCCGTTTCCACGACGCGTTCAAGCCCGACACGAGCCCGACACCCGAGGGCGACTTGCGGCGCGCCTACTTCCTCGCGTATGATGATCACAACATTGACTTGATCGGGCTCGATCGCGAGACGCTCGCGTCAATCGAGGGCGGGCAGGAGTTTGTCTCGGCCGCCTTTGTGACGCCGTACCCCCCGGGCTTCCCCATTCTGGTGCCCGGCCAGGTACTCAGCAGCGAGATCATCGCATACCTTCTGGCGTTGGACGTCAAGGAGATTCACGGGTACGACCCCGTGCAGGGCCTCCGTGTGTTCACGCCGGAAGCCCTGGAACGCGCCGCGTCGTTCGAACTCAACTCCC
Source organism: Phycisphaerales bacterium (assembly GCA_029260375.1). Lineage (GTDB taxonomy): Bacteria > Planctomycetota > Phycisphaerae > Phycisphaerales > UBA1924 > JAJRXR01. The sequence goes on along the minus strand of JAJDDI010000068.1, from coordinate 87,552 downwards.
CCACCGCCGAAAGGGCATGACCGATGGGCTCAGGACGACCACCGACCAGATCTCCCACGAAGAAACGCAAGTCGCTCGCGGCCGGCGCGCGCACCCTCAGCAGTGATCAGGCGGCGGACCAGTCCGCGCACCGCCTGCGGGGCATCTCGGATCTTCGCCGGTTTTTCTTCCGGAACACCGAGCCCGTCTACTTCGTGAGCGCGACGCCGTTCAATCTTCTTGGCATGGACGAGTGGGTCCGGGGCTTCACCTATATCAACGCGATCGATTGCTTCGATGGGCAGCACCCCAACGTGTTTGTCCCGCCGGAGATCGAGCACGAGCCCTGGACCTCGATCGAGGACATCAACAACTACCTGCTCTCGCACCCGGCGGTGATCGACTTCATCAAGCAGCGGGGCGACGGCGGCAAGGCCGTGTTCCTGATGTTCGACGAGGAGACCGAACGCCTCTGCAAAGTGCTGGGGCTCGAGGTGTGCTTTCCCAGTGCCGAGCTTCGCAACAGGATCGACGACAAGGTCGAGACAACGCGTATCGCCGACCGCGCGGGCGTCAAGTCCGTTCCCAACGTTCTTGCCAGGATCGATTCGTACAAGACACTCCGCGAGAAAACCAAAGAGCTGGGGAACGACCTGGTCATTCAGACCGCGTACGGCGACTCCGGGCACACCACGTTCTTCGTCTCCGATGAGTCCGACTTCGAGAAGCACGCCACGGACATCACCGAGGCGCCTGAGGTCAAGGTGATGAAACGCATCCGCTGCCGCGGCGCGGCGCTCGAAGCATGCGTGACATCGCGGGGCACGATCGTCGGTCCCCTGATGACCGAGCTGGTCGGGTTCAAGGAACTGACGCCCTACCGGGGGGGCTGGTGCGGCAACGAGGTCCTCGCGGAGGCGTTCAACAAGAAGACCCGCAGGAAGGCACGTGACGCGGCGATGGCCTTCGGGGACGAGCTCGGCAAGCTGGGGTACCGGGGATACTTCGAGCTCGATTTCCTGACCGATCTCGACGCGGGCAAGGTGTACCTGGGTGAGTGCAACCCGCGGATCACGGGCGCCAGCTCGATGACGAATCTCGCGTCGTTCGCCCACGCCGATGCGCCGCTGTTCCTGTTCCACCTCCTCGAATGGATGGGCGTGGACGCCGAGATCGACGTCGAGGATCTCAACCGGCGTTGGGCCGACCCGGAGTACATCGACAGCTGGTCACAGATGGTTATGAAATACACAGGCGACGATGTGCGCCACATCACCGCGGCGCCGCCCTCGGGGCTCTGGGAGATCGACGCCTCCGGGACGATCCGCCACGTCCGCATGCAGACCCACCGCCGAACGGTCCAGCACGAGCACCGCGCCTTCTTCCTGCGCATCTCGGGAGAGGGTGATTACCTGTACAACGGCGCGGACCTGGGCATCCTCGTCAGCCCCGGACGTTTCATGACCGACGAGTTCGAGCTCACCGAGCGTGCCAGGGCCTGGACAAGCGGCATCCAATCTCACTTTGCCGGGAACCCCGTGGCCCCGGAGCAGAGTCAGAACGCCGGCGTGGATCCCGGGGGGTTCAAGCTGCTATGACCGGGCGCGCGGTTCCGACGGTCATCAGCTTTCGTGCGCTCAGTGACGACCCTATCGGTTCTTCCCTCGCGGGGGTCTTCGCCGAGTACTGGCCCGCGTACCAGCGGTGGATGCGCCGAGCCGAGCCACTCGCGGGCGTCTCCCCGGCCCAGCGGCTTCGCGCCCACATGCCCGAGCTGGCGCCGGTGTTCGATCGGCTCCTGGAGCGGTTCGGCGGGGGCGACGCGGTCGCGACCTTCCTTTCTCTATACAACCCGCCGCGTGTCGTCCGAGGGTGTTCGCAGATCGTCCTCGACGATGACGGGCCCGTGCTGCTCCGAAGCTACGACCATCACCCGGCGCTGCTCGATGATCTCGTGCTTCACAGCCACTGGCTCGATCGCGGTGTCCTCGCGATGACCGACTGCCTGTGGGGGGCGTTGGACGGGATCAACGAGCATGGCCTGGCCATCGCGCTCGCGTTCGGGGGGAGGGACGCCGTCGGCCCGGGGTTCGCGGCGCCGCTCGTGACGCGCTACGTGCTCGAGACCTGCGCCAGCGTGGATGAGGCTCAGGAAGCCTTGACCCGCGTGCCCATGTACATGCCCTACACCTTCGTGGTCGTCGACGCGAGCGGGGCCTTCGTCACAGCGTACCTCGGACCCGACGCCCCCCCACGCTTCGTGACGCGCCGGGCCTCCACGAATCATCAGGGCAGCGTGGACTGGCCCGCGTACTGCCAGCACACGCAGAGCGTCGAGCGACTGACGCGGCTCGAGACGCTCCTGGCCGGGCCGTCAACGGCGAGCGATGCGTTGGAGGCGTACCTGACGCCGCCACTCTGGCGAAGGGACTACGCGCACGCCGCGGGAACGCTGTACGTCGCCGAGTACCGCCCGGGCGCCCGTACGATGACCCTGCACTGGCCCGGGAGGTCGGAGCGGTTCGGGCTCGATGACTTCCAGGAACGCACGTTCAGCGTGGATCTGCTGGCGCCCGCGCCCTGAGTGCCGCCCGGTCCTCACGCGAGTTTCGTGAGCATCGCCGACGCGAATGTCAGGACAATGAAGAACCCACACATGTCGGTAACGGTCGTGAGGATCGGTCCCGCGGCGATCGCCGGATCGACCTTCGCCCGCTTGAGCAGGAGCGGCACCGCGCCCCCGATGACCACCGCGATGATCGTGTTGAGCATCAACGCCCCCCCCACGACCAGGCCGAGGTAAGGGTTGCCCATCCAAACGAGGGCGACCACACCGAGCAGGGCGCCGAGCACGAGCCCGTTGATCAGCCCCACCGAGACCTCCGCGAGGACTGTCCGCCCGATCTCCGACGGGCGAACCACGCCCAGTGTCAGCTCGCGCATGCTGACCGCGACCGCCTGATTCCCCGAGCACCCGCTCATGTCCGAGATAATGGGAAGGAACACCGCCAGGGCGATGACCGCTTCGAGCGTGTCCTGGTGCATGGCGATCACGCTCGCCGCGATCATGTTGAGGACGATGTTGACGCTCAGCCAGGAGAGCCGGCGGCGGGCCCGAAGGAGCAGCGGCATCGACCGCAACTCCTCACCCCCGACGATGCCCTGGGCGCTGAGGTACATGCGATCACCCTGCTCGGCGACCGCCGTCTCGACCGCGACGCGGTGCACCACGCCGCACAGGGCGCCGGACTCGTCCAGAACCGGCACGCCGAAGAAACGGTTCTCGTCGAAGAACCGGACGAGCCGCTCGAGCGGGTCGTGGTCCCGCACGGACACGGGGCTGGGGATCATGATGTCGCGCAGTGGTCTTTGCCTCGACGCCAGCAGCAGGTCCCGCATCCGGAGAACTCCGACCAGCCCGCCACGCTCGTCGGTGACGTACGCGTACTGAATGTCGTAGTGCGCGTACTCGTCCGCGTTATCGCCGAGATCCTCGATGACCTGCGAGACCCGTGAATCGACGTCGTACGCCAGGTACTCGGTGACCATGAGTCCGCCCGCCACGTCGTCCGGGTACGCCGAGAGGCGTCGCACATCCTCCGCGTCGGCATCGCTCAGGTGCCCCATGATGGCGCCCGCGTCGGCGTCATCGAGCTCGCCGATGACGTCCGCCTGCTCGTTGCTGGGCATCATCTCCAGAATGCGAGCGGCGTCGGCGGCGTCCAGCTCCTCGATCGACTCCGCCGCGAGCGACTCCGGGAGAGCCTGGATCAACTCCGCCGCCCGCTCGGGCCCCAGGAGCAGGAGCAGATCACGGCGCGCCTCTTCGGGCAGTCGGGAGAACGCCAGAACCTGGTCCGCGGTCTCGATCCGATCCAAGACGGCGAGAACCGCCTCTTGATCTCCTGACCGCAGCTGCTCTCGCAGCTCCCGTGGATCGAACGTGGCGTCTGGGTGCTCGCTGGACTGCTGTTCCATGCGGAGAGCGTACGCGAACCGCGGCGGCCCTCGGCGTGTCCGGAGGCTCGGGGGTGATCGATAACGTCGTTGAACCCGGAATCGTCCGCGACCGATGGGACGCGGTTCGCGGGGTTCCTCTGGGAACTCGCTCCGGAAATCTCCAGGGCCTGATCGCGCGCGTGGTTTGCTCCCCACACAGCAGAAAATCCGCGCCCGCCGCTGGCGAGATCCGGGCCACGGGTGCGAGGCCCGTTCGCCAGCGGTGTTTTCGGACGCAAGATCCGCCCCGATCACACCGTTGCGGGTGTTCTGGGCGCGCCTCTATACCCCCGGGCGCCTGACCGATATGATCAGGGAAGCGATGCAAGCAAGTGTGATCATCCTGTTCGCCTGGTTACTCGCCTTCCAGCCGGTGTTCACGTACGGCATGGGGCGGTGTGACTGCTGCCCCGAAGGGCCTTCAACCCCCGTGGAGGTCGAGACGGGAACCCCGAGCGGCGATGGTTGCTGCCCCGCCCCGGAAGCGCCTGACGAGTCCGTTCCACACGACCCGTCCGATCGTGACGGGTGCGACACGTGCCCCCAGCCATGCTGCACCGGCGTTTCGGTGGTCGGTATCGCGTACCGATCCAACGAAGGCATCCCCGCGTGTGACGCGCTGAGCTGGGGCGAGGCGGTCATTGAGAGCGACGCGCGGGCGCCCTCGTCACGCTTGAAGCGTCCCCCCAGAGCATCCGCCTTGGTCTGACACCCAAGGCGCGCGCACCGCGTGCGCGCTCGCAACAAAAGCTCTGGAGATTGCAGATGTCATCGAGGACTGGGAGCGACGCGGGACGCGTCGCGGAAGCGCCGTGCCGATCGCGGGCCGCATTGGTTGTTCCGGTGGTTGTCGGCGCGCTCACCGCCACCCTAGTCGCGTGGAGCGCCTGGCCAGCGATCCGCCCCGCTCGGAACGTGATGGTCACGCAGGCGGTCTTCGACCGGAGCGTTGATCAACCGGTCGATCGGTCAGCGTCCGAGGGCCAACCGCCCGGCGGGGGGAAGACCGTGCAGGCCGCGGGGTGGCTGGAGGCGGAGCCGTTCTCCGTCACGTGCGCCGCACTGGCCGACGGCGTGGTCGAGTCCATCGACGTGCTCGAGGGAGATCGGGTCGTCCGCGGCGACGTCGTGGCACGTCTCGTCTCGGAAGACGCCGAGCTGCGTCTCGCCGGAGCGGAAGCCGCGCTCGCGGGCGCCCGGGCTGAACTGGCACTGCGTGAGGCTGAGCTCCGGGCGGCCCAGACGGACTGGGAACAGCCCGTCGAGCTGGAACGCGCGGTCGGGGTCGCTCGGGCGGCGGTCGCGGAGAGCCGGGCGGAGTTGGCACGCCTGCCGTCGCTCATCGACGCGGAGCGAGCGGCTCTGGTGCGTCTGGAGGAGGAGCTGGCTCGCGTTGTTGCGTCTGAGGCGCAAGGGGTGGCGACCGATATCGAACTGATCGTCGCCCGCCAATGGGTCGAGTCGCAGCGAGCGGTCGTGAAGTCAACCGAGGCCAGGGATCCGTTGCTGGCGGCGCGCGTGGATCGGTACCAAGCGGAGCTTCACGGCGCAGAGCGGAACCTGGAACTCCGTGTCAATGATCGCCGGCGTCTGGACACGACACTGGCGGGCGTCCAGCGGTCCCAGGCCGCAATCCAGCGAGCAATCGTCGCCCGAGACGAGGCGGCTCTCGAGCTTGAACGGATGGTGATCCGCGCCCCGATCGACGGGTACGTGCAGCGACGATACAAGTCGCCCGGGGACAAGGTCGTGCGGATGATGGACGACCCGTCGTCAGCGCAGATTGCCCGGCTCTACGACCCTTCCAGGCTCCAGGTGCGGGTGGACGTGCCGCTCGCCGACGCGTCGCACGTGGTCGTCGGTCAGCGTTGCGAGGTGGTGGTCGAGGTGCTCCCGGATCGCACGTTCCTGGGCGAGGTCCTCCGAGTGACACACGAGGCGGACCTGCAGAAGAACACGTTGGAAGTCAAGGTGCGCGTGCTGGATCCCTCTCCGATCCTGCGACCGGAGATGCTCACGAGGGTCAAGTTCCTGTCGGGCAGAACGCCCGCTGGAACGACGGGTCCCCCCAGCGTGGGGAACGCCGCACGGACGCTTGTTCCCAGCATGGCGCTGAGCGCCGAGGGCGGATCGCATCGCGTTTGGGCCGTGCGTGAACGCCGGGGAGACCGCGGCGTCGTCCGCCCCGTCCCGGTGGAGGTTCTGAGCCAGTCCGGCGGGTGGGCGCGCGTGCGAGGGGCGATCAACCCGGGCGACTTGCTCGTGGCCGCCAGCGACGGGCTCGCATCGGGCGATCGGGTACGCGTCGCGGCGCTGGCCCAGGGAGGTGGCTCATGACCCTGATCCAGTGCCGCGAGCTCACGCGGGAGTACCGCAAGGGGGACAACATCATCCGCCCGTTGGATGGTCTGGATCTTGACGTGCCGCGGGGCGACTTCCTGGCGCTGATGGGGCCGAGCGGGAGCGGGAAGACGACGCTGCTGAACCTGATCGCGGGGATCGACTCCCCCACCGCCGGCTCGCTGGTCATCGAGGGCACGGACCTCGCAACGCTAAGCCGCAACAAGCTGGCCGCGTGGCGTTCCGAACACGTCGGGTACGTCTTTCAGCTCTACAACCTCGTGCCGGTGCTCACAGCGTACGAGAACGTCGAACTCCCGCTTCTGCTCCATCCGATGACCCGGCGCAAGCGGGGCACGCGTGTGCTTGAGGTCCTGGAGCGTGTCGGCATCGCGGACCGGCACGACCACTATCCGAGACAGCTCTCGGGTGGGCAAGAGCAGCGGGTCGCGATCGCCCGGGCGATCGTGACGGACCCGGCGATCCTCGTCGCTGACGAGCCGACCGGCGATCTGGACAAGCCCTCGGCCCAGGGCGTGATGACGCTGCTCCAGGAGCTCAACCAGGAACTCAACAAGACCATCATCATGGTCACGCACGACCCGAAGACCACCGACTGGGCCACGCGGACACTTCACCTGGACAAGGGGCGCCTGGTCGAGAGCGGTCTCGCACAGCCCGCGGAGGTCGGAGTATGAAGCTGATCCGAGTCCTGCCTTATGTCCTGAAGCAGGTCACGCGCCACCGCGTGCGGTCCGGGCTAACCATCGCGGGGATTATGATCGCGATGTTCCTGTTCACCGCGGTTCAGGCGATGAATCAGGGGGTTCGAGAGGCGACCCAGGCCAGCGCCAGCGACACGACGCTGGTCGTCTACCGCGAGGACCGGTTCTGCCCGGCCACCAGCGAGCTGCCTCAGGACTACCAGTCGCGGATCCAGCGGATCGATGGGGTCGCCTCGGCGATCCCGATCAAGGTGGTCGTGTCCAACTGCCGCACGAGCCTGGACGTCGTGACGTTCCGCGGCGTACCCAAGGCCGAGTTCCTCGCGGACAAGGGCGACAAGCTCGAGCTCATCAGCGGTTCGCTCGACGCGTGGCGTTCTCGAACGGACGCCGCCCTGCTCGGCGAGACGCTCGCGAATCGGCGCGGGCTGACGCCGGGCATGCGCTTCGACGCGGCCGGGATCACGGCGTACGTGGCCGGCGTGATCCGCTCGGCGGACGCGCAGGACCAGAACGTCGCGTACACCGCCCTTGAGTTCGTACAGCTCGCGGGGCGCGACAGGCTCGGCGTAGTCACGCAGTTCAACGTCAAGGTTGAGGATCCTGCGCTCCTCGAATCGGTCGCCGCGCAGATCGACGAGCTGTTCAGCACCGCTCAGGCCCCGACGTCCACATTCACCGAGAAGGCGTTCGTGGGGCGCGTGGCCGGCGACGTGATCGAGTTGGTCACCTTTGCGCGCTGGCTGGGGCTCGGGTGTTTGGCCGCAGTGCTCGCGCTGGTCGCCAACTCGATCGTGCTGGGGGTGCAGAGCCGCATCGGGGAGCACGCGGTCCTCCAGACGCTCGGCTTCTCGGGGCGCCTCGTGGCGTGGCTCATCATCGTCGAGGGGGTGATCCTCGCGCTGGTTGGGGGCGGGATCGGTGCGGCGGCGGCCCTGCTCCTGGCCGGCGGCGGCAACTTTGCCCTCTCGGTGGAGGGCACGACGATCCCGATCACGGCCGACACCGGTCTGCTCGTGACCGGCGTCGTGATGTGCGGCGCCATCGGTGTTCTCGCGGGGCTCGTGCCAGCGTGGCAGGCGTCACGCCGTGAGATCACCGAGTGTTTCCGGGCGGCGTGAGGTATTCCATGATGCGACAGCTCCCCTTCTATTACGCGTTTCGGAACTTCGGGCGAAGCCGCGTGCGTCTGGTGGCGTCCCTGCTGGGCTCTGCTCTCGTCGTGCTCCTCGTGCTGGCCTCGGGCGGGTTCGTGCGCGGGATGCAGCTGACGCTCGCGAGCCACTCGGGGCTGCACGAGAACGTGATGATTCTCGGCGCCGGGAGCGAGGAAGGGGTGGAGCGGTCGCAGATCGACGCGTCGATCGAGGGCATCACCGCGGCGAGCATCCCGGGAATCAAAGAGCGGGCTGGCGTGATGTACGCGTCGCCCGAGATCCACGCCGCGCTCCCGGTACGGACGGACGCACAGAGCGAGGACGAACTGCCCGCGGTGATGCGCGGCGTGCGCCCCGTGGCTCTGCTTGTGCACCCGGAGGTCGAGATCATCGAGGGGCGCCCGGCGCGCAACGGGCACGACGAGCTGATGGTCGGATCGCTCGCGGCGACGAGACTCGGCGTGCCCGATGACCGACTGGACGTCGGGCGAACACTGTGGTTCGACGACCGCTCGTGGACCATCGTCGGTCGGTTCGCGGCCCCCAACAGCGTGATGAACGCCGAGATCTGGCTGCCCCTGACCGACCTGCAGATCGCCACCAACCGCGAGAGTTCGCTCTCCTGTGTCGTTGTGACACTGGAAGCAGGCACGTTCGGCGGTGTGGACCTGTTCGCCAAGAGCCGGCTGGACCTGGAGATCGCCGCCATCCGGGAGAGCGACTACTACGCCTCGATCGCGGCGTTCTACGCCCCGATCCGCGTGATGATCCTCGTGACCGCGGGCCTCATCGCGTCCGGCGGGCTGCTGGGCGGGCTCAACACGATGTACGCCGCATTCGCCGCGCGTGTGCGGGAGATCGGCATGCTACAGGCGCTGGGGTTCACGCGGCTGGCCATCGTCATCAACCTGTCCGAGGAGTCCGTGTTCGCGTCCGCGTGCGGGGCGCTCGTCGGGGTTGGCGTCGGCCTGCTCCTGCTCGACGGTCTGGCCGTCCGCTTCTCGATGGGAGCCTTCGCCATCACGCTCGATGCGCCCGTGGTCCTCATCGGCGTGCTGAGCGGGCTTGTCGTGGGCCTCGTTGGCGCGATTCCTCCCGCCGCTCGTTGTCTGCGTCTGCCGATCACCGAGGCGCTCAAGTCCTTCTGATTCCCGAGTTCCACACCCAACGGAGAGTTCCAGTGCGATACCATTCATCACTGTTCGCGGTCCCCCTCGCCCTTCTCGTTCTGACGGGCTGCGGGGACGATTCCGCGTCCGAGGCGGCGTCCGCATCACCGACCTCGACCTGGCTGCTCAAGAGCGAACCAGCGGGCGCGGTCTCGGTGACCGAGGCCAAGGCCGACACCGCGGAAGGCGACGCGATCGTGGTCCGGGGGCGCATCGGCGGTCGGAAGACGCCGCTCTCGCCCGAAAGCCCCGTGTTCACGATCGTGGACCTGGGCATGCCCTACTGCGGAGAGGTGGAGATCGACGGGTGCGCCACACCCTGGGACTACTGCTGCGAGACGCCCGAGGATCTGCGCACGAACGCGGCGACGGTCCAGGTCGTGGACGCCAGCGGCGCGGCGCTGGCGGTCGACCCGGTCGCCAGCGGGCTCAAGCCGCTGGACGAGGTCGTCATCGTCGGCACGGTCGGGCCTCGTCCCAGCGACGACGTGCTGACGATCAAGGCTTCGGGTGTGTACCGAGATTAGCCCGCAATCAAGCCGAACTTCGGGCAGGTCGCCCTCGCCGGCGCGGGTTCGGGCGTGACCCCGCTCCTGCGCGGCTCGGCCCCGAGGAGTTTCGGCGTCTTCATTATCAGGGATAGCACAGACGACTGCGAGCACATCATGTCCCGCGGCTCGTGCACTGCCAATGTGGTGCTCATCGGCACGCTCAACGTGGAACTCGGGCTCTTCACGCCCACACCGGGGACGATGTACACCGTCCTGACCACCGACAGCGGCAGCGTGGGGCGCTCGTCAGGGTGAACATCACCGGCGCGACCGCCGAGAGCCTGTACATGCCCAACCGCGTGCTCGCGTGCAACGTCGCCCATCTGCCCTCTCCTTGCGGAACGCTGGACTTCACCGATGTGGTCGCCTTCCTCGGCGCGTTCGGGGGCGGTTGCCCGTAGCCCGAACCACTGGCTCCCATCCATGCGGCGGACGCGCTCAACCGAGCGTCCGCCGCTTTCGACTCTAGATCACGCTGCTCCGCCATCTCGCTGGGCGCTGACCCGCTCGGGATCCCGTGAGCGTGTACGCATCCAGGCGGACGATCAAAACCCCCCGGTGCGAACCGGACCCGGGCAGGCGTTCAAGTCGCGCTGGCGGGGGGCGGGGCGCCCTTGGACAGGATCTGCTCGATGTTCTCGACCGAGCGAAGATGCAGGTCTCGCTGCGGGAACGCGATCTCGATCTTCGCGGCCCTGAACTCCCGGATGATCGCGTTGTTGAGCTCGTGCCGGATGGGGACAAATGACTCAATACTCGCGATAAACACACGCAACTCGAAGTCCAGCGTGCTGTCACCGAACGTCTTAAACAGCACGACCGGTCGCGGATCGTCCAGAACCATCTCCGACTCGTCCGCCAACCGCAAGAGCGTCCGCTCAACGAGCGTGACGTCAGACCCGTAGCTGACACCGACCGGGAGAGTCACCCGCAGGACCGAATCCGAGAGGGTCCAGTTGATCACATCAGACGTGATGAACGTCTTGTTGGGGATGATGAGTTCTTTCCGATCCCAGTCCGCGATCGTTGTCGCCCGCATGCGGATCCTGGTGACGGTGCCGCTCACGCCGCCAACGGTCACGGTGTCGCCGATCCGGATCGGCCGCTCCGCAAGGATGATGAGGCCCGAGACGAAGTTCGCGAACACTTCCTGCAGACCGAACGCGAGACCGAACGTCAGCGCGGCCGCGAGCCACTGGACCTTGCCCCACGTGATGCTCACGCTGTTGAGCGCCACCACAATCCCGACAATCACGATCAGGTAACGCAGGACCGTGCCCAGCGCATACCTCGCCCCCGCGTCCAGCGGCAGGCGTTGAAGGAGAATGATCTCGATCAACCCCGGGATGTTTCGGAAGGCAAGCCACGTGGCGCCGAGGATCACGATGGCAAACCCCGCGTCGGCGAGCGTGACGACCGAAGCGGGTTCTTCGGCGTCTTGCGGCGCGCCTGAAGTATCTGAATTAGAAGACGGGCCCGGGAGGCCCGGCGCCCCTGTCGTCGCCACCGGCGCGCCGTTCTGCGTGCCGGAGCCCGCATGCACGGCGCCGTCCGCCGTGGGGTTCGACGCAGTCGGTGGCGGCGGTCCATCGATGACCTCCACCGACGGCCAGAGCTGGACGCGATCTAGCATCCGAAGCGCGGGCAGCGCCTCCGCCCAGATGACGTAGAACCCGATGACGACGGCGACCGTGATCGCTGCCCGGAACAGCTGACGGGTCTGCCCGCTCAGTGCCGGCAGATTAACTTTTTCGTCATCGACCATCGCCGCCGGCAGCGCCTGGGAGGTATCACTCGCCCCTCGCTCAGCCGCGGCCTGCTCTCGACGCCGGCGCGCGTCCTCGACGGCCACGCGACGCCTGGCGATGAACAACCAGCGGAACAGCACCGCATCGGCGAACACCAGCGCGAACACGAGCGTGAGCGACTCCTCGAACCTCGCCTCAAGCCGCATCGCGGTGTAGTAATAGCCGAACCAGCTCAGGGCGGCAAAGAGCAAGGGCGTCAGCACGATCAGCGGATGCCACACGCGCCGCAGCTTGTAGAACGCGCCCGACATGTTGTTCTCAAGGAAGCGACCGAGCACCGGTCCGGTCGGACGCAAGATCCGGTGCAGGAAGATCGCCAGCGCGACCAGACCCACGCTGAACAGGATCCGCCCGAGCGTCGCGTTGGCATTTTCGGGGGCCTCCCGGTCGAGCGCCAGCACGAGAACCGCGACGGGAACCACGACGGGAAGGAACCACCGCAGCTGGCGCCGAATCGACCGGAAGCTCGCGGGCGCCCAGCGGAAGTGCGCCTCAGCCAGACCCTGCGATCGCAGCGAGTGACGCAGCACGAGCAGCGGGTACAGCGTCACGCCAACCGTGCGGAAGGCGTAGCCGTAGGCCAGCCCGAGCGGGACCTGGTCCTGCCCCCGCTCCAGGAGCCATCCCGCCGCGTAGAAAGCCAGAGGAATCGGCGCGGCGAGCAGAAGCGTCAGCGCTACGACCACAACGGTGTACGCGAACCGATCCGTGCTGTACCTGGAAACCCGGGCCGCGATCCGACGGATGACCACACGCATCCGGAACCCGAGCGCCCACAGCGCCAAGAGCAACGCCGCAAAGAAACTGACACGAACCCGGTGCTCGGACACGTACGGCACGGTGTTCGACAGCACCTGGCTCCACCGGGCGGGGCTGAACAGCCATTCGACCGCGATGCGCAGGTCCCCGACGCTTGGGCGTTGCTCGCGATCAATGCTCCGGACCCAGAGGATGTTTTCTTCGATGTAGACCCGCTGTGTCCGCGTGGCCTCGAGGAGTTCCTCTTCCGCCTTGAGCAGCGCCGCGAGCTGATCCCGGTAGCGGAGCTGGTCTGCAATGAGCACGTCCAGCAGGTCGCGCCTGGCCGACGCAAGCTCCCGTGCGCTCGGCTCGACCTCCTCCCGAGGCGGGGCGTCCGGGCTCGAGGAGACGAGTGACACGAGCTGCTGCGCGGCGCGATCGATATCCCCCGCGGCCAGACGCTCGTCCTGCAGCTCGATCAGGTCGTACTCCGCGTTATCGAGCGCCCGGCTATGGGTGCGAACGCTCCGGCTCAGTTCCAGCTCATCCGGAAGCCCCTCGTACAGGCGCCGCAGTTGCAGGCCGGTCGCTCTGCTCAAGCCCGACGCATCGACGCGCTGGCGGATCGAGTCGTAGCGGGTCCGGAGGTCCGCCGCCAGCGCTCGGAGATCGGTCGCGCGGCGCGACACCGTATCGATCAGCTCGGGCGTTCCTCCCGAGGCCACCCGTGTGGCGGCCCGATCAGCCGTCTCCTGGGCGAACTTCCTGAGCGCGGGGTGTTGGGCGGCCGCGTCCCGACGCTGGCGTTGCGCCTCTCGCGCGGCCTGCTCAGCGTCCGCCTGACGCTGGCGGCTCACCGCGCCCTGGAGAGCCTGCACAAGGCGTTCCGCGTCCGAGACCCGGCGCTGGGCCTGGTCGCGACGCGCGGGGAGCAGGTCGCGCCGGGCGTCATAGCTGGCAAACTCCGCTTCCAGGGCCTCGATCTCACGCGCTCGAGCGATCTGGCGGGCCGCGAAGAGCGTTCGTCGAGCCTCTCGAATCGGCTCGGCCTCGTCCTCGGCGCCGCCCAGATCTGTCGCCTTGGAGAGCTGCTCGCGCAGCGTCGCGATCTGTTGCGGGATTGCGGTGCGTCGCTCGTCGCGCCGCGTCGCCTCCACCTGCAGGTCCGACACCGCCTGGCGGGCGTTCTGAAGATCCGCCGTCGCCTGAGAGAGCCCTTGCTCAAGCTGAGACAGCGATCGTTCTTCCGGCGGTGGAATCACGGGGACCGTAGGCGGACGCGCCAGCTCGTCACGGATCGCCTGAAGCAGCTGCGGGGCCTGGGCCGCGAGCGCCCGATCCTTCGCGGTCTGCTCGGCGGACTTGCTCGCGCGGGTCAACTCCTCAAGCGCGCGCTGGAGCGATTCTTTCGCCGCAGCGATCTCGTCCGCGCTGAGTCCCTCTCGTCCTTCGAGCGAGGCAAGCTGCGCATTTATAGAATCAACAGTGGGCTGGCGCGCCGCCTGGGCGCTTAGCGCCCCGAACTGCGCATACGCGGGGCGCACTCCCGCCAGGCAGAGACACAGGAGCAGAGGGATGAAGGCTCTCGTTGGCATCACACTATGCTAGGTGCGGCGTCGCCCGCTCGGTCCGATCGTACGCTCCCCCTTGAGCCTCTCGCATAAGCGTGCCTCAGCCCTCCGACAGGTGGACGGCCGCCACTGTCAGATCGTCGGCCAGGTCTCACCCAGCTGAAAGATGTCGAACAGATCGCCGGCGACCACCCGCCCCGGATTCGACCGGATAACGTAGTTCACGGTGCCGATCGAGGCTCCGGCTCAGGCGAGATGAACTCCTGCGTCCGGCGAGCCGCGCTTGACGCGAGCAGTTCAAACTCGTCAATGGAGACCGGACGCGACACGACCACGCGTTGGCACTCCGTGGCCTCCTGAACCGTGGATACCAACGCGCCCGCGATATCCGCGTCGTCGATCGCCTCGTTGAGAGCCCGCCACAGGCTCAGCAACGCCTCAAGCCCTCGTGAGGTGTCGATCGCGGAGATGTTGTCTTGAACCCTGCCCGGGTCTGGCCGTTCTCGATCAGGCCTGCTCGCGTTCGCGCCCCAGCAACCGGACACCGATAAAGTCCTGTTTCCCTCATGGCCCGTCGATCCGGGTCTCATTCGACGCGCCCGCCTGGGGAAAGTGGATCGATTCTCACCTGACGGTTGGTTGGCACGCGATCGAACAGCGCGCATTCATTTCCCAGATCGAGACCGGCGAGTCTCGCTGGATCGAGAGCCCGGTGCGGCAACCTTCACCTCTTCCGCAGCTTCGAGAGCGAGGCCTCTCTCGTGGTTCGCAACGGCGAGGACGCCGAACGATGGATCATCGGGCCTCGCGGCGACGACGAGTAACCGCTCGGGGTGTGTCCCCTCTCGGGGGTCTCGGAGTATCATCCGGATACAGAGTTGAATGATGGCCCGGTTCCGATCAAAGAGACCGGAATTCACCGCCCGTCGTCCGAGCCCAGCCTCTCGTGGGTTATGATCTGGGACTCCTGGGGTCAGGGCGCCGACCGTGACATGGCGGGATTCCCGCGACGCTCGTCCTCCTGGTGGAACGCGAATCGAACCGCGTTCGACTGCCCGGTGATCCGCGTCGGACGCCCGGTCAAGATGGGCAACACGGGGAGGGTCGTGGTTGGCTCGAACGGGCTGGCCGTGCCGTGGAGCGACGAGCAACTCCAGGCGTGGTGGGACGCGACCCCCAGCCCGCCAGAGGGAGATCCCAAGGGGATCTGGGGAAGCAGCGATGGGGCCAACCGGGCGAACTTCCGAGCCAATGCTCCGCGTGTGGCTGAGTTCATGCTCAATCGGCGATCAGACTAAGACGCGGGCCTGCCCGAGGCGAGATTTCCGGTAGGCGCCGAGCGTTTGATCATCGAGCAGACGCGCCAGGCGCCTCACGACTCGTCGTCCTCTGCCGAACCGTTTTGGCTGGGAATCCAGAGAATCCGCGTCGCCGACCAGCGTTGAAGCAGCGGCTGCACTCGCTTGGGGCCGAGCACACTTGCGGCGCAGGCAATCGCATCGGCGAGCCACGCCTCGTCCGCGATCACCGTCACCGCGAGCGAGGACCGCAACCCCAGGCCGGTCCGTGGGTCGAGGATATGCGAGTAGCGGACCCCGTCGATCGTGACTGAGCGGTACGTATCCCCCGATGTCGCCACTCCAAGATTCGCCAGCAGGAGCTCCCGCGCCTCGCCCCGGTCATCGGTCGCCTCGACTCGCCAACCGCTCTCGCCAGGAGGCGCCTCGCCCAGCGCTATATCGCCGCCGAGATCGACCATGGCATGAGGCAGTCCGCGCCGAGCAAGGACCCGCAACGCCCGGTCCGCCGCGTATCCTTTGCCGATGGCCCCGAAGTCGAAGCGGACACCCGGGGCGAGCAACTCGATCGTCGATCGCGCCTCGTCGATCCGCACCAGACGCAGACCCGATCGAGCGGTCGCGTCCGCGAGTTGGTCTGGATCCGGCAGGCGCCCCGACCTGAAGGAGGATCGCCAGAGTCTGGTGAGTTCGCCGAGCGACGGGTCGAAGGCGCCGTCCGATGCCTCAAACACGCGGGCTGACTTGAGGAGGACGTCGAGCAGATCCGGGCTGACCGGGTGGGGCACGCCGATCGGCGCGGCGCAGAGCCTCATGGCCTCGCTCGTGTCCGTGTAGTCGCTGAGCACGAGGTTCAGCCGGTCCATCTCGTCAAACGCCTGACGCGCCGCCTCGACCGCATCGCCCTCACTCGGCGCGTACAGGACGATTCTTGCCCGGCTCCCCATGACCACCCTTGCGAACTCGAACCGAAAGGCGGTAGCCTCGGCCTGCTGGGCGTGGCTCGCCGGATTCGAGGCGCACCCACAGATACAGAGGATCAGGGCAACCATGACGAGCTTGAGACTCCTGGCCTGCTGCATGGTCTTCACGGTAGCCGTAACCGTGACCGCGCAGGACACGCCCGCGCCGCCCGAGACCATGATCGTCCGCGTGCCCGGGACGACCGTCGAGCTCGAGCTCGTCGCCTGCCCGGGGGGCGAAACGGTCGGGGAGGGCGAGCAGACGCTGGAGATCGATCCGCTCTGGGTGCTGAGCACCGAGGTGACGTGGGATCTCTACGACATCTTCGTCTTCGCCCTCGATGAGGCGGAGGCGGGCGCGCTCGACGCGGTCTCCCGCCCGAGCAAGCCCTATGTGCCACCGGACCGGGGCTACGGGCACGCGGGCTACCCCGCGATCGGGATGACCCGCCGAGCGGCCGAGGCGTTCTGCGTCTGGCTCTCGGCCCGGACCGGCCTGGAGGCTCGCCTGCCAACCGCCGCCGAGTGGTCATACCTCGCCGAGGCCGGCGCCGACCCAATCTCCAACCATCCCGAGCTGGGCGAGATCGCCTGGTTCAACGAGAACACCGACGACACGACACAGCCCGCCGGGCGGAAGTCGGCGAACGCGTTCGGGCTCCACGACACGCTGGGCAACGCCGCCGAGTGGGTCATGACCGACGCGGGCAAACCGCTGGCGCTGGGCGGCTCGTTCCGCGACGCGGGCGAGGGCTGCACGCCCCGGTCAGGCCAGCACCAGCACTCGAGCTGGAACACGAGCGACCCGCAGATCCCCAAGAGCCGGTGGTGGCTGGCCGACTGCGGCTGGGTGGGTTTCCGTTTCGTGGTCGAGATGAACGATGAAGGAGACGCCGATGACGACTGAACGAGACCTAACCCGCCGAGAGTTTGTCGCCGCGGCGACCGCGATCGGCGCCGGCGGGCTGATCGCCGCCCCCGCGATGGCGTCTCTTGGGCGCTCCCCCGACACGGGGCCGATCCGCGTCGGCATCGTCGGCTGCGGCGGTCGCGGAACCGGCGCTCTCATCCAGGCGCTCAAGGCCGACCAGGGAAGCGTGCTCTGGGCGATGGGCGATCTCTACCCCGAACGCATCGAGCCCTGCCTCGGGTACGCCCGCGCCGCACTGCTCGAGCAGGACGAAGAGCGGGGAACCAACGCCGCCAAGTCCAAGCTCCAGGCGATCCCCGAGCGCCGATTCAGCGGGTTCGACGCCTACGCCAAGGTCATCGACTCGGGAGTGGACGTGGTGCTGCTCACCACCCCGCCCGCGTTCCGACCCCAGCACCTCGCCGCGGCCATTGACGCCAGCAAGCACGTGTTCTGCGAGAAACCCGTCGCCGTCGATGCCCCGGGTGTGCGATCGGTGCTCGGGTCCGCCAAGCTCGCCCGGAGCAAGGGCCTGAGCCTGATGTCGGGCTTCTGCTGGCGGTACCAGATGCAGATGCGCGAGGCGTTCGACAAGCTGCTGACCGGAGGCGTCGGCGACATCCGCTCGATCCAGACCACCTACAACGCAACCGGCTGGGTCCCGCCCAAGGCGCGCCAGACGGGCTGGTCCGATGCGGAGTTCCAGACGCGCAACTGGCAGTACTTCCACCCGCTCTCGGGCGACCACATCGTCGAGCAGGCCGTACACGCGATCGATTGGATCGGGTGGGCGCTGCGCGACAAGGCGCCGCGGCGCTGCTGGGCGGTCGGCGGGCGCCAGGCCAGGCCCGATCTGCCCGAGACGGGCAACGTGTTCGATCACTTCTCCGTGACCTACGAGTTCCAGGGCGGCGTGCGGGCGTACCACATGTGCCGGCACTGGCCCAACTCCCCATACGACAACACGGGGTACGTCACCGGCTCAGACGGCGTCATGACCATCGACCCCTGGAACGGCAAGCACGTCATCGAGGGCGCCAAGCCCTGGAAGGGCAGCGCCGGCGGCAACGACATGTACCAGCGGGAGCAAGACGAGCTCTTCGCCGCGATACGCTCGGGCCGCCCGGTCAACGACGGCGCGTTCATGGCCAACTCCACGATGCTGGCGATCATGGGGCGCATGGCCGCGTACACCGGGCAGGCCGTGACCTGGGATCAGGCCATGAACAGCCAGGAAGACCTGAACCAGGGCGCCTGGTCGTTCGGCGAGCGTCCCACCCCCACCGTCGCCATCCCCGGCACAACGAGGATGATCTGATGGGCGCCGAACACAGCCTGGACCGGCGGTCATTCATCGTCGCAGCGAGCGCACTGGCGATTGCGCCGCTGTCGCTCGCGCGATCCGGCGCTCAGCCGGCGCCGGGCGACCGCGGCAAACGCATCCTCAAGTCGCTCAAGTTCGGCATGATCAAGGAGGGCCAGAGCGTCCGCGACAGGTTCGAGGTCGCTCGCGAGGCCGGCTTCGACGGCGTCGAGATGGACAGCCCGTCGGACCTCGATCTAGAGACCATCCTCCGCGCCAAGGAAGCAACGGGCATCCAGATCCCGGGCGTCGTGGACTCGGCGCACTGGTCTCAGCCGCTCTCAGACCCGAGCCAGGAGGTCCGGCGCGCCGGTCGGGTCGCGCTCGAGTCGGCAATTCACGACTGCAAGGCGCTCGGGGGCACGACCGTGCTGCTCGTCCCCGCCGTGGTCAACGCCGAGGTGTCGCCCGCCGACGCGTGGCGCCGGTCGATGCGAGAGCTTGAGCAGATCGCGCCCACCGCAAGCGAGGCAAAGATCGGAATCGCCTTCGAGAATGTCTGGAACAACTTCCTGCTCAGCCCCAGCGCCGCCGCCCGGTACGTGGACGAGGCGAACCGATTCACACCCCCGGGCGCCGCCCCCGTGTTCTCCTGGTACTTCGACATCGGTAATATCTGGCGGTATGGATGGCCCCAGCACTGGATCCGCGAGCTCGTCGGGCGCATCTCCAAGCTCGACGTCAAGGGCTACTCCCGCGCAAAGGCCGACAAAGAGGGAAAGTGGGCGGGCTTCGGCGTCGAGATCGACGAGGGCGAACTGCCCTGGGACCAGGTCAACCGCGCCCTGGATGAGATCGGATACCGTGGGTGGGCGTCGGCCGAGGTTGGCGGGGGCAACCTCGCCCGGCTCAAAGACATCAGCGATCGCATGGACCGGGTCTTCGCCCGGTAAACGAAACGGATCGAGGAGCGAGCGATGAGCGAATGGTCACGGCGGGACATGATGAAGGCCTCGGCCCTGGGCGTCGGCGCGGTCGTCGCGCCCTCCTTCGCGGCCCGCCTGAGCACGGGCGGCGACGACCTGATCCGTGTCGGCGTCATCGGCTGCGGCGGGCGGGGCACGGGCGCCGCGTGGAACGCGCTCGAGGCCGACCCCAGCGTCCGCGTCGTCGCGCTGGCGGACCTGTTCATTGACCGCCTCGAGAGCAGCTTCAGCAACCTCCACAACGAATGGGGCGACCGCGTAAGCGTGCCCCCCACCCATCGGTTCTCCGGATTCAACGCCTACGAGAAGCTCCTCGAACTCAAGAACATCGACTACGTCGTCCTCGCCACGCCGCCCCACTTCCGCCCCATCCACTTCGACGCGGCGGTCAACGCGGGCAAGCATGTCTTCATGGAGAAACCCGTCGCCGTCGATCCCACGGGCATCCGCCGTGTCATCAAGGCCGGGCGGGCCGCCAGCGAGCAGGGCCTGTCCGTGGTCGCGGGCACGCAGCGCCGCCACGAATCCAGCTACCTCGAGCTGATGGACCGGATCGCCTCGGGCGAGATCGGCGAGGTCGTCTCCGCCAGCTGCGCCTGGAACCAGGGCGGGCTCTGGGTCCACGATCGCGAGCCGCACGAGAGCGACATGGAGTGGCAGTGCCGCAACTGGCTCTACTTCTGCTGGCTCTCGGGCGACCACATCTGCGAGCAGCACATCCACAACCTCGACGTCGTCAACTGGGCCATGGGGGGCCATCCCCTCAAGGCCGTCGGCATGGGCGGGCGCCAGGTGCGCACCGACGCCAAGTACGGCAACATCTTCGACCACTTCGCAATCGAGTACGAGTACGCCGGCGGGCGACGCGCCACGAGCATGTGCCGTCAGATCGACGGCTGCCAGACCCGGGTGGACGAGCGCATCACCGGCACGCGCGGGCAGAGCGTTTCCTGGCCCGCCTTCGCGCAGATCACGGGCGACAAGCCCTGGAAGTTCCGGGACGACCACCCAAACCCGTACATTGTCGAGCACGCGGACCTCATCGCCTCGATCCGCGGCGACGGCCCCCACCTCAACGAGGCCCAGCGCGTCGCCGAGAGCACCCTGACCGCGATCATGGGACGCATGAGCGCGTACACCGGCAAGGAAGTCACCTGGGACATGGCCCTCGCATCAGGCCTCGACCTCTCGCCCGATTCGTACGCGTTCGGCTCGCTCAAGACCGACCCCGTCCCCACGCCCGGACGCACACCCCTGACCTAAGACCCGGAGACTTACATGCAGCGAAGAGAGTTCCTGGCCGGTGTGGGCGCCGCTGGCATCGCGGGTCTGGCGGCCCCGAGCGCCGCTTCCGCGCCCCACCGAATCGAGAACGCCAGCGCTGAGCCGTTCTCCATGGCGTTCGCCCCCCACTTCGGCATGTTCCGCCACCACGCCGGGGACGACCCGGTCGCTCAGCTCGAGTTCGCTGCCGACCAGGGCTTCACCGCGTGGGAAGATAACGGTATGGGCGGACGCTCGCCAGAGGTGCAAGAGCGGATCGCCAGGGCCATGCAGCGCCTGGGCATCCGCATGGGCGTCTTCGTGCTCAACCCCGCCAGCGCCTGGGGCCCAACATTCAGCAAGAACGAAAGCTCAGAACGCGACAGGTTCCGGGACGCCGCCAAGCAGGCGGTGGAGATCGCGCTGCGCGTCAACGCGACGTGGATGACCGTGGTCCCCGGCACACGCGAGCCGCGGCTGGACCTGGGCTACCAGACCGCGTCGGCGATCGACCAGCTCCGCGTCGGCGCCGAGGTGCTCGAGCCCCACGGACTCGTGATGGTCCTCGAGCCGCTCAACCCCCACAACCACCCCAACATGCTGCTCGCAAAGGTGGCACACGCCTACGAGATCTGCCGCGCCGTGGACTCGCCCGCGTGCAAGATCCTGTGCGATCTCTACCACCAGCAGATCACCGAGGGCAACCTCATCCCCAACATCGACCGCTGCTGGGACGAGATCGCGTACTTCCAGATGGGGGACAACCCGGGTCGCAACGAGCCGACCACAGGCGAGATCAACTACCGCAATGTCTTTGCGCACATCAAGGCCAAGGGATTTACTGGAATCCTGGGCATGGAGCACGGCAACTCGCGCCCGGAGAAACCGGGCGAGCGGGGCGTCATCGACGCCTACCGCGCCTGCGACCCAGCCTGATCGCCCGCGCCCTGCCCGCCTCACGGGTTCACGGGGTTGATCCGCGTCAGGTACGCGTCCTCGATGATCGTGTCGCTCAGGATGTACCCGCCCTGCCCGTCGGTGTACACGTTGTTGTAGTGGCTGGGCAACTGGACTGTGGTCCCGTCGGTCGAGGCGTAGTCGTCAACCTCCCGCATCGCGTTGACAAACTTGGTGTTGATCCGGTCGGTGGACTCGGACTGCGACCTGACGGCCTGCTGGTGCGACTCCCACGCGGCGTCCATCGCGGCCTTGTTGATCTCCCCCCGCTTGACGATGCCGTCCATCACGCCCTTGGCGATCTGGTTCCGCAGCTGGATAATCATCGCCTGCCATCGGGGGTCCGGCCGGAGCGAGAGGCCGATCGCCTCCACCACGGGACGCTGATTCGCCACGCCGACGGGCGTGCGGGCCCCGCTCACGTCAGTAACGCTCCACACCGCCTTGGACATCATCGGGCCCTGGTTGCCCGCCATCGCGATCTGGCTCATCATCGCCCACCCGACGACGTACAGCTCCTCCTCGAACGCCTGCCCGTTCTCCTGGTAGGTCACCCGCACCTTGTCCGCGAACTGCGTCAGCTGCGTGCCGCCGCCCATCCCCATCTGGCGCGTCCGCGCGTTGTCCTGCTCGATCGACTCGTATTGCCCCCGGGCCTGCTCGCGGGCAATCGCCAGGATGTCGGTGAGCTCCTTCGCCTCGACCACCTGCACGTTCGTCGCGTTTGGGCGGTGCTTCCCGATCACGTGCTGCAACGCATAGCCCGCCGTCGTCTGCGGCATGGGCATAAACGTCAGCCCCTCGGGCAGCGTCTGGCCCGGGCGAGGGATCTGGGTGCGATCCATGAGCCCCGCGTTGGCGTTGATCTCGTAGATGTCCGACCACTGGTAGATGCCGCCGGGGTACACCGAGAGAGCGCTGCCGTCGGGCCCGGTGACCCGCAGATTCAGGTGCATGAAGTCCTGGTATAGCTCAGGGCGGCTCCAGACCGGGCCGCCCTGCACCTGCCAGCCCTTGGGCGCCAGCAGCGTGTGCGAGGTGACGTTGCCCATCCCCTGATCGCGGAGCGTGACCGGCTCGAGCGTCACCGAAGGGGCACTCCCCCCCGACGGGACACTCCCCCCGCCGTTTCCCCTCGGGCGCTCGAGCCGGCTCGCTCCGCCGCTGCCTCCCCACTGCCCGCCTTCGCGGACGGGGTCGGCGCGTTGGATCTGGTTTGTCCCGCCTTGGCGGGTCGCGTTGAATGTCGTCCACCCGTCGTAGTCGCTGCCGATGCGCCCGGTCATGGTGGCGCCGTTGACCTGGGCGGTGAGTTGCTGCGGCCCGAGCGACGCGCTCTCGCCCGTCTGGGTGATCGTCATGGTGGTATCGCTGGCCCGCATCAGGAGCTGCCCGCTCTGGGCGGCGCCGCGGAACTGGCCTGTCGCGCGGATGTTGGCCATTTGCCCGTTGGCCATGGGCATGGTCATCTCCAGCACGATGTCCGCGCTGTAGCCGTCGCCGGTGCGAGCGACAGTGAGGCGGATGGGTGAACGCCCCATGGACCCGTCGTCCATCTGCTCCGTCGCGGTTCCGGACCAGGAGCCGGAGAACGGGTCGACCGTGACCTCACGGCGTTCGTTCTGCTGCTGGCGCTGCGGCCCGCCCGCAACCTCCACGAACCGGTTGTAGTCCACCAGATCGTCCATCTGGCTCGGGTCGCCCCGCAGGGTCTGAAGAATCGCGCTCGCGCGCTCGGTCACCCGCTGACGGTCCTGTTCGGACACGCTCTGGTCCTGCTTGTAGTAGTCCAGTGTCTGCTTGGCGCCCTCGTCCCCGCGATCCGCGGCGACCGACACCCACGCGATGCCCTCCACAAAGTCCGCCTGGCGACCGACGCCGTTGAGAACCATGTGCCCGTAGTAGCCGATCGACGCGAGATCCCCGACTTTGGCCCCGCGCTCGAAGTACCCCAGCGCCCTCGCCTCATCCTTAGACACACCGGCGCCCATCGCGTACATCGTGCCAAGCTCGTAGAACGCCCCCGCGTGCTCCCCCCGGGCTGCCTGCTCGAAGTACCGCAGCGCCTGCTGCGGGTCTTTCTCGCGCCCGAGCCCATACGCGTAGGTGGAGCCGATGACATAGCTCGCGCCGACATGCCCACGCTCCGCCAGATCACCGATCAGCTGGATCGCCTTGGCGTAATCCCTGGCGCCCATCGCGGCAGATGCCTGGTTGAGAACCTGAACATCCGCCCCACCCGACTGCCCCCGGTTGAGTCCGTTCGGGTCTTCAACCCGAGCCTCCGGCATCGGGACCGACGCCTGGTAGCTCCCGCTCATGCGGTAGGTCGAGTCCCCGGTCTTGAAGGCGCCCGCCAAACCCTGCTCGTCGGCCTCGAGCGTGAAGTCGTACGCCTTCCCGCCCGCGGTGAACGCGCCACGGAGCAGCGTCTTGCTCTCGTACCGCCCCCGGAGCGGGAACACGTCCTGCCCCATCCGGATCCGTCCGATCATGTTGTCGGTCCGGTCTTCCAGGACGTCGAGGGCGACGGTCAGCCCCTCGCCCTCGTAGAACCAGGGCAGGTCCAGCGCCGCGGGCCCGAGAAACTCGCGGGCCGGCTCGCGGTTGGCCCGGTCTAGAGGGTTCCCCTGTGCGAACACGGACGGGGTCAGTAGGGTGGTCAATCCGATCGCAAGGACCGCCGCGCGGGAGGCCAGGCGGATCGAGAGGTTCGTTCTGGTCGGACGCGTCATCAGCGGACTCCGGGTCAAGGTCCCAGCACGGATTCGAAGGAGCGGCGGATCGCTCCGATCACCCACCCTTGCCGCCCATCGGGGGTGGTCTGACAGAAAACGGCAAACATTCCGATCCGCCGAGGTCGGAGGAGGTACATTCACCAAACATGCGTGCGTACACGACCCACATCACCCTGCTCGACCGTCTCAAGGACGAGCACGCCCACTCCGCCTGGGACGAGTTCTGCGAGCGGTACGGCGATCTGATCCGCTCGTTCGCCCGCCGAGAGGGACTCCAGGCCTCTGACTGCGACGACGTGCTGCAGGAGGTGCTTGTCGCGCTGACGGGCTCGATGCGTCGGTTCGAGTATGACCCGGAGCGAGGCAAGTTCCGGTCCTACCTCAAGACCATCACGCTGCGCGCGATTTTCAGGAGATTCCGTCAGAAACAGCGCATCGGCGAGCAAGCACCCAATGACGACGCGGCCCGCGGGGCCGAAGCGGACCCCGAGACCGACGCCCGATGGGAAGACGAGTGGAGGCAGTACCACCTCAGGCAGGCGATGGAAAGTATCTGCGCCGAGTTCAGCGAATCGGACCGGGCCGCGTTCCGCCTGTACGCCCTGAGCCAGCGGTCCGCCCCGGAAACCGCCGAGGCGCTCGGGATGAGCGTGGACCAGGTCTACCAGGCCAAGAGCCGGATCATGGCGAGACTCGCCACGCTCATCGAGTCGCAGATCGCCGACGAGGGGTAGGGCCCGCATGAGCTCGGAGTGGTACAGCAACCCCGACGTCCTGCTCGAGACGCTGCGCCGCAGCGAGCCCCCGAGCGCGCGCACAACACCGGTCATCCCCGGGTACGCCGATCTTGTCGAGCTGGCCGCGGGCGGGCAGGGCGTGGTCTACACCGCGTATCAGGAGTCAACGAAGCGCCGAGTGGCGATCAAGCTGCTCCACACCCGTTCCGAGGACGACCCCACCGCCCGCCGTCGGTTCGAGCGAGAGATCGATCTCGTCGCGAGGCTCCGCCACCCGAACATCGTGCGCCTGTACGACAGCGGCAGCACCGACGACGGGCGTCTCTACTGCGTGATGGACTTCATCGAGGGCGAGCCCCTCGACGAGCACCTCCGGTCTCTCGCTCCCGCGCTACCCGCGTCCGGTCAGAGCGCGTCAGTCGGCGCCCCGGTCCTCGGGCTGTTCAGGTCAATCGCCCTTGCGCTCACGCACGCGCACCAGCGCGGCGTAACTCACAGAGACCTCAAGCCCTCTAATATCCGGGTCGATCGCGAGGGGACCCCGCACGTCCTGGACTTCGGGCTCGCCAAGGTGATCGACGCCGACCCCGGATCAGGCATGACGATCACCGAGCACAGCGGGCGGTTCGCGGGATCGCTCCCCTGGGCCAGCCCCGAGCAGGTCGCGGGTGACAGCGCCGAGATCGACACGCGGACGGACATCTACTCGCTGGGCGTGATGCTCTACCACGCGGTTACCGGCTCGTTCCCCTACGACGTTTCGGGCTCGGTCCGGGACGTGCTCAACACAATCGCCGAGACCGAGCCAGCGCCGATCCGCGCGGCGTTGCCCGGCGCGGGGCGTGACCTGGAGCGGGTGATCCTCACGTGCCTGCACAAGGACAAGGACCGCCGGTACCAGAACGCCGCGGATGTCGCCGAGGACCTCCGCCGCGTCATGACCGGAGAGCCCATCCTCGCGCAGAGCGATAGCTCCTGGTACACGATGCGCCGCACGCTGCGCCGGTACCGGGCAATCGCCGCCGGCGCCGTGGCTGCCCTCGTCACGCTTGCGGTCTTCGCGGGCGTGATGGGCGTCCTCTTCTCCCGAGCCACGATCGCCGAGAAGCGGGCCACCGACGAGGCGCAACGCGCCCAAACCGTCAACGAGTTCCTCGAACGCATGCTCGCCTCGCCCGACCCAGGCATGCTCGGGCGCGACGTGACCGTCCGCTCCCTGCTCGCCCAGGCGTCGGTTGATCTCAACAGCGACGCGGATCTGCAGCCGCTCGCCCGGGCGTCGCTGCACGAGGTCATCGCCCGGACCTACCTGTCACTGGGGGACTACGAGCACGCTGAATCGCACGCGGCAAGCGCCGCCGAGCTCAGCCAACAAGGCCTCGGCACAGCGCACGAGCGGACGATCGAGTCGCAGAATCTCTTGGCGGGTGTCATGCTGGCCCAGAGTCGCTTTGACGAGGCCGACACGCTTCTCACCGCGCTGCTCAAGACAGCCCAATCATCGCTGGGCGACGAGCACCCCGTCACGCTGAGCGTCTGGTCCAACTTCGCGCAGGCGCGTTCTGAGCAGGGCGCGTTCGACGAGGCGATCAAGATCCACGCACGGGTGTACGAGACCCGCGCTCGCGTGCTGGGTCCCACCGCCCGTGACACGCTCACCTCGCTGCACAACCTCGCGGTTGAGGAGAGCTGGGCGGGGCGCCTCGACGAGTCCAAGGCGCACTACGAGCTGGCGGCCGAGCTCACCACGCAGGCTTTCGGGCTCGAACACCCGGACACGATCAGCACGATGAGTAGCCTGGCGGTTGCGATCGAGAAGCAGGGCGACGCCGCGGGGTCCGAGGCGATGCTGCGGGAGATTCTCCCCCGTGCCGTGCGCGTCTGGGGGGAGGACCACCGCGAGACCAACATCCTCCGATCCAACCTCGCGTTCAGCCTCGAGAAGCTCGGGCGCCACGACGAGGCGCTCGAACTCACTCGAAGTGTGTACGAATCGAGCCTCGCGACACTCGGCGAGCACCACACGGACACGATCAACGCGATGAACGGGTTCGCCAGCGCCCTCTACCAGCGCCAGCGTTACGACGAGGCCGCGGACCTGCTGACCGAGGCCGTCCGCCTCAGCCAGGAAACCTTTGGCCCGCTCCACTTCCGATCGCTGGACTCGGGCATGAATCTCGCGCAGGTGCTCCGCAGAACCGGGCGTCTGGACGAGGCGGCCCTCGCCGCGGGTCAGGCATTGAAGAACGCGCGCGAGTTTTACGCGGGCCAGCCGCACGCCGATCTCGCCTGGTTCACCAAGGTTCTGGGCGACATCCACTACGAAATGGGCGACTTCGGGGCGGCGATCCCCCTCCACGAGGAGGCCCGTCAGCTCGTGACCCTCGGCAATGACGAGCCCTACGAGATCAATATCCTGAAGTCGCTCGGTCGCTCCTACCTCGCTGTCGGACGCACGAGCGAAGCCGGGGCGACGCTCACGGCCTGCCTCGGGAAGATGCGCCTCGCGGGCGCCGACGAGGACTCGACGCGTGAGATCGAGGACCTCCTCGCGTCGATCGAGTGAGCCCCGAGCAGTGCGAGTGTGAGCAGACAGTCCGTCTCGTGAGGGCGGGCTAGAGTCTGTGCCTTCCCGAGGCCCGCCCGATGAGCCAGAGCGTCAACCCGCACAAGAAGACCCTGACGCGCGTCACCTGCGCCCCGTACATCCCACCGATCCTGCGCGACGAGCTCGAGGCGCTGGGGCACGAGGCGCAGAACGAGGACCACGTCGCGATCGATATCGGCGCAACGCTTGTTGAGTGCCTGGACCTGTGCCTCAAGCTCCGCACCGCCCACCACGTGCTCTGGCTGCTCAGCCGGTTCCGCTGCCCGTCCCCCGAGGCGCTCTACACCCAGGTCGCGGCGTTCCCCTGGGAGACGCTCATCCCCAATGATTCGTTCTTCTGCGTGACCTCCAACGTCACCAACCCGAAGATCGACAACACGATGTACCCCAACCTCGTGGTTAAGGACGCGATCGTTGACCGCATCACCAAGCACACCGGCGCCCGCCCCGACAGCGGCTCGGACCGCTCCCGCATCGTCATCCACCTCACCTGGAAGGGCGACCGCGCCTGGGTCTACCTCAATGTCAACGGCGTCCGCCTCTCCGACCGCGGCTACCGCAAACTCCCTCACGACGCGCCCATGCGCGAGACGCTCGCCGCCGCGGTGCTTCTGGGCGCCGGCTACGACGGCACGCGCCCGTTCGTCAACCCCATGTGCGGCTCGGGCACGCTCGCGATCGAGGCGGCTCTGATCGCCGCCAAGCGGGCGCCCGGGCTCCTCCGCAGCAACTACGCCTTCGGGCACACCATGCTCGACCTGGACGACACCTGGCGCTCGGCCCGCGTCGCCGCGCGGAAGCTGGGCACGTCCGAGGGCGTCCCGCCCATCCTCGCCTCCGACCACGACCCGCGCGCCATTGAGGCGGCGAAGCGCAACGCCAAGACCGCGGGCGTGGACCATCTGATCGAGTTTATTGAGTGCGACTTCGCTGACACCCCCATGCCCGACGAGCCGGGCGACGTGATCCTGAACCCGGAGTACGGGCTCCGCCTGGGCGATCAGTCGGTACTCGAACCCACCTACGAGCGCATCGGCGACTACTTCAAACAGCGGTGCCCAGGGTGGAGCGGGCACGTCTTCACCGGGAACCGTGATCTCTCCAAGCGGATCGGGCTCCGCACCAGCCGGCGGACGCCCTTCATGAACTCGCAGATCGAGTGCCGACTGCTCACCTACGAGATGTACTCGGGCTCCCGCCAGACTCAGGGCTGACTGTTCGGATCGACCGCGTCCGCGTCGTCCCGCTGGATAGCGCGCATCGCGGGGGTGTCCAGATCGTCGTACTGCCCACCGCGCACGGCCCGGACGAACCCCCACACCGCCAGGCCCGCGAGCCCGAGCGCTACCGGAAGCATGATGTAGATCACACTCATGTTCTATCCCTTGCCCCGATCGGACGCATCGCGATCGCCAGCACGCTCAGCGAACTGATCGGCATCAGCACCGCCGCGGCCAGCGGGCTGAGCAAACCACCCATCGCCAGGCTGGCCGCCACGGCGTTGTAGCCCAGCGAGACCCCGAGGCACAACCGGATCCGGCGCATCGCGCGCCGGGAGGTCTCAAACAGGGCGCCGATGGGCTCCAGCCCGGGCCGCTGCACCGCGACATCCGCCGCGTCCAGGCTCGCCTCGGCGCCGCCATGCACCCCGATCCCCACGTCGGCGCTCGCCAGCGCCGCGGCGTCGTTTACACCGTCGCCCACCATAACGACACACGCGCCAGGGCCCCGCGCCCCCCCTCGCACCGCGATGAGCTCCCGGACCCGAGCAACCTTGTTCTCTGGCGTGCGCCCACCCTCACCCGGTATGGCGAACAACTCACCGATCCGTGCGACGATCTCGCCCCGATCCCCCGAGACGATCTCGGGCGCCCAGCCCGCGCCCTTCAGCTGTTCCAGCAACTCTTGCCCCCCCTCGCGGACGCGATCCCCGAGCGAGAGCGCCGAGACGAGCCGCCCGCCACGGGCGACGAACACGGGGGTGTCTCCCGCACACGCCTGGGCCCGCCCCCACTCGATCAGCGATCGGTCGGCCTCGACGCCGAAGGTCTGGAGCAGCGTCTCGGACCCGATCAGATAGCTCTCGGCGCCAACACGTCCCTCGATCCCGAGCCCGGGGTGGCTCCGGATCTCGACGGCGTCGACCGCCGCCGACCCTCTGGGCTCCAGCCCCTCGTGGATCGCTCGCCCGATGGTGTGCGCCGTGTGCGCCTCGATCGCCCGAACCACGGGCCAGACCGTGGCGTCACCGGCCCGGTCCACGATGCCAAACCGCCCCTCGGTAAGCGTACCCGTTTTGTCGAGCAGCAGCCGCCCGCGACCCGCGAGCGCCTCGATCGCGCCGGCCTCCTTGACCAGCACCCCCCGCCTGGCCAGACCTCCGAGCGTCACGGTCATGACCATCGGCGTCGCGAGCCCGAGCGCGCACGGGCAGCAGACGATCAGCAAAGCCGTGGAATGTTCGAGCGCCGTCTCCACCCCGCGCCCCCACCAGATCAGGAACGTCACCCCCGCGAGCGACAGCACTACCGGAACAAACCACCCGGCCAGCCGGTCGGCCAGCAGCACGATCCCGGCACGAGACTCCGTTGCGCGGGCCACCAGATCCATCAGCCGCCCAGCTCGGGACTCCCGACCCTCGCACGAGACCCGCACACGGATCGGGGAACCCAGGTTCACGGTCCCCGCGTACACCCGGACCCCGGCACTGACCGGCTCGGGGCGGGACTCGCCGGTGAGCATCCCCGCGTCGATTCGGCTCTCGCCGGTCTCGACCACGCCGTCCGCGGCCAGGCTCTCCTCCGGGCGCACCTCGATGAGGTCCCCGGGCGCCAAGGCCTCCGAGGGCACGTCCTCGAGAGCCCCGTCGGGCCCGACCCGTCGGGCCGTGCCAGGGGTGAGCGAGAAGAGCAGCTCAAGCGCCGACGCGGCCCTGCGCTGCTGCGTGTGCTGGATCCATCGACCGACCAGCAGCAAGAACACGAGCGCCGACAGCGAGTCAAAGAACACCTCGCCCTGGCCCCGGAACGCGTTGCTCAGGCCCCAGACCGTCCCGACCCCGAGCGAAATCGCGATCGGCAGGTCGAGGTTGGGCGTCCATGTTCGGATCGAGGCGATCGCGCCCCGGAAGAACACCGACCCGGGCCAGATCACCGAGAGCGTGCCCAGCCCCGCGCTGACACCTCGGAACAGGCGGGCGTACTCCGGAGCCATGCCGTCAAACAAGCCGCCGTAGATCGCGACGGAGATCAGCATCACATTGCCCGCGATCGCTCCGGCGACGCCAACACGCACCAGCATCGCGCGGTCGTGGCGTCGCCGACCCGCTTCCGCCCGTGACCCCTTTGCCCGGTGCGGGAGGTAGCCCATGCCCGCGATCGCGCGCGCGATCCGGGAGAGCGCCACCTGTCCCGGGTCCCAGATGAGCATCACCCGCGATCGCCCGAAGCTCACCCGAGACTCGACCACGCCCGGCGCCACCCGGGCCAGTCGCTCGAGCAGGGTCACGCAGGCAACGCAGTGGATCCCATCGACCACCAGCTCGCAGCGGCGCAGGCCGTCGTCCAGATGCTCGACACACGCCTCGTCGAACGCGCTCGTGTCCATCTCTGCGAACCCACGCCCGCGTGGCACGCTCAGGCGCGATCCGTCCTCGGGCGCCTCGAAGACGCCCGACTCGAGCATCAGACGCACGCTGCGGCAGCCGGTGCAGCAGTACGCCCGCCCGTCTACCCCCACGACCGGCCCCGCGCCCGCGGGCGCTCCGCAGTGCGCGCACGGCCGGTCGGCGCCGACGCCCGCCTCCGCTGGCCGAGTCGCGACGGCGCTCATCCGTCCAGCCCCCCGCCCTGCGGGTTGCAGCATGGCAGCTCGTGCGGATCGATCTGACGGACACGCTCCAGCGCCGACCCGGCGCCTTCCGGCCCTTGCGTCGCCATCGCGGGTGTCACGAACAACGGAAGGCTCACCCGCCCTGCCAGCGTCATCACGCCCGACGCGATCACCAGCAGCGCCGTCACCACGGGCAAGCGAGCACGCAGCGGCCCGAGCATCGTCTGGAGCCCCGCGCCAAGCAGCGCCAGAACCGGCATCGTGCCCAGAGCAAACACGAACATCACCGCCCCGCCATACACCGGGCTCCCCGTTCCCGCGGCGACCAGTGCGAACAGGTACAGCCACGCGCACGGAAGCATCGGCGTCAACGCCCCGATGACCAGCGCCCGCTTGGCCGGCGGCAGCGCAAACGCAAGACGATGCAGCCGCTCGATAAACCGCTGCCACCGGCTCGGGATCGGGATGTTGAACATCCGCCCGACGTGCCGCCGAGCGATCAGCGAGACCCCGGCGCCGACCATGAGCGTTCCCGCGACCAGCGCCGCGATCCGCTGCACCCCGATGGCCGATCCGCCCAGGTTGGCCGCCGCGCCGAAGCCGCCCGCCGCGACACCGACCACGCTGTACATCACCAGGCGCCCGCTGTGGTAGGCCAGGTGCGCTCGTACGCGCCCGCGCACTCCTTGCTCGCCGACCCCCACCGCGAAGGCCATGATGGCGCCGCACATCCCGGCGCAGTGACCGCTCCCGGCCAGACTCGCCGTCAGCACAGCCCCAAGCATCCCAATCACGGTCGGCGTCGGTTCCAACGCATCACCCCCCGATCATCACGGTCCGCGTGAGCCACGCACGGTCCTGCCCCCGCCCGAGCCAGAGCGTGAGCGTCCACTGCCCGGCGTCGGTCTCTCCAGGCGTCCAGATCAACGCCCCGCCGTCCCCGCCCGTGAGCGTCGCCTCGCGAACCTCCATCCGCTCGCCCGCGTGCCGCGCCACGACGCGACCTCTTACGCCGAGCACACGCGAGCCGTCCGAGCGGTCGGTGATCTCGACGATGACGCCAGCGCTCTCACGCGACTCAACACGGACCACCCACCCGAGCTTGTCGGGTGTTGGCCACAGGGCTCGCTCTACATCCCAATCGACCGCCTTCTGGTAGTAGTCGGGCTCGACCGCCGACGCGACCGGGTCGCTCGTCGCCGCGACGACGGTCACGGCGCAGACGCCCACGTTTAGCGCGAGCAGCCCTACGACGGCGAGCGCCCAGATCCTTCCGCTCTCGATCAGCCTGCGAATCATCGTCAGCCTCCTGTCGGCCCAAACATCCGGTACCGGACGTGGCGTTCACTGCCCTGGTCATCAACGACGGTGAGTTCGACATCCCGCCGCCCTCGCGTGCCCGCGAAGAACCCCGGCTCCGCCAGGATCAGCACCCGCTCCGACACCGTCTGCCTTGGCTGGGCGCCCAAAGTCCCCTCATCCACCACGAGAGTCAGCCCGTCCTCCCCCGAGACCTCGTAGCTCCGGGCCTCGGGCGTGCGGTTGGTCAGACGCAAGCGCGCCTGGTTCGCGACCTGACCCGATTCGAGCACGTTGAACGGCAGCCCCTTCTCCCGCACCAGCAGCGCGTCGAACGTGCCCTTGTCACCCACAAGCGCGACCATCGCCACGGCGAGCACGAGCAGCACCACCGGATACAGCACCATACGTGGACGCAGCATCCGCCAGCTCCGGGTCTCAAGCGCCCGCTGCGAGCTGTACCGGATCAGACCCGGCTCACGCCCGATCTTCGTCATCACGCTGTGGCAGGCGTCGATGCACGCCGCGCAGTGCACACACTCGAGCTGCAGCCCGTCACGGATATCGATGCCCGTCGGGCACACCGCCACACACAGCCCGCAGTCCACGCAGTCGCCCTGCGCTTCCTCGACCTTCACCACCTTGAGGCGAACGTCCCCCCCCTTCGTAGAACGCCTGGCCCTCCCGCGCGGCTCTCCCCGCTTCTTGTCGTACCCCACGATGAGCGATGAGCCGTCGAGCATGACGGACTGGAGCCGCCCGTACGGGCAGGCGATGGTGCAGAGCTGCTCGCGGAAGAACAGGAAGTTGAACAGCATCATCCCGGTGACGAGCAGCACAAAGATGAAACCCGCGATGTGATCCATCGGCGAGCCGACGATCCACTCCTGCAGCTCACGCGAACCCACGAAGTACGCCAGGAACGTGTTGGCCAGGAAGAAGCTGACAACAAGGTAGACGCCCCACCGGATCACCCGACGAACACGCAGCGGCATCGACGCCAGCTTTCCCTTGCCGCCCTTGGCGAACCCGAGCGCCCGGTCAATGGGGCGGAACACAAAGTCGAGATAGACGGTCTGCGGGCAGGCCCAGCCGCACCACACGCGCCCGAAGATCGCGGTGATAAAGAAGATCAGAACGAATATGCCGATCATCGCGATCGCGAGCATGAGCGTGTCCGTCGGGAAGAACGTCTTGCCCAGCAGCGTGAACTCGCGGTGGAGGAAGTCCAGGAAGACCCACTGACGCCCGCCGACACGGATGTGCGGCAAGGCCACGAAGATCACGATCAGAAACCACCCCAGGAGCCGGCGCCGCCTCCAGAACCTTCCAGTAATCAGCTTCGGGTTGATCCACCGACGGCTGCCGTCGGGGTTGAGTGTGGCCAGCACGCGGTCTTCGGGTTGCAGCAGCGAACTCATGGCACAAACACCCTCCAGGCGCGTTCCTCGCTAGGGCGTCCCACCGGGAACAACATTGCCCTCCGCGTCCAGCGTGGGCCACGGCGGGATCACCTCGCCCTCCGCCTCGCGCGGGCTCTCCAGGTTCTGCCCCCGCAGAGACGCCACATACGCCGCAACGATCGCTATCTCGTTCTCGTTCATCAGGTTCCGCTGCGCGGGCATCGCCCCGTTGGCGGCGCCGTTCTGGATCACCGTCACGATGCCCCCGAGGCTCTTCGTGTTCTTGTAGTACTCGTCAGTCATGTTCGGTCCGATCAGGCCCTCGCCCTTCGGCCCGTGGCAAAGGGCGCACTGCTGGCGGAACACGGCCTTCCCCTGCTCCAGCCAGGCGTCCTGGCCCATGATCTGGAGGAGCTTTGCCTCTCCCATCGGGATGCCGCGCAGCTCCGCGAACCGCACCTCCAGGGCGCGGGCCTCGGTCCAGGCATGCCGCTCGCGCAGCGTGGGGACCAGCGGGGACTGGTATATGAGCGTGTAGCACACCGCGAACACGATCGAACCCCAGAAGATCATGTGCCACCAGCCCGGGATCGGGTTGTCATACTCCTGGATCCCGTCGTAGTTGTGATCCTTCAACTCGTCGGCCGTGGCCTGGGCGGCCACGAACCCGCGACGCGTCTGCGACACCGGCCGGATCCGCAGCTCCCTCGCGAGCCCGACCGCGCCCTTCTCACGCGCCGTGACGGACCGCATCATGTGATACGGGATGTAGACGCCAGGCCCACGGTCGGGCTCCCGGGCCGTGATCTGCCGGAGACGCTCCAACTCACCGAAGTCCGTGCTCTCCGACTCGATGAGATCGATCGGGACGTACACACCCGACGCCCCCCGGTTGTGCCGAGGCGCCGCCGGCTTTGGACTCGGGCGCGCCGCCCGGTACGCCTCGGCGGGCTGAATCCCGCGGCCGTCAGACTCGCCGCCACTGTGCGGGTTCGATTCCATCACACACCCTTCCCCGTGGATTTGTCCCGATCATCGCCGAGCGCCATCCCGGCGGCCCTTCGCATGGTGGTCTTGTCCGATCGGAAAACGCGCCAGACCACCGCGGCGAACACCGTGCCGAAACTGATCAGCCCCACAATCGGAAACACGTCGAGGTCCAGATGACCAAGCACATCACTCAGACGCATCGCCCACCTCCGTTGATTCCAGAGCCTCCGCCTCCATCGACACGGGAGGATCGGCAAACAGATCTGTCCCCAGGCGCTGCATGTACGCGATCAGCGCGATCAGGCGCTTGTTCTCGATGTTCTCGCCGAGCGAATACCCCTGAGCCTGTTGAACCAAACCCGCCGCGATGCTCGCCGCCTGCGCCCGCGCGTGCTCCTCAGCGGCGCCGTCCTTCACGAGTTCCCCGTACGGCACGCCGAGCATCGCCATCGCGTCAACCCGGCCCTGGATGTCATCGAACCGCAGGTCCTTCTCGATCAGCCAGGCGTACGAGGGCATGACGGAGTTCGGGTTGACCGACCTCGGGTTCTCGAAGTGGACGTAGTGCCAGAAATGGCTCTTCTTGCCGCCCTCGCGCGCCAGGTCCGGACCGATGCGCCTGCTCCCCCACTGGAACGGGCGGTCATAGACAAACTCTCCCGGCTTGGAGTACTCGCCATACCGCATCGTCTCCGCGTAGATCGGGCGGATCATCTGCGAGTGGCAGTTGTAACACCCCTCCGCGACGTAGATATCGCGCCCCGCCAACTCCAGCGGCGTGTACGGCTGCACGCTGGCGATCGTCGGCACGTTGCTTGAGATCAGGAACGTGGGTAACGCCTCGGCCAGGCTGCCGACGCTGATCCCCACGACCACCAGGATCGTAAACTTGACGGGCAGACGCTCCCACCGCCGGTGCCAGGTCAGCTGCGCAAACTTGTCGAGCGCGTCGCCCAGAAGCGTGCCATCAACCATCCGGCTCACGGCCTTCGGGTCCTTGCCCTCAAAGTCCTTCCGCAGCGCCGGGGCCTCGTGCACGATCTCCTCGTACTGCGCCGGTCTCCCACGCCAGGTCATGAACAGGTTGAGACACAGGAAAATCACGCCGAGCACGTAGAGCGAACCACCGACAACCCGGATCCAGTACAGCGGGATCAGAACCGTGACCGTCTCGATGAAGTCGGGGTATTGCAGACGCCCGCTCTCATCGAACGCCCGCCACATCAGCCCCTGCGTAATGCCCGCGGCGTAGATCGACAGGATGTACAGCAGGATGCCGATCGTCCCTACCCAGAAGTGCGTGGCGCAGAGCTTCTGGCTCCACAGCTTCCGCTGGAAGAGACGGGGCGCCAGCCAGTAGAGCATCCCGAAGGTCATAAACCCGTTCCACCCGAGCGTGCCCGCGTGGACGTGGGCGATGGTCCAGTCCGTGTAGTGGCTCAGCGAGTTCACGCTCTTGACACTGAGCATCGGGCCCTCGAACGTGGACATGCCGTAGAAGGTCACGCCGACGACGAAGAACTTGAGCACCGGGTCCTGGGCCACGCGGTTCCAGGCGCCGCGGAGCGTGAACAGCCCGTTGATCATGCCACCCCACGAGGGCATCCACAGCATGACGCTGAAAGCCATGCCCAATGTGCTGGCCCACTCGGGCAGGGCCGTGTAATGCAGGTGATGCGGACCCGCCCAGATGTAGACGAACACCAGCGACCAGAAGTGCAGGATGCTCAGGCGGTAGCTGAACACCGGGCGGTCAGCCGCCTTTGGCATGAAGTAGTACATCAGCCCGAGGAACGGCGTGGTCAGGAAGAACGCCACGGCGTTGTGCCCGTACCACCACTGCATCAGGGCGTCCTGCACGCCCGCGTACAGCGGGTAGCTCTTCATCATCTGGTCGAACGACCCCATCTCGCCCGTCTTGATGAACTGGACGACCCCCACCGGGATCCAGAGGTTATTGAACACGTGCAGGACGGCGACGGTCACGATCGTCGCGATGTAAAACCAGAGCGCGACGTACATGTGCCGCTCACGCCGCTTGATCAGCGTCATGAAGAAGTTCACGCCGAAGAACCCGACCCAGACCACCGCGATCAACAGGTCGATCGGCCACTCGAGCTCCGCGTACTCCTTGCCCTGCGTGAAGCCGAAGGGCAGGGTCAGCGCCGCGCAGACAATAATGAGCTGCCAACCCCAGAAGTGCAGTCGGCTGAGCCTGTCCGACCACATCCGCGCCTTGCACAGGCGCTGCGTCGAGTAGTACACCGCCGTGAACACCGCGTTGCCCGCGAAGGCGAAGATCGCGGCGTTCGTGTGCAGGGGACGCAGACGCCCGAAGCTAAGCCACTCTTGCTCGTACAGCATCGCGAACGTCGTCGTCAGCCAAGAGGGCCACCCCCTGGCGACCATCCACTCGCCCGCGACGGGCAGCACCAACTGCAGGGCGATCAGCAGCCCCGCCGCCGTGCCCACGAGCCCCCAGACCGCGGTCGCCGCGGCAAAGCTGCGGCAGATCTTGTCGTCGTAAACAAAGGTCTCGACGTGATTCCGGGCGTCCACGCCCTCAGATTGATCGTTCATGCTCATCCCCGCACCTGCAACCACCCGCCTCAACTGATTGAATATATCTCAATGTCTAGACCTGTTTATTCACTTTTAATCGCTACGGATCGCTCACTGATCCGCCCCGCCTACTCCGTCTTCTTGCCTTTGACTCGCAGCCCTGTCGTCGCCAGCGTCTGGCAGAGAGGCTTGGACTTGCGCGGCGACATCAGGATGTCCTGGATGGACGTCCCCCTAAACGAACGCTCAGCCGCGGCGATCACGTCGTCCAGAAGCTGATGCAGGGCGCACAGCGACGCCCCGTGCTCGCCGATGCCCAGGGGACAGCTCTGGATGCGCCCGATCCCTGATTCTGCGGCCTCAAGGACGTCCCAGACCGTGATCGTGCCGGCCGGCTTGGCCAGCGCAAACCCGCCGCCGACACCCCGCCGAGCAGTCAAGAGCCCCGCCTTCGACAGATCCCGAAGGATCCGAGCGAGGTACCCCGGGGGCACATGGGTGATCTCCGCGATCTCCTCGGTGACCGCCGGTCCCCCGCCGATTCGGGCGAGGTACACAACGGCTCGAAGGGCGTACTCGGCGGTCTGCGAGATCATCCGTCAGCGGCTCCACTGGATCGATATCTGAATATCGGCATCCAGTATAACCTTCTCCAGTTGCCCGTGTCCAGTCGGCATTGGCGCCAAAGCCGGCGCGCCCCAGGGGTCGTCATCGCCCACGCGGCGCAGAGCGCGCCCCCCGCGGGGAGATCGCCGCATCTCCATGCATGGCAGGTGGTTGGAACAACGGACCGCGGCTGGACGATCGCAAGGGCCTTTAGTCGAGCGAGGGTCCGGGCGCCAAGGGCTGGGCGCCGGGCGCCTCGATATCCGAACGGATCGATCGCCAGCGCACCCAACGAACCGCCTGGGCGACGCCCGCCGCAACGGCGTATCCAACGGCGCCGGTGAGCGTGATGGCGCCCGCGTTCTCGGCAAGCTCAGGCAACAACAGATAACTCGGATTGACACCATCGAGCGGCGTCGTGGTCTCCAGCATCTGCCCGGTGGCAAGGAACAGGATCACCGGCGGACACGGGAGACCCACGTAAGCCCCGGGGACGTGCGCCTCGAACGCCGCGAGCATGATCATCATCGCGAAGAACGGGATCACCCACAACAGGAACAGCCCGACGCCGAAGACCAGGACCCCCATCCTCTCGCGCACGCCCTGGGCGAACAACCCCACTCCCACGATCGATATCCCGAGCACGCCCACTGACAGTGCCGATGGCGGTCCGCTGAAGTACTGATGCTCTTGCGAAACAATCCAGAGCAGCAGCCCGCCGACACCAAGCGTCAGGGCGATCATCACGAGCGTGAGCGGCAGGCTGGAGGCCCCGTCCGCGTTGAGGCTGATTCGCTTCCGACCGATCTTGCGCGCCCGGCGCCACCCTTCGACCGCCGTGTGCCGTGTCGGCGTGGTGCAGTTCATCAGGAGCAGCAACGTCCCCCCCACGATCATCAGGCTTGTAAATAGCAGCCACTCGATCGACTCGGGGCTCCTGTTCCCCCCCACGCCGCCGAACTGCGCA
This sequence comes from Phycisphaerales bacterium, assembly GCA_029260375.1. GTDB lineage: Bacteria > Planctomycetota > Phycisphaerae > Phycisphaerales > UBA1924 > JAJRXR01. The sequence continues at coordinate 48,092 of JAJDDI010000068.1, read as the reverse complement.
AAGACCTGGCGGTACGCGTCGTCGCTGACCACGATGGCCCAGACACTCCCGACCAGGAACGCCAGAACCCCCGAGAAGACGAGCAGGGCGCCGACCTTTGAGAAGATGTGGCTCGCCTGGTCCCGCCAGCGCCGGTGCACGACGGAGAACATGACCGCGAGCATGAACCCCTGCACCAGCAGCGTGTATAGCGTCGGGTGAACCAGCCCGGAAAAGAACGGAACATCCCGGAAGCTGTCGATGCCGCTGGCCTCGGCCGTGCCCCGCATGCTCTCTGGCATCTCCTGCTGGAGCAGCCCGAAGAACGTGGGGCGGATGGTCAGGAACTCGAAGAACGTGATCCCGATCCGCGAGAGGTTGGGCAGCACGAAGTACAGCACCGCCACCAGGCCCATCGACATCATCGACGCTAGGCGCGGCTTCTGCGAGATCATCCCAGCGACCATGCCCGTCAGGTGGTAGATCCAGACCGACGTAAAGAACACCGCGTAGAAGTGCAGCAGCGTCAGCACGCTGAACCCGCTGATGATCACCGCGATCACGACGAACGGGACCGTGAGGGCGAACAGGATGTACTCGCGCACGGGGAGCCCGAAAAGATAGCCCAGGATCTTGCTCGTTGGGCTCATCGGCGTCATGCGGACATAGTCCAGGAGACCGTCCTCTCGCTCGCTCGCGACGCCCGACGCCACGGCGCCCGTGCCGAACATCATCAGCACGATCGCCTGGATCACGATGACCCCGGGCAGGACGGCCATCGCCGCGTCCTCGCGCGTCGACATCTCCCGCTCGGTCATGGTCAGGTAGGTCATTAGTGAGATGAAGGCCGTCACCGCGACGGTGATCACGCCCCAGCTGAGCATGTGCTTGAGACGCACGCGGGCCCGGAACCCCTTGAGCAGGAGCGGGTTGATCCTGGATGACGGGTTGATCGCGCTCATGAGGTTTCCGAGGCTCCGATCTCGATCATGACGTCCTCGACGCCCTTGCGACGCTCGTAGAACGCCTTGACCGGCGTGCCCTCCCGAACCAGCTGCGCGAGTATCTCGGCGGCCCGCTCGTCGCCCGCGTCGAGCACGAAGTCACACCAGCGCAGGTCGGTCTCGACCCCGGACACGCTCTCGAGCGAGGACAGCATGGACGCGGCGGCGTCCACCGGGCCGAGCGTCTCCACGCGGTAGCGCCGCGTCATGTTGATGTTGGCGACGATGTCATCGATTTTTCCGTTGAGGACAAGCCTGCCGCGCTCCATGATCGCGACCGACGAGCAGAACTCCTTGAGTTCTTGCAGGATGTGCGAGGAAATGACCACCGTCTTGCCCTCGGCGCCCAGTCGCAGGAGCAGGTTTCGCAGGTCGATCCGCGCCATCGGGTCCAGCCCGCTGGCCGGCTCGTCGAGCAGCAGCACGGACGGGTCGTGCAGCAGCGTTTTGGCCAGGACCAGGCGCTGGGTCATGCCCCGCGAGAGGGTCCCGGCCATCGCGTTCCGCTTGCCCTCCAGGCTGACGATGTCGATGCACGCGTCGATCCGGGCTCGCCGGTCGCGCCGGTCCAGGTAGTAGGCCCGGGCGAAGACGTCCAGGAACTCCCAGCAGCGAAGGTCTTTGTATACGGGCGCCAGGTCGGGCATATACCCGATGACCCGCCGGACCGCGGCCCGGTTCTCGAAGATGTCCAGCCCCGCGATCCTGGCGTCGCCGTAGGTGGGCTCCCGCAGCGTCGCCAGAACCGAGATCAGGCTGGTCTTGCCGGCGCCGTTGGGCCCGATCAGCCCGAGCACCTCACCGGGCGCCACCGATAGCGACACGTCGGAAACCGCGGTCACGTCGCCATAATCCACCCGGATGTCCCGTGTCTCGATCATCTGAAGAGCGGATTCCCTCGAATACCTGGCGGGCGCCGGTTGTTGGGCGCCCGAACCCCGCCCTTTCAGGCGCCCCCGGGCGTCGATCCTACCGGACCCCAATGGACCTCGCGGCGGACGAATAATGGCCCGCCCAATCCTGTTCAGTACTCTGAACCCGGGGTCCCGCGACGCCAATGCGGGCACAGCGATGGAGCGACGATGCGACCAGTGATTCTGACCCTTTCGATGGCGGTGGGCATCGGCGCTGCCTGGATGCTCTTCGCCCGCCCCGTTCTCGCAATCCAGCAGGAGACCAGATCAACGATGCAGACCCCAGCCTCCAGCGCCAACGCCGTCCGCTACTCGAAGTCCGGACACGACGTCACGCCGCTGCCCCGGGACGAGGTTGACCGCCGGGCCAAGGCCCTAGGCGACGAGGTCTACCGCGTCACCCAGAAAGCGGGCACCGAGGCCGCGTTCTGCGGCACTCTTCTCGACAACAAGAATGACGGCGTCTACCTCTGCGCCGTCTGCCAGCTCCCGCTCTTCTCCAGCGACCACAAGTTCACCTCCGGGACCGGGTGGCCCAGCTTCTTCACCCCCTACGACGAGGCCCACGTTACCCAGATCCCCGATAGCTCGCTCGGCATGCAGCGCATAGAGATCGAGTGCGCACGCTGCTCGTCTCACCTGGGTCATGTCTTCGACGACGGTCCCAGGCCCACCGGGCTGCGCTTCTGCCTCAACTCCGCCTCGCTCGTCTTCCATGAGAAGGGCGAGTCGTTGCCCGAGGGCGCCCAGCCCGTGAAGACCGAGACCGCGTACTTCGCGGGCGGCTGCTTCTGGGGCATCGAGCACTACTTCCAGATGGGCGAGGGGGTGCTCAGCGCCACCAGCGGCTACATGCAGGGCAAGGTCAAGAACCCCACGTACGAGGACGTCCTTCGCAAGAGCTCCGGGCACGCCGAGACGGTCAGGGTCGTCTTCGACCCCAAGCGGATCAGCTACGAGCGGTTGCTTCAGGCCTTCTTCGACATGCACGACCCCACCCAGCTCAACCGCCAAGGCCCGGATCTCGGCGAGCAGTACCGCTCTGGGATCTGGACCACCGACGACGCCCAGTTGGCCCAGGCCCGTCAGGTCATCGCCAGGCTCAACGAATCTGGACGGTACAAGCGAGAGATCGTCACACAGGTCGAGCCCGCCAAGACGTTCTGGGCGGCCGAGGACTACCACCAGGACTACATCGTCAAGACCGGCAGGGCATGCCACGTCCAGAACCCCTGGTAGCCCGCGCGTGAAACACCCCCGATCCTTGCGGACCGGGGGGGCGCGAACCGGCCGAGCCGTTCAGAAACGTCTTAGGGGCCGCCGACGGCGAACAAGCCGAGGTAGCTCAGCACGCCGGTAAGGTCGAGCGTCCCGAATGGCTCGGCGAGGTGCGTCGGGCGGAGGGCACACCCTCCAGGCCAGCCACCGCCCTCGTCCACGTGGCCTTCATGAAGCCGGCGGCGACCCGCCCTTGGCCTCAGGCGACCGGCCCGACGAGCTACTTCGACACGCACTTCGCCATCGGTATGGTTGAGTTGTTCGAGAGCACCGGTCGCGAGGCGGAGGCCAGCGAACTCCGCGCATCGCTGCCGGAAGGGACCGTTCCGGCGCCTTGACACGCCTGCGCATGCACAAGGTCCGGTATCCCATGTGGGTTCCGAGAATGCAGCACGTCGCCGACGCCAAGGGGGCGATCCCGCCATTCCCCTTGCCCAGACTTCAGTGCCCTGCGAGAATCCGTGTTCCGCCCCGAATCGGCGGGCAACACCCATGGTACCGCCGCTGTGCACAACTCTGCTTCTTGTCTGCACTACGAGCGCGATCGCACAGCCGCACGCTCTATTCGTGCGCGGCGCTGATCGCAGCGGCGGATTCCTCGAGTCCACGAACGACACCGATCGCACCGAACAGCTCGCCGACATCACAAACACCTCGACCGACCCCGGCAACCACGGGTGGTTCGAGCTCGCCCAGTCCCTCCGCGACGACGGTTTCCTCGTCACCCAGATGATCGAACAACTGGAACTGCACGCCCCGGTCCAGGGCCCAACGCAGGGCGCCCCCATCCGGTTTGAGCAGCTCGACCTGTCGGTCTACGACGTCATCGTCATGGGCTCGAATAACGCCGTGTACCCCGATGCCGCGATCGACGCGATCGAGCAGTACATCCTCGAAGGCGGCGGCGCCCTGTTCATCTCCGACGCCGGCTTCGGCTCCAACTGGGCCGACGCGTCCAACTCCGATCAGCAGTTCCTCGACCGCTTCGGGTGGGTCATGCAGCAGGACATCGACTCGTACCGTCTCAGTCGCGAAGACGACGACTTCCTGGCGCCCCAGCACCCGGTCCTCCTCGGCGTCAACGAGATCGAGGGCGAGGGCATCTCCCCGGGCGTGTGGAGCGGCGTCGATGTCGCAAACGTCTCAAGCACACCGCTGGTCCGAGCGGCCCCGGGCGCCATCACACGAAACAACGACGCCGTCCCGGGAAGCGTCCGCCCCACGGCGCCCACCGACGCCGCCTCGATCACCGCCCTCGCCGGGTGTGGGCGGATCGCGATCCACTGCGACCGCAACACGTTCTTCAACCTCAACGGCGCCGGAACCGACCTGCACAAGCTCGATCACCGGGTCTACGCCCGCAACCTGCTCCGCTGGCTCAGCCGGGGCGGAACGGACGCCGACCATGACGGCGACTCCGATTTCGATGACCTTCTCCTGTTCCTACAGGCCTTCATCGCGGGCGACCCGAGCGCGGACCTTGTCGCCCCGTTCGGTGAGCACGACTTCGCGGACGTTCTCGAGTTTCTCAACATCTTCGTGCAGGCCTGCCCCTGAACGCTGAGAAGCTCATCGTGAAGATGAGAGGAACCCCCTCGCCAAGGGGCTTCCGCTTCAGATCGGGCTGACAGGACATCAGTTGAGCCTTTCCTGAACCAGATCGGTCTTTGGAGCCCGGCAATCTTTGGTCCCGCCATCGCGGCGACCGAGCAGGCCTGAAGGCGATTCCCTTCACCACCTGGCCGGCGGGACTCGGAGGACAAGCACTCACCGCCCCGGTCGAAGAGCAACCCCCGGACACCGTTCCGCGGTTCGTGCCGGATCAGCCCCCTCCAACGTCCAACCCGGCCATCGGGCATCGCACCGACCCAGGCTTGTCTCCGTGGACTCCCTGTGCCCCGCGGCGTTACCCCCCGGAGCGGAGTGTTCGAACGAGGAGGCCGGCACGGTCTTCGCCCGCCTGGCCGAGCGAAGAGCGTTTGGGCATGGCATCGCGGTTGACAGTGCTCATGATCGCGATGGGCGCAGAAGTCGCACGCGCGGTGGGAAAGATGCGTGAAGGCTCCCACGTCGGAGCCTTCCGAGGGCGTCGTGCGAACCGTGCAATCCGGGGGGGTCGAGCTCGCCGCGGCGCCGGAGCGAGAGAAGAAGGCGAGAGGAGAGAGGCCCGGGCGTCCGATATCCGGCCGCACGGCGTGCCGCCCGGTGCTCTGACGTTCGTCTCAAGCCGATCGGACGTGTGCGATCATGCCCGTCTCTCGCGGCGCCGATAGCTCGCCAAGAGCCGGAGAACACACGTCCCAGGAGCCAGCGGCGGTCGGCCGCGGAACGCGTCGAAATGCGTTCCCACAGGGTTGTTCGTCCGAAGCCAGGCGATAGGTGTGCTCATGACAATCGGACGACGCCTGACACTCGGATTCCTGGCCATCGCCGCGATGGCGGCGGTGCTGACGGCGTACAACATCTTCCTCTCCCGACAGGTCGGCCAGCTCCGGTGGATCGAGCTCCCGATGGACCACCATATCGGCCAGACCGAGGAGAGCCAGTGGGAGGCCATCTTCGCGGCCAGCAGCGCCTGCACCAGCCTCGATCCGAAGCGCCTCGAGAACTTCGAACAGAAGGTACGAGATGTCAACCAGAATGTGAGCCGCTACCTCGAGCTCGTTGATACCCCGTCCGAGCGGAGCCTCGGCGAGCTGTACATGGAACGCTGGGCCCTGACGGTCGCGCACGCCCGGGAGATGCTCGCGCACGCCGAGGAGAAACAACATCACCAGGACACGTTCTTCGAGCTGACCGACCGAGCCGACGACATCATCGATGCGCAGATCCAGGCGAGGTTCTCGCCCTCTGACCCGGACCTGCTCCAGAAGGAACGCCTGGTCCGCGAGGTGGAGGTGAGTATCTGGGAGGCAGTGCACGCGGCCCAGCAGTACACGAGCCTGACCAGCGAGACCACACGCGCGGGGCGCCCACAGAGCTCGTTTGCCGAGCTGATGGAGAGGCAGTTCCAGGATGTCTATGAGTTCTGGACACCATACCGAGAACTCGCCCAGACGCCAGAAGAGCAGGACGTCATCACGACACTCGACAAGCTCTTCGTAGATACGGTCGCCGAAGGCCGCCGGGTCATCGCGCTCCACGACCAGATCGACCGGGACTTGGCGGAGCTCCACGACTTGGCGGAGTCGAGCGACGAGATCATCGACGCCGATATTTTCCCCTCAATCGTTGCCCGCGTCGCCGCGCGGGACCGGACCGCGCGCCTCGGCCAACTTATTGCGATCTTGCTGGGGGCCGGGGCGATCATCGGGGCGGTTGTCATCGGGTGGCTGCTCACCCGGTCCGTCTGCACCCCCATCGACCGTCTGCGCCACGCGACAACCGAGATCGCCGGAGGGAACCTCGATCACCGGATCGGATCCGAGGCCCGCGACGAGGTCGGCGTGGTCGCCCGCGCCTTCGACCGGATGACCGAGCAGCTCTCCGCATCGACAGACACGCTCCAGTCCGAGATCCGGGAGCGCACCGCCGCCGAGCAAACCCTCCGCGCCACCAATACGCAGCTCTCCGAGACGAGCGAGCAGCTGCTCCGCGTCAACGCGAACCTGCAGGACTTCGTGTACATCGCCTCGCACGACCTGCGCGAGCCCCTGCGGAAAATCTCCTCGTTCGGCGAGCTGCTCGGCGAGTCCCTGGGCGGCACGCTCTCGGAGGATGACCAGGAGAACCTGGAGTTCATGATCGACGGCTCGAACCGGATGACCCAGATGGTCGAGGGGCTCCTGGCCTACTCACGCCTCAACAGCACCGATGCCGAGCCGGAACCGATCGAGCTGGATGACACGCTCCGCGGGCTCAAGGGCCTGGAGCTGGCCACCATGCTCGATGAAACGGGCGGCGTCATCGAGACGCCGGACGAGCTTCCCGTCGTCATGGGGACGCCCAGCGAGGTCCGCCAGCTGCTCCAGAACCTGCTCGCCAACGCCGTGAAGTACCGCCGTGAAGGCATCGCACCCCACATCAAGATCGCGGTGGCCCCGGACCGGGAGGGGATGATCCGCCTGCGCGTGTCGGACAACGGGATCGGCATCCCCGAGGAGCACCGCGACGGGGTGTTCAAGATGTTCCGACGCCTGCACACACGCGACGAGTTCGCGGGCGCGGGCATCGGACTCGCCGTGTGCCGCAAGATTGTCGAGAAGCACGGCGGCACGATCGGGCTTGAGGCGAGCGACGACGTCGGAACAACGGTCTGGTTCACACTCCCGTGCGCCAGCGAGCACGAGCAGATCACCGCCGCCGCGTAGACGGGGCGTACACACGACCGGGCCACGGCGCCCAAGCAGCAGGAGTTCCGCATGAACGACATGACACCCATCCGGATGCTTCTCGTCGAGGACGACGCCGGGGACCGCAAGCTCATCCTGCGCTCCATCCAGACACAACGACTGGCGAACCACGTGAGCGTCGCCGAGACCGCCGAGAAGGCGATCACGTACCTGGGCAGGGCGAAGGCGGGCGACGAAGAATGCCCGATGCCCGAGCTCATCCTCCTGGACCTCAACATGCCGGGCATGGGGGGCAAGGAGTTCCTCCGCCGGCTCAAACTCGACCCTGAACTCGACACGATCCCGGTCGTCATCCTCACGACGTCGGACTCTGAGCAGGACGTGCTCGACAGCTACAAGCTGCACGCCGCGGGGTACATCAAGAAGCCGATCGAGCTCAAGGAGTTCCAGGCGGTCATGACCACCCTCGAGAACTACTGGTTCATGATCTGCCGGCGCGCCCACCCGGCCGCCTGAGGGATGCGTGCGATGCTCCGACTGCTTGTCGTCGATGATGACCCCGGGGATGTGCGGCTGCTCAGGCTCACGCTGGGGCGTATGGCCGGGCGCCAGGAGCACCACCTCGCGGTCGCGGAGAATCTCGCCGACGCGTTGGAACACCTGCTCACCAACGAAGTCGATCTCGTGCTGCTCGACCTCGGCCTGCCCGACAGCCAGGGCATCGGGACCGTGGACAAGGTGAGCCAGGAGTTCGGCGCCGTCCCGATCGTCGTGCTGACCGGCCTGGCGAGCGAAGAGGCCGGGCTGGAGGCCCTGCGGCGCGGCGCCAGCGACTACCTGGTCAAGGGCAAGTACGACGCCGACCAGCTGCTCCGCACGATCCGCTATTCGCGGGAGCGGAAGTGGCTCGAACGCCAGCTCGTCGAGCTGGCGATGCGCGACCCGCTCACCGGCGCCCTCAACCGCCGCGCCTTCGACGACGCACTCCGCCGGAAAATCTCGCTGGTCGAGCGGGGAGCCAGCGCCGCGCTGGTCATGTTCGATGTGGACCACTTCAAGCGGGTCAACGACACGCTCGGTCACGACGCGGGTGATCAGGTCCTGGTCAAAATCGCCGAGATCGCCCGGAACATGATCCGGCCGACGGACGATCTGACGCGGCTCGGCGGGGACGAGTTTGTTGTGCTCATAGACTGTGCCGACATCTCTGAGGCGCTCGCGGTCGGAGAGCGTATCCGACAGTCCGTCGAGAATCTGCAGACCGCGTCGCCGGCCGGCGCTGGACCCACGCTCAGCATGGGCGCCGTGATGATCAACGCCGGCTCGTCGCCCGAGGCGATCCTGGCGAGCGCTGACGAGCGGATGTACCGGTCCAAGTCCGGCGGCCGCAACAGGATCTGCGCCTGAGCGAGCCCGCCGGTCGCCTGGATGCACAAGTAAGCGGGAGACCCTGTCCCCCAAGGACAGTCGCTCCAAATCGGGGTGAGAGGATTCGAACCTCCGACCTTTTGACCCCCAGTCAAACGCGCTAACCAAACTGCGCCACACCCCGGACGCGGAACCATGTCTCTAGTTCCGTGCCAAGAGGGTATCCCGCCCGGGCTATCTCTTCAAAGGGGCTCGGGTATGCTTCGGGTGTGAAGACACCAGAGCACACCCTCATGGTCAGGGGCGGCCGCGTTATCGACCCCGCCTCCGGGCTCGATGACACCCGCGACGTGCTGATCCAGGACGGACGCGTCGCACAGATTGCCCCCTCCCTGCCGGTTCCCGCGGGCGCCCGGGTCATCGACGCCGAGGGGCTGCTCGTCACCCCCGGCCTCATCGACCCCCACGTCCACCTCCGCGAGCCGGGCGCCGCCCACAAGGAGACGATCGAGTCGGGCTCGAAAGCCGCGGCCGCCGGCGGGTTCACGACCGTCTGCTGCATGCCCAACACCACGCCCGCCCTGGACTCGCCCGAGATGCTCGACGCCATCCGCGTCCGAGCCTCGGAGCACGCCTCGTGCCGGGTCTTCCCCGTGGCCGCGGCGACCCGGGGTCGCAAGGGCGAGGCCCTGAGCGAGATCGAGTTGTGCGCCCGGGCGGGCGCCGTCGCCTTCTCCGATGATGGGGACGTGATCGCATCCGCCGGGATGATGAGCCGGGTCTTGCAGGCCATCGAGCCCACGGGCCTGGCGTTCATGCAGCACTGCCAGGAACCCACGCTCACCCGCGGCGCCTCAATGAACGCGGGTGAGGTCTCGACGAGGCTCGGACTCATCGGCTGGCCGAGCGTCGCCGAGGAGATCATCATCGAGCGCGACATCCGCCTGAACAGTTCCATCGGCGCCCGCTACCACGTCCAGCACCTCAGCTCGGGCGGGTCGGTCGAGATCGTGCGGCGCGCGCGCGCCGGTGGCCAGCCCGTCACCGCCGAGGCCAGCCCCCACCACCTGCTCCTGACCGACGAGGCCTGCGAGGGCTTCAACACGCTCGCGAAGATGAACCCACCGCTGCGCACCGATGCCGACATCCAGGCCATCCGCCAGGGTGTCGCCGACGGCGTGATCACAATCCTCGCCACCGACCACGCACCGCACAGCGCCGACGAGAAGGCCCTGCCCTTTGAGGACGCGCCCTTCGGCATCATCGGGCTCGAGACGGCGCTCCCGCTGTACGCCGAGGCGCTCGTCGCCTCCGGCGCCATCGACTGGCCCCGCCTCATCGCCCTGCTCACCATCGAGCCCGCCCGCCTGTGCAACCTCGACGCCCGGGGTCTGGGCCAGCTCCGCGAGGGCGGGCCGGCGGACCTCACCCTCATCGACCCCGACCTGGCGTGGACCATCGGCGCCGACGACCTGCGCGGGATGTCCACCAACACGCCCTTCCTCGGTCGCCAAGTCCGAGGAAGGGCCGTGACCACGATCGTCGCCGGGTCGGTGACCCACACGACCGGCTCGCGGGCGCCGGTGACCGCATGATCGCGGGCGTCTCCTCTCCCTGGCGGACCAAGGAGATGTACATCGCGATCCTCGCGGTGCTGGCGATCGCGACCCATCTGTTCCTCCGAATCGGGTTCGAGCCGACCAGCCCCACGGCCCGCCTCCCCCTCTGGATCGCGTTGGGTCTCGGCGGCGCCCCGCTGGTGGTTGATCTGCTGATCAAGACGATCCATCGCCAGTTCGGCTCCGACCTGCTCGCCGGGATCTCGATCGTCACCTCGCTGATCCTCGGCGAGTACCTCGCGGGCACGCTGGTAGTCCTCATGCTCTCGGGCGGGGAGACCCTTGAAGCGATGGCCGTGGAGAACGCCCGCTCCGTGCTGCGAGCGCTGGCCAAGCGAGTGCCCACCGTCGCCCATGTCCGGCGCAACGGGCGCGTCGAGGACATCCCCATCGACGAGGTCCGCGTCGATGACCTGGTCGTCATCCACCCGCACGAGACCTGCCCCGTGGACGGCGAGGTCACCAGCGGGCACGGCGTCATGGACGAGTCCTACCTCACGGGCGAACCGTACATGCGCTCCAAGGCGCCCGGCTCCGAGGTCATGTCCGGCGCCATCAACGGCGAGTCCGCCCTGACCATCCGCGCCGCCCGCGCCGCCGAAGACTCCCGCTACGCCAAGATCATGCAGGTCATGCGCGAGAGCGAGCAGCGCCGCCCGCGCATGCGCCGCATGGGCGACACGCTGGGCGCGTACTACACCCCCCTGGCCGTCGCCATCGCGCTGCTCGCGTGGGGGATCTCGGGCGATCCGGTACGCTTCCTTGCGGTCCTGGTCGTTGCCACCCCCTGCCCGCTGCTCATCGCCATCCCCACGGCCATAATCGGCTCGATCTCCCTCTGCGCCAGGCGCGGCGTCATCGTCAAGGACCCCGCCACCCTCGAGACCATCGACACCTGCCGCACCATCATCTTCGACAAGACGGGCACCCTGACCTACGGCAAGCCCAGCCTGACCGAGATCATCCCGGGTGAGGGGTTCGACGCCGAACACGTGCTCGCCCAGACCGCCGATCTGGAGCGGTACTCCAAGCACCCGCTGGCCGGTGCGATCGTGCGCGAGGCCAACGCCAAGCGCCTGGCCTCGCACGAGCCGGCCGAGATCTCCGAGCGCCCGGGCGAGGGACTCCGGGGCATCATCGAGGGACGCGAGGTGCTCGTCACCGGTCGCAGCAAGCTCGAGCGGAACCGCCCCGAGCTCGCCGCCCACCTCCCCCCGCTCGCGGGCGGGCTCGAGTGCGTCGTGCTGATCGACGGCGACTTGGCCGCGACGATCCGGTTCCGCGACGAGCCTCGGGCCGACGGCGCCGCCTTCATCGCCCACCTCACCAGCAAGCACCGCTTCACGAAGGTCATGCTCGTCTCGGGCGACCGCGAGAGCGAAGCCCGCTATCTGGCCGAGAAGGTCGGGATCCCGGAGGTGCTCGCCGAGCAGACCCCGGAGCAGAAGGTCGAGATCGTCCGAGCCGAAACGCAGATGGCCCGCACCTGCTTCGTGGGCGACGGGATCAACGACGCACCGGCCCTGGCTCTGGCGACCGTGGGCATCGCGTTCGGGCAGGCCAGCGACATCACGACCGAGGCCGCGGGCGTCGTCGTCCTGGACAACGCCCTGGAGCGGGTGGACGAGTTCTTCCACATCTCCGCCCGGATGCGCCGGATTGCGCTCCAGAGCGCCCTGGGGGGGATGGCCCTGAGCGTGGTCGGGATGGTGCTGGCCTCGATGGGGTACCTGCCCCCGGTCGCCGGCGCCATCGCCCAGGAGGTGATCGACGTCTTCGCGGTGCTCAACGCCGTCCGCGCCGCGGCGCCCCCCTCGACGCTCTCGGACATCCGCGACTGAGCCCTCCTGAGCGGGCCTACCGTTGCCCGGACGGATCCACACCCCCGTCAGCACAGGAGATCTTCGCATGGCCATCCGCGTGGGAATCAACGGTTTCGGACGCATCGGACGCCTCGTCTACCGCCTCGCCGCGGACCGGGGCGACTTCGAGATCAACCTCATCAACGACCTCGTCCCCGCGGACAACCTGGCGTACCTGCTCAAGTACGACACCATGCACGGTCGTTTCCTGATCAACGGCAAGCCCGCCGACGTCAGCGCGACGGAGAACTCCTTCACCGTCAACGGCAAGACGACCAAGACCTCGGCCGTGCGCGACCCCGCCGAGCTGCCCTGGGGCGAGCACAACGTGGACTACGTCCTCGAGTCCACGGGCCTGTTCACCACCGCCGAGACGGCCCAGAAGCACATCGACAACAACGGATGCAAGCGGGTCCTGATCTCCGCGCCGACCAAGACCCCCGACCAGGTGAGCACATTCGCGTACAAGGTCAACCACGAGCTCTACGACCCGAGCAAGGACACCATCCTGTCCAACGCGAGCTGCACGACCAACTGCCTCGCGCCCATCGCGAAGGTGATCAACGATGAGTTCGGGCTCGACGAGGGCCTGATGACAACCATTCACGCCGCGACCGCGACCCAGCCCACGCAAGACGGCCCGTCCAAGAAAGATTGGCGCGGCGGGCGCAACGCGTACCAGAACATCATCCCCGCGAGCACCGGCGCCGCCAAGGCCGTCGCCCTCTGCATCCCCGAGATCAAGGGCAAGCTCACGGGCATGGCCTTCCGCGTGCCCACGGCCGATGTTTCCTGTGTGGACCTGACCTTCCGCACGAGCAAGTCCACGAGCCTCAAGGACATCAACGCCGCGATGAAGGCCGCCAGCGAGGGCTCGATGAAGGGCGTCCTGGGGTACACCGAGGAGCAGGTCGTCAGCTCCGACTTCATCGGCGACCCACGCAGCTCGATCTACGACGCCGAGGCGGGCATCGAGCTCAACGACCGGTTCTTCAAGATCATCAGCTGGTACGACAACGAGGCCGGATACGCCAACCGCTGCGTGGACATGCTCTCGATGATCGCTCAGCGCGACGCCGCCTCCTAACGCGACAGACTCCGCCCCCCGACGACGCTCGGCCCCATCGGCCGGGCGTTTTTTGATGCGCTGGCCAAAATCCGAGGCCCGCGCACTCCGAGCCCCGGCGGCCCAACGAGCCGCGCTCGCATGCCCTGAGTGAGCCACGCTCCTTTAGAACTCCTTCCTGAGCATTCCACGCAGAACCCCTCTAAATCTGGAACATTTCCAATATGACACTTTGATGCTGATTTATTGGCCCTATTGCCATGTTGTTCTAGGCCCACGCACCGTAACTGTTACAGTGCCTGCCCTGGCTCTGCCTGTTTCGCTTCGACGGATACGGACACCGTCAATCGCGAGGTTCTCGAGCCAGATCAACCACCGAGGCTCATCCCGAGCCAGAAGGAGAAGAAGAGATGACCACCAAGACCCTGACACGGGCGACCATCGCCCTGGCACTCACCGCTGGCGTTGCCAACGCGGGGATCGACCTGGCCGTGAACGGCGGCTTCGAGGCCGGCGACACCTCCGGGTGGCAGTCTTTCCCGACTGGCAACTCCTCCTTCGACGTAAGCACCGACGCCTTCTCGGGCGCCTTCAGCGGGCGTCTCGAAAACCTCGCCAGCGGCAGCGCCGCGGTCATCAAGCAGGCCAACGTCGGCATCGGCATCGTCGAAGCCGGCGACGAGATCAACATCTCCTTCTGGGCCAAGGGCGCCAACGCCAACGGCGGCGTGAACTTCGCCGAGTTCTTCTCTGAGATCGACGCCGGGGGCACCTCCTCCTCCGAGATCCTCGGCGGCGCTCCTCTCAACATCTCCGACACCGAATGGCGTTTCTTCAGCTTCACCACCACCGCCGGCGCCGACGTCAGCGGGGGCGTGACCCTGCAGCTCACCGCCACCACCGGCGCCAACATCGGCAGCACCTCGCTGCTCTTCGTGGACGACGTCATCATCTCCGTCGTTCCCGCGCCGGCGTCCGCCGCGATGCTCGCGCTAGGCGGACTGGCCGCCGCGCGTCGTCGCCGCTGATCCCAGGCCCTCCTTGCCCCTCGTCTCACCTCCAGGCCGCGCTCGCGGCCCTTTTCTTGCGCTGATCCCAGCGCCGGATCTGCGCATTCGGTTCGTCTTGAGTGCAAGACGAGTGTACCGGACAGCACCCACCCAGATCGAGTGCGATATGACCGGTGCGCTCCTCAGTCAGACTCACCAGACGCCACGCCCCTCGCCCGCGCGATGAAGTCTCGGGCGTTCTCCGTGTGCGCCGAGACGGCGTCGATCTCGCTCGGAGCAACCGGCGACCCATTCGCGAACTGCTCCACGCCCTGGGTGATCGCCTCAAGACCCAGGCCAAGTTCGTCGCCCGCACGCTGCAGGAATCCCATGATCCGCCCCGCGTCCGTGCGGACCGATTCACCGATCTGGCCGTCAGCATCAAGCACGATGACGTCTTCGATCGACGCGACGGCCTTCTTCGCCCGCCAGATCTGCCGGCTCAGCTCAACGCGTTCTCGCTGGAGGCGTTCGACCCGGGCCGCCCGGGTGCGCACGGCGCGCCGTTCCCGAAGATCCGAGACCATCCCCGTGAGCGTTCGCGAGGCCTTGTCGTGAGCGTCGATCGCATGATCCCGCCGGACATTCAGACGCTCCCCGATCGCCCTGGGCGAGTGCCTCGCGACATCGTGATAGACCGAGCTGCACCCGAGCGTGATCCCGAGCACGAGCGGTATTGCGGCACAGGCGAGGAGTCGTCGCGGGCAGGCTCTGGCGTCCAAGGGCGGTTCCTCCGTATGATGGTGGGCTGACATGCCCGCCCGATGGTATCAAGGCGATCCGTTCCGGGCATGCGTGAACTTCGGGTCTCGGGGAGTCCGCTATGGAACAAGTTTGGCGTGCGCACGCGGTCTCGGTGCTCGCGGTGGTTCTCGCCGTGGGTGTCCTCTCATCCGGCTCTCCGGCCAACGAGACCGACCAGTTCACACTCCCCACGGACCGGGCTTTCGCCGACCTGGGCCCGTTCATGGAGCGCGTGCATTTCGAGATCATGACCGAGATGGCCGACGATCTGAACAAAGAACTCGCCCGCGCGTACATGGGCAACCGGCGGTACGACATCGAACGCCTCACGGCGCCGGGCACGGTCGCCGACCGTTTCCGCAGCAGCTTCGCTCCCGGTTTCATCGAGACGATGAACCTAGAAAACTCCCTGCGGACCCGTCGCATCCGCGATGCGTACCCGGACCAGATCACCGCCTACCGGACGCTTGGCTGGATCTACGCGTGGGCGCACCTGCCCATCGATCCGCGCCGTCTCGTGCTCCTGTTCCAGTCTTCCACGATCAACGTTCACGGCGCCTACATGGGCACCGACAAGATCGCCCACTTCCACGACCTCGGGCACATCTACTACAAGAGCTACCTCGCCCGACTCGATGGCGGCATGACCCCGGAGGCCGCCCGCGACTGGGTCGTATGGTTCTACTCCAAGGGTCCGATTTCGGAATCGTTCACGATCGGCGCGATCGCGACCGGCGTGGTCTCGAACGCGGACCTCGCGTCGAACTACGCGGGGATGCTGTTCTACCAGAACCTGACCGAGCCGATCACCATCGCTGGCGAGACCCTTCCCCCCATGCTCGAGCTGCATGAGGGGTACTGGCGGGTCGCCTACCACGTCCGCCCCGAGTCCGGGTTCCTCCGCCCCTTCCTCACAGACCACTGCAACGAGGCGCTCAACCCCTGCGTCTACGAGATCGGCATGCGCGGCCCGATCCGCAGGCGCCTGCGCAAGGACTCGGCGCGGATCCTCACCGTCTACGCCGACGAGTCGGGCGCGGTCCGGGACCCGGAATGGTTCCGTGCCAAGGCCGTGGAGCTTCGCACGTTCTACGGGCAGGACTACGGCGCCCTCGTCCGCGAGAGAAAGATGTTCTCGATCGGTGACGCGTGCATCTTCCCCGGCTCCGACACTCCGCTGGATTCCACGTCACTGGCCGAAGAGACCACGCCCGCGTCCGGAGATCCACCGCACAGCACCCTCGTGTCCGAGAACGCCAGCGAGACGGGCCACCCTGACGTGATTCGGATCTGGTAACGCCGCATCGGAACTCTCACGCCGAGACCGAGGCGCCGATCCGGTAGACTGACCCCCGCCGATGAGCCCAGCCGACCCCGACAGAGTCACCCGCACCCTCAGCGCCGCGGCGACCGGAGACACCACCGCCGCGCGAGACCTGCTGGCGATGGTCTACGACGAGCTGCGCGCCCTGGCGCGGGCCCGGATGGCGGGAGCCCAGGGGGGCCAGACACTCCAGCCAACCGCGCTCGTGCACGAGGCCTACCTCCGCCTCGTGGGCGATGGCAACGCCCGCTTCGAGGGGCGCCGCCACTTCTTCTTTGCCGCGGCCCGCGCCATGCGCGACATCACCGTCGAGAGCGCCCGACGCAAATCCACCCTCAAGCGCGGCGGCGATCGTAAGCGAACCCCGCTGGACGACCCGGCCTTCGAGCTGGCCGTCAAGCCCGACGAGGTGCTCGCCCTGAGCGAGGCGCTCGAACGTTTGGAGAAAGAGGACCACGAGAGCGCTCAGATCGTGGGGCTGCGGTTCTTCGTGGGCCTGACCAACGAGCAGATCAGCGAGATCCTGGGCGTCTCGCTCTCAACCGTGGAGCGCCGCTGGCGGTTCACCCGGGCCTGGCTTGCCAGCTCGCTCAGCGACGAGACTCTCAGCGGCTGAACGTCACGGCTCGTCCCGGAACGCCTGGACCCGATCGGGCCTGCCCCACCGCTCGTAGAACGCGGCGATCGCCCTGCGCGCGCTCACCGAATACTGGTGGTCCGCCCCGGCAAGCTCGACCAGGTGCTCGTACGCCGCGAGCATCGCCGTCTCCGCGTCGCCCCAGTCCATGCCACGCCCGCCGATCTCCGCGTACGCCCGCACCTTGCGGATCGGCCCCTTCGGGCTCGATGGGTCGTTCTCAGCGTACCAGTCCGCGACCGCGATCCACGCGTCGGCGGCCTCGCGGTAGCGGCCAAGCGCCGCCAGGTCGTACGCGATATTGCCCAGCGATATGTTGTAATCCCGGCTGTCCTTGCCGTACACGCGCCCGGAGATCTCCATCGCCCGCAGCTGCAGCTCCACGCTTTCTTCCTGGCGGTCGAGCTGACCCAGCGCGAGCCCGAGGTTGTTGTAGACGGTCCCGAGTGTTGGGTGGAACGGATCCAGGTTGGCCTTGAGGATGCGCAGCGCCGCGCGGTGCATCTCCTCGGCACGAGCGTAGTCACCACGCGCGTACGCGATATTGCCCAGGTTCGACTCCACCATGGCGCTCGTGAGCGAGTCAGGGCCAAGCGAGGCGATGCCCGCCTCGTACTGCCTGACCGCGTCGTCGAGATTGCCGAGCTGCTTCTCTATGGCGCCCAGATTGACCAGCGCCGTGCCCATCACGTGCCCGTCCGGGTTCTCGTGCGCCCTCATCTGCCCGATCGCCAGGACCATGAGTTCGCGCGCCTCATCGAGCTCCCCCGCGGTGTACAGCGCCCACCCAAGATCGGACCGGACCTTCGTCACATCCCAGTGCTCCGCTCCCAGCTCACGCTCCATGATGTCCAGCGCCCGGCGCAGGTCCGCGATTCCCTCTTCGACGCGACCGAGTCGTGCACGGGTGGTGCCCAGATGCCGCAGCGCCTCGGCGATCATCGGGTGATGCGGCTCAAGCACCCGCTCGCGGATCTCGACCGCCCGGGCCAGCAGCGGCTCGGCCTGACGCACCTTCCCCAGCTCCTTGTACGTCGTCCCGATGGTCATCAGCAGCGCCGCCTCGACCTCCGGCTCGCCCGCGAACTCTTCGAGCCCCCCGACGGCGACCTCAAGGAACTGCACGAGCGTCACCTCTGGCCCGCTCAATCCCGATCGCCCCCACGGGCTCGCCGACAGCAGCATGCGCTCGAGGAACACCGTCACCGACGTGGACTTGGCCGCCTCCAGCACCGCCTTGGCCTTCGCCTCCTGCTCGGCCTGGAGTGACGTCTCTGCGGCCTGCTTGGCCAGCCGCTCCGCCTCAAGCGAGTCCTCCGCCGCCTGCTTGGCCACCTTCTCCGCCTTGAGCGACCGGCTCGCGTCGATCGCCAGCTTGGTGGACACGATCGACGCCACCAGGAGCACCAGAAAAACCACGCCCACGCTGCCGACCGCCGCCTTGTTCCGGCGCGCAAACTTCCGCGTCTGATACATCAGACTGGGCGGGCGCGCCACGATCGGGTCGTCCCGCAGGTAGCGCTCGATGTCCGCCCGGAAGTCGCCCGCGCTCTGGTACCGGCGCTCCGGGTCCTTGTCCATCGCCGTCGAGACGATCGTCTCGATGTCGCCCCGCAGCGAGCGGTTGAGCGTCCCGAGCTTAGATGGCTCCTCGGAGCAGATGATCCCCACGGCCTCCGAGATCGGCTTGTCCCGCAGGTCCAGCGGCAGCTCGCCGCACAGCATCTCGTACGCGATCACGCCCAACGCGTAGATGTCGGTCCGCCCGTCGATCGCTTCGGGATCCCCCACCACCTGCTCCGGGCTCATGTACGGCAGCGTGCCCAGAAGCTGCCCCCGCCCGGTGTGCATCGTCGTGGTCAGCACGTCCGCGTCCGTCAGGCGTGCGATCCCGAAGTCGAGGATCTTGGGCTGGGAGCCGGCGCCGACGAGGATGTTAGCCGGCTTCAGGTCGCGGTGGATCACCCCCCGCTCGTGCGCGTGCTCGACCGCGGCGCAGATGCTCATCAGCAGCTCAAGCCGCTCGCGCACGTCGAGCTTCTCGTCGCGAACGTACGCCGTCACCGGTCGCCCGCGGATGAACTCCATCGCGAAGTACGGCTGGCGCCCCGCGCCCTCTCCCGCGGCGCCCGCCTCAAGGATCTGCGCGATACCCGCGTGGTGCAGGCGCCCCAGAATCTCGCTCTCGTGGGCAAACCGCGCCATCGCGGACCGCGACGCCAGCCCCGGGCGGATCACCTTGAGCGCCACGTCGCGGGCGGGGCTCTCCTGGCGGGCCTGGTAGACCACGCCCATCCCGCCCTCGCCCAGCACCGACACGATCGTGTACCGCCCGATTCGATCCGGCAGCGCCACGTCGTGAGCGCGTTCGGGCCGGATGTCCGTGTCGATCGCCACCCGGTCAAGGAACATGGACCGCGCGTCCGCGGCGATCAGATCCCGCACCGTTGCCGCCAGGTCCGCGTCGCCCTCGCACGCCGCGTCGATCGCCCGATCGCGCTCGGCGTCGTCAAGCGAACAGACGCGGTCAAAGATCCGCTGCGCGCGTTGGAACCTCGATTCGGTCAACGTCCGTGCTCCCGTGGCTCATCCGAACACCCAAGGGTACCACCCCCCGCGATTCGGCCCATCCCGATCCCCTCGCCCCGCCGAAATCTCGCCCGATTCACGCCCAACGCCCGAGAAGCTCGACCCCGATTCCGAGAATCACTACGCTGGACCGATGCACGACACCCTCACCAGGCGAGACGCGATCAGGCTGGGCCTGGCCGCCTCTGCGACGACGCTCCTCGCCCCCGCGGCCCTCGCCCGCCAGCCGAAGCACGCCATGCCCTACACCATCTCCCTCGCCCAGTGGTCCCTGCACAAGCTCCTGTTCGCGGACGAGATCTCGAATCTCGACTTCGCCCGCGAAGCCCGCGCGATGGGCTTCGACGCCATCGAGTACGTCAACGCCTTCTTCAAGGACAAGGCGAGAGACCAGGCCTATCTCGCCCAGATGAACACGCGGGCCTCGGACGAGGGTGTCACGCAGCTCCTGATCATGATCGACGGCGAGGGCGCCCTTGGCGATACCGACGACGCCAAACGCGCCGAGGCCATCGACAACCACCGCCCGTGGATCGACGCCGCCAAGACGCTCGGCTGCCACTCGATCCGCGTCAACGCCCAGAGCTCGGGCTCCTATGAAGAGCAGCAGAAGCTCGCCGCCGACGGGCTGCGCCGGTTGACCGAGATCGGCGACGAGCACGGGATCAACGTCATTGTCGAGAACCACGGCGGGTTCAGCTCCAACGGCCAGTGGCTCGCCGGGGTCATGAAGCTCGTCGATCACCCCCGCTGCGGCACGCTCCCCGACTTCGGCAACTTCTGCATCGACTGGTCACGCTCGAGCGAGCCCGACGCCTGGTACGACCGGTACAAGGGCGTCGGCGAGCTGATGCCCTTCGCCAAGGCCGTCAGCGCCAAGAGCCACGAGTTCGACGACCAGGGGAACGAGACCAAGACCGACTACGACCGGATGCTTCGCATCGTCGTGGACGCGGGCTACCACGGGCACGTGGGCGTGGAATATGAGGGATCTAAGCACAGCCCGCGCGAGGGCAGCAGCCTCACCAAGGCCCTGCTCGAACGCGTCCGCATGGACATCGCCGAGGGCTAATCCAAGTTTGGGCGTGACCGCCCGCCGGGCAGCCACATATCGATCAGGCTGATGAGCCCCAGCAGCATCACGCTGGCGCCCTGCGCCAATCCACCGCCCACGATCGCGTACACCCACGCGGCGTTGTCCTTCGCCAGCCACCACGCGGCCATGTCCAGCAGCAGCCCCACGCCCCCTACCGCCACCAGCAAACCCACAAACGCCCGCGCCCAGCGCGTCATCGCGCCCAAAGCACCGACGATCAGCAATACCATCGCCATCGTCGGCGCGTGCGTGTGCTGCGAGACCGCGATGATCTCGTCAGGCGTGGGCTGGATATCTGTGCTAAACGCGAGCGGGCGGACGTCGTCCCAGTACTCAAGCGGGATCGCCGAGCCCGGGTCCTCGCTGCCGCGGGCATGACAGTCAAGGCAACTCACCGCGATGATCTCCGCCGGCGCCTCATCGCCCAGGTCCAGGTTGTCGTAGTCCTGGCTCAGGCTGTCCGAGTCAAGCCAGGCCAGCAGCGCGTCGCGGTCCGCCTGGGCCAGGTCCTCGGGGTGCCCGTCTTGCAGCGCTGCGCGCAGGGGCGAGGGCGCCGAGATCCCGTGGTACGCCGCGCGAACGTCGTCGAGCGTGAACCCGGGGCTCTCGTCCCGGTTGTCGTAGTGCTTTCGCAGGTGAATCCCCGAGACGACGTACCCCCCAAGCAGCGTCAGCACCAGGCACGTCACGCCCAGGCGGAAGAGCAGCCCGAGATCCTTCAGGCGGGGCAGGGTTGAGCTCGCGGGCATTGACTGTTCCTCGCTCAGACGTCGGGCATCTCGACGTCGATGGTGATTCCCTGAGCCGTGGCCTTGTGGGCCGCGATACCGACCGCCGTCGCGCGGACGGCCTCCCCGATCGGGCAGGCGACCTCACTGTCGCCCGCGATCGCGCCCAGCCAGTTCTCCAGCGCGTAGTACAGCGAGCTGTTGGGCAGCCCGACGCCGTCCTTGAGCTTGCCCTGCTCTGAGAGTTTCGTGGCGCCCGCGATGAGCGTGATGCCCTCGTCGTTGTGGAACTGCTGGCGGTTGGCGTAGACCTCCCACCCCTGGGTCGGGGCGTCGGGCTCCTTGAACATCCACCCGTGGCTCCACGCGAGCTTGATCGCGGCGTTGGCGCCGAACAGAACCTCGTGCTTCCCGCCGTACGTGTTGGCCAGCGTCGCGCCGTACTGCAGCGCCGCGCCGTCCTGGAAGATGAGTGTGCACGCGATGGTGTCGTGGATCTTCCGTCCGTCGTCGTGCAGGCGGATGCTCCCATGCCCGCTGACGCGGACCGGGTACCGCCCGGTGTACCAGTGGAAGACGTCGAACTGGTGCGTTCCCCACTCGCCCGCGAGCCCGGTCGTCACGTCCGGGTCGAGCTTCCAGTTGAGCTCCTTGTACCGCGAGGCGTCCCGCGAGGGCGAGACCCAGCTGGTTTTCTCGTGGCGCTGGGCCCGCATGCTCACCAGGTCACGCACCGAGTCGGATCGGAAGAACCCGCGGGCCAGGTCGTACACCGGGTTGGACCGCCCCTGCAGCCCCGCCGCGACAACACCCTTGGCCGACCGGGCCGCGCTGTTGATCGCCAGGCAGTCCTCGACCGTGTGCGCCAGCGGCGCCTCGCAGTACACGTGCCTGCCCGACTCGATCGCCTGGACCGCAACCGCCTTGTGCGTGGGCGTGGGCGTCGCAACCACGACCGCGTCAAGATCAGACCGTTTGCCCAGCATGTCGTTCAGGCTGGCAAAGCCCTCGGCCCCGCTGGCCCGGCGCAAACCCGAGCCCAGGCGGCGCTCGTCCGAGTCGCAGATCGCGCTCACCTCGGCGCCCGCGAGCTTGGTCAGCTCGCCCAGGATCGCCCGCCCCTGTCGCCCGGCGCCCACCACGCCGATCCTCAGCGGCGCCCGCCCAGCCCAGCTCGAGGCGCTGGCAAGGCTGGGGACGATCGCCGACGCGACCAGTCCGCCCCCGACCTGCGTGATAAACCGACGACGATCAAGATCCTGGGTCACGGACAGGTCTCCTTGGTGCATAGCTCGATCCTACCGCAAGCCGCCCCCGCGAGCGCCCACACGCCGTCGATCCGGACGGCGCTTGTCAGACGCTCGCTCATACGCATGGGGCGTTCGCCCCGAACAAACAGGACCGTCGCCCAAGCGTCGGTCTCCAGCGCCGACTCGCCCACGCACGCGCTCGCCTCGCACGCCCGGGTCGGGCGGCCCGATCGCGGGTCCATCACGTGCTCAATCCCGCCCGGGCGCGCCGAAGAATACGACACGCTCTGATCCCGCAGGCGCACGCTCGGCGCGCCGGGCTCATCGCCCAGCCGCACCCGCCAGGCGTCCGCGCCCGGGGGCGCGCCGATCGCGACGATCGTGCTCCCCCCGCCGTGAATGAGCGCAGACTCCACGCCCGCATCGAGTAAGATCTCGCGCGCCGCGTCGAGGGCCGCGCCCTTGGCGATGGCCCCGAGATCGATCTCCGCCCCGCCCCGCAGCTCGACGCTCTGAGCCGACAGACCGAGCGTCAGCCCGCGCACGCCTCGCTCGCTCGTTGGCTCGCCCGTCCCGCCCGGGCGAAAGCCGTGGGCGCGCATCAGCGACCCGACGCTCACGTCGAATGCGCCCTCAGAGTCCACCCGAATCCGCTCACACATCGCAAGCAGCCCGAACAGCTCGTCGTCGACGGGAACCGGGAGGCTTGCGCCCTCGCGGTTGATCTTGGACACCAGCGACCCCGGATCGAACGTGCTCAGGCGGTCGTGCCACTCGCCGATGAGAGCCAGGGCCTCCTCGCCCACCGCCCGCATCTGCGCCGCGTGCGAAGCCGAACCAACGCAGGCGATAACCACTTCGAACCGTGTCCCCATCGCAGAGCACGCGAGGCGGACGATACCCGGGGTGTCGCCCTCACACACGGCTGGCGCGCATCGAGCTCGGGTCGAACGTGTACGCGTGCCCGTCCCACATCGCCCGCGTCGCCAGATCGACCGCGACCATCACCTTCGAGGCCAGGTCGATGTTCGACACCGCCGGCTTGCGGCTTCGGATGCACTCGAGCCAGTTCAGACGCAGGTAGTCCTGGTCGTTGTCGATGTTGGTCCCCGTGAGTGTCTCGGCGTCCACATCGTCGGCGTACGCCCGCTCCGGGCGGATCACGCAGTTGCGCGAGCCCAGGTAGATGTTCGCCCGGTCGCCCCGGATCATGGTCTCGAGCCCGACCTCGTTGTTCGTCGCGCCCGCGACGATCATCGTGTGCCCGTCCTCGAACTGCACGGTCAGGTTCACCTGGTCGTGGTTCTCCATGTCCGTGTCGATCAGGTGCGCGCCCGTCGCGACGACCTTGACGGGCCAGCCCGCATCCAAGGCATGGATCATGGGCGTCATCTCGTGCACGAGCAGGTCGCCGATGATGCCCGTGGAGAAGTCCCGGTAGCGCCGCCAGCGGATGTACACCTTCGGGTCCCACTCGCGCGGGCCAAGGTGACCGCACCACTCGTCCCAGTCCAGGTTCACGCCCGGCTTCCAGTTCTCGTCGATGCCGTAGTAGTTCCACTCGCCGTTGGGGGTGTTGCGGCAGTAGCTCGTCTGGCTCCACAGGGCCTTGCCGATCTTGCCGTCCTTGATCGCCTGGCGGGCGCTGACGTACTTGGGCAGGATCATCTTCTGGGTGCCCACCTGGAAGATCCGGTCCGGGTTGCCCAGCACGACCTTGCGGACGTCCATCGCCTGATCCAAGTTCAGGGTCATGGGCTTCTCGCAGTACACGTCCTTGCCCGCGGTGAGCGAGTCGATGGTGTGCTGCGCGTGCCAGTGCTCGGGGCTGGCGATGAGCACGCCGTGAATATCATCGCGCTCGATCATGTCGCGATAGTTGCGGTAGGTCTGGACGCTGTCCTTGCCCTGCTTCTCCTCGATGACGCGCTTGCCGCGGGCCGCGTGGAGGTCGTTGACATCCGCCACGGCGACGATCTGCACGTTCGCCCGCCCGTCCTTGGCAAACGTCGAGAACGCCTGGCAGTGCCCCGTGCCCATCCCGCCCGGGCCGATGACCGCCATGCGGATCGGCTCGTCGCCCTTCGGAGGCTTGGTCTTGCCCCTGGCGACGCTGGGGAGCAGGCCCGCCGAGGCGCCAGACGCGGCAGCGCTGAGCACGGCGCCCGCCCCCGCCATCGCCGCGGCCTTGCCAAGGAACGCCCGCCTGGATTCGTTGGTCATCGCCGCTTCACGTCGCTCATCGCTCATCATCTGCTCCGGTTCGTTGGGGAACCCGTAGCCTAGCGGATCGCCCCTGTTCCGCAAACCCCGGGCGCTCGCTTAGGGCAAACCCTCGGGAGACTCGGCCTCCGCCTCCTCCAACGAGACGCCCCGCCCCCGCCCCGGTCCCTTGAACAGCAGGACGAAGACCACGAGCACCAGCAGCGCGAAGGCCGCGGGGATGGCCCAGACGGTCTGCCAGTCCGTGCCCTCGTCGCCCGAGTAGTGGTCCACGAGCCGCCCGAAGACCTGGTTTCCGATGAGCATGCCCACGCCCTGGGTCACCAGCACCAGGAACCCCTGGGCCTGGGCGCGGACTTCGGGGGGCGCCGTCCGCTCCGTGTAGATCTGCCCGGTGACGAAGAAGAAGTCGTAGCAGATGCCGTGCAGGATGATGCCCCCAAGGATCATCCATGTGATGTGGTCGCCCCCCGCGCCCGCCCACGCACCCGCGAAGAGCCCGTACCGGAGCACCCACGCGAGCATGCCGATCGCGAGCATCCACTTCACTCCGAGGCGGATGAAGAAGAACGGCATCACAAGCATGAAGACGATCTCGCTCATCTGCCCGAAGGTCATTTTGATCGGCACGTTCTGAACGCCGGCCTCGCCCGCGTAGGTCGCCGCGAAGCTGTAGTACGCCGCGAGCGGGATGCAGATGAGCGTCGAGCAGACGATGAACACCGCGAACGACCGCTGCTTCAGCAGGCGGAGCGAGTCCACCCCGACGATCGACCCGACGCTGAAGGGCTTGCCCTTGCTCGGCGCGGGGGTGTTCGGCATGAAGAAGCTCATCAGACCCAGCCAGATCCCCGCCCCGCCCGCGACATAGAAGAACACCGGGACCGACGCCCGGGCCTTCTCCGCGTCCGCGTCGCTGAGCCCGGCGGTCTGGGCGAGCTTTCCCGCGAGCAGGCCGACACCGAAGCCCGCGACGATCCAGCCGATCGTGCCCCAGACCCGGACGATCGGGAACTGCTTCTCCGGGTTGTGCATCGCGTTGAACGCGACCGCGTTCGAGAGGCCCAGCGTGGGCATGTAGCACAGCATGTGCGCCAGCAAGATCCCGATGAACGGCCAGGCGTTCTCCGTGCCCCGGCCCGCGACGTACGGCGCCAACAACAGCAGAACCCCGCCCAGCAGGTGGAGCACGCCCATGACCCGCTGGCTCGGGAAGAACCGGTCCGCAATGATGCCCAGGAAGAACGGGCTGATGATTGCCGCGATCGGAGCCGTCGAGTACGCGTTGGCGATGTCCACGCCCTCGAAGCCGAGCGCGCCCATGAACGGGCCGAGCGTCACAAACCACGCGCCCCAGACGAAGAACTGGAAAAACATCATCACGGACAACCGGGTCACGACCAGCTGACCCGACTGTCCCGGGGGCGGCGCCTCGTTCGACATTGAGATCTCCTGCCTGGGCTTCAGGGTGGATCGCGGAGTCTACAGAGATCGCCCCCGCGTGTGGGTACGATGGCCCGCACGAGGAGAACCCCATGCCCCGACCCGTCACCCTCTTCACCGGCCAGTGGGCCGACCTCCCCCTCGTGACCCTCGCTCAAATGGCCTCGGACTGGGGCTACGACGGGCTCGAACTCGCCTGCTGGGGCGACCACTTCGAGGTCGACCGGGCTCTGAGCGAAGACGCCTACTGCCGCCAGAAACGCGACCTGCTCGCCAAGCACGGCCTGAACTGCTGGGCGATCTCCAACCACCTCGTGGGCCAGGCCGTCTCGGACCCGATCGACGAGCGCCACAAGTCCATCCTCCCCGACCGCGTCTGGGGCGAGGGTGATCCGGAGGGCGTCAACGAGCGGGCCGTGGAGGAGATGATCGTGACCGCCGACGCCGCCAAGGCCTTCGGCGTTGATGTTGTCAACGGCTTCACCGGCTCGCCCGTCTGGCACAAGCTCTACTTCTTCCCCCCCACCAGCCAAGACGAGATCGACCAGGGTTACCGCGAGTTCGCCGCCCGCTGGACGCCCATCCTCGACGCTTTCCAGAAGCACGCTGTCAAGTTCGCCCTCGAGGTCCACCCCACCGAGATCGCCTACGACATCCACACCTTTGATCGGGCGATCCAGGCTGTGAACAACCACCCCGCGTTCGGCGCCAACCTCGACCCGTCCCACCTCATCTGGCAGGGAATCGACCCCGCCAAGTTCATCGACCGCTTCGCAGACCGCATATTCCACGTCCACGTCAAGGACGCCGCCCAGACCCTCGACGGCTCAACCTCCATCCTCGCCAGCCACCTCTCCTTCGGCGACCCCAACCGCGGCTGGGACTTCCGTTCGCCGGGTCGGGGCGATGTGGACTTCGAGAGCATCACCCGTGCGCTCAACCGCGCGAACTACACCGGGCCGCTCTCGGTCGAGTGGGAGGACAGCGCCATGTCCCGGGAGCACGGCGCCGCCGAAGCTGTTGAGTTCGTTCGAGCCATCGACTTCGACCCCGCCCACGGGGCCTTCGACGCGGCATTTGACAAGGACAAGCAATGAGCCCCCCGCTCCGCTTCGCCATGGTCGGCGGCGGTGTGGACGCCTTCATCGGAGGCGTCCACCGCCTGGCCGCGGCCCTTGACGGACGCGCCCAGCTCATCGCGGGCGCCCTGTCCTCCACCCCGCAGCGCAGCCTCGACTCGGCCAGGTCCCTGGGTCTCGACCCCGACCGGTCCTACGAGAGCTACCAGCAACTCATCGAACGCGAGACCGCCCGCCCCGAGTCCGATCGTGTGGACTTCGTCTCCGTCGTCACGCCCAACCACCTGCACCACCCGGTCGCCAAAGCTTGCCTTGAGGCCGGGCTGCACGTGGTCTGTGACAAGCCATTCACGATGACCAGCGTTCAGGCCATCGAGCTCCGCGACCTGGCGCGCAATAATAACCTCGTCTGCGCCGTCACCTACAACTACACCGGCTACCCGCTCGTCCGCGAGATGCGATCGCTCATCGCGTCGGGCGCGATCGGCCAGCTCCGCAAGGTGTACGCCGAGTACCACCAGGGTTGGCTCGCGACAGCGCTCGAAGACACGGGCATGAAGCAGGCTTCCTGGCGCACGGACCCCGAGCGGGCCGGGATCGCGGGCGCGCTGGGCGACATCGGCACGCACGCCGAGAATCTGGTCTCGTTCGTCACCGGACTCGAGATCGACTCCCTCTGCGCCGACCTGACCTCGTTCGTCCCCGGGCGATCCCTCGACGACGACGCCAGCGCCCTGCTCCGCTTCAAGGGCGGCGCCAAGGGCACGCTCACCTGCTCGCAGGTCTGCGTCGGCGAGGAGAACGGGCTCACCCTCCGTGTCTACGCCGAGACCGGCGCCCTGATCTGGCGTCAGGAGAATCCCAACGTCCTCGAACAGACCTCGCTCGACGGCGACCGCCGTCTCATCACCCGCGGCGGCGACCGCTCCCCCGCCGCAACCAGCGCCACGCGCCTCCCCCCCGGACACCCCGAGGGCTTCATCGAGGCCTTCGCCAACATCTACCGCGGCGCCTGCGACGCGATCGAAAGCAAGCGAGCCGGTCAACCAGACGCCGACACCCTCACCCCCACCGCTGAAGACGGCAGGCGCGGCGTGCGGTTTGTCGAACTCTGCGTGCAGAGCGCCCGCGACGGATCGAGTTGGGTGGAATGGACCGACTGACCGAGATCAGTCCAGCTCAAGAACCCGGAAGTCCTTGAACATGATCTCGTTCCCGTTGTGGTGCCCCTGCAGCGCGAACCGCCCGCTCTTGAACTCGCACAGCTCGGCGTCCACAAACGGCACGCCGTTGATCCACGTGCGCACCCGGTCGCCCTCCGCCCGGATCCTGTAGTCGAACCAAGCATCGTCTCGCGTGATCGGCCCGTCCCGGCCCGGACCAGACTCTGGCCAGGCGGTGTTGTAGATGCACCCGGTGTAGTTCTTCGTGTCGTGCTGATCGACCTGCGCCTCGTACCCGTAGCCCGCCGGCCACGGGTTGTTGGGGTCCGGGTTCGGCTGCGCGTGGTAGTAGATCCCCGAGTTGCCCCGGGCGTTGACCTTCACCAGCGTGCGCATCTCGAAGTCGGTGAACTCGGCATTGGTGAACAGGTGCCCGGGCCCGTTGCGCCCGACGATCGCGCCGTGCTCAACCGCCCACACCGCGGCGTCCTCGCTGAACCATCCAGCGGGGTCGTCCCCGTCCATGCCCGAAATAAGGTGGACCATGCCCCTGGGCTCGGGATCGGGCGAGAGGTCCTTGATGCGGATGTTGCGGTACCGGAACGCGTGCCCGTGGTCCTGCAGCGAGATGTACCCCGTCGTCGCGCGGGTGTTGAGCGGCAGCTTCTGCTCGGGCTTGCGGAAGTAGCCCCGCCCGTCGAGCTTCTGGCCCGCGTGGATGTGCACGTCGTTGAGCCAGACGTCCAGCACGTCGCCGACGAGACGGACGCGGTAGCTGTTCCACTGCCCCGCCGGGTGCACGGCCATCGCCCGGGGCGCGATCGCCTCGTACACGGCGCCGCAGTTGTGCACATCCGGCGATTGCCCGTGCGTGTCGAGCATCTGGACCTCGAGACCCGTGAACGCCGGGTCCCCGCCCGAGCTGCCCCGGAGCCCCAGGCCCGAGTTGCCGCCCTCGGGCATCCAGAAATCCAGCTCCAGCTCGAAATCGCGGTACATCCGATCGGTGCGCAGCCACCAGCCCCGCCCGGGCTTGGCGGTGACGATCTCGCCGTCCTCAACGACCCAGGCCCCATCGGCTCCGCCCGTCCAGCCGGTGAGGTCCTCGCCGTTGAACAGATCGACCCAGCCATCGTTGACCGAGACGTTCACGTCAACCTCAGCCCGGTTCACGGCGCACGCGCCCGCGGCCAAGGCCACGGCACACAGCACCCCACCCATCATCACTCGACGCATGCAGCGGCTCCTCGAGGTTCTTTACGGGCACCCAGCGCCGAACGCGCCGAGGAAGGCGATCACATCCGAGAAGTCGTACACCCCGAACGGCGCCGCCAGGTCCGCCGCGGAGTCCATCGACCCGAACGCGGTCAGGAACGCGATGACATCCGAGAAGTCCAGCGTGCCGAACGGCTCGGCAAGGTCCGCATCGTTGCACCCGCCGCCCACGAACATGATCCCCGCCGCGTCGGGCCCGCCGAAGGCAGAAATCTCGCCATCGCTCATCAGGCCATCGGTAAACAGGTAGTTCGCCAGGTACGCCGGCTGCGACCCGCCGAACCGGAGGTCGGCGAACATGCAGAACGTCGAGTTCATCGGCGCGGGCACCGGCTCGCCGTCGA
The DNA here is from genome assembly GCA_029260375.1 of Phycisphaerales bacterium. Classification (GTDB taxonomy): domain Bacteria; phylum Planctomycetota; class Phycisphaerae; order Phycisphaerales; family UBA1924; genus JAJRXR01. The sequence continues at coordinate 17,766 of JAJDDI010000068.1, read as the reverse complement.
ACCCGGGGTTCATCGCCCCGCTCGAACGCGACCACGGGCTGGGGAACTGCCCCCACGTATCCCAGGCGCCCACCGGCAGAGCCTCCCCGTCGGCGTACGTCGGGACCGTCGGATCCGTCGCCCCCGCGACCCAGTCCGACCCGATCTCACCCACGAACGCCCCATCCACGAACACCCGCGAGACGCCCCGCTGGAACTCGTCGGCGACCACCGCCAGGCGGAACCACGAATCCGGCGCGATGGGCAGCGGCAGGAAGCCGCCCGTGAAGTCGTCCCCGTCCTTGGCCCAGATGATCCCGGGCTGCCCGCCCTGATGGCGCAGCCAGAGGTCGGCGCCGTTGTCGTTGTCCGAGTCCGTCTGCACGAGCGCCGTAAGGAACTGGTTGGGCGTGGTGTTGCTCGGGAAGTCCTCGTACCAGCTCGAGGCGGGGATGAGCAGGTCCCAGACCATCGTCCACTTGCCGACGAACGAGCCCGGGTATTGCGGGCGCGTCGATGGGAAGCAAACAAGCCCGACGCCGCGCCGGTGCTCCACCTTCATCGGGTCGGCGAGATTGAACGCGGGACTGGTCAGGTACACCATGTCATCGGCCCCGTTGAGCGACGGCACACCGGGCAGCCCCGCCGTATCGACAAACGAGGACTGCGCCACGGTCACGTCCTTGGGAATGGTCGGGTCGGGCACGCCTTCGTTGTCCTCACCCACGAGGATGTCGCCAAAGGCCGCCTCATCCAGGTAGCGGATCGCCGCGCCCTCCGACTCGGCAACCGCGCTCAGGTCCCCGTTGAAGTGCCACTCGTTGACCTGCGTCGGCGTCGGGTCCCACGTTGTGAGACGCGCTGTCGCGTCGCTGAACTCGATCGACCCCAGGATGCCAAGGTCCGACGAAATATCCACGGCCCCGATCGTCACCACGCCCGCCGCGTCCGTCTCGATCTGGAGCGTCACGATGATCTCGACCCCGAACAGCCCGCCACCGAACGACTCTTTCCAGGTCTTGCCGCCAGCCGGGGGCAGCCCGTCGGCGGCATTGCGCACGTACCCACGCAGAACGTTGCCCAGCCCGGGCTCAAGAAAGTTGAACAGCGGCTCGATCGGACCGTTGTAGAACTCCACAAGGAACACCACCACGCGGGCATCGCCCGTGATCTCGAACTCGTACCCGCCCGAGAGGTTGATCATCTCGGGCGTTCCGTCGTCGGGATTGCTGATCGAATCCCTGACCTGGTCATTGAACGGGAACTCGATCGCGATGCCCGACATATCGACGACGACGTTGTCCTGCTGGGCCAGGGCCGTGCCCGACAGCGCGAGAACGCCGGCGAGGGGAAGGACATTGCGCATGGGACTGCTCTCCTCAAGAAATGTGGGCGGACCGGGGGCTCCGACGCTACGCTGACCCGAGCGCCGGGGACACGTGACCAGAGCCTACCGATGCATGTTAGGCTATGCTAGTCCAAACTCCGGGGACCCGATCCCCGCGTCCCGCAAGCCGTTCTCACCATGCGTGATCCTCGAAATGCCCATCCCCGACCCGCGTTCACCCTCATCGAGCTGCTGGTCGTCATCGCGATCATCGCGCTGCTGATCGGCATCCTCCTTCCCGCGCTGGGCTCGGCGCGTGAGACCAGCCGCAAGACCCTCTGCCTCGCCCACGTCCGCCAGCTCGGCCTCGCCGGGCAGAACTACGCCCTGGACTCCCGCAAGGACATCTTCCTGCCCTCCATGCTCTGGTTCGAGAGCAACCTGGGCTGGTACTTCCCCGACTACGCGGAGAACGCCGAGGTCGCCGTCTGTCCCTCCACACGCAACCGCGTCCGGATCACCTTCGACGACGACACGGGCGAGGCGCCGTTCATCAACGACCCGCGCAACAGCTCGCTGGGCATCACCGCCCTGCTCCCGTTCTACGGACGCGACGACTTCCTGCTGGACCTCTACCGCTCCGCCGAGGACAAGGACGACGACGCCGGCGGGCACAGCTACGAAACCTTCATGTGGGCCAACCCGGGCAAGTACCCCGACGGCACAACCATCGCCCTGGGCGGGCACGGCAGCGCATACCAGCAGCTCGGCTTCGAACGCCAGATGCCCGTCGGCGCCCTCCCCCTGATCGATGATCCCGACCGCCGCCTCAAGACCCTCCGCAACATCCAATTCCCCGATCGAACACTGCTCTTCCTCGACTCGGACAACGACATCGACGACGCCAGCGGCTACGGCGTCAGCCCCGACTTCATCCGACAGCTCGGCCTCAATGTCCGCGAAACCCCCGGCGACGAGAACTTCGCCGACTGGCCCAACGAGTGGAACAACCACGCCGACGACGGCGTCAACATGGTCTTCGCCGACGGGTCCGCCCGGTTCACCCCCACCGGCGGCGAGCTGCTCCGCGCCTACCTCTGGTCGTACGAGAACCTCAACGACGACATGGCCGACCGCCTCCGCGCGCACACCGAGTTCGACCGACGCGAGATCATCCACCAGGGTCGCCCGATCCCCGAGTACTTCCGCCCCTGAGCCGCGCTCAGTGCCAACGCCCGGCCCGCTGCGGCAGCAGCGCGGGCAGCAGCACCAGCGTGCACACCAGCGTCAGCGTGATCGCGATCGTCAGCAGCGTGCCCATGCTCGCCATGCCCAGGTGCTGGCTGATCGCCAGCGATCCGAAGCTGCAGATCGTCGTCAGCGAGCTGAACAGCACCCCCCGGGCCGTGCTCGACGACAGCAGCGACTCGCCCGGGCGCAGGTACCTCGCCCGGTGCACCATGTGGATCCCGCTGTCCACGCCCACTCCCAGCATCAGCGGCAACGCGATGATGTTCGCAAAGTTGAACGGCGTCCCGAACCACACCGACGCCGCGCCCGTCAGCCCCCCCGCCAGCAGCAGCGGCGCCAGCACGATCAACGCGTCACGCACGCTCTTGAGCAGCACAAGCACCAGGATGAAGATCGCGACCAGCGCCGTCACGAGCGCCTGCACGAACGCGCCCACGATCACCCGCCCGCCCCGCAGCCCCGACACCGGCTCTCCCACCGCGTCGGGCGCGACCGACAGCACCTCCCGCGCGAACCGCCAGATCGCCTCGTTCTCGTTCAGGTCCTCGTCCGGGCTCGCCTCCACACGCCAGCGCCCGTCCCTCGCGATCCACCGCTCACGGATCGAATCGGGCAGCGACTCCACACGCACCGGCTCCGCCGACAACGCCAGCGCGAGCGACTCCATCGTCCGGTGGAACGAGCCAAGCAGCCCTTCTCGCAGACGAGTCAGCGCTCGCTCCCGCTCGCCTGGCGCCATGGGCTCCATCTCCCCGAGAAGGCCGCCAACCTGCCGGCGCAGCTCGCCGACCGCCTCGTCCAGCCCGGCGTCACCCGAATCGAGCCCGGTCAGCCCGGCGTGCAACGACTCCAAGGCCGCGATCTCCCGCGCCGTGTCTGGAACACCCCGGGGCGCGCTGCCGAGCACGGGCGCCAGCATCGCCCGCATCCGCGCCAGCACCGCGAGCTTCTCGTCCTGCTCCGCCGGCACGAACGACGAGACCGTCCGCGCGAAACGCACGCTGCCCAGCACGTCCAGTCGGTCGGCAAGCGCCTCGGCCGGCTCCCCAGCGGGCGCGAGCATGTTCAGCGCGTACGGCGCCGGATCGCCCGTCGCCATCAGCTCGTTGAACGCCGCCACCGACTCCCGCTCCGGGTCCTGCAGGTTGAGCCGGTTCTGATCGAACACCACCCGCGGCGCCATCACCAGCGCCACGACCGCCCCCACGACCCCGAGCCCCCGGAAGACCCACCGCCGGCGCTCGGGCAGCCCCACGATCCCGGAGCTGAGCCCCCCAATCGCCGAGATCTTGCCGTACCGAGTGGGTCGCCCGAAGAGCACGAGCAACGCCGGGAGCAGGAGCAGATTCGCCGCGAGCCCGATGAACATCCCCACGCCCGCGATCAGGCCCAGCTCGCTCACCCCCTCGAACGCCGTGGGGATGAACGCGAAGAACCCGACCGACGTAGTGATCGCGCACACCGTGAGCGCCGGCCCCGTCTGGCGGAGCGAGACCAGAACCGCCGCCCCGTGCGAGCGCCCGCCGACGATCGCCTCCCGGTACCGCATGCAGATGTGGATGGCGCAATCGATACCGAGTCCGATGTACAGCACCGCGAACGCGACGGAAATCAGATTCAGATCGCCCACCGCGACGCCAGCGAACGCCGCGGTCCCGATCAGCCCGACAACGAGCGTGATCGTGCAGGCGATCATCATGCGAAACGACTGCAGACCGATGTAGAGCACAACGAGCACCCCGAGCATGGCCACGCCCGTGGCGATCCCCGCGCCCTCAGAGGCAGACCGCAGCTCGTCGGTCGCCAGCGCCGCCTCACCCGTGACTCGAAGCGTCACCCCGCCCTCGTCGCCGAGCCCAAGATCGGCGCCGATATTGCCCAGCGCGTCCAGCGCCGCCCCCGCCGGGAAGATCGCCGAGTAGTCAAGCACCGGACGTGCAAGCACGAAGACGCGCCCCCCCGGGCCGCCGTCCATGAGCTGGTCGCGCCACGCGACGGGCCGGACCCGCCCCCGGCGAGCCGCCTCGACCGCCCCGCCCGCCTCTTGGAGCAGCCCGTCGAGCCCGTCCGGGCGTTGGTCGCTCGGCGCCGCGACCGCCGCCATCAGCAGCGGCGCCACCCCCCGGATCGACGGATCACGACGCAGCGCCGCCAGCGCGACCACCGACCCGCGCAGCGCCCGCTCCATCCCCCCAAGCTCGTCAACATCGCGGTACATCAGCCCGTGGCGCTGGAAGAACGGGTCCGCGACCGGCGACTCCGCGTGCAGAAACAGGTCCGGACGGGCCCGCAACGCCCCGACGAGCTCCACCGCCGTCGCTTCACGTCGCTCGCGGGTCCCACCCTCGACGAGTACCAGGATCCCGACGCTCTCATCCGGGAACGCCTTCGCGTACTCCGCCCGGGCGACGCGCCAGGGTAGATCGTCCGAAACCATCGAGGAAGTGTCGGTATTCACCCCGAGCGTGTTCGCGGCGATGACCGCGGCGCCGATCGTGATCGGGACGAACAGCACCACCACCAGCCACGCGCGCCGGAGCATCGCGCCGCCGAGCAGTTCCAGTCGCCTGACCACGCCATGTTCGATCGGGTGCCGCACGGGTTGGGCGCGAGTCTAGCCCCACGCCACGTGCCGCAACGCCGCACACGCCCAGCGCCCCCGGTATCGTGTCACCGAGTGACCGACCTCACGACGTTTCCCCCCCTGCTCCTGCCCACGCCCCGCTCGCTCGAGCGGCTCCCCGGCGCCAGGACCCCGACGGACGCCCCCACGCGCCTCGACGCAGATCGCTCGCTCCCCCCCGAGGGCTACCGACTGCACATCGACACCAGTCGGGGCGTGGTTGTGAACAGCGCAACGCCCGCCGGTTGCGCCCACGCCCAGCGGACCCTTGCCCAGCTCCGGACCCAGTACCCCGACACGCTGCCCCCCCTACGGATCGAGGACGCGCCCGCGCTCACGACGCGCGGCGTCATGCTCGACATCTCCCGGAGCCGCGTCCCCACCATGGACAGCCTGCTGAGCCAGACGGACCTCTTCGCCTCGCTTAAGCTCAATCACCTCCAGCTCTACGTTGAGCACGCCTTCGCCTACCACGGACATGAGCAGGTCTGGCAGGGCGCCGACCCCATCACGCCCGACGAACTCACCCGCTTGGACGCCCACGCCGCATCGCTGGGCGTCGATCTGGCCGCCAACCAGAACTGCTTCGGGCACATGGCCCGCTGGCTCAACCTGCCCCGCTACGCCCCGCTCGCCGAGACGCACGACGGGTTTGATTTCTACGGCATCCCCCGACGCGGTCCCTTCAGCCTCTGCCCGACCGACCCCGCATCGCTCGAACTCACCCGGGACCTGCTCTCCCAGCAGATCCCGTGCGTCTCCTCGGGTCTGGTCAATATCGGGTGCGACGAGACCGCCGACCTGGGCGCCGGGCGTTCCCGCGACGCCATCGCACAACACGGGCGAACGCGGGTGTACATGGACTACGTCGCCTCCGTCTGTGAGATCGCACGCTCACTTGGCGCCCGCCCAATGCTGTGGGGCGACATCGCGCTCTCCGAACCGGACGCCGTCGGCGAGTTGCCGCAAGACGCGATCGCTCTTGCCTGGGGGTACGAGCCCGACTCGCCGTTCGACGATTGGGGACGGACGCTCGCCGCGTCCGGGCGTGACTGGCTCGCGTGCCCGGGGACCAGCTCGTGGCGCAGCTTCACGGGACGAACCACGCAACGCCGCCAGAACCTGGACCAAGCCGTCCACGCGGCGATCGAGCACGCGGCCCAGGGCATGCTCATGACCGACTGGGGCGACCTGGGACACCGGCAGCAATCCCCCATCGCCCTCCTGGCCATCGCCGAGGGCGCTCAAGCGACCTGGAACCCCGGCGCGCCGGTCGATCCTCGGGCCGTCTCGCTGCACGTGTTCTCAGACCCCTCGCTCCGCGTCGCGGACTGGATCGCGCAGCTGGGCGACGCGGACAACAACCTTCGCGACCGCTCGGGTGTTCGAGTCGCCGGGGGCCACGTCCTGCCCCTCCGCAACGCGTCGGCGCTCTTCGAACACCTCCACCCCAGCGGCGCCCGCACACACCTCCCCATCCATGCCGAGCCTTGGCGCGACGTGCTCGACCGCATCGAGGCCCTAAGCCGATCCAGACCCAGCGGGCTCACAGCGCCCCTTGCGGACAGGCTGGGCCACACCCTCAACATCGCCCGATTCTCCGCGTTGCTGGCCATCGGCGAGCGAGAGTCTGGCGCCATCACAACGCGCGATCTGGAGCCGGCGCTCGAGGCCATCATCCGCGAGCACCAACGCCTCTGGCTGACGGACTCGCGCCCGGGCGGACTCACGGAATCCGTTGAGTTCTTCGAGTCCCTGCGGCCCCGAACCCGGAGCACCGCGCCCGCTCGCTAGTCCTCGATCTCAACCACGCCCTCGGTCGAGGGGGCGGGCGCTGCCACCGCCGCCTTCTTCGCGCCGGACGGATCGATGACCCGCCCGCGGAACGCGACGGTCATCGGCTCCTCATCCTCAAGATCGGTGGTGATCACGATCCGGTCCTGGATCGCGCCCCCGCCCTTGATCGCGCTCCCCCGGACCGTGATCGTGTGCGGATCCTCGGGGCTCTCCGGCTCCGTCCACTCGAAACTCAGATCCAGGTTCACGCTCTCGGACTCGATCGAGGTGATCTTGAACGGGATCCCCCGCTCGTGCCCGAGCACGATCTCCTCCTCAAGCTCATCGCCAACGCTGAGCCCCCCCACACGGACCATCGCCCAGCCGAGGCGCAGCTCGCTGGGCACCCGCACCATCACGGTCTGATTCAGCGAGGGACGCCGCGGATCGTTCGTGACCAGCTCGAGCTCCTCGGCGTACCGCCCGGACCGCTTCGCGCCGAGCAGATCGACGCGCACCGTCCAACGCTGCATGGTCACGCCGTTCTGATCCACCGGGGCAGATCCCACGATCTCAGCCCCCAGCAGGTCAGGGTTGGACGACTTGATCTCGGTTACTTCGAAGTCAGCTTTCTCCCCCAAGACGTACATCACCTTAGAGATCTCCGCGTCCTTCTCCACCTCACCGAAGTTCACGACGTTGGGTTCCAGATACGCGATCGGCCGGACGTACCCGCGGGCGATCATCGTCTTGATGGGCTGGACCGAATCGTCGGTATACACCATGATCCGCTTGACCTGGCCGCCGTGCCGCCCACTCGGGTCAAACACCACGCGGATCTCCCCGCTCTCGCCCGGCTCGTAGACCTTCTTCTCAAGAGCGGGCGTGGTGCATCCGCAGTACGAGTGCATGCGCTTGATCGTGATCGTCTCCATGCCGGTGTTCGTGAACGGAAACCTCATCTCGATCGGACGCTCGTCCGTGATCTCCCCGAACCCGTGCTCCGTCTTTTCGAACCGCAGGGACCAACCCTCCTGGGCCTGCGAGCCGGAGTTGGCCGGGACCGGCGGCGGGATCAACGACGAGATCGCCACGCCCGTCCCGAGAACCCCAACCCCGAGAACGATTCCCACGCGCTGAATCAGACCAAACATCGATCTACCTCCGAGAACTTTCACCGCAACGCCGACCCGGAACGGATCGGGCGTTGTTCTCTACGCATTCAGGGGCTCTTCTGATCGCCCGAAACCCTCGTCGATTGCGGGTGCACGATCACCCGATCGTGCACGACCAGCAGCAGATCCTCCCCCGAATCCCCTGTCAGTTCCCCAACAATCGCGGCCGAGGGCTCGTACTCCCGGCTCTGACCGCCCGTGAACAGGTTCGACTCGAAAACCGCCCACTCCGTCGCAAGATGCAGTTTCCGGTTCTCCGAGAACGTCAGGATCGAGCACATCGCCTCCCCAGCGTCCAGCACCACCACGTCGGTCAGCCCGTCCCCGTTGAGATCCCCCGCCTCCAGGTCGTGCTCGTACCGGTCCTCGGCCTCGGGCCGATAGACCGCGACCTCCTCGAGGCGCCGCTCGTGCCCCCGCATGCGGATCAGCGCCACGCCGTCCCCGGTGACCCCGAGGACGGACTCAAGCCCGTCCCCGCCGAACGAGCCCGGGATCAGACGCCCGAACGAGAACCCCGGCGCACGGAGGCGCTCGCCGACCTTCGGGCGGGCGTCGGCGCCGAACTCGACGACGACCATCTGCGCCGAAGCCCCGTCCCCCGCGATGACCGAGGCCCCGGCCCCCCGCTTGAGCACACCCAGCGTCGAGAGCTTCGCGTCGTCCCACGGCACGTTGAGCTGCTCGAGCACGCTCCAGCCCCGCTCGCCGTCATAGGTACACGCGCGCACGAAGTTCGACTCGCACAGCAGCAGCTCCTGGCGCCCGTCACTATCGATGTCCAGCATCGCGGTGTTCGCCGGCCCCGCGTTCTGCACCAGCCCGAACTGCGGCATCTGCTCCTTCGCCAGCACCTTCGTCGGCGTCAGGCCCGTCTCACCCGACTCACACCGGACCATCACCATGGGCTCGCCGGGCGTGAGCAGGAGAAGCTCAGGAGCGCCGTCGTGGTCCACGTCCGCCGCAAGAATCGAGCCGGGCTCGCGCCGCACGCCCTCAAGCTCGACCACCCCGCCCGATCCGTCGGACGAGTGCAACTCCAGCAGGTAGTCACGCTTCTGCTTGACCACCACCGCAAGCTGCGCCCGTCCCTCCCAGTCGAACCGCTCCATCGCCACGGGGGTCGCCCCCGGCGTTGCCAGCTCGATGGGGCGCGGGAACCCCAGGCGCCCGTCCTCGAACGCCGAGACGCCCACGACGTTCTCTTCCTCGCTGAGGACGAATACCCGGACCTGCTTCTCATCGTCCCAGGCGCCCGCGCTGATCGCCTTGGGCTCGCGGAACGTGCCGAAGGTCTCCGCGGCGCCCAACCCGACGCCCCGCTCCTGGAGCATCAGGGCAACGCGGTTGCCCTTGGCGTCGAGCGTCAGGAGGTCGGGCAACCCATCCCGGTTGATGTCTGCGCTGACCACCGCCCCGTCGGGCTGCGATCCACCGGGGAACGCCCGCACCTCGGCGCGGAGCGTGCGCTCGCCCGAGGACTTGTCCTCGCCCTCGCCCGTCGTCAGGTCATAGAACGCGATCCGGCGTGTCCCGCGCTCGATCACGCCGATCGACGCCGCCGCCCGCCCGGGGAACCGGATCGGCTCGGCCTCGACCAGCGGGCTCATCTCAAACCGCAGCTCCGACGCCAGCCCCCCCCGTTCCGATCGCAGCCACAGTCGCAGCGGCGCGTCGTCGCCCGGGATCACGCCCAGAACGTCCGCTCGCCCGTCCCCATCGAAATCCTCCGCGAAGTGGGCAACGATCTCGCCGCTCGAGCCCAGCACCGTGGGCTCGCCAAGCGTGCCGCGCGCGTCGATCGGGTAGACCCCGATCTTCCCGTGCGCGCCCACAAGCAACTCATCGCCGGCCCCGCCCAGCACGTCCGCAAGGACGATCCCGTTCTGCGACGAGATCTCCCGCACCCGCCTGCGGCTGGCGACCTCGAACCGCTCGTCGCCCTGGCGGCGGAGCACCACCGCCTCGCCCGGGCTCGTCCCGGTGTAGATCAGATCCATCCGCCCGTCGCTGTCGAAGTCGTGCGCCGCGACCGCCTGCACCCGGTTCGACACGCTCACCTCAACCCGGTCGTACCACGGATTGGGCGCCAGTTCGTTGGCCTCAAGCTCCGCCGCACGCTGGGCGTCCGTCCGGGGGGTCTCACGCAGCAGATGGAGCTCGATTCGGCTCTTGCTGTTGTTCACGACGACCAGGTCCGGGCGCCCGTCGTCGTTCATGTCAGCGCCGATCACCGGGCCCAGCCGGTCATCGACCACGACCGTCCGCGCCGGGTCAAAGCCGAAGTACCCGGGCAGGTCCTCGTCGCCCGCGCTCACACCAGGGGTTCCAAGGGCCATCCCCGCGGCCGCCACACACAGAACTCGATTCGTCATCTCGCCTCCAGGGCTTCCCCCACTCCGTGCATCGGGCGGGGGCCGAGCAGGATGATACCGGGCGCCACGCTGGGGCCGACGCCGACAATCCTCTATAGTTGGGCCTCACCGCCGATCGCAAGCAGGAGTGTCCCCATGCCCACACGCCCGAGCGTCCCCGCCTGGCTCGTCTCCCTGGCCATCGTGTCGGGCGCCGCCATCGCCGCCCCACCCCCCACCATCACGCTCCAGAACGGCAACGTCATCAATGCCCCGATCCTCAAGGAGACTTCCGAGTCGGTCTGGGTTGATCTGGGCGCCAGCGTCCTGGAACTCGCCCGGCGCGAGATCGCGACGATCGATCGCCCGGCCAGCGACGAGGCCGAGTCCACCACCGGGGCGGCCCCCGACGGGCTCCTTCGGACCACCACGGACCTGCCCGAGCGTGACCCCGAGTCGCTCGCGCAGATCTTTGGTGACGCCGTCATCAAGGTCTCCACCCCCAGCGGGCTCGGCTCCGGGTTCATCGTCCACCCCGACGGCTACGCGCTGACCAACGCCCACGTCGTCCAGGGCGAGACCAAGATCCGCGTGACCGTCTGGCAGCAGGAAGACGAGGACTTCGCCAAGCGCGTCATCGAGGACGTCGAGATCCTCGCCGTCAACCACCACGTGGACCTGGCGCTGATCAAGATTACCGAGCCCGATGGCAAGCCCTTCAAAACCGTGTTCGTCCACGGGTCAGACACCCTCGCCGCCGGACAGGATGTCTTCGCCATCGGCAACCCGCTCGGGCTCGAGCGCACCCTCTCGCGCGGCGTGATCTCTACGACCCAGCGCGCCTTCGAGGGCATGACGTACATCCAGACCGACACCCAGATCAACCCGGGCAACTCGGGCGGCCCGCTGTTCAACCTCCGCGGCGAGGTCGTGGGCGTCACCAACATGGGCATCCCCATGGGCGAGGGGCTCAACTTCGCCATCCCCGCCTCCTCCATCCGACAGTTCATCCTCAACCGAGACGCGTTCGCGTACGACAAGGACAACCCAAACTCGGGTCACATGTATACCCCGGCGCCGACACGCTCGCACCTCGGGCGGGCCCCCATCCTCCGTGATTCCGATGAATCCGAAGGCTAAACCACGAACTCAGACCCCCACCCGGAGCTGCGAATGAACCCCCGCACCGCGATTGCATCCCTCGTCCTCGCGTCGACCGCGACCCTCGCGCTCGCCGCCGACGACACCCGCATCACCGACGTCGTGCCCGGGTCCCCGATCCTGGCCGTCGGCGCCCCCAGCTGGTCCTCGCTCATGGAGTCCATGAGCGCCTCGGGCTTTGGCGACTTCTGGCGCGACGACCAGATCCAGTCCCTCGTCGCCAAGCTCCTCGAAGAGCCCAAACGCGAGTTCGACGACGCGATGGAAGAGATCGGCGTTGACCGCGAGGACGTGCAGCAGCCCAAGGGCATGGTCGCGGGCGCGCTCTACCTCAACGGCGGGTTCGACATCATGGGCGCCCCCGACATGGACTTCGTCCTCTTCGCCGATTACCAGGACGCCGCGGGCGACCTCGTCGAGATCATCGAGCGTGTCCTCGAGCGGGGCGAGGAGGAAGGCGACATCCTCGTCCGGGAGGACACCTACGAGAACGCACGCCTCTGGATCATCGAGCCCGTTGTCGATGCGGAAGAAGAAGACGCGAACGACAACGACGAGGACGATTGGGAAGACGACTGGGAGCAGGCCCCCGCCTTCCCGTGGGAGAGCATGACCCTCGCCCTGGCCGACGGCGTCTTCGTTTTCGCCACTGACACCCAGCACCTCGAGCGCTCGATCGACGCCCTGGGCGGCGACGACATCGACAGCATCGCCGACCACGCCGTCTTCGCCGACAGCATCGCCCAGCACCCCGACAAAAGCCAGGGCTGGGCTGTGTTCGTGCCGGGCGTCATCATGGACGCCTTCGTCGAGGGCATGGAGATGTCCGCCCCCCCCGGCGTGGACGCGAACAAGATGCTCGAAACGCTCGGCCTCCGCGGCATCCAGAGCGTCAGCGCCGCGATGAGCTTCTCCGACGGCGGCGTCCTGATGGAGCAGACCTTCGCCGCCCTTGTCCCGGAGAAGCAAGGCCTGGTCGCCCTGTTCGACACCCAGGGCGACGCCTTCACGCCCCCCGCGTTCGTCTCGCCCGACGCCGCAAGCGCCAGCCGCTTCACCATCAACTTCGAGGGCATCCTCCAGGTCGTGCGTGACGCGATGGCCCAGCTCCCCGAGGACATGCGGGCCCAGCCCGAGGCGCTGTTCGAGGGCATGGTCGCCCCCATCGCCGCGCCGGTGCTCTCCTCGCTCGGGAAGGACGTCTGGGTGACGCAGTACTACACCACCCCGTTCGCCCCCGACAGCCCCAAGAACCTGTTCATCGCGACGACCAGCGACGAGGGCGCCATGGGCGACCTGCTGGTCAACATCCCGGGCATGGAGGGGCGTGAGTTCGCCAGCGGCATGATCTATTCCAACACCATGGGCGCCGACATGGGCGTGGACGCGCCCTCCATCGGGCTCGCCGCGGGGCACATCTTCATCGGGATGCCCGAGTCGATCGAGAACGCGATGCGAGCCGCCGCCAACCCGGGCGCCGCCACCCTTGGCGACGAGCCGCGCTTCCGCAAGGGCGCCGCCATGCTCGACGACCGCGCCCTGGGCTACATGTACACCGACATCGCCCAGGCCTACCGCTGGACCAAGTGGACCATGGACAACATGGAGCAGATCCAGCGGGCCCAGCTCGAGGGCATGGGCTACGAGGGCGAGGAACTCGACGAGATGATGGAGTGGATGGCCGATTCCAAGCCCGAATGGGCCGACGACATGCCCTCGGACGAGCTCATCTCCAAGTACTTCGGCGACACCTTCGGCCAGGTCCAGGCCACCGACGACGGCTTCGTGTGGCGCTCCTACTGGCTCCGCGGCAGCGACGACTGATCCACACACTCGGGACTCCCGTCCCGCACATCCGGAGGCTCTCCCATGAGCACGCTCGCACGAGTCGCCCTCTTCTTGGCTGTGCCTTTGCTCGGAACCGCCATCGCCAGCGCCGAGCCCGGCATGCCCGTCGCCGTGCGCTGGTGGGGCGGCGACACGATCTCCGTCGAGTCGTCGTGGAACCTGAGCGTCTCGGTTTCGGCAACCGCGGGCGACGCCCAGGAGGCGGACCTGACCGTCATCACCGACGCGGCGCCCGCCGACTCGGACGCCGCCACCTTCTCCGCCGCCGGCGGGAACCTGGACGTCTCACTCGACCGCTACGCGAACCAGGCGGACCTGACCATCGGCGCCAGCGACGCGTTCGAGGCGACCCCAAACACCGTCCGCGTCCGTTCGTTCGCGGGCGAATCGCTCTGGGTGCTCATCCAAGCCGACGCGATGTCCATCCTCTACACCAACGACGAGGCCGCCGCCTCGATCCCGGACCCGATCACGACCGAGATCGCTTCGATCGATGTGCTCGTCCTGCCCGTGGGCATCCAGGACCCGGGCGCCATCATCGCCGCCGCCTCGGCCAGGCTCGTCGTCCCCATCGCCTTTCGTTCCCCCAGGGGTCGCGAGTTCAAGGCGTTCGAAGAACACCTCGCCGGCGCCGCCGGGCGGCGCGACGCCGTGGGCAACACCACCGCGATCAGCACCAACATCCAGACCGGCCTCCCGGGCCTCGAAGTCCTTGAGCCCCGCCCCTGGCGCGCCCGCGGCAAGCTGGGCGCGCTGCTCAAGTCCATCGACCGCAAGAACGCCAGGAGCCAGGAAACCTTCGCCCCGCTCAGCGCCAACCAGATGAACCACAAGCCCAGCAACGGCACCCACGCCCCGCGCTGGAACGTCGAGCACATGGCCGGCACCGAGCTCGCCTTCTTCACCGCGGTCTACGCCGCCGCCAACCCCAGCATCCCCGCCTGGCGCAGCTTCCCCGCCCAGATGCCCCCGGACTACGTTCCCGCGCACCCCGAGTGGACCGGCGCCGAGGAAGCCCGGCGCATGCAGCGCGTCGCCGCCCTGCGCAACCGCTTCGCCTACCTCCTCGACGGCATGGACCTCGACCAACTCCCCCGCGGCGGCCCCGCCTTCGCGCAGAGCCTCCAGGGCATGTGCGAGATCGTCGCCAACCACTACGACGAGCACACCGCGCACGTCCACAAGAAGTTCAAGCTGCCCGACTGGCCCGAGGAGTAACCGTTTTCACGGCTCTCTGTGCCGCCGACTCAAGGAAGGCTCGGAGCCTCAACGGCGCAGGAATCCAATACCCGGAACGTTCTCCTCGCCTGACACATCGGTCGCCACGAGGAGATCGATTCGTCGCCTGGTTTCAGTAATTGGCTCGGGCGTCCGGAGTACGACGCGCACTTCGTACGTACACGCATCGCCGGGAACCCGGCTCCAATCAGACACAATCACCTTATTCGGGCCGCCATCGGGAAGGTCGACTCCCAAGATTGCAAACTCGAACCCTGATCTACTCCTGACGATAGCCGACCCGACACACACCCCTTCTTGATCAGGAGGCGAGAAGCGGAATCTGGCCCTCAACTCAGGCAGGACCATAATCGAGACCGGCAGTTCGATCGTGGGCGCCCTCGCATCCGTCGTGTCGATGATGATCCTGACATCCTTGATCTGCCCCGCCTTCTCAACTCCACGGAATCGAACGTTGAGATCGAACTTGGCGAGAAACTGCCCGTCAACGCTTTCCAGAGAACGCTGCCCAATCCAGGCTTCCAGCATCTCGGGGTGAGTCGTGGTCACGGCAAGAATCTCGACGTCAACCCGATCCGCGTAGATACTCACAGTGCGAGTATCACCCTCGCCCTTCGCAACCGACATGAACACGCCGCTTGCCCGTGGCGCCACAATGGGGCGCACATATCCGTTGAGCCGAAGACGATGGTGTGATGACCGCGGTTCATCGGTTTCTACATAGATTGACACGCGCCTGCGTCCGATGGTTCGCTTTGACATGGCCGCGTGAATGACGCTCGACTCACCTGGTTGCAGCACACGCTGCGCGGCCCATGCACGAGCGCCACAATCCCCGTAACACTTGACGATCTCGATCGGCTCGGTTCCGTGATTCGTCACCGGGAACTCGGTCCAGTGCCATCCGTCATCGCCGAGAACTGTTCCAAGATTGATCGATGTGTCCTCGAAGACCAGATCCGACGATTGCTCGTTACCCGCCTTCGTATATGGCTGGAAACCAACCCCCCGTCCCACGCCAGTTACCAGAACCAGGGCGCCCAGGAGCCTGAGTTGCCTGATCATCGGATGCCCTTCCCGTACAAGAGAATGCGATCGGACTCCAGTATGGGCAACGCCCGCCAGAAATGCCAGCGTGCCGATCGCCCTGCCCTCCGTTCGAGGAACTGGGCGCCAAAAATCGGCCTTGCGAGTCCGTTATACTCCGCTGCCGGACGAAGACCATCCAGGCCAGTAAGAGGAGGCCCGACATGCCCCGCGTCATGCCGCCGTTCAACCTGATGCAGTGGATCGAGGACCACGCCGACGAGTTCAAGCCGCCGGTGATGAACAAGCAGTTCTACAGGGAAGCCGACGACGTCATCGTCTTCGTCTCCAAGGGCCCCAACACCCGCAACGACTACCACGTCAACCCGACCGAGGAGCTCTTCTACCAGCTCAAGGGCGACATCGTCGTCCGCATCCGCCCCAGCGTCCACGAGGGCGGCGAGGACAAGCCCCGCGACGTCGTCATCCGCGAGGGCGAGATGTGGCTCTGCCCCCGGTGGGTCCCCCACCGCCCACAGCGCCCCGAGAACACCATCGGCCTCATCGTGGAGTTCCCTCGCACCCACAACTCCGAGAAGGTCCTCGACGACGCCCTCCGCTGGTACTGCCCCGAGTGCGACCACCTCGTCCACGAGGCCAAGTTCCGACTCAAGCACATCGACAAGGACCTGCATGTCGCGATGGACACCTTCTGGAACGGGCCCGAGTCCGGACGCACCTGCAACGGCTGCGGCTACGTCATCACACGGGCGACGGAGTTCACGTTCCCCGAGCATGTCGAGGCATAGAGGAATCAACGCGGAGGTCGCGGAGGGCCGCGGAGAAAGTCTGATGCATGATGGGCTTGAATGCGGGGACCTGACCGAGGCCATCATCGGCGCGGCGATCCGTGTGCATCAGTCCCTCGGGCCGGGCCTCCTGGAGTCGGCATACGAAACCTGCCTCTCACACGAACTCTCCAAGCTTGATCTCCCGTTCGAGCGGCAGGTCGCACTCCCCATAGAGTATGACGGCGTCCGGCTCGATTGCGGCTATCGTCTTGACCTCGTGGTGGCATCAAGCGTGATCTTGGAACTCAAGTCCATCGATCGCCTAGCGCCTATCCACGAGGCGCAGCTTATGACCTACCTCCGCCTCTCTGGTCTTCCTATCGCCCTCCTCATTAACTTCAATGTCTCAAGACTCAAAGACGGCATTGTCCGACGAGCCATGACACGCAAGAACACAGCCTCCTCCTCCGCGGCCCTCCGCGTCCCTCCGCGTTGAGAAACTTCCCATGTACAAGATCGACCTCCACACCCACATACTCCCCCCAGGCTGGCCCGACCTCAACGCTAAGTTCGGCTACGGCCGCTTCGTGGATTTCGATCCCATCGTGGACAAGACCGGCTGCACCTGCGGCGCCAACCTGCTCATCTCCGGCAAAAACTTCCGCACCATCGCGCAGAACTGCTTCGACCACGCCCACCGCATCGTGGACATGGACGAAACCGGCGTGGACGTCCAGGTCCTCTCCACCGTCCCCGTCATGTTCAACTACTGGGCCAAGCCCGAGCACACCGCCGAGATCTGCCGCTTCCTCAACGACCACATCGCCTCCGTCTGCCAGGCCCACCCCAAGCGATTCGTCGGCCTGGGCACCCTCCCCATGCAGGACCCGGACCTGGCCATCCGTGAGCTCGAACGCTGCGTGAACGACCTTGGCCTCAAGGGCATCGAGATCGGCTCTCACATCGAGCAGCCCCGCGGCACCGACTGGAACCTCTCCGAGCCCGCCCTCATGCCCGTCTTCCAGGCCTGCGAGCGCCTGGGCGCGGGCGTCTTCGTCCACCCCTGGGACATGATGGGCGAGCAGCACATGGGCAAGTACTGGCTCCCCTGGCTCGTGGGCATGCCCGCCGAGACCGCCCGCGCGATCTGCTCCATGATCTTCGGCGGCGTCTTCGACAAGCTGCCCAACCTCCGCGTCTGCTTCGCCCACGGCGG
>JAJDDI010000067.1 GCA_029260375.1 Phycisphaerales bacterium | reverse complement strand
AGAGCCCGTCATCAAGATGACCTTCGAGAAGGGCGAGCCCGTGGTCATCAAGGAAGGCCCGTTCGCCAACTACGAGGGCACCGTGGACGAGCTGTTCCCCGAGAAGGGGCAGGTCCGCGTGCTGGTCACCATCTTCGGGCGTCAGGCCCCGGTGGACCTCGAAGAGTGGCAGATCTCCAAGGCCGACGAGGCCTGAGCCCCGCCCCAGCCCCGCGTCCGGGGCGTCTGTGAATGAAGATTTGCTCATTCTTGGAGTGAGCGCGATCGTGCGCGAACAATACCCGCGAGCGCCGAATCGGCGCCGAGGGAGGTTCCCGTGTCCCAACCGAACCGATCGAACAAGTCCCCCGCGCCCAAGCGCAAGCGCGGGCGGAAGCTGCTGCTGGCCCTGGGTCTGCTGCTGGTGCTGCTGGTCGTGGGCGTGCTGGCGTTGCCGACGATCGCGGGCGCCGTCGCTCCGGGGATCATCGCGGGCAAGGCCGGCGAGTCGATCGCGGGGCGCGTCGAGGTGGACGCGGTGTCGCTGTCGTGGACGGGCGCGCAGCGCGTGCGGGGCGTCCGCCTGTACGACCCGGACAACGTGCTCGTCGCGGAGCTGGACGTGAGCGCGGGCGCGGGGCTGCTGGGCCTGGCGACGGGCTCGCGCGATCTGGGCGAGATCGGGCTCTCGGGCGTGATCAAGGCGGACCGCAATGACGCGGGCGAGCCGAGGTTCATGAACGCGATCGCTTCGACCAAGGCGCCCGGCGCCAAGGGCGGGGGGACCGCGGGCGCCGGCTCGGGCAAGCCCGCGAGCGTGCCCTCGTCGCTGGCGGCGAAACTCAACATCACGCAGCTGCGCGTCGAAGATGGCAGCGACGTCCTGGCGACGCTCACGGGGACGGCCAGCCTGGCCCCCGGGGCGCCGATCAAGGCCAACCTCAAGCCGACGTTCGCCGGTGGCGGCTCGGGCGTGCTCGACGCGACCATCACCTCGCTGATCGACAGCGCGGGCGTGATCGACGTCGGCGGGGCGAGCGTGGCCCTGACGCTGGACCTGAGCGACGTGCCCGCGTCGCTCGTGCAGGCGTTCAACCCGAGCGACACGGACCTGCCCGCGATCCTGGGCGAGGCGTTCAGCCTCGACGCCAGCGCCAACGGCACCCTCGAGACCATGGACGCCTCGACCTCGATCCGCAGCGCGGGCGTCAACGGGGGCGTCGCGCTCAACATCCGCGACGGCGTGCTGACCCGCACGGGCGAGTCGCAGATCCGTGTCTCGGGCGAGCGGGCGGCCCGGGCGATCCCGGCGCTGCGACGGGCACTGGCCGAGAGCGCATCGATCGAGTTCGAGACCTGGCCCGAGGCGACGCTGGTCGTCTCGCAGCTGCGGGCGCCGATGGACGCGGTGCGGGCCGGGACGTACGAGGGCGTGCTGGTGGAGCTGCGTGTCGAGTCCACGCCGTCTCGGGCACGCGTGCCCCTCTCGGGCGACGCGTCGCGCACGGGTGTGCTGGATCTGAGCGAGATCGTGATTTTCTCCTCCTCTGAAGACCTGAGCAAGGGTATCGGGATCCTGGTCGCCGCCAGCGCCGAGCTCGACGGGCAGCCCGCGGGCGATATCGTGGTTGAGAACCTGCGCACCGGGCCGCTCTTCGACGCCTCGGGCGCGCTGCGCGACCCGATGTCGATCGGGATCACGGGCGAGGTGCGTGTGACCGGGCTGGCCGCGGAGACGGTGCAGCCCTTCGTTGACGCGATGGGCGTGCGCATTGCCCAGGAGTTTGGCCCGACGCTCAACGCGACCCTCAAGGCATCCAGCGGTGAGAGTTCGGAGGCGATCGACCTCCACTTCATGGTCGATGGCGCCCAGTTCGAGGCGGGCTTTCACGTCCTTCTCGAGGGCACACGCGTCAGCACGCCCGAGCGCGTCCAGGCGGCGACTGCCACGATGCGCAACCCCGGGGCGACGCTCAACCGCCTGTTGTCGGGGTCGGGGGGGATAACCATCGACCGCGCATCACCCATCTCGCTCAGGGTCGAGACGCTCAGCGTGGACCTGGGCGCGTTCTCCGGCGGGACGCCCGATCTGCGCACCGTGCGCGCGCAGGGCGTGCTCCGGGCGAACTCGATCTCGGGCTCGCTGGAGCGCGAGGGCGAGGTCACGCCGATCTCGATCACCGGTCTTGAGCTCAGTATCGACGCGCCCCAGTCGCTGGCGAATATCACGGGCAAGGGTGTGATGCAACTCGCGTCGGGCTCGAACCCGCCCGCGGCGGTCACCGCGGACCTGCGGGCGAGCGACCTGCTGGGGGGCGAGGGTCAGATCGACATCTGGGGCGCGACGCTCGCGGCGTCTGTCATGGCCCCGAGCATCCCCGCGGGAGCGATCAACGCCTTCCTGCCCGCGGACACCATCGACGCGGCCCGCGACATGGGCCCGAGCGTCAGCCTCAGCGCGAACATTCACAAGGCGAGCGGGCGCGGGGAACCCGCGCTGCTGGACCTGAAGCTCGACAGCGAGCGGCTGAATATCACGGGCGCCCTGGCCGCCGACAAGTCGAGCGTGCGCACGCGCGAGGGCGGGATCGAGGTCAACGCCCAGGGCCTCGCGGGGCTGATCGAGCGGTTCGCGTCGTTGCCCCAGGGCGCGAGCGTCAACCCGGAGGCCAAGGGGACGCTCCAGGTGACGAGCCTAAGCGTCCCGCTGACCGAGGGCGTTCCGGCGCTCGAGGGCGCGACGTTCGACGTCGGCGCCCGCGTGACGCAGCTGGGCGTGCGCTCCGACCAGGGGACCAAGCCCCGGGCCAACGCGCGCCCGATCGAGCTGACGCTCAGCCGGAAGGCGGGGCAGGACGCCCAGTTCCGGGTCGCGACCGAGGGCGTGACGCTCAAGGGCCTGCCGATGGGGGCGGACCCGGAGACGGGCGCGCTGCGCGAGGCGCCCACGAGCGTGCTGGCGATCAGCGCCGAGGGCTCGGCGCCGTGGGCGGCGCTCGTGGGCGAGGGCGGCGCCGACGTCAAGATCAACCTGACCGGATCGCTCAGCGACGAGGCGGGCCAGCAGCTCGCCGGGCTCAGCGGCGGTGGCAGCGTGCGGGCGCCGAGCATGTCGCGCGTGGACCTGAACGTCGCGACCCAACTGACCAGCAGCGCGCGCACGCAGGAGGCGCTGGCGCTGGACGACCTGCTGACCGGGCTGTTCGGTCAGACCGCGACGCTGCGGGCCTCGCTGGCGTCCGACGCCTTCGACCCGAAGAGCCCGCTGAAGGGCTCGCGCATCGGGCTGGAGGTGGACTCGCCCCGGATGAAGACGAGCGCGCCGCTGCGTCTGGTGGGCGACGACGCGTCGCTGCGTCTGGAGAAGGCGTCGAAGCTGACCTGGCGTGTCGCGCCCGAGTGGGCGACCAAGCGCCTGGCGGGGCCTGGCGAGCCGGCCTTCCGCGTGACGCGGGCGGTGGACCTGACGCTGGACATGCAGCGCCTGGTCCTGCCCCACAGCGGGGCGGGCAGCCCGGACGTGCAGATCGGCGCGACGTCCAGCGATGTGTCGCTCACGATGGCGGACGGCACGCAGATCGAGTACCAGGGCCTCGTCGCCACCGCCAGCAGCACGCAGACGCCCGGCACGCTGGCGATCAACGCGACGATGAAGAACAAGGGCGGGGGCGACGACGCGCTCTCGGCCGAGCTGACGCTCGAGGGCATCGGGCAGGAGGGGCAGCAGCCCGCGGCCAGCGGGCTGATCGTCATCACCGCCCTGCCCAGCTCCGTCGCCGACGCGATCGCGGGGGGCAACGGCAAGCTCGCGATGCTCCTGGGCGAGACCGCCGACGTGCGCGCCCGCGTGGAAAACTTCCCGCGCGAGGGCGGGACCGCCAAGGGCAGCGTCAAGGGCCCAAACGCGGCCGCAACATTCGAGGGGCGCGTCACCAACGGCATGTTCGTCGGGACCAAGCCCACATCGCTCAACGTGCGGCGCGTGGACAGCGAGTTCGGCTTTGAGCTGGCCAAGGTCATCCCCATCTTCGGCGGGATCACCAAGGAAGAGGGCACGCACGCGCCGGCGCGCGTCGTCATCAACCCGATGCGCATCCCCGTGGACGGGCGGAGCGTCCTCGAGTTCGCCTCGGCCACGATCAACATCGATCCGGGCGAGGCCAACCTCCAGCTCGACGGCGGGATGGGGAAGTTCCTGAGGCTCGGCGGGCAGGGACAGACCATCGGTCAGCGTCTGCAGCCCTTTGACGTTCAGTACCAGAATGGCGTCGCGACCTACGACAACCTCACCGTGCCCATCGGCGAGTTCAACCTTGTCTCCAAGGGCAGCGTCAATCTTGTTGAGCAGACCCAGAACGTCCGCGTGAACCTGCCCATCGGGGCGCTGGCGTCGGAGTTCGCCGGGGGGACCGGCGTGCTCGGGCAGGTGCTCGACGCCACCGGAGGCGTCTCGCTCGCGAGCGTTGGTTCAATCGGCAAGAGTGGTTGGGAGCTCAAGCTTGGCGGCGGAGGTGGCGGCGGCAACGCGCCCGACCCGGGCAAGCTGCTCGAGGGCATCCTCGGCGGTCGCAAGAAGGGCGGCGGCTGAGCCTCAGCCCCCGACCACAAACTTCCGCTCGTCCCACAGCTTGTCCAGGCGGGCCCGGAAGCTTGGGGATTCACCCAGCGACGTGGCGCAGGCGCTCAGCAGCTCGACCATGCCCAGGTAGTCGCGGATCGACACGTGCTCACGCCCGACGCGCGGGCGTGAGGTGTTCGTGCCCGCCTGCACCGCGGTCAGGTCCGCCATGTTGTGGTAGTTGCCCAGCGGGAGGCAGACGCACGTCGCGGTGTACGCGTAGGCGCAGAAGACCGACGCCTCGCACGCCCCGCCGGCCATGAGCTTGCGCTGCCAGCGGAACCCGGGCGGCGCGTCGGCTTTCTCTGTGGCGCGGGCGTGGGCGCTGCCGCCCAGTGATTCGGCGACCTTGGCGATCTGCGTCGTCAGCTCGGGCGTGAAGACGCTGATGCGGTCGCCCACCCGGACGATGGGCCCGCCGCCGATGGGTGATTCCTTCGGGTCGGCGCGGGAGTTCTCCAGGCAGATCAGGCGGGCGTTGGCGGGCGCGGTCTTGCTCCGGCACGCGCCGATGGCGCCGATGAACCCGACCTCCTCGGCCATGGTGAACAGGATCCGCAGGTCCGCGACCGACTCGCCGCGTGCGCACGCGAGGCGGGCCTCCTCCATCGCGCCCAGGGCCGCGGCGACGGCGGCCAGATCGTCGCACGCGTTGGTGTGCAGCACGCCGCCCTCGACCGCCCCGCCCTCGTCGGGCGCGGGGAGGATCGCTGGCGCGGGCAGGTCCCACACGGCGATGTCGCCCGCCTCGACCCTGGCGCCGGCGTCCTCGAGGGTCGCGCCGAACATCTTGAACGGCTCGTGGGGGCCCTCGGTCTTGGTCGTGATGACGGCGGTGTGCGTTGAGCCATCGGCGGTGTGGAGGATCACGCGGGCGTCTGGGAAGTAGTCGTCCATGACGCCGCCGCGGAAGGCGAGGACCAGGTCGGCGCCGTCACGGGATTCGACGACGAAGGCGGGGTGGTCCAGGTGGGCGGTGAGATAGAGCGGGCCCGCGTCGGTCTTGGGCGCGTCCTTGAAGGCGATGGTCAGGTTCCGGTGCTCGTCACGCGAGAGGGTGAGGTCGTCGCGCTGACCCACCCATCGATCTATCCACGCGACGACACGATCCTCCTTGCCCGCGGCGGTGGGGAGCATCGTGATCTGCTGGAGCCAGTCGGTGTACGCCTTCGCGCGGTCTTCGGGGATGGGCATGGGGCATCGTAGAGCGCACGAAAAAGGGCCGACCCGGCTGGGTCGAGCCCTCAAGGGAGACAGGAGAAAGGCGCTGCTTACTTGCGCCCGGTCCGCATGCGTCCGCCCATGCGCTTGGGCGGGAGCTTGGAGGGGACGATGCCTCCGGGGAACTTCGTGGCCATCTCGTCCTTGGAGAGCGTCTTGGTGGCTTCCTCGGGGGTGTCCAGCTCGTGCCTGGGCTTGTTCTCTTTGCGTTCGACGCCCTCAACGATGTACTGGTTGGGCTTGGGCTCGTCGCGCCAGTCGGCGGGGCGCTCGCGGGGCTCGAAGTCCGGGTATTCGAGCTTGGGGATCTCGGCGTTGACGAGGATCTCGATGTCCGTCAGCAGGCCCCCCTGCTCTGGGGTGACCAGGCTCCAGGCGATGCCGCGCCGCCCGGCGCGGGCGGTGCGTCCGATGCGGTGGACGTACAGATCGGGGTCCTCGGGCAGGTCGTAGTTGACGACGTGGGTGATGCCCTCGACGTCGATGCCGCGCGACGCGAGGTCGGAGGCGATCATGACCGAGAGCGAGCCCGAGCGGAAGCGTTCCATGACGTTGTTGCGGGCGCCCTGTGAGAGGTCGCCGTGGATGGCGTGGGCCTCGATGTTCTGGCGCTCCAGGTATCGGACGAGGTCATCGACGGTGCGCTTCATGCGGCAGAAGACGAGCGTGAGCGCCGGCTCCTCGTGCGTGAGCAGGTGGGCCAGCAGGCGGCGTTTGTCCCACGGGGGCACGGGCAGGTGGAACTGATCGACCAGGTCCACCGTCAGCGACCCGCTGGCGATGACCAGCTTCTCGGGGTCCTGCATGTACTGGCGGGCGAGGCGCTCGATCTCGGGCGTCATGGTCGCGGAGACGAAGATCGTCTGGCGGTCCTTGGGGCACTGGCCCAGGATGCGTTTGATGTCGTCGCGGAAGCCGATGTCGAACATCCGGTCCACCTCGTCGAGGACGGCGAACTCGACGTGGCTGAAGGACATGTACCCGCGCTGGACCATGTCCATCAGGCGCCCGGGGGTGCCGACGATGATCTCGGGGTGCTCGCGGAGGCGGTTGGCCTGGGTGTTGATGGACTGCCCGCCGTAGATCGCGACGGCGGAGACGCCCATCTTGGCGCCCAGCTCGTCGATGTCCTGGCGGATCTGGATGGCCAGCTCGCGCGTGGGGGCGAGGATGAGCGCCTGCCCGCCCTTGCCCGGCTCGACCATGTTGAGCAGGGGGATGGCGAAGGCGGCGGTCTTGCCCGTGCCCGTCTTGGCCTGGCCCAGGATGTCCACGCCCGTGAGCGCGACGGGGATGAGCGTCGCCTGGATCTTGGTGGGGTGGACGAAGCCGATTGACTCGATGCCCGCGAGCAGCTCGGGCTTGAGGTCCAGGTCGGCGAAGGTCTTGTCGATGTCGAAGCTCTCGGCGGAGTGGACCGCCGCGGTCTTGTTGCGCTGGCGCGTGGGCTCGTGCTCGGCGCCGGCGTCGCGCGGGGGTCGCCCGCCCGATCGACCGCCGTCCCGACCGCCCCGTCCGCCACCGACGCTGCGTCGGCTGCGACCACCGCCGTCCCCATCGCTCTCGGAGCGGGGCTGGTCCTGCGAGGATTCGGGGCTCTGTGGCGCGCCGTCACCGGCGGGCTTGCGCCGGCGCCGGCGCCGCTTCTTCTTGGGGGCGCCTTCGCTGTCGGTGTTTTGGCTCTGCGTGTGGTCCCCGGGCGCGGGGGCGTTGGTCTCGTCGGTCATGCGTATCCCCGGCGGCGCGTCGTGCGCCGCGAGTGATGGGGAGATCCGGCCATGTTGGATCGCATGACCGGGGCCGTCAGAGCCGGCGGGAACACCCCGAGAGGCCCCATCCGATGGGGCGTGCCGGCCCGTCCTCGCCCGCCCGAGTGCCCAAGGGCCTCAGGGTTCGCGGGACGCGTGATCGTAGGGTGCCTGTTGGGGGCGTGGGGCCTGATTTTCCGGGGAGTTGGAGATTTCGAGCAGGGCCAAATGCTTCATCAGCGTGCTCGCGGCGGTCGATCCCGCGGCCAGGAAGCCGGGAATCCCGTCGCGCCAGGCCTGCTTGATGACGAGCTGCTTGAGGAACGCCCCCGGGGGGGAGGTGATCACGCGAGGGCGCGAGCCGCGGACGCCCGAGGCGTGGAGGCTCCGGGCCATGAGCCTGGCGTAGGTCGCCTCCTTGGCGAGCTGCTCGGTGAATGTGCTGAACGAGTCGTGACGGAGCGTGCCCGGCAGGTCGATGACGCTCTGGCCCGGGTCGCGTTGCACCTCGAGCTTGTCGTGCGGGTCGAGCCCGGTCCAGCGGGCGCGCTCGCGACGGACCAGGCGCAAGCGCCACTCGGGCTGCCAGGCGTGGTTGAGGAAGCGGCCATTGTCGCCCCCGCGCTGCCCGGGGCAGTACCAGACCTTGCGGTTGACGCGGGCGCCGACGACAGATGGGTCGTGGGTGTCCACGCAGCGTTCGATCGCCGCGCGCAGGTCGGGCATCACGGGCTCGTCGGAGTCCAGGCACAGGACCCACTGGCTTGTGCAGGCGTCCAGGGCCTTCTGCTTGGTCTTGACGTGCCCGAGCCAGGGGGAGGTTTCTACGCGGGCGCCGGCGGCGCTGAGCAGATCGAGCGTGCCGTCGGTCGAGCCCGAGTCCACGCAGACGATCTCGCGGGCCAGGCCCGAGATCGAATCGAGGACCCGCCCGATGGTGTCGGCGTTGTCCTTGCAAACGATGGCGATGGAGAGGTCTCGGGGCATGGTGTGTGTCCGGGGTAGGCTACCCCGATGCTGGTCCCGCCGACGGAAGGGCTCAAGGTCGCCAAGTACGCCTCGGGGGCGGGGTACGCGCCCGATCAGTGGGCCCGGGCGCTGGCGGGGGTGGACTGGGAGCAGGCCGAGCTGCTCAGCGACAAGCCCGGGTCGAGCGTGTGGCGGGCGGAGCTGGTCGTGCAGAAACGCCCGATGACGCTGGTGATCAAGTGCGAGCCGATCGACAGCTTCAAGCGGAAGGTGCAGAAGGTCCTGCACACGACGCACGCGTACCGCCACTGGCGCGGGGCGGAGCTGCTGATGAAGCACGGGTTTCGGACGGCGGAGCCCAAGGCGGTTGTCTACGGGCGGCGGGATGGGGTGGAGGTTGAGTGTTTCGTCATGGAGTCAGTTCAGGGACGATCCCTGCTTGAGTTCGTTGCAGATTCGAGAGTTCCGGTCCGAGAGCAGCATGTACTCGCCTCGCGGGTCGGCGCTTGGACGGCAAAGCTGTGGGAGAAGGGGATCTACAACCGTGACCACAAGGGATCAAACATCATCGTGCCAGATGATCCGAACATCGATCTGACGCTCGTTGACTGTATCGGGCTGCGCGTGCACGATTGGCTTAGACGCAAGACAGACAGTGGTCAGGTTGTGTTCTTGGAGGAGATGCTTGCCAAGATCATCATCGAGGCGCTGGGATGCTCTGTGCACATACGCGCATCGCTGCTGATGCGGGCTTGTCACGGGGCTTACGACGTGGTTCGACGCGGGACAATCCCCAAGCGGTCGTCGCGTGAACCGAAAGTGCGGCGTGCCTGGCGCAAGTTCCGGGACAGCATCTTTGATGGAATTGGCTGGATCATCGTTGTTGACGGCGACCCCACCCCCGAGCACAACCCGCTCGGGGGCGCCTCTATAACTAGCCCCGAACGTGAGTGAGGGGTTGCGGTTGCGTTCCCGGTCGGGCCGGCCCGTCACTGACGTTCCGGGCTAGTCGGAGGGGTCCTGGCGCGAGCGTCCAGTTTGCGCTATCCTCCACGCTCCCATGCCCAGCAAAGCCACCAGCTCGAAACCCGCGGTCATGCGCGCGCCCACCAAGGCAAAGCCGTCCTCACGGATCCACCCGGAGACCAAGGTCGAGGCGCGGGCGTACCTGGGGGATTGCCGGGAGGTGCTGCCGACGATCCCGGAAGTGAAGAAGCGGAAGGTGGATCTGGTCTTCGCCGACCCGCCCTTCAACTGGGCGCGCGACTACGACAAGCACATGGCGGGCAGCGCGGGCGGCAACAAGGTCTGGGACGACAAGGCGATGTCCGAGGGCGAGTACCTCGATTTCACGTACGAGTGGCTGGACCTGTGCTCGGGCGCGTTGAAACCGTCCGGCTCGATGTGGGTGAACATCCCCGACACGTGGGCCGCGGAGATTGTTGTCCACCTGAAGAAGACCATGACCATGGTCAACTGGTGCGTGTGGCATTACAGGTTTGGCCAGAACACCCGCGGCAAGTTCATCAACTCCAAGGTCCACGCGCTGTACTTCTGCAAAAACCCCGAGCTCAAGACCTGGAACCCGGACCCAATACTTGAAACGTCCGACCGGCGCTCGATCTACTTCGACGCGCGGACCGAGGACAAGCGCGACGGCATGCCATCGGGCCTGCGCGTGCCCATGGACGTCTGGTACGGCAAGTACTGGGGACGCATCCAGGGCAACAACAAAGAGCGCCGCCCCGGGCACGACAACCAGCTCCCCGAGGTCTACCTGGAGCGCGTGATCGAGTGCAGCTCCAACCCGGGGGACCTTGTCCTAGACCCGTTCCTGGGCTCGGGGACGACGGGCGTCGTGGCCCACGCGCTGGGGCGGAACTTCATCGGGTGTGAGTACTCCAAGGCCAACGCCAGGGGCGCCTGCGAGCGGATCTCGAATGGTCCGATCCGGGAACTGGGGCAGTCGCGGGGCAGCGTGACGGCGATCCACGGGCCGAGAAGACGCAACCCCAGGGGCGCCAGCAAAGCCCAGGCTTGAACGGGGACACCCGCCGTGGTACCACGGCGGGGTGAGAAAGCGCGCAACGCAGGTCTTGGTGTGCATGCTGCCCGCGGCGGTGGGCGGCCCTGTGTGCGCGCAGACCCTGTCGTTCACCGAGATCGGCGCCCAGGCCGGGGTCAACGGCGTCTATGCGTGCGCCAGCGGCTACCCGGGCAACCACCACCAGATGGTGGGCGGCGCCTGCGTGGCGGACTTTGACAACGACGGGTGGCCTGATCTCTTCGCTCCCGCGGGCGGCGTCGAGCCCGACCGCCTGTACATCAACCAGCACGACGGGACGTTTGCCGACCACGCCCAGGCGTGGGGGGTCGCGCAGCGCCGGCGCACCGGGGGCGTCGCGGTCGGGGATGTGAACAAGGACGGGTGGACAGACCTATTCATCGTGTCGTACGGCGACGCGCCCGGCGCGCCGGGGCCGACGCACTGCCGGCTGTTTCTCAACCGGGAGTCGGGCGGCGCGCGCATCTTTGAGGATGTCGCGCAGATCGCGGGCGTGAACCGGATCTCTCAGGTGACCGACGGCATGGGCGCCTGCTTCGGGGACTACGACCTCGACGGCGACCTGGACCTGTTCGTCAGCGCCTGGATCGACGCGCCCGGGGGCAACCGCCTGTTCCGCAACGACGGGAATGACGCCGACGCCGTGCCCCGGTTCACGGACGTGACCGTGCTGCTCGGGCTGGTGACGGAGAATCTGCGCGGGTTCACGCCTCGCTTCGTGGACATGACGGGCGATCGGTACCCCGAGCTGCTGCTGACCAACGACTTCGGAACAAGCCGGTACTACGAGAACGACGGGGGTTTCGCGTTTACAGATCGCACGGGCGAGGCGGGCATCACGCACGACTGCAACGGGATGGGCTCAAGCGTGGGGGATGTGGATGAGGACGGGGATCTCGACTGGTTCATGACGAACATCTACTTCCCGCCGCCGTCGGACTCGTGCGGGAACACGCTGTACATGCAGGAACCCGACGCCGATGGGCGGGTGACGTTCGTGGAGCGCGCGCGGGCGGTCGGTGTGCACGACGCGGGCTGGGGCTGGGGGACGGAGCTTGTGGACCTTGATCTGGACGGCGATCTGGACCTGCTGGCGACGAGCGGGTGGAGCGGCTTCCCGGCGGTCCCCGCGCGGGTGTACCTCAACCGCCTGGAACAGGGAGAGGGGCTCGTGTTCGACGAGATCGCGATGACGAGCGGGCTGGCGTTCGTGGGTCAGGGGCGGGCGCTGGTCACGCTCGACCATGACCTGGACGGAGACCGGGACGTGGTCATCGTGGACAGCTCGGGCGCGATGCGGATGTTCCGCAATGACCTGGATAGCCCAAGCTCGGGTGTGACGCTGCGCCTGCGCACCGGGGTGAATCCTTGCCTGGCGCCCGGGGGGCACGGGACGAGGGTCACGGCCCGCGCGGGCGGGCGGGAGATCGTCCGCGTGGTGGACGGATCATCGACATACCTCGGGTCGAGCCAGACGAGCGTCGTGCTCGGGCTGGGTGGGGCGGAGCGGTTCGATTCGATCACGCTGGCGTGGGCGGACGGGAGCGTGGGCGTGCTCGAGGACGTTGGCGGGGGGAGCATGATCGAGATCATCGCCTGGCACCGGGCGGACCTGGACCGCTCGGGCGGGCTGGATTTCTCCGATGTCATCGCGTTCCTTGGCCTGTTTGTGGCGGCGGACCCGGGGGCCGACCTGACGGGCGATACGATCATCGACGCGGCGGACGCGCTCGAGCTGGTCGGGCTTCTCAGCGAAGCGTGCCCGGGCTGAAGGCGAGCGGCGGCATGATTGAGGGCGACGGTTCCGGGGGCGTGTTCATCAGCCTCAAGGTCGTGGCCGGCGCCCGGCGTGATCAGATCGCGGGCGTGCTGGCGTCGCCGGGGGGCGATCGCCTCAGGGTTCGCGTGAGCGCCCCGCCCGAGGGCGGGAAGGCGAACAAGGCGGTTTGCAGGCTGCTCGCGGCGGCGCTGGGCGTGCGCGCCGGACGGGTGAGCATCGTCAGGGGTCAGACCTCGCCCGAGAAGGTCGCGCAGGTGGCGGGGATTGGCGTGGCGCGCGCGGGCGAGGCGCTGCCCGGCGGGTAGGATGTTCGCTCTGGGAGGTCGCGTTGGGTCAAGAGCGGTTGACAGCCGAGCAGCGGGCGGAGGCGTTCAAGCGAACCCGGGCGGCGCACCGTGACGAGACGGCCGAGGACTATGTCGAGGCGATCGCGCAGGTCATCGATCAGCAGGGCGAGTGCCGGAACAAGGACCTGGCGCAGATGTTCGGGGTGAGTCACGTCACGGTGGTTCGGATCATCAAGCGGCTGAGCGAGTGCGGGCTGGTGGTGGCCGAGAGCCGACGCCCGCTGCTGCTGACCAGAGCGGGCGAGGCGATGGCCAGGGAGAGCCGTCGGCGTCACGAGGTGGTGCTGGGGTTTCTGCGGGCGATCGGGGTGGGCAAGCGTCAGGCGGAGATCGATGCCGAGGGGATCGAGCATCATGTGTCGGATCAGACGATCCGGGCGCTGCGCCGGGTGATCGGGCGTCTGGAGAAGGATCGCGCCGGGGGCTGAGCGTTCTCGGTCCTGAGGGGCCCGAGAGCGGGTGGGCGGCGGCTTTCCGAACGGAATCCGATCGGTCGAGGGGCGCGTTGGCTGGCAATTCCGAGATTTTGGGGCACAAGTAAGGGGTACGCCGCGAATAGATCGGCGCCTGGGCGTTCGTCCGGGTGTTGGTCCGTCCATAACGCACCGCGCCGGCCAGGCCCGCGTGAGAGGGTGATTTCATGTCGCAGAACCGATTCCGGATGGTCGTGTGCGCCGCGGGCGCGCTGGTGATGGCGTGCGGGCTGGCGCAGGGGATCGGCGAGAGCGCCGAGGCTCCGGTGACGGGCACGCTGCGCCTCAAGACCGGGATCGTGCGGCTCGACGACAGCGACAGCCTGCTGAGGCGGGTGGCCAGGCCCGGGGTGCGTGTGGACGGGGCGAGGGTTATCGTGCTCGATGGCCCGATCACGCCCGAGCGGCGCGCACAGATCGAGAACGCCGGAGTGCGCCTGGGCGAGTACCTGCCCGACCACGCGTACGTCGCGGATCTGTCGGGTGCGGATCTGGAGGCGGTGCGCGGGCTTGGCTTCGTGACCTGGGCCGGCGCGTATCGGAGTGAGTGGAAGGTGTCGCCCGATCTCGGGCTGGTGCTGCGCACGCACGATCAGGCGCTGCTGGCGATCCAGGAGCGCGGCGAGCTGGCGGTCCGGGTGTGGCTGTTCCCGGGCGCCGACCGCGACGCGGCGCTTGAAGGCATGAACGCGATCGGCGGGGTGCGTGTGGTGGCGGACTCGCTCGAGGGTGACCGGCGCCTGGTGCAGGTCACGGCGGCGCGTGAGAACGCGCTGAAGCTCGCGGAGATCCCGCAGGTGATGTGGGTCGAGGACGCGCCGGAGATCACGTTCCGCAACAACACGTCGCGATGGATCGTGCAGTCGAACCAGCCGGGGTTCTACCCGATCTACGACGCCGGGATCCACGGCGAGGACCAGCTCATCGCGGTGATGGACGGGCGGGTTGACGTGGACCACTGCTCGTTCCTGGATCCCGAGGGCGACCCGATCGGCCCGGACCACCGGAAGGTTGAGGCGTTCAACCAGTCGATGATCTTCAGCGATTCCCACGGGACGCACGTTGCCGGTTCGGCGCTGGGTGATTCGGGCGCGTTCGACAACAGCCGGGGTGTGGCGTACATGTCGCGGATGATCTTCAACACGACGCCGGCCTTCACGCAGAACGGGATCAACCAGCGCCTGACGCTTCACTCGGGGCAGGGGGCCCGGATTCACACGAACAGCTGGGGCAACGACGGCACGACAGACTATGACGGGCTCACGCGCGGGCTCGATGACTACTCCTGGCTCAACGACGACAACCTGGTGCTCTTCGCGGTGACCAACCTGAGCTCGCTGCGAAACCCGGAGAACGCGAAGAACGTGCTGGCGGTCGCGGCCAGCGGGGACACGCCGATCCAGGAGGTGCAGTGCACCGGGGGCGCCGGCCCGACCAACGACGGGCGGCGTAAGCCCGAGATCACGGCGCCCGGGTGCGGGATTCAGTCGTCGGACAACAACACCGTGTGCTCGACGTTTAGCTCGACAGGGACGTCGATGGCGTGCCCGCAGGTCGCGGGCGCCGCGGCGCTGGTGCGTCAGTACTTTATGGAGGGGTTCTACCCGACGGGCGTGGCGACGCCGGGCGACGCGATGACACCCTCAGGCCCGCTGATGAAGGCGATGCTGCTCAACTCGGCGCAGGACATGACCAACGAGTCGGGGTACCCGGGCAACAAGGAGGGGTGGGGGCGTGTCAAGCTCAACGAGACGCTCGTCTTCCCCGGCGCGGAGGGTGTGAGCGAGTCGATCGTCGTCCGCGACGTACGCAACAACACGGGCGAGGCGCTCGACACGGGCGAGACGTTCGAGGTGCCGTTCGAGGTGACACAGGCGCTCAGCGCGCTGCGCGTGACGCTGGTGTGGCACGACGCGCCCGCGTCGCTGCCGGCCATCCCCGCGGCGGTGAACAACCTGGACCTGGAGATCATCACGCCCGACGTGACATTCCTGGGCAACGTCCTGAGCGGGGGCACGAGCGTCCCCGGCGGCGCCCCGGACGAGGACAACAACGTCGAGATGGTGATCACCACGGCGATCTCCGCCGGCTCGTACATGGCCCGCGTCAAGGGAACGAACGTCGCCGTGGGGTCGCAGGGCTACGCCCTGGTGATCCGCGGGATGGTCCAGGAGGCCATGGGCCCGCAGGGATGCAACGCGGCGGACCTGTCCGAGCCGTACGGCGTGCTCGACTTCGACGACGTGCTGGCGTACCTGACCGCGTTCGGCGCGATGGATTCCGCGGCGGACCTGGCGTTGCCCGTGGGCGTGTTCGACTTCAACGACGTGCTGGCGTTCCTCGGGGCGTTCGGCGCGGGCTGCCCGTAGCCCGGATCGCCCGGCGCGAGCTGAATCGAGTGGAATCACCCAACCGGCGCTGATTCGGGCGTCGGGGGTTGGCTCTCGGCGGCGCATGGGGTAGCTTGAGAGGGCGCCCGCTCGGGCGGGTGAGGTCTGTCAATCCGGGAGAAGTGCGAATGGAAACTCGTCGAGTCAAGCCGGGCGTGCGGGCACTGACCGGTGTCGGGTTGGGAGCGATCGCGGCGCTGGCGGGCAGCGCGCAGGCGACGTGGTCGATCCTGATCGCGGACACGCGGACCGGGGAGATCGGGCTCGCCTCGGCGACGTGCCTGACGGGGTTCAACCTGCGCCACAACACGCCGGTGCTGATCACGGGCGTGGGCGGCGCGACGGCGCAGTCCGCGGTCGATCAGACGGGGCAGAACCGGGGCGTGATCCGCGACATGCTGCTCCAGGGCGTTGCGCCGGCGGACATCCTCGTCGCGCTCTCGGTGAGCGACATCGGGCACGACAACCGCCAGTACGGGATGCTCGACGTGACGGGGCGGACGCTGACGTACTCGGGCGTGGACAACGCGCAGTGGGCCGGCGGGCAGACCGGGCAGGTGGGCGACCTGGTGTACGCGATCCAGGGCAACATCCTGACGGGCGAGCCGGTGGTGCAGGCGGCCGTGGACGCGGTTCGGTTCACGCCCGGGGACATCCCCGCGAGGCTGATGGCGGCGATGGAGGCCGCGGCGGCGTTCGGGGGTGACGGGCGGTGCTCGTGCAGCGCGGGGCCGACGGACTGCGGCTCGCCCCCGCCCAGCTTCGAGAAGTCGGCGCACATCGCGTACATGCTCATCGCCCGCGCCGGGGACACCGACGGGTGCAACCAGATCCTGGATACCCGCGGCCTGCCCACGAGCTTGGTGATCGGGGACATCAACGCCGATGCGCGGGTGGACGTGATCGCGACTACGAGCGCGGCGACGAACATGTCGGTGCTGCTCAACGTGACGGGACCGGGGGCGGCGCTGGCGTCGCTGGCGCTCGCTGACGAGTTCGCGGCGGGGGCGGTGACGCTGCGGGGCGCGGGGGGCGAGTTTACGGGCGATGTGATCGCGGACGTGGCGGTCTGCTCGCAGGGGTCCGACGTGGTGATTGTCTTTCCCATCGGTGAGGACGGGACGCTGGGCGCCGGGATCAGCACGGGCGTGGGAGACGGGCCCGTCGCGATCGCATCGGGAGACTTGGACGGTGCTCAGGCTGAGGACCTTGTGACCGTGAACGCGGACGGGAGCGTGAGCGTGCTGCTCAACAGCGGGGCGGGGACGTTCAACGTCACGAGCATCTCGCCGATGCTCGGCTCGGGCTCGAGCATCGCGACGGGCGATTTCAACGGGGACGGGCGGACGGACGTGGCGCTGGCGCACCAGGCGCTGGGCGCGGTGAGCACGCTGCTGGGCGACGGCTCGGGCGGGTTCGTCTCGGGCACGTTCGCGTTCGTGGGCGCCGGGCCCGCGGCCCTGGTCCGCGATGACTTCAACGGGGACGGACTGGATGATCTGGCCACGGCGGGCAGCGACGCGGGCTCGGTCAGCGTGCTGCTGAGCACCGGCGCGAGCTTCAGCCGCACCGATGTGCCCGCGCCCGACGGGCGCCCCGTGGTTCGTCTGGCGGGCGGGCGGATGAACGGCGACGCCTCCGGAGACCTCGTGGCGGTGCTGTCGCAGCCGACGGAGCTCGTCTCGCTGCTCAACGACACCTCGGGCGCCTTCGCCTTCGGCACGCCCGCGCCGGTCCCGACGGGCGTGACCGCGCTGGGCACGGGAGATCTCAACGGCGACGGGCTCGACGACGCGGTCATGGGCGCCTCGGGCGTGGGGGGGCTGGTCACGGCGGAGAACCAGGGCGGGGGCGCGTTCCTGCAGGAACTCGGCTGCGCCGCGGGCGACTACTTCATGACCTTCAACGTGCCCAACACCACGCAGGCGGACCCGGACCCGGTGATCACGCTCCGCGAAACGTACGACGCCTGGCGCGCGGATCTGGTCGGGCGTCCCGACGCGATCCGCTCGATCGCCACTGGAACAACGAGCCTTGCCGCGAGCGGCGGGGGGATGGCCCGCGGGCGGATCCGTGCGGAGATCCGCGACTGGCGCGGCATCCCGGTCGATCTCGGGCCCGGCGCGCTCAGCGCCGCCCTCGCGTTTGGCTCGGACGGCGTGGTCGAGATCGGCGCGATCCACGAGCTGGGCGGGGGCGTGTACGAGATCGAGCTGAGCGCGGGCGCCGAGCTGGGTCGGGACCGGATCGAGATCAGCGTGAACGACGGCGTGCGTCCGGTGACGCTGATGCCCGCGCTGTCGATCGAGGTGCTCGACTCACGCGTTGATTTCGACGGCGACGGTGTCGCGGGCTTCGGGGACGTGCTGGCATTCCTGCAGGCGTTCGTCGCCCAGGATCCCCGCGCAGACCTGGACGGGAGCACCACGTTCGACGCAACGGATGTTGTGCTGTTCGTCGGGCTGTTCTCGCTCTGAACTGCCCGGTGGTGGGCGGATCCGGGGTTCTGCCCGGGCGCCGCGAATGTTGGGCCTCTCACGGATACCCTTGTGGGCGGCGGATGGTCGCCGAGACGAGGGAGGACGACGTGAAGAAGTTCCTGATTATCTTTGCTGTGCTGGTGGTGCTGGTGATCGGCGCCATCGTCGGTGTTGTCGCCTACGGGATCTCGCAGATCGACACGATCTTTGAGCGCGCCATCGAGCGGGGCGGCACGTACGCGACGGGCGTCGAGACGACCGTGGACAGCGTGGACGTGGCGATCACCAAGGGCACGTTCCAGATGAACGGGCTTGAGATCGACAACCCGGCGGGGTACACGTCGGACCACTTCCTGCTGCTGGGCGAGGGCGCCGTCGGCGTGGCGCTGAAGGAGGCGTCGATGACCAACATCCGGATCCCCGAGTTCCGGTTGTCGAGCATCGACGTGAACCTGGACAAGTCTGCCGGCAAGGCCAACTACCAGGCGATCCTGGACAATCTGAAACGCTTCGAGTCGGGCTCGGCGGGCGACAAGCCCGAGAGCGAGACCTCCGGACCCAAGGTCACCATCGACCGGCTGCTGATCGAGGACGTGAACGTTCACCTCGTGGGCATCCCGGGGCTGAGCCTGGTCGCGGGTGATGTCGCAGTGCACGTGCCGCTGATCGAGCTGGCGGACGTGGGCGGCGGCGAGGGCATGACGTTTGGCGAGCTGACGAACCTGGTGGTCAAGACGGTGCTCTCGGCGGCCGTGGAGGCGGGCGGGGGCGTGATCCCGGGCGACATTCTGGGCGAGCTCACAGGCGGGCTTGGCGATCTGAAGTCGCTGCAGGACATGGGCGTGAGCATCGTGGGCGATCTCGGGGGGAACCTGGGCGGCGCGGCGAAGAAGCTCGGCGAGCAGGCCGAGGGCGCCGTCGAGAACGCGACCGAGGAGGCCCGCGAGGAGATCGACAAGGCGGTGGACGACGCGACAAACAAAGCGCGCGAGGCCGTGGGCGGTGGTCTGGGCGACCTGCTCGGCGGTGGCAAGGACGAGGACGACGACGGCGGGCCCTGAGCCGGTCGCGAGGTTCTGTTTGACGGATCTGATTCGTGCCACGGACCGGTCCTCCGGTCTGTGCGGGGGAGGCGTACCGGGTCCGCGGGACGCACAGACCTGAAGACAGGTCAGTGGCACGGCGTGCCGCTTTTGATCCGTCAAACAGAACCTAATCCGCGGGGGCGCAGCGCCCGTCGGCCCAGGCGCGGAGCCGGGCGACCTTCTCGCGCATCGTGACCGAGAGCGGCGGGCTGCTGTTGAGCGCACGGACGATGTCGTCGGTGGTGGGCTGGGCGCGCCGGGCGAAGCAGTCGTGCAGGGCCGCGAGGATGGCAGACTCGATCTCGGCGCCGCTGAACCCGTCGCTGACGCGCACGAGGGCGTCAAGGTCGAACGCGCCCGGGTCGCGGTCGCGTCGGGCGAGGTGGATGGTGAAGATCGCGCGCCGGGCCTCGGACCCGGGGAGATCGACGAAGAAGATCTCGTCGAAGCGTCCCTTGCGCAGCAGCTCCGGTGGGAGCGCGTCGATGTTGTTGGCGGTGGCGACAAGGAAGACCGGGGCTTGGTGGTCCTGCATCCAGGTGAGCAGGGCGCCGAACATGCGCTGGCTGAGCCCGCCGTCGGTCGATTGGGCGGCGGCGGAGGCGAAGGCCTTCTCGATCTCGTCGATCCAGAGCACGACCGGGGCCATGGCCTCGGCCTGGCGGAGCGCGTCGCGCAGGCGGCGCTCGGACTCGCCCACGTAGCGGTCGTAGAGCGAGCCCGGGTCCATTCGGAGCAGCGGGCGCTGCCACGCGGTGGCGATCGCCTTGGCGCACAGCGACTTGCCCGCGCCCTGGACGCCCAGCAGCAGCACGCCGCGGGGGGGCGTGAGCCCGAAGGACTCGGCCTGGGCGCTGAAGCTCTCCCTGCGGGCGCCCAGCCAGGACTTGAGCTTGCCGAGCCCACCGACCTCGCCCAGCGTCGCCGGCGACTCGACGTACTCGAGCAATCCGGAGCCGGACAGCAGCGCGCGTTTGTGCGCGAGCACGTTGTTGAGATCCTCGGCGTCGAACACGCGGTCCTCGCCCGCGACGTCGGTGATGATCTGCGTGATCTGGCGCTCACCCAGGCCCGAGAGGTTCTTGATGATGAGCTCGTAGTCACGCTCGGTGAGATCGATGGTCAGCGGCGTGCGCTTGTGGATGCGTTTGAGCACCGCTCGCACGAGCGGCTCGATCTCGCTGCCGCGGGGCAGCGTGAGCTCGAACGGGGTGACGTGGGCCCGGATCGTCTCGGGCAGGCTCGGCGCGTGGTCGAGCAGGACGACGCTTGAGCCGATGGCTCGCGCCCGGTCGAGCAGCTGGCGCAAAGCACGGAGCGTGTGGGGTTCGTCGAGGTGTGTCTGGATGTCGAGCAGGACGATGACCGACGCCCGCTCCTGCTGCGCCAGCCAGTACAGCGCGGCGCCCGGGTTGGTGGTTTCGGGGATCGGGTCGGAGGCCAGGTTGGTTCGGTGGCGCACGCCGTCGATGAGCGACCAGGACCAGACGTCGGCCTTGGCCCGCGAGCAGGCGTCGTCGATGATGTCCAGCGCCTGTGCCTCCTCGTGCGTGGAGACCCAGATCCCGGGTCGGCGGGCCCGGAGCAGGACGCTGAGGCGGTCGGTGTTGGTGGGCACTCGCAACCTCCGGAGGGGGAGCCTGAGGATATCGGCAGGGGGGGCGGGAACTCAGCATCCGGGCAGGACGTATAGCGTGCGGTTCGCCGTCGGGTGGGTAAGCCCACGCCTCGCTCTGAGGCATGGGCACGCGACGTTGGGCGTCGGTCGCCGGATTCTGGCAAATGTTTTGGATTTGAAATCGGCGTTTGTGTGATCCGCAGGACTCGGTAGGGTTTTTGTGCCGAAACACTCGGTCCCGGGCCTGGCGTCCGGCGAAAGGGGATCTCATGACGCGGGTTTCGTGGTCAAAGGTGGTCGGGGTGACGCTGCTGACGCTGGGCTCGGGCGCGGGAACGGCGCTGGGACAGGGCGGGGTGATCCGCCATCAGCAGGTCGGGCTGACGCGCGACGGGCATGTCCGCTCGGAGGGAAACCAGTACTCGCTGATGTGGGAGTCCTCGGGGGTCCTGGCCACGGACACCGAGATCGCCCCTGACCCGGACAACCCCGGCCATGCGTCGCTGCTGTTCAACGCGGGTGTCGGCGGGCGGGACATGCGCATCATCTACCACGAACCCGTGCAGGAGTCGTGGGTGCAGTTCGACATGCGTATGACGCAGTACGAGGGGCAGACCGATCACGACGCGGACGCGAGCAAGGCCACGAGCTCGACGGCCGGGGGCGAGAGCAAGCGGACGTACTTTTTCCGGGCCCTGACGAGCGTGCCGCGCAAGGGATTGCGCTTGCGCACGCGCGAGGGCGAGGGCGATCAGATGAGCCTGGTGAGCGCGTCGGGAGGGCTCAGCGAGAGCCTGGCGGGCCTGATCACGGGCAACCCGATCCCGCGGGACACGTGGTTGCGGGTGTGGGTGCATGTGCGAGCCGCCGACGGGCCCGCGGGCGCCGGCTCCAAGGTGCGGGTTTACGTCGATGTGGACCTCGACGGGGTGATCGATCACGAGGGCGCCGCCGACGGGACCTACCTGGGCAACGACATTGAGATGATCTACCTCGAGGGGCGACCCGAGAATGGAGCGTGCCGGGTCCGGTTCAGGCGCCTCGTGATGACGAGCGTGCGTCCCGACCTGCTGCAGAACGAGCAATTCACACCGTCTGGCGACTGGGCGACCAACCTCGGCTGGGACACGCCCGGCGACCGCCCCGACGGGGCGGACTGGTTCGTCGACGAGACCCCGGTGTTCGGCGTCCAGACGCCCGACCCGTCCGGGACGAGCGTCCGCGTGCCGATGGTGCTGTGGTATGACAAGGGCCTGCTCGGGTTCGACGCGAACAGCGAATTGGATCGGGCCCGGGTCCGGTTTGAGTACTCCCAGGACCCGACATTCCAGACTGGCGTGGAGACCTCGCCCTGGATCGGCGTGGGCGACGACGACGAGGGCGTGCGCTGGACGGCCAGCGATCTGGCGCCGGTGAGCGTGTACTACGTGCGCGCCGTGATCAACCCCGACGGCGAGAACGGCGGGA
Source organism: Phycisphaerales bacterium (assembly GCA_029260375.1). Taxonomy (GTDB): domain Bacteria; phylum Planctomycetota; class Phycisphaerae; order Phycisphaerales; family UBA1924; genus JAJRXR01. The sequence goes on along the minus strand of JAJDDI010000067.1, from coordinate 15,386 downwards.
CCGAGACGACGCATGGAACTGCGGGGCGGCTGCACACGCTGAGCATCGAGGGCGGGCAGCCTCTGGGCCAGTTCCGGGTGCTGGCGATGGGCTGCACGAACGCGAGCCCGCACAAGGGACTGTACGGGGCGGCGTTCAGCGACCTGATCGATGACACGCAGGCGCCGGTGATCCACACGTATCATACCGACGATTACAACTACCACGACAACAACATTCTTCCGAATATCTGGGCGACAGATCCCGAGCGCGAGCACCGCGCGTTGTCGATGCACCACCTGGACGACTACGTCTGGAAGCGGCTGGCGCGCCGCGCCGGGTTCAGCGTGCACGCGGGTGACCACCCGTACGCCGGGGGCGATGGCGCGTGGGGGCTGCGCAACGAGATCGGATACCCGCCGTTTACCAGTGTGATGGACGCGTTCAGCGCGACGATCGATCTGTACCGTCCGGACGAGCCGCACCGCCCGACGCTGGCGCAGTTGCGGAGCGAGCACGGGTTCGGGGGCGGGCCGTGGGGCGACGGGCTGTGGCACAACGGCCAGCGGGCGTATTCGGACGACGACGTGCGGTTCTACTACACGGACACGCGCCACGTGAGGTTCGTGTACGTGGACGACTGCCGCTGGGCCAACGACGACACGGACACGGGTATCGGCGGGCCCAACTACGTGGTCTGGAACGAGGCGCAGCTGTCGTGGCTGGATCAGGCCATCGGTTCGGGCAACGACAAGGCGATGACGGTGCTCGTGTTCAACTTTATGTTCACGTACAACAAGTCCGCGGACAAGTGGAACACGCGCTGGTCGCACACGGACTCGTCGCACCACGACCACTTCAACACGCCCGAGCACCCGTTTCTGCTGGCCTCGGAGAAGCAGATCCTGATCGACCTGTTCCTGGACAACGCGGCGGTCAATCAGCGGGTCATGGCGATCTCGGGTGACCACCACGCGACGTACGCGGTCCACATGCAGAAGGAATGGAACAACGACGGGCGGGCGCTGCTGGAGGTGTGCAGCGCGGACGCGGGCAGCGGGAAGGTGAAGTTCCGCTGGCGTGAGGAGGATGCGCAGCTGGCGGGGACCACGCTCGCGGCGCTTGGTGTCTTCGACGGCGGCGTGATCCCGGAGGTGACGCCCGACGAGTACCTGCGGGGCCGGGCGGGCACGGGGACGACGCTGGAGATGGTCAAGTACCACGCGGCGCAGCGGGAGACGATGTTCGACCCGCAGCACCCGAGCCTGGCGGATCGCTCGCTGCGGTACGACGCGACGATGGCCACGACCGGGCGGAAGACCTACATCGAGCTGCTCTTCGACGAGCAAGAGGACAGTGTGAGCGTCGAGTCCATCGTCCACTGGCACGACCCGGAACTCTCGGGCGGCACAGACGTGGTGATGCGTCAGACGAGCATGGGGGTGGGGTCGGCGACCGCCCTGGGGCGGGGCTGCTCGCTGGCGGACCGGGCCGAGCCGTACGGGGTGCTGGATTTCTCGGATGTGATCGAGTTCCTGGGGGCTTTCGCCTCAAATGGCACGGCGGCGGATCTGGGCGCCCCGTTCGGCGTATGGGATTTCACGGATGTCGTTTCCTTCCTGACGCTCGTGTCGGAGGGGTGTCCGTAGTCAGCCGGGCCGGATATGACCAGCAGGAGACCGGAAACCCGCCCCGCCCCGCGTCACGTGGGCCTGGGCGGTCCCTTCCTCGGTCGATAGGCATGAACCGATGGAGTCTGTCTCTGATGCGTAGAACAAGCACTTGCGTTGCGGCGGTGATCGCCCTGGGTCTCCTGGGCGGTCGTTTTTCCATGGGCCAGGAGCTGGGGAGCCGCTCCCCGGCGCTGACGGCGCAGATCAACCTGCAGCCCGGCGACGCCGGGCTGCTCGCGGGCCACGGCGCCGCGCCCAGCCGGGCGTTCGTCGAGATCCCCGGGTCGCAGGAGTTCTCGGGCGAGCTGATCGTGCGTCCCAAGGGGGCGGTGCGGGGGGCCTGGCGGGCCAAGCCGCAGGCGATGGCCCGCGCCTTCGATCGCGTGGCGCCGCTGATCACCCGCACGAGCACGATCACGGAGCAGTACGTGGTCAGGGTCCCGGCGGGGAGCAGCGAGAACGAGCTGAGCGCGTTCCTGATGGCGACGGGCGACTATGAGTACGCCGAGCCAAACTGGACGCTCTACCCCGCGGAGACGGTCCCCAACGACCCGCTCTACGCGAGCAGCTGGCAGCACAGCCGGATCCAGTCGGCCGCGGCGTGGGACCTGGTGACGGGGAGCGATCAGGTGATCGTTGCCGTGTGTGACACCGGGTGCGATTCCAACCACCCCGATCTGCAGGCGTCGTACGTCCCGGGGTTCAACTCGCGTCGCAACAGGGCCGAGGTGGACGGGGGCGAGGTCGAGGACATCAACGGGCACGGAACGTTCGTTGCGGGCTGCGCCGCGGCGATCGGCAACAACGGGACGGGCGTCGTGGGCGCGGGCTGGAACTTCAGGATCATGCCCATCCGCGTGACGGACAACAGCAACGGCACGGCCAACCCCTTCGACCTGACGCAGGGCGCCGTCTGGGCCGCCCAGAACGGGGCGCAGATCGTCAACGTCAGTTTTTCCGGCGGGACTTCCATGGCGAACCAGGCCGCGGCGGTCGAGGTCAAGGAGGCGGGCGGGCTGCTCTTCTGGGCCGCGGGCAACGACAACTCGCTGCTTCCCGACGTGGACCGCCCCGACTACGTGATCGTCGCCTCGACCACGAGCAGCGATAACAAGAGCGGGTTCAGCAACTTCGGGCCCCCGGTCGATGTCGCGGCCCCGGGCTCGGGCGTGCGCTCGACGCGGCGCGGGGGGTCCTACGGCACCAGCTCGGGCACGAGCTTCGCCAGCCCGATCGCCGCGGGCGTGGGGGCGATGATCTTCGCCGCCAACCCGGGCCTGCACCCGACGGACGTGCAGGAGATCCTGTCGTTGGGGGCTGATGATCTGGGCCCGGCGGGCGAGGACAACTCGTTCGGCGCGGGGCGGGTCAACACGTTCAACTCGGTGCAGATCGCGCTGGGGTTCACGCCCCGGGCGCCGCTGCCGTTTGCCGACAGCTTCGAGACCGCGGCGCTCGGTGAGCTGTCGTGGGTCGCGGTGGACGGGGCAGAGGTGGAGACGGACCCGGCGCCCGGCGGTTCGCTGGCGCTGCGTCTGGACGGGACCGACTCGATCGAGTCCAACGCGATGCTCGCCAAGGCGAGTTCCGGGCAGCTCGTCGTCTTCACCTTCATGGCGCGCCACGAGGGCGCCGAGGCGGGCGAGACCCTGCTGAGCGAGTACCGCGATGCGGGAGGCGTCTGGCGGACCGCGGCGCTGCTGACCGCCGACGCCTCGGCGTCGGGCGCGTACCAGCGCGTTGAGGTCGTGATCGACGACGCGGACCTGACCAACCAGCTCGCGATCCGCTTCACGGCGGGCGGTTCGGACGCGACGGACATCTGGTACATCGACGACGTGGCGGTCAGCGAGTTTGAGGGCGCCGTGCTCCCGCTGGCCGACAGCTTCGAATCGGGCGAGCTGTTCGCGACGCGCTGGAGCGCGGCGATCGGGGCGAGCGTTGACGCCGGCGGGTTCGGCGGCACGCTGGCGTTGTCGCTCGATCCGGGCGACAACGCCACCACCCAGGGCGTGGATGCGACGGTCTTCCCGCAGAGCCTGTTCCTGAGCTACCGCGTGCGGGGCCAGGGGGCGGGCGAGGGCGACACGATGCTCGTCGAGTTCCGCAACATCCAGGGCGACTTCGCGATGCTCGAATCGATCAGCGGGCCAGACGCGGGCGCGTACGGGCTTCGCGTGCTGGAGATGCCCTTCCTGGCGCTGCACGACGACCTGGCGATCCGGTTCACGGGCCAGGGCTCGGGCGGCGTGTGGCGGGTTGACGACCTGCTGCTGGGCCTCGAGGCGCCCGCGCCGGACTGCCCGGCGGACCTGGCCGAGCCGATGGGCACGCTGGACTTTGCGGATGTGCTGGCGTTCCTCTCCGCGTTCGGCGCCCAGGCGCCCGAGGCGGACCTGAGCGAACCCTTCGGGGCGTTCGATTTCGCGGACGTGCTGGCGTTCCTGTCGTCCTTCGGCGCCGGCTGCCCCTGAGCCTGCCCCGGATCCCGGGCCACGATGGTCAGCGACGCCCGGGCGAGCAATCGCCCGGGCGTTGTTTGTGGGCGTAGCGTTGAGCGTGAGCACGCTGACGAGCCAGAGCACGCAACCCCTGGGCTGGGGCGCCAAGCTGCGCCTCGTGGGGGCGGACATCAAGCTGGCGCACTCGGTGTTCGCGCTGCCGTTCGCGCTGCTGGCGGCGTTTCTGGTGGCGCCCGGAGACGACGCCGGGATCGACTGGTCACGCTTCGGGGGCATGCTCACGCTGGTCGTCGGATGCATGTTCTTCGCGCGGACGTGGGCGATGGTGATCAACCGCGTCGCGGACCGGGAGATCGATGCGGCCAACCCGCGGACGGCGCGCCGCGCCTTCGCGGCCGGGGCGCTGAGCGGGCGCGACGGGCTGCTCGTGCTCGCGGGCAGCGCGCTCGCGTTTGTCGGCGTCTGCGCGATCTACTGGCTGCTGTACAACAACCCCTGGCCCACGCTGCTGTCGTGGATCGTGCTCGCGTGGATCGCGTTCTACTCGTACACCAAGCGGTTTACGTGGCTGTGTCACGTCTTCCTGGGCGGGGCGCTGGCGGTCAGCCCGATCGCGGCGACGATCGCGGTGAGCGCCGATCTTGTTCCCCCGGTCTCCGTGCTCTGGCTGTCGCTCATGGTCCTGCTCTGGGTCGCGGGCTTTGACGTGATCTACGCGCTGCAGGACATGGATTTCGATCGCCAGCGCGGGCTCCGCTCCATCCCGGCGCGGTTCGGGTGGAGGGGCGCCGCGTGGATCAGCCGGGCGCTGCACCTGGGCGCCGTCGGGGCGCTCGTCGTGGCCTGGTCCGTTGAGCCCCGGTTCGGGTGGCTCTTTGGCGCGGGGCTCGGGATCGTCGTCGCGGTTCTGGCGTGGGAGCACGCGGTCCTGGCCCGGCGCGGGCGGGCGGGGATCCCCATGGCCTTCTTTACGCTCAACGGCGTCGTGGCGCTGGCGCTGGGCGCCTTCGGGGGCGCCGATGTGCTGCTCTGAGCGACGGGGGCCGGAAACTTTCAGAAAAATATGAAATCACAATCGCCACCGGGCCCCCGGGGCGGATAATTGCCCGATGACGCCCGACACGGACAACGCCCAGCTCCGCAAGGCCCAGGACCGGTTCATCGACGCCTGGGGACGGATGGGCTCGGTCTGGGGCATCTCGCGCACGATGGCCGAGGTCCACGCCCTGCTGTTTGTCACGGGCGACGCGCTGTGCATGGACGAGCTGATGGACCGCCTGAACATCTCGCGCGGCAACGCGTCGATGTCGCTGCGGGCGCTGCTCGAGTGGGGGGTCATCACCAAGGCGCACAAGGACGGGCAGCGGCGCGACTACTACGTCGCGGAGCAGGACGTGTGGGCGATGTTCCGCGCGATCCTGCGCGAGCGTGTGAAGCGCGAGGTCGAGCCGCTCATCGAGTCGCTGGGCGAGGTTCGCGAGCTGTACCCGTCGCAGGGCAAGGACGCGCCCGAGTCGGCGCGCGACCTGGACCAACGCCTGAGCGAGATGCAGGAGGTCTTCGAGCTGGTCGCGACGCTGGGCGAGCGGTTCGCCGGTCCGAGCGGGCAGGGGCTCAAGGTCGCGGCGAAGCTGCTGGCCAAGGCGCCGGCGCGCCGGAAGGCCAAGGCGTGAGCGCATCGACGTCGGAATCGCGTGGGTCGGGAGCGTCGATCAGGAGCGGTAGGCGCGAGATTCGCGTGCGCTGGAGTGTTTCGCGGGCGGCCGTTGCACGCGTGTGCCAGGGCGTCGTGCCCGGTCCCGGGGTGGTCAAGGTAGAGCTGGAGATCACGCTGGGCGCCGACGCGTCGGGCCAGAGCGTGCTGCGCGCCGCTGGAGCCGAGCTGTCACGGGAGAGCCATGCCCCCGGGAGCGTGCGGCTGACGCGTGATCCTGAACGCGGGCTCGAGCACATCGACATCGAAGGCGTGGTGTCGTGCACGCTGCGCGGGGACGAGGTCATCTTCGCCCGGGGGCCGGTCCTCGGGCGCCAGGGGATCGAGGGCGGGCGGTACGAGCTGGCGCCAACCAAAGACGCCGAGCGCTGAAGCGCCCGGCGTCTGGAAACTGCGCGAGTTCGAGGGCTTAGCTCTTGCGGAGCATGGCCCAGCCGATGCCGGCGAAGACGAGCATGAGGACCGCGGCGCCGCCCATGACCATGAAGGGCGCCGAGCCCTCGAGCCCGCCGAGCATGGCGGCCGAGCCCGAGCCGGTCAGGCCCATGATGGTCGCGGCGACGGTGACCGCGAGGGTCACAACCATCGCCAGGGCGAGCCCGCCCGCGATGCCCGACCAGGGCCCGTCGTACGCCTCGGCCATGGGCATGAGCGCGGCCTGGGCCGCGTTGTTGGTCGAGCCGAACTCGCTCTCGCCCGATGACTCGAACAGCGCGCCGCCCGCGGCTGCCGCGACGGCGGAGGCGCCGATGGCGCTCTCGCCAGAGGCCGAGTCGCCCGATTCCTCGCCGAAGACATCTTCGAGCAGGTTCGCGCCCAGCGAGGTGTCGTCGGGCTCGAGCGTGAGCTGCGCCAGGCCGGAGCCGGACGCGGCGGAGTCCATGTTGATGTCCGGCGCGCCGATCGCATTGCTCATCAGCGTGTCGGCGGAAGGATCGGCCTCGTCCTCGGCGTCGGGGTCGAAGACGCTCACGCCGGTTGACTCGTTGGGCGTCTCTGCGGCGAACGCGGAACCGGACCCGGACGAGGAGAGGCTCAGCGGCTCGAGCTCGGAGCTCTCGGCGAGCGAGATCTCGTCGTCGTCGTCGTCGCCGCCGCCGGCGAGCAGATCCACCTGGTCAACCTTGAACACGAGGCGGTCACGGTCGCGGAACTCCTGGAGCTGCCCGCTCTCGGCGAGGGCTTTCACCTCATCGATGTCCATGCCCAGCTTCTGGGCGGCCTCTTCCATCGTGTAAAACATCTTCGCCATGGGGCGGGTCTCCGGATCGTGATCCTGATCGGTCGCCAGCGGCCCGCAGGGGCCGATGCTGGTCCAGAATGGTACGCCCCCGGGTGGTCGTGGTTCCCGGCGCCAGCGGGCACATGCGAGCCTGATGAGGGCGTGACGGGGGGCGTGGGGGGCTGCGGGTGGCAAACTGGGCGAGATTCGCGTGCAAGCGGGTCCTCAGGGCTCGATGGACCGCATGACCGAGACCGCGGGGTAGAGGCCCGCGACGTGCTCGCGGGGCGTGACTCGGGGGGGGTAGCGGTTGTTGATGGGCTGGATGCGGATCAGCTCGCCGCCGTGCTCGTTGGTCTCGAAGAAGACGCGCTTGAAGGTGGACTCGTCGTCGGGTTCGAGACGGACGAAGCAGTCCGAGCCGGCCTTGACCTCGCGCGCGGGGCTGAAGATCACGATGTCGCCCTCGCGGTAGTCGGGCGACATGGAGTCGCCCACGACCCGCGCGGCGAACGCGTCGGGGTCGCGCAGGTCCGGGCAGCGGACGTACTCGTCGGCGATCCGCGCCGGGTAGCCCAGGTCGGTGAACTCGGTCGGGTAGCCGGCGGAGACGCTGTTGATCAGCGGGACCTCGAGCGGCAGCGCCACGGGGCAGGGCTCGTCGGCGCTGGGCGGGGCGACGCGCCCGACCAGACGCGCGAGCTGGCCCGAGCGGTACGCCTCGTCGAGCGAGCCGCTGGCGATCATCTCGCTCAGGCGCTGCACGGCGCGCCGGTCGGTCTGGAGCCGGGCGTAGTCACGCTTGACGGGCGCGGGCGTCCGCTCCCAGCGGGCCGTCTCGATCAGGCGCCCGCGAGGCAGGTCGAGCGCCTCCTCGAGCTGCGTCAGCACCGCGTCGCTGGGCGCGCGCTTGTGCCCGTTCTCGATCTCCGACAGGTAGCTCTTGGAACGCCCGACGCGGCGCGCCAGCTCATCGAGCGTGAGCGCGAGCTGGCGCCGGCGCCCGCTGATCAGGTGTCCGACGCTTGTTTCCATGTCGCGTGTTTCGTGGGCGTGTGGCATGGGTGTGTTCGTCTGCTCAGGGCAGTCATGTCGGGGCGGTCATGCGCGGCGCCGACGGGCAGTGGCGGGTTCTGTGCGCCGGATTGTCGCCCTACCGTACAAAGACCTTGCAAGTTGTTCGCCACGCACGTACAACTACTCAAATGTTCGCTTTGTAGTGAACACGAAGTCGTGTGCGGTGTCAAGGCCTGACGAGCCAGGAGTGAGGAGGGACGCATGGACGGGCAGTCCGGGCGGGGGCGGGGACCGAGACGGGGGCAGAGACAGGCTCGGGGGCGAGCGAGCGGCGGGATCGGGGTGCTGATCGACCCAGACTCGTCCTGGGACCTTCGCCGCAAGCGTCGGCGGGAGGTCATCGAGCGGGTAGTTGAGCGGGCCGAGCTGCTCAGCCCCGCGGACCGGGCCCTGATTCTGGCCTACTACCGCGACGAGCAGAGCGCGTTGGACATCGCCCGGCTCGCCTGCGAGCCCGTGCGGGCCGTCCGCAGGCGCCTGCGCCGGGTGGTGCAGCGCGTGCTAAGCCCGCGGTTCCAGTTCGTCGCAAGCCGCAGGCGGTCCTGGCCGCCCACGCGCCGGCGCGTCGCGAGCGCCTGCGTGCTCGAGGGCTTCACGCTGCGCGAGGCGTCGCGCCGCCTGGGCCTGAGCCTGCACAGCGTCCGGCGGCACCACGACGCGATCCAGGCGATGTTCGAGGACGAGCGGGGCCCGGCGTCGTGAGCGGGGCGGTGTGGTGCGAGTCGGCGCCGGGTGATCGCGTGCGCGACGCGCTGGCGCCGTTCGGGCTGACGATCGAGCACGGGCGTGAGACGCCTCCCGCGCCCGACCCGGCGGCGCTCGACGCGCTGCTTGGGCTTGGGGGCGGGGGTGTGGCGCTGATCTCCGGCCCGAGCGGGTGCGGGAAGTCAACGCTGCTTGGCGCTCTGCGGCGCGAGCTGCAACGGCGAGGCGATCGGGTGACGCCTGTTGAACCGCGCGGGCTCGGGCGCTGCGAGCGGCGCGTCGCTGAGGTGATCGGGGGCGACCTGGGAGCGGCGATCTCGTGCCTGGCTCGCGCGGGGCTGGGGGAGGCCCGACTGCTTGCGCGGCGCGCGAGCGATCTGTCCGAGGGCGAGCGGTGGCGCCTGGCGTTGGCGCGGGCGATGGCTCGCCGCGCCGGACCGCGATGGATCATCGCCGACGAGTTCTGCTCGTCGCTGGACCGGGAGACGGCGCGGGGCGTGTGCGCGGCGGTCCGTCGGTGGGCCCGGGGCGACGCCGGGGTTCGTCTTGTCTGCTCCGGGGCGCACGAGGATCTGGCTCGCCTGCTCGGGCCCGACCTGTGCGTCCGTCTGGGGTCCGACGGGCGGGCAGAGCTGGAGCGCGCGCTGGCGGCCGAGGCGGGGGCCGTGCGGATCGGAGCGGGCGGGATCGAGGACTACGACGCGCTGAGCGGGCTCCATTACCGGGGCGGGCGACCGGCGACGTGGTCGCGCGTGCTGCGCGCCAGCGCGGACGTCGAGGGGGGCGAGCGACTCGTGGGCGTGCTCGTGGAGAGTCGCCCAACACTCAACGCGGCGTGGCGCGATCTGCCCTGGCCCGGGCGGTACACGCGCGGGCCCAAGCGCGAGCGAGCGCTGCGGATCAACCGGGAGCTGCGGTGCATCTCGCGCGTGGTGATTGATCCGCGATGGCGCTCGATGGGCGCGGCTCGCCGTCTGGTGGAGGCCGCCCTGCGCACGGCGCCGACCCCCGCGACCGAGGCCAAGGCCGCGATGGGCGCGGTCAGCCCGTTCTTTGAGCGGGCGGGGATGCGCGCGTACCCGGAGCCGGTGCTGGCGCCCGAGGCGCGGTTGCGTGACGCGCTGGCGCACGTCGGCATCGACGCGCGGGACCTGATCGTGGGCGAGCGGGCCCAGGAGGCGGGCGAGCACCCGCTGCTGCGCCGGGAGCTGACGCGCTGGGCGCAGTCGTCGCGAGCGACGCGGGGGCTGGTGGGGCGGGCGTGGGGCGATGTGGCGCGGGCGGCGGGGGCGCGGCTGTCGCGGCGGGCGGTGTGCTACGCGCACTCGGGGTGAGCTTGAGATTGGTTGGGGGGGGGGAGCGATGGGGGAGCGGGAGGAGAGGCCAGACCGGGGCGATGGGCCCGGGGCGGCGCGGGCGGCGCCGGACGCGGGCGAGCTTCCGCACGCGTTGACGTTCTTTCTGAGCGCGGCGCAGCGCCGTGCGGTGCTGGCGGGGCTGAAGCGGATCGACGGGGACCGGGCGCGGGCGCTGCTGCGGGCGCTCAAGATCGAGAAGGACTGAGGGGTGGGCATGGGGACGGGGGACGGGGATATGGACGCCGCGCGCTCAGAAGATGATGCGCGCGCTGTGGGGATGTTTCACGAGGAGCTGGGCGGGCTGCCCGCGACGGGCGACGGGCTGCACGCGTGGATCGAGGAGCATCTGGGGGTGGTGGTTGCGCGCCGGGCGCTGATCGAGGGGCACTCGGCGCCGTTTGAGTATCTGTGCCACTCGTTCTTCGAGACGGGGTCGCCGCGGGACTGCGTGGTGTGGGCCAACCGGGGCGGGGGCAAGACGTTCCTGGCGTCGATCGCGTCGCTGCTGGACCTGCTGTTCAAGGACGGGATCGAGATCCGCGTGCTGGGCGGGTCGCTCGAGCAGTCAGGGCGGATGCACTCGCACCTGCGTGAGCTGCTCGATCGCCCGGGCCTGGCGCACACGGTGGACGGGCGGATCACGGAGCGGCGTGTGCGCCTGCGCAACGGGTCACGCCTGGAGCTGCTGGCGCAGTCGCAGCGCTCGGTCCGCGGCACGCGCGTGCAGAAGCTTCGGTGCGACGAGGTCGAGCTGTTCGACCCGGGGGTGTGGGAGGCGGCGCAGCTGGTGACGCGCTCCAAGGTGTGCGCGGGGATCCGGGTGCGGGGCGCGGTGGAGTGCCTGAGCACGATGCACGTGGCGTACGGGCTGATGCACCGCCTGGTGGGCGAGGCGCGCGAGGGCGGGACGCGCCGGCTCTTTCGGTGGGGGCTGGTGGACGTGCTGGGCGTGTGTGAGGCGGATCGCGCGTGCGAGGCGCCCTGCGGGCTGCTCGGGGAGTGCGCCGGGCGGGCGAAGCAGCGCGACGCGGCGGGCATGGCGCCCGGGCACGTGGAGGTCGATGACGCGCTCACGCAGAAGTCACGCGTGAGCGACGCGACGTGGAAAAGCGAGATGCTCTGCCTGGCGCCCAAGCGGTCGGACTGCGTGCTGCCCGAGTTCGGGCGTGAGTCGCACGTGGTCAACGAGCTGCCCGGGGCGCGGGATGCCTGGGCGTGGGTGGGGGGGATGGACTTTGGCATCCGGGCGCCGACGGTGGTGCTGTGGGGCGGGGTGGACCCTTCGGGCGTGCTGTGGATCTGCGACGAGCGTGTGGTGAGCGGCGTCACGCTGGGCGAGCACATCGGGGCGATCAAGGGGGCGCCGTGGCCGTCGCTGTCGTGGATCGGCGTGGACCCGGCGGGCGGGCAGCGGTCCGGGCAGACGGGGCTGAGCGACATCCAGGCGATGCGGCGCGAGGGGCTGGTTGTCAAGCACCGGCGATTGGGCGTGGGCCAGGGGCTGGAGCTGGTCCGCGCGCGACTGCGACCGGCGTCGGGAGCCCCGACGCTGCTCGTGCACCCGCGCTGCGAGAGGCTCATCGAGTCGCTCGAGACCTACCGCTACCCGGCGGATCGTCCAGAATCGCTCGAGCCGGTCAAGGACGGGTCGGACCACGCGGTCGATGCGCTGCGGTACCTGATCCAGAACCTGGACCGGGCGTACGAGGCGAGGTACTCACGCTATGTGTGAGGCGGCGCTCTTGGAGGTCGAGGGCTTCCAGCCCTCGCCGCCTTGTCAGCTGGGGTGACGGGCCTTCTTTCGATACCAGTTGTTCGAGCGTGACGTGCCGGGAACCAACAGCGCGAGCCGGCGCCGCTTCGGCGAGGGCTGGAAGCCCTCGACCTCCAAAGACGGGATTACGAGCCGGGCATGGGGGCGAGCGCGGGGATGGCGAAGGCGATGATGAGGTACGCGCCGATGCCCAGGAGGATGATGCCGCCCACGATCTGGACGGTGAAGGTGAGCACCTGGCGCCAGTAGGTGCGCATGTCCACGGTGCGGACCGCCTTGTAGCCCACGGCGATGAAGAACGCCAGGGGCAACAGCAGCACGAACCAGAAGTCGTGGGCCGCGATGGGGTCGATGAAGGGGGTGTAGGCGAGGGTGGTCACACGCTTACCTCCGCGCCGGCGGTGGCGGCGATGGTCGCCGCGGCGATCCCCGCGGCGGGCGAGGCGTCCTTGGTCAGGTCGCGCCCGCGCTTGGAGGGCAGGAGCGCGTCAAGGATGATAATGAAGTTGAGCATGCCCGCGAGGGTGGCGAAGAGGGTGCCCAGCTCGTTCATCTTCGCGATGCTCTTTTTGTTGGGCGGGCCCGAGGCGTCTGAGGTGTCATTCGGAATGCGCCAGGTCCAGAACCCGTTCTCGGAGGGCCGTTCCTTGGGATCGAACTTGACGCCTTGTGGCAATGGCTCGATCCAGGTGCGCGTCTCGTTGGGGTAGCCCGAGCGTTTGTCCCAGCCGGGGCGTCCGGTGGCAGCGGGGACCTGGGCCCAGGCCTTGAACTGGCTCTGGTGGAGGGCGTCTGTGCCGAAGGCGATGGGGCCGACGATGGCCTGGCCAAAGAACCAGATCTTGTCTTCTTTGGAGTCCACGACGTCGATGCCGCCGATGAGCAGGCCGCCCAGGAAGAGGCCCAGGACGCCGACGGAGGCCATGGCGCCGCGGTAGAGCTGGCCCCGGAACATCTGCCCGGCGCCGGGGAAAAGAAAGGCCAGGACGGCGGCGGGGATGTCGAGGGTGGCGCGGTCGGTGCTCATGCGTCGGGGGGTCTCGGCTTGGGGGTGAGGATGGCCCGGGGCGGGGATCGGTCGGACGCCTTGGGGTGGAGGCATTGACAGACGGCGCGTCGGCGGTAGTGTACGCCGCAGTCGGCCGGTTGAGGGCGGTGGCGCCCCGGCCCGGATCACGATGGCGGCCCGCGGGGCGGGCGTTTGAGGACTTGCGAGCGATGGACGGCGAATCTGTGCTGATGGACGTGATCAGAGATCCCTTGGTCGGGGATAACCCCTGCGGACGCGGGGGCGCCGTTGCGTTCATGGGGGACGACGAGGACGAGGACGAGCGGTACTTCCGTGAGGACGAGGACGACGATTACGACGAGGACGACGATTACGACGACGACGACGACCTCGATGACGATGACGGACTGGACGAGGACGACGACGAGGACGATGACCTCTAGGACGCGGTTCTCGGGCGACTGACGGGGTCTGCCCGGCGAGCAAGACGCGGCGTCCGGGAGGTCTCGATGAGCACGTCCAAGCCTGAACAGCCCTCGAAGAACGATGAGCCCACGCCCGGGTTCGATGGCGGGGGCGTTGTGGATCGGCGTCTGGGGCTCGACAAGCGGCACGTGACGCTGGTCAAGGACGGGAAGGTCGTCGCCCCGACGGGCCTGGAGCGCCGCCGCGGGCCCGGGCGACGCCTGAGCGATTTCACCAAGTCCGCCGAGGAAGGCGAGATGACCACGGAGCAGTTCCTGTTCCTCAAGGCCATCGACGCGTTCAAGACGGGCAACAGCAAGGCGTTCCCGTCGTGGACCGATGTGCTGGAGGTGGTGCGTCTGCTGGGGTACCGCAAGACGATGCCCAGCGAGCTGAGCCTGCCCGCGGCCGAGGACTGGAAAGAGAAGGCCGATGCGCCCGCGAACGTGCGTCCTGACGGCTGGGAGCGTCGTTTCAAGGGCAAGCCCAAGAGCGAGGCGGAGCTGACCGACGAGGCGCTCGACGAGTTCGAGCGGAACTTCGGCGAGGCGGCCTGAGCCGGGCGGGGCTCTGACCCGCATATAATCTGTTCAGCACACGGGCGCCCCGGTCGGGGCGTCTTTCGTGCGCGGACGGAGGCGCCGAATGACCGCCAGAGAGGATCGCTTGGTGATCGGTCGGCGTGAGTGGGTGGCGCTGCCCGAGTGGGAGATCGCGCGCCTGCGGGCGAAGGTCGACACGGGCGCCCGCACCAGCGCGATCCATGTCTCGTCGATCGAGTACCTCGACGACGGGCGCCTGCGTTTCGAGGTGGTGCACCGGGAGCGTCCCAAGCGGCGATCGGTCACGGTCGAGGCCGACCACGTGCGCGAGGCCAGGGTGCGCCCCAGTTCGGGCAGGGCGCAGCGTCGCCCGGTGGTTCGGACGCGGGTGAAGATCGGGGAGTGGGAGCGTGAGATCGAGCTGAGCCTGGTGTGCCGCGAGGGGATGCTGTGCCGCATGCTGCTGGGGCGGCGTGCATTGAATGGATTGTTGGTTGATCCGGGCGCCAAGGACGTGCTCGCGAACGGGAGCGTGTCATGAAGCTTGGGATCCTGTCGTCGGCGCCCGGGTGTTACAGCACGCGTCGCCTGCGCGAGGCCGCGGAGCAGCGCGGGCACGAGGTCAAGGTGCTCAACACGCTGCGGTTCTCGATCTCGCTCGAGGAGGGCGAGCCGGATCTGTTCTTCCGGGGCAAGCAGCTGAGCGATTACGACGCGGTGCTTCCGCGGATCGGGGCGTCGATCACGTACTTCGGGACGGCGGTGGTGCGTCAGTTCGAGCAGATGGACGTGTACACGCCCAACACGGCCAACGGCATCACCAACTCACGCGACAAGCTGCGGAGCCTGCAGATCCTCTCGCGTCACGACATCGGGATCCCGCGGACGATGTTCGTGCGGGACCGCAAGGACGTGCTGGCGGCGATCGGGGAGGTGGGCGGGGCGCCGGTGATCATCAAGATCATCGAGGGGACGCAGGGGATCGGGGTGATCCTGGCGGACTCGAACAAGGTGGCGGAGGCGATCGTGGAGACGCTGCAGAGCGCGCGCCAGAACGTGCTGATCCAGCGGTTCATCGCCGAGAGCCGGGGCAAGGACATCCGGGCGCTGGTGGTGGGCGACCGCGTGGTCGCGGCGATGCGGCGCGTGGCGCAGGGCGGCGAGTACCGCTCCAACGTGCACCGGGGCGGGATCGCGGAGGCCGTGAAGCTCGACGAGGACTACGAGCGGACGGCGGTGCGGGCGGCGCAGATCATGGGCCTGCGTGTCGCGGGCGTGGACATGCTCGAGAGCAACTCGGGCCCGCAGATCATGGAGGTCAACTCCTCGCCCGGGCTCGAGGGGATCGAGGGGGCGACGCAGCTGGACATCGCGGGCGCGATCGTGGACTACATGGCCCAGCAGGT
>JAJDDI010000066.1 GCA_029260375.1 Phycisphaerales bacterium | reverse complement strand
ATCCTCCAGGACATGGGCGCCAAGATCGTCGCCGTCATGGACCACACCGGCGGCATCCGCAACGACAACGGCATCGACTGCCACGCCCTGGCCGAGCACTGCTCACGCACCGGCGGCGTCAAGGGCTTCGGCGACGGCGCCACCACCGGCTCGGGCGGCGCCACCTCCACCGGCGCCGACGAGATCAACGAGGAACAGTTCTACAAGACCAAGGTCGACGTCTTCATCCCCGGCGCCCTCGAGCAGATGGTCCAGCAGAAGCAGGCCGACTGGCTCGACTGCAAGGTCATGGCCGAGGCCGCCAACGCCCCCTGCGACCCCTCGGGCGACCGACGCTGCATGGAAAAGGGCATCGAGGTCATCCCCGCCATCCTCGCCAACTGCGGCGGCGTGACCGTGTCCTACTTCGAGTGGCTCCAGAACAAGACCAGCCAGGTCTGGGACGGCGAGCGCGTTGACCGCGAGCTCAACCGCCACATGGTCGGCGCCGCCCGGCGCACCCTCGCCGCCCGCACCCGCTACGGCTGCGACCTGCGCACCGCCGCCTTCGCCGCCGCCCTCGAGCACATCGGCTCGGTCTATAAAGTCCGCGGCATCTTCCCGTAAAGCGTCGATCCCCCGGATCGCCGCCATTACCGGCCCCCTCCACCGACCCGAGCCCTGCCCGGATCGGTCTTTGTTTGCGCTCGATATGCACTTCCCGACAATCCGGTCGCTTCCGGCAAACAGAAATCCCTTGGGGCGAATACACTACACGGTGTCCCAATGGGGGGCCCCCGATGACCGCAGGTCCACAAGAATCAACGCCCACACAGCACGACGCGATCTGGGAGGCGCTCGCGCAGAACCCCGCGGTCGGATTCTCCG
Source organism: Phycisphaerales bacterium (assembly GCA_029260375.1). Classification (GTDB taxonomy): domain Bacteria; phylum Planctomycetota; class Phycisphaerae; order Phycisphaerales; family UBA1924; genus JAJRXR01. The sequence continues at coordinate 104,664 of JAJDDI010000066.1, read as the reverse complement.
TCGTCGATCTGCAGGGCGTGGTGCTGTTCACCAACCCGAAGGCCGCGGAGATGTTCCTCGGCGGCAAGCCCGCCGACGTCATCGGCAAGTCGCTCTACGACCTCTTCCCGCCCGAGTGGGCCAGCGAGCGGATGTCGATCCTCCAGACCATCGCCAAGACGGGCCAGCCCGTCGTCATCCGCCACATCCGGCGCGGCGTCCAGGTCCAGTCGATCATCACGCCCACCGAGTGCCCGGACACCAGCGAAACAAACTTCCTGGTGCTTACGCACGAGGGCGAGCACGCCCCGGGCCACGACGAGTACAAGATCATCGAATCCAAGCTGGCCGACTTCGGACCCCTCGACGTGCTCACCCGGCGCGAGCTGGAGGTCCTCTCGCTCATCAAGCACGGCATGACCCTCGACGAGATCGCCAAGCTCCTCCACCGCTCGCGCAAGACCATCGACAACCACCGCACGTCGATCGCCAAAAAGCTGGGCGAGTCCAGCCGTGTGCGCCTGGCGCAGATCGCCGAGCAGGCCGGGCTCGAACTCGACGACGCCAGCCTCGAACGCATCGGGACGCGCAAGGGCGACTAACGCCTACCCCCCGTCGATCGCGTCGAGCAGCGCCCCGGGATCCTCCGACCACACGATCGCCTCGCCCGTCTCCGCGGAGATCAGCCCGTGCTCCACGCCGTGGCCGATCAACGACCGCAGCGGCGCGTAATACCCGCCGACGTCCAGCACGCCGATCGGGCGCTGGTGCACCCCCAGGATGTTCCAGGTGATCGCCTCGAACAGCTCATCAAACGTGCCCACGCCCCCGGGCATCGTGATGATCGCGTCGCACCGGTCGGACATGATCTGCTTGCGCTCGTGCATCGTCTCGATGACGATCAGCTCGCTCAGCCCCGCGTGCGCCCGCTCAGCCTCGACCATGAACCGCGGGATCACCCCCACCGCCGAGCCCCCGCCCGCGAGCACCGCGTCGGCGATCACCCCCATGAGCCCGACGTGCCCCCCGCCATAGACAAGCCCGATCCCGCGCCGGGCCAGCTCGCCCCCGAGGGCGCCGGCCAGCTCCGCAAACCGCGGGTCAGACCCCGGGCGTGAGCCGCAGTACACGCAAACGCTCCTGATCCGGCGCCGGCCCATGTTCAGTCCTTGAAATCGTCACGGAAGGTCAGATCGAAGTCGTGCAGCGTGCGGATCTGCTCGGCGCTGGCGCCCGCGAGGTTGCGGAACCGGTCCACGATCGCCCCGTGATCATCGCTCGCCAGCGAGCCCAGCAGACCGAACTTGTGGGCCAGGATGTCCTCCAGGTCCGCCGTCGTGTTGCGTGCGTGCCCGCCGGGGTACATCACGAGGCCCGAGTCGTGCGATTCCCCGCCCGCGTCGGTGATGACGACGGACGTCGGGATGCCGTCGGGGTACTTCGCGTCGTACTCGGGCCCGCCGTGCGCAAACTCGATCTTGTCCATGAGGCTGCGCGTGAGCGTGTGGAAGACGGACCGCTCGTCGTAGTCGTACGGGCTGAGCATCAGCGCCTTCCAGCCAACCCTCTTCTGCTCGAGCGCCTTGCGCAGCAGCGTCGCGACGATGTAGCACATCGAGTGATCCGCAGACTGACGCGTGCGCGGGTCGCGCTTGGCCGGGTCGCCGATGATGCCAAACGCCGGCTCGTACGCGACGATGCTGATCGTCTTGATCCCCTCGCCCCCGCCCTGATCCAGCAACGCCGGGTGGGCGCTGAGCAGGTCCATCATCGCCTGCAGCGCCCCCGCGGACTGGTGCTCGTACAGCCCCAGCTTGAAGTGCATCCCCATCACGGCGAAGTCCGTCCCCGTCCGCGACAGCGCCAGGTCGAACGGGCTCGCGTCCGCCTGCCTCGTGTTCGCCTTCTCGCTGCCCACCTTCCCGAGCATCTGCCCCGGGCCCTCGAAGAGCCTGAAGATCGCCTCGGGATTCCGGAAGATGTCCCGCGGCCCGCGGAAACCGCTCATCGAGCGCTTCACGCTCAGCACCGCCGCCTCGGCCGAGATCGCCGCCGACGCGCCCTTGGAATCCGACAACTGCTTGCCCGCACGGATCGCCCGGAACGGGATGTAGTGCGCCACGCTCATGCCGATGGCGCTCTCGATCTGCTCCGCCGTCCCGCCCAGCAGCGCCCCGAAAACCGCCGCCGACGCGATCGCCCCGTGCACCACGTGATCGATCTTGTAGCTCTTGAGGCTGAACACCTCGCCCAGGCGCCCGCGGATCTCGTCGAGGCAGACCATCGCCAGCAGCGCGTCCTCGCCCGAGCGCCCCGCCATCTGCGCGCCCGCGATGCACACCGGGTAGAAATCGTTATGCCCGAACTCGCCCGCGGTGTTGCCCCGCGCCGGGTCGTAGCCGAAGTTCGTGCCGTTGGAGTCCCACTCCCGCACCGCCGAGCTGTTCGCCACGATCGCCTTCTCCGGGTGCACCAGCGTGCCGGACCCAAACACCGTCGCCCCGCTCTGCACGCTGCCCGCCGGCGACCACGCCTCGGGCGTGACGGGGTAGCTCAGCGCCTCGTCACGCAGAACGTTCGGCGCCACCGTCCGCAGCGCCAGCGCCGAGAGCCCGCAGATCACCGCGTCCGTCTGGAACAGGTTCGCCCGCCTGAGCACCGACGCGTCCGGCGAGCCCCGCTTCTCGGGGTCGCTGGAGAGAAAGTCGATGGCGTACCGGGCGATGCCCAGGGCCTGGTCGGTGTCGGCCGGCAGCTTGACGAACGCGGAATCACCCATCTCGATCTCCGTTGTGGACCGCCGAATCCGGCGTGTGGTGGGCGGAACGATAGGGGCCCGCCCCGAGAGCGGACGGCAGCGCCCCCACGCCCACGCCCACCGCCCCTACGCTCCGCCCATGCAACGCCGCTCACTCGCCGTCATCGTCCTGTGCCTCGCCCCGCTCGCCCTGATCGGGTGCAAGGCCGCGCCCAGCACCCTCGCCCAGGCCCGCGCGCACGACGCCGACCCGCCCCAGCTCTGGTCCAAACGGGGCAGCGCGGCGCTCTCGGGCCCCGGGCGCCTCGCGCTGGCCGAGATCAGCGTCGAGTTCGTGACCTCCAAGTTCGAAACAGGCGACAAGCGCCAGGCGGCGTTCATCCCCCCCCACCCCGTCTTCCTCGCCGCCGGCGCCGCGGGCGTCGGACGCAAAGACATTGAGTTCGACGACGCCGCCTTCGACCAGATCGCACAGCGCGTGGGCCAGAGCCTCCGCTACGAGCTGACTTCGCGCGGCTGGGACGTGATCGATCCCGCCCAGACCACCACGGCCAGCGCGTTCGCCGGATTCGACGCCCTGGAGCCGGGCGAGGCCAGGCCCGTCAGCGAACTCAACTTCGCCGCCACGGACACCGGTCGCGTGCGCACCATGCGCGTCCTGCCCACCGAAGGGGGTCGCGTCATCACCGGCCCCACCGGCAAGCGCGAGGAGAACGCTCGCAAGACCCTGCTCACCGAGCTCGGCGCCGACGCCCTGCTCCGCGCCGTCATCCGCGTGGGCGTCTACAACGGCCGCGCCAGCTTCGAGGAGGGCTCACGCCTCCTCCTGACCACCGCCAAGGGCGCCTCCACCCTGACCGCCCACCGCTCCCTGCTCTCGGATACCCCCGTCCTCGACGACAACGCCACCAACGCCACGCTCTCCGTCTCTCAATCGAGCTACCTCAACGCCGTCGGGAACTCGGCGCCCGTCTTCCTCCGCCAGGCGATCGACGCGCTCGAGCGGTAGCCAGCCGCCCCACCGCGAGCTCCCCCGTCTACGATCCGCCCGTGCCCCAGAGCGTTCGCCACCATCCCGCGTTCGATCTCGGCGCCGTGCTCGCGCGGTCCGCCCCGATGTTCGTGGTGCTCCTGCTCACCGCGCTCGCCCCGGCCGACCTCGCCCCGCACCGAGACCTCAATCTCGCCGGGCGCCCGGACCACCGCCCCACCCAGGCCCTCGTCGCCCTGCCCCTGCTCTGCGGGGCGGGCATCGACGAGCGCCGCACGCAACGCGACCGCCCGCCCGGCCCGGACGACCACAGCGCGCTGGTCCCCCTCGCGATCGACCCCGAGACGGCGCGCCGCCACGCGCGCCTCTCCCTCAGGCAGGCCGCGCCCCCGCCCGCGCGCACGCCGACGATCGCACGCCCCCGCGCCCCTCCCCGCTGATCCCCCCGGATCCGCCCGCACCCCTCCCAACCCAGACCGATCGATCCGACCCGCCGGCGATGCTCCCCGAGGTCGGTCCACACACGCACGCGCGCCCGGTGCGCCGTCAACGAGATCACACCCATGCGTCCAGACACCGCCGGGGCGGACACCGCCCCCGACCGCTCACCCCAGAGCGCCGAGCCCGAGTACGAAACCGCCAAGGGCTGCCTCCTGCTCGGGGGCGCGGCGCTGATTCTCCTGATCGTCATCGCGGTCGCGATCGTGTTCTTCAGCGATTTCTCCGCCTGACTGCGGCGCAAGCGCCGGCCAGGTCTACCCCTCGCGTGGACCCGGGACGCTGCGCGCTCAGTCCGCGGGCATCTCGGGTGGCAGCGCGTAGAACCCGTGCCCCTCGTCCACGAGCTTGCCGGCCTTGGCCAGCGCCCTCCAGACATGCCTGGAGTAGTCCTTGGGCGCCTCCATCGAGGCGATGTCGGACTTCTTGCCCGCGGTCATGCCGCGCCCGCCCAGCTTGGACTCGTCGTTGAGGCGGGACAGCTTGATCCTCTTGCGGAACATCCGAAGCGCGTCGTTCATCTCGCGCTCGGAGACCTCGACCGCGGGCGCCTCGGGCGTTGCCTGCGGGTTCTCAAGCTTGGTCACCAGCGCGTCGAGCCCCGCGCCGTCCTTCTCCTTGAAGACCCGCTGGGCCTCCACGGCGTCCACGCGCATCCGCCCGATCAGGCGCTCGGCCAGCGCCCACGCGTCCACCACCTCAAGCCCGTTGGTGCTCGTGCGGATCTGGTCGGTGAGCTGGCGGATTTTTTGGAGGGCGTTCATGCCCTGATGGTATTCGCTCACGGCGAGGCGGGATCCGGGGTCGCCCGCTTCACCGGCGCCTGCACCTCGCCGTAGCGGGCCAAGCGGGGCACGAAGGGGCTGTTGTACCCCAGGTACCGCGGCGGGCCCACGACATCCCACTCGCCGCTGGCCGCGATCCAGTCGTTGAGAATCGCCAGACCCTTCTCGTAGTTCTTCGTGGTGTACCCGCCCCGGACGCCCACGCTCGCGTAAGCCATGGACGCCAGGTCCTCGACCCGGACGCGTCCGTCCTCGCCTGTCTCGCCCAGGGCCGTCGATCGGTACAGAAACGCCATGGTCGCCATGGACGTCCCGCCGTCGGCGCCCCGGTCGTAGGTCATCTCGACGGGGGCGGTCATCGCGATGTCGTTCTCCTTGATGTGCCCGAAGAGCTCCATGAACATCGGGCGCATGCCCTCGCCCTTGATGTCCGCGTCGGTCACCGTCGCGGCTCGGTACTCCGGATACTCCTGCACCCGCACCCGCCCCACGGGCGTGATGCCGGGCCAACCCTCGGGCATCGACGCGGAGCGGATCATCCACTCGCCGCCGGAGCGGTGCACACAGCCGACGAGGAACGCGGGCGTTGCCACCAGCACCCCCGCGACCCCGATCAGTCCAAACCTCCGGGCTTTCTGTCCCACCGCGCTTCTCCTGGTTCCTGTGCCCACGGCTTCGACGCCGGGGGGTTGCCGGATTCGCTCGGTCGGGCCAGCTCAGCTCGCCCTCGGCGTCGGCGGAGCCAGTTGATCGGGCGCCGGACCAGGCGACGCGAGATCAGCCAGCGCTCGATGGCGTACTTTCTCGGAAAGTCGAGCAGCACGAAGCCCACGAACAGCGTGAGCAGCCCCTGCCCGGGGAGGACGAGCATCGCGAGTCCCGCCAGGAGCAGAACCGCCGCCAGGGCGTTGCGGGCGATACGAAGCGCAAGGCGCAGCGCCGGGTGACGCCCGGCAAAGCGCAAGGGCGGGCGGCGCTGGTGCGCGAAGTAGTCGGGCGGGATCCGCACAACGATCATGGGCGCCAGCACCAGACTGGCGATGAACATCAGCACCGAGGCGCCCGTGAGGACGGAGATCAGCAGGGAATGGTCGCTCAGCCAGTCGAGCATGGGGGATGATTGGCGGGCTCGCCGCCCTGGCACGCGTGCCCGGTGAACGCGAGGGTGGGAAGGGCGGCAAATCGGAAGATCTGCGGGCCGGGTGAGGGGAAGCAAACAGAGATACCGACGAACGGGCGGGACGCCCACCCGCCCGGTGGATGGCGGGTCGGCGGTCTGAAGCAGCGTGCTCGCGGCCTTGCGGGCGGCGCCGCGCGCCGCCCGTGTCCGGGTCGGAGAGGGGCGGCTCGGTGTGGATGTTCGCCGCGGACGAGCGACGAGGCACAGACGCCGCGGGAGCAGGCAAGCGGGCGACACACATGGACGGAATGCCGCGCGCCCCCGGTGGGCGGCGGGATGAGATCCTGATCGAACCCGCGCAGCGCCAGACGGGGCGCGGGCAGGCCTCACGGAGCCCGCGCCCCGCAATCCACCGCGCGACCACCGCTTTGCGGGCGCCTGCGCGCACACACAACTGTGTATTGAGGTCTTGCACTTCCTTATAACCACACATTTCTGTGTTCGCGTTCGTACTATTATTCAATTGCTTCAATCGAAGCGCATTCACATCAAACACCCGGCCGTATCGCGTTAGCCTGTCAACGTCCATCACATCGGAGGACGGAAACATGCGTGTCCATCGGGTCCTCCTGACAACCCTCGCCGCCTGCGCCGCAGTACACCTGATCGGACAGGGAGCAGCACCGGCGGACGATGACGCCACTGAAATCGCGCACCTCCCCATCGCGATCCAGAGAGACATCCTCGCCTGGCGAGAGCGCCTCGAATCTGCGGCCTGCATAAAGGTTGTCTGCGACACCGAGCAGACCTGGGAGCTGATGCACGAGCTCGATGCGGACGGCAACCCGGTCCTCGCGAGACGCGAGCGATTTCAGACGCACGCCTGGATGACACCCGACATGCTCTGGATGACGGTCTTCGCGTACGAGGGCGCCGAACTCGACACCGCGACGCCGTACTCGCAGCTGCTGTGGGATCGCGAGGCGGGGCTGGTCAGGGAGCGGTACTGGATCCCCGACGAGCACACCTACCGCGTGCTCCGATATGAGGATCGGAACCGTTTCGGCCCCGCGAACGCCAATGTCGCTGATTGCCGGGGATGTGTCTATGCCACCGCCATGAACTCATGGGTCGTCGGCGGCCCGCGCCTTGCCGACAGATCGCTCACGGTTCGCTCCGTCGCCCTGCTGAGAAAGCCGAACATCGCCGTCGTCCCGCCAGACCCCACGGCGCGGGGTGTTTGGCTTGACGTGTTCCGCGACGAGATCGAACGCGACCGCAAGCCCGGGGGCGACAGCCTGTACCGACGCAACGATTTCATGCTGCTCTCGCGCGCCAGTTCAGGATACCCAGAGGTCAGCGAGTGGCGCACGATCGTCATGACGGATCACGACGCGGGCGGCGCCTCACCCACCCAGATCGCCGCCGTTCGACGGCTTTCCTACCAGCTTTACGGCTCGATTCCCGGCGAGCTTCTCGCCAGCACCCGCGCGTTCGCCCGGGACATCGACGGGGTTGCCGCCCCGCTGAAAGAGAGCATCAGTCCCGAGAGGGCCACTTCGGACTGACAGGCCTGAACCGCTCTGGCCCTTTACACCCAACACGGAGGAGACTCACATGCTGTTCGCAACCACGCTGATTGCCCTGGTAGCATCTTCGGGCGCCCTGTCCGACGACCCGAGCCTCTACGTCCCGTTCTCGCTTCACGACGCCGCCTACATGACCGTGACCGAGGAACTCTCCCCGATCGTGCTGGATTACAGCGGCGTTGAGATCCTGTGGGATGATCAGACCGAGGAGTTCTCGGCCACCGTTGGCGGGAACGATGTGAACGACCTGGTCACCGGCACGACCGCGGAGGGCTTCCCGTCCTTCGAGGGCAAGTTCACGACCGGTGGCGAGCCCACCGTGCACGGGTATGTGGTCGCGGGCGGATCTTCCGGGAGCTACACGGTGTACCTGACCGTTCCCAACAGCAGCCCCCTCTCGCTCGACATCTCCAACCCGACAGGCGTGAACCCGCTCGTGAACGTCGCGAGATCGTGCGATTGCAGCGACAGCGCCAATCTCGACTGCAGCCTCGGCGATTGCAATAACGGGGCCTCGTGTGACGACGAGACCGAGACCTGCGAGTGGAGCACCATTTCGGCCTAACCCGCTTGGCGAGTATGCCAGGCCTCAAGGGCGCGGGGGCGGACAAGAGCGGCCCAGCGGGCCAGGACGCGTTGGGCGAGGGGAATGACGCCGTCGGCTGCGGCGCGGCTGTCGGTGCTGGTTTCGCCCGGGTTGTTGCCGGCGCAGCTGTAGACGATGACGGCCAGCACGTCCGCCTCAGCGATTCGCTCCATGACGGCGAGGGCCTCGGGGGTCTTGGAGCCGGCGAACGCGCGGTTGAGGGCGGGGGCGGGCGCCCGGGCGGCGGGGTGTCGTGCGGTGGATACGAAGACGACGGAGGGGACGGAGGGCAGGCGGGACGCCCGCCCCACCGAGGGGGAGGGGACGGAGGGGAGGCGGGACGCCCGCCCCGGCGAGGGGGAGTCGGGCCGGAGAGTTTGAGGAGTGAGCTGGCGGCCTTGCGGGCGGTGTCGCGCTCCGCGGCGGTGGTTGTTGCGCCGGGATCGGCGGCGGGGCGCATGGCGAGGTGGGTGAGCGACGTGATGGCGGCGCAGCGGGCCTGGGCGGTCAGGATGCGCTCGCGGACGCGGGCGGCGCGCTCGAGGGCGTCGATGCGCTGCTGGCAGTCGTCGGACTCGAGCCAGTCGGCGAGTTGTTCGAGGGTGAGGTCGTGGTGGTGGGCGAGGGTGGCCAGGCCGAGGGCAGGGTCGAGGAGGTCGGAGAAGAGGAAGGTGGCATCAGGGATCAGGGATCGGGCATCAGGGGAGGGACCGGGGACCTGCGACCGGGGATCAGGGGAAACAGGCTGGGGAGATTGAAGAGAAGACGGAGACCCGGCGCCCCGGCCCTCTCCGGTTTGGGCGTGCCGCGGGCGTTCGCCCGCGAGGGGGGGAGAGGAAGGCGACGAAGTGAGGGAAGGAGACGGAGACCCCACACCCCAGCCCACAACCCCAAGGGGGGAGGGGGGATGACAAGCGTCGGTCGTGGGCGGCGCCGTGTGGTCGTTTGTCGCAATCATGCAACGAGGCTACGGCGGTGGCGGGGAGAGGCAAGCGGGGCGGGGTGGAGGGACGGGATGTTGCGCGCGCGGGTTGAAAGTCCCAAGAAGCTTGGGGCCGGGGACGACATGCTGGAGAAGCGACGTCGCTGGCTGGACGGGGCACTTCGCGGGCGGAGGGTTAGTCGGTGGTCCCCGCCGCGGAGGTGAGTTGCTCGAGAGAGACCATCGGGTCCCAGTCGAGTGGGTCGCTCGCGAACCGGCTTGTCTCCCCGGCGATGTACGTGTCCAGGGGATCCATGACGTTCTCCCGGCAGGAGTGAAAGACCCTCGCAAACTCGGAGTATGTTCCCGCCGTCACGATTCGGAACTGCTCCGGGTCGTCATTCTGCCGAGATGCCTCCAGCATCTGAATGATCGCTTCGCATCGATCCCGCGTGTCCGAGTAGTTCACGCTCTCATCGCCGTTACAAATATCAATAAACCCCGCGTACCCCATGTACATTGTCTCGAGGTGGACAAGCAGGGCGCTGAACAAGGTTGAGACTTCCAGGAAGACGCTCTGATCCGTCGATGACGACAGGGTGGGCAGCGCGTCTGTCGCACGTGCGAGAGAGTCCCATTGACGGTCGATCTTATCGCGCGTGCTCTCGAACTCACTTTTCCATACATCGAATCGGAGCGATGCGGCTACGCGCGACCGCTCGGAATTGTACGCGGCGATTGCCAGGAAGATGTTCGCGCACACGAACAGCGTGAGCATCGCCACGGAGATCGACTTGGTGGCCCGCGTCGCGTCCTTCTCCCAGATCGGACGGGTCCACCCGAGGGCGACACCCAGGACGACGCTCGCTGCGACGGCGATGTACACGGTGAGCTGTGACATTGCATTCCCCCCTACGTTTTGATGGACCAGCGGGCGATCAGGGCATGATACGAATATTCTATGCTCGCCAGGCTGACCCGAAGCCACGCCCGAGACCCGGGAGCGCCGGCGGCACGGCGTGGTTGTCTGTCGCGATCATGCGACGAGGCTACGGCGGTGGCCGGGCGGGGCAAGCGGGGAGGGGTGGAGGGGTGGAGGGACGGGATGTTGCGCGCGGGTGGGAGGAAGGGTCAGATTCTGATTGGCTTGTGTTGCGAGTGAGTATCGTGCCTGCCTGTTTCGGGGGGATGCCTAACTCATTGGCAAGCTCTGTGGAGAATCCGAAGACGAAGTGTCAGCGACACCCGGCGCCTACCTATCCGGGGATCTCTATTGCCTCATCTGGATTATCTGCTGGCCCTTCGCTGTCCAGTTGCGAAGCGCCAGCAGACCGAAGAGCGGAGTTGATAGACTTCATCTCCTCTCGATCCTTGATTTGGGCAGCCTCCTCAGCGTCAGCCCCGGCCGACTTGCTCAATTCAATAAGCGCTCTTGTAATCGACCCCGCCCGCATGAGATGGTCAAGATCTGCCATGGCCGCCCCAAACCCATAGCCTTGCCCATCGGATGAGGGGATTGCTGGAAGCTGAAGCTTGGCAGATATTTTTGTTTGCTGTGTATCACGCAACTCATCCATCTTCTGAACGATGACAAATGACGCCTGCTCTTGGTAGAATGCTTGATCAAAAGACGCGTTGAGCCCGATGAGCCCACCAGATATCGCGTGCAATATAGCCTTCGTCGCAGCTGTTCCGGCGAGTGCGCCTACGGCATCTAGCGTGATCTCAACAGCATCAACAGCAAAATCTTTGCCCGCTCTTCCATACTGCAGCTCTCGCACCAGCACCTCGTAGTGCGCATTGATATATCGCATTCTCGCGTGTACGACTTCGTCGCGGTATTCTCTCTTTTCCTGAGGGGTATTGAGCTGCCTATATTGCTCGTACACGTCTGTCGTAATGTACCGTCTGTGGATACGATCCATCTCAGTGACTGAGACCGTCGATCGCTCTAGAAAGCGTTTCTTTGCGCATCCCGTGGCTGCCGCGAGAAACGACAGAGCAACACAGACTGCAACTACGATTTGAAATTGATGTATTACCCATGCCTTATGAGACAAGAACATGGCATCCTCCTCAGCGTGACTGTCGAGTCAACTGACAATAACATTGTCGCCGCCTGCAACGCAACCGGCCTCATGGCAAATTGTAATCGTTCGAGTCAGAGCCATTGGCGCAACTAGCTCTAAATACTTGCTTTATACTTTTTCGCTTGGTTTGGTCGCAGGATTTACAAAGAGATCATCGCAGCGAGATCTAGATCTAGCGAGGCATAACTATAAATAATGGAACCGCTTACGCCCCCCCGACGCTGCTGCACCAGTTCCAGGGCCTCGAAGAGGGCCTTGAAGTTGCCCTTGCCGAAGGACTGGGAGCCGCGGCGGGAGATGATCTCGAAGAAGAGGGTCGGGCGGTCCTGGAGGGGCTTGGTGAAGAGCGAGGGGGCGGGTGGCAAGACTTGCCGTATTCGGCGCAGGCGTGCGTCACTTCTGCGCCGAAGACGGTACACGGCAGGACGGGTGCGGCGGGCAGCAGGAGTGGCAGATCCCTGTTGATGAGATTCGGTGGTGACGTGCCACTGACCCGTCTTCGGGTCAGTGCCGGAGTTCTCGGGATCGAACACGAATCGCACTGATCGGAAGACCGGTCAGTGGCACGGGTCGGGGCCACCCGCCGCCCAACGTGTGGAAATGCCGAGGGAGGCGTCCCCAGCACCGGCCGTATCCCGATCGATAAGGCCCGGTGGCGACATGCCACTGACCCGTCCTGGGGTCAGTGACTAAAGGTCACGGGAGATTGACGATGTTCGCGCTGACCGGAAGACCGGTCAGTGGCACGGGTTGGGGCCACCTGCCGGCGACCGGTCAAATTACGACGGCTCAACCGATTCACTCCCATCTGGATCGACGTTACCAAACCCCCACTTCAGCCACGCCAGATACTGATCTGCAAGGACTTCAGCAAGATCGATCACTTGATTTGCCTGGGTCGCACTGATGGACTCGCCATGCACTGCGCGATTGCAGAGCTGAACTATAGCTCTTGCCAAGCTGTGCTGATCAGATGTGATCGCATCTTCAGCGCGAAGGCGATTGAGGATCTGTGTTACTGACGAATATGCTGCGATCTCAATGCCAAACCCTTTGGCTACATTGCGTGCGAGCTTCTCCACCTCGATGCGCAATCCTGCCATCGCGATGTTTGGATCGGCTGTCTCGATCAGGTCGCGATAAAACGACATATCAAGATTACTTGGAGAGACTACCAAACCTCTCGCCAACATTTGACTGTTGGGGTCCTGCATCTCAGTCGAGACTTCGCCGCTCTGCGACGTCCTTGCCGCCCTGGCGTCTTCTACTCTCTCTGAGAGCCCTTCAGCTCGCTCGATTTCTTTGGAGAGATCTAGATTGAAACCCGGCCCCGACATTTGACGGAGCCGGGCCGCGACGTCTTTGAGCTCATTCCGAAACATTGCAGCAATGATTACAACAACCAATGGCCACGCGAGCGCGGCAAGTGCATCCACCGCAACTTCAAGGTATGCAACCCAGCAAGTCTCGGTAGAGCCGGCCACTCAAAGATTCCCCCGGCGCTCCTGCTCCAGTTCGAGGGCTTCGAAGAGGGCCTTGAAGTTGCCCTTGCCGAAGGACTGGGAGCCGCGGCGGGAGATGATCTCAAAGAACAGCGTCGGGCGGTCCTGCAGCGGTTTGGTGAAGAGCTGGAGGAGGTAGCCCTCGTCGTCGGCGTCCACGAGGATGCCCAGGTCCTTGATGCGGTCGTGGTCTTCGCGGACGGCCTCGTGGCCGTTCTCGGTGAGGACCTTGTTCACGCGGTCCCAGACGATGTCGTAGTAGGTGTCGGGGAGGTTGAGGAAGTCGACGCCGCGGCGGCGGAGCTCGGCGACGGAGGCGAGCTCGTCGTCGGTGCGCAGGGCCAGGTGCTGGACGCCGGGGGTCATGTTGTGCCACTCCAGGTATTCCTGGATCTGTGACTTCTTCTTGCCCTGGGCGGGCTCGTTGATGGGCATCTTGATGAGGTGGTTGCCCGAGGCCATGACCTTGGACATGAGGGCGGAGTACTCGGTGGAGATGTCGGCGTCGTCGAAGTGCTTGAACATTTTGAAGCCCATGATGTCCTCGTACCACTGGACCCAGTGGTTCATCTTGCCCTCTTCGACGTTGCCGACGCAGTGGTCGACGTACTTGAGGCCGCAGGGGTGGGCCTTGTTGTAGTCGTTGACGGGGGACTCGATGGGGCGGAAGGTGGGCATGAAGGGGGCGCCCTTCTTGAGCTCGGGCAGGGCGAAGGAGCCGGTGCGTGAGACGAAGGTGTGGATGGCGCGGCCGTAGGTCTTGATGGAGGCGACGGTGACGGAGCCGGTTTCGTTGGAGAGGGTGCGGGGCTCGGCGGCGGAGACGGCGCCGTTCTTCATGGCCAGCTCGTAGGCGGCCTTGGCGTCGAAGACGGTGAGGGCGATGTCCTTGACGCCGTCGCCGTAGAGCTTGATCTCGTCGGCGGCGGGGTGGTCGCTGCTGAGGGGTGTGGTGAGGAGGAGGCGGATGTTGCCCTGGGTGAGGAGGTAGTCGGCCTCGTCGCGGGAGCCTGTGGTGAGGTCGGCGACCTGGGAGATGTTGAAGCCGAAGGTGTGGGCGTAGAAGTAGGCGGCCTGCTTGGCGTTGCCGACGTAGAAGCGGACATGATCGACGTCGATCAGGGCCAGGGGATCCGTGGCGGTCTGGGTCGCGGTGGTGGTCGCGGTCGTCATGATGTCAAGGCTCCGATGTCTTGGGCGGTGTGGTCGGCGATGCCGAGGGAGCCCAGGTCCCGTGGGGGTATTCTAGGTCGGATGGGGCGGGATCGGAACCACGAATCGGCAGGGGGCGGGGGCGAGCGGGGGCGCCCATCGCGTCGCTACGCTTGGCGCATGACCATCGATCTGAGCAGCCGAATCAGCGTCGTGACCGGGGCCAGCGCCGGGATCGGCGAGGCCATTGCCCGCTCGCTGGCGGCCCACGGGGCGGGCGTGATCCTCAACGCGCGGCGTGAAGACCGCCTGGACCGGATCACGCAGGAGATCAACATCCACGCGGACTCGGGCAAGGCGATGGCGGTCGCGGGGGACGCCGGGGAGACGCGGACGGTGGAGGCGGTGCTCAACCGGGCGATGGACCACTTTGGTCGCGAGGCGGATCTGGTGGTCGTCAACGCGGGGCGGGGGCTCGATGGTTCGGTGCTGACGTCGGACCCGGGGTTGTGGGAGGAGATGATCCGGACGAACATCGTGGGCGCGGCGAAGCTGATGCGTGCGGCGGCCGAGCGGATGCTGGGCGAACTCAAGCACGAGGACTGGCGGGTGCGCCCGCGGGACATCGTCGTGATCGGCTCAAACGTGGGGCGGCACATCAGCCCGTTCAGCTCGATGTACGGGTCGACGAAGTTCGCGGTGAACTCGCTGGCCGAGGCGCTGCGGCGCGAGGTGGGGCCCAAGGGCATCCGTGTGACGCTGATCGAGCCGGGGTTCGTGCGGACCGAGTTCCAGGAGGTGGCGGGGTACGACGCGGCGTGGTTCAGGGGCGTGGTGGAGAAGATCGGGCCGGTGCTCGAGCCCGAAGACGTGGCGCGGAGCGTGTCGTTCGCGACGAGCCAGCCGGCGCACGTGCACATGAGCGACGTGCTGATCCGGCCGACGCGGCAGGATTATCCGTAAATGCAGCGGGCGGAGCCCTCGCCCCGCCCGCTCGTTGAGGGCTTACTTCTTCTTGCCCTTGCGCTCGCGCCGTTTGTCCGCACGGAGGCTCTGGTGGACGAGCTTGCCCAGGCCCTTGGGGACCTTGCCCAGGCGGAGCATGCGGAGGTCGAGCGTGGCGTGCGCGCCGTGGGCGTCGCGGACGTGGACGTAGGGCAGGAAGACGCCGACGACGCGGTACACGCGCACGTCATCGGTCGCGGTAATCTCGAAGCGGCGCACGACGATGGCGCCAGGCACGACATCGCACCGGCAGAGGAACTCGAGGACCTCGCCCATCGGGATGACGTACGAACCCACGCGCACGTCCTCGGGCGCGAGACGACGGACGGCCTTGGTGTCGGTGATTGGCGCCATGGCGATACCTTCCGCCCACGCACGCCACGGGCGCGCGGAGGAGTCCAACGAAACTGGGAACGACTGGTTGATGAGGTTTGAACCCGGCGGAACGGGTCCTGAGAGCTACGCGGCTTGGGCGCCGCCGCCCCGGCTCAGGGCGAGCACACCGATCGCCGACCCGAGATCTCGGGCAAACAGCGGGTTGGATGTGTGCATCGTCGAGCGCATGGGGTTCTCCGGGGACGATCATTGCCATCCCCGTCGCCCCGTCAACCCTTGCGTGCGAACTTTATTCCGCGAGGGGATCGGGCTTGTAGAGCTTGGTGTCCAGGGCCCACTGACGTTCGGTGAAGTTGCCGCCCAGGTCCATGCCGCTGGCGCGGTCGGGCCTTGCGGCGTCGAGGGCGATGGCGGTCTTGGCGTCGAGGTTGTCGAGCATGGAGACGAAGATCGCTTCGGGTGTGGAGGGGATCTTGGCGGCGCCGTACTCGGGGACGCCGTGGTGTGACAGAATAATATGCTGGAGGACGGTGAGCGCGCCCGCGGGGAGGCGCTGGCCGGATTCGTGCATCATCTGCTGGGCCTTGTCGTGGAGCATGATGGCGCCCTCGACGATGTGGCCGATGAGCTCGCCGCGGTCGGAGTACATGAAGCCTCGGTCGTAGACCAGCTCGCGCGTCTTGCCCAGGTCGTGCAGGAAGAGGCCCATCATGACCAGGTCGCGGTTGATCTTGGGGTAGAGCGGGCAGATGACGTTGGTGAGGTTCATGAGGTTGAGCGTGTGCTCGCAGAGGCCGCCGAGGTAGGCGTGGTGCATGGTCTTGGCGGCGGGGGCGGTGCGGAACTGGTCCATCAGGAACTCGTCGTCGAGGTAGGCCTGGGCCAGCGCCTTCATGGCGGGGTGCTCGAGCGTGCCCAGCAGCGCGACGACCTCGGCGAACATTTCTTTGGGGTCGCGCTTGGAGGCGGGCAGCAGCTCGCGCATCTGCTCGGGGGAGGGGTCGAGGGGGTCGATGACGTGGACGATGATCTGCAGCTCGCCCTGGTAGGCCTGGGTCTCGCCCTCGAGCCAGACGAAGCCGTCGGCGGGGAGGCGGCGGATGAGGTTCTCGTCCACGGTCCACTTGCGCCCGGGGACCTGGCCGGTTTTGTCGCCGATGAGGCAGCGGAGGTAGGGCTCGCCGTTCTTCTTGGTGCCGGTCTGGGTGTTGGCGATGGAGAAGGCGCCCTCGATGCGCTCGGCGGGGGTCATGTCGGCGATAAAGCGGCGGGCGGTGTCAGACGTGGTTGGCATCGGGAAGGGTAGGCGTCGCCCGGGCCCGGGCGTCAGTTCCCGAGAATCTGAGCTAGATCCTGCATTGACGCCCTCGCCTCGGACTCCGCTTTCCAGACCGGGGTCAGCGAGTAGGCGAGGCCGGACTTCGCGAGCGGGCCGTACTCGCCCGTTCGGGCTCGCTGCGAGATGGCGCGAAGCTCGGCGTCGGGGTTGTCCGTGGTGCCCATGGCCGCGATAACGTCCCGCGCCCACGCGCGGCAGCGATTCATCTCCGTGTCGATCCACGCCTGCTGCTCGGGCATCGTGACGGGCACGGGCGTCTCGATGGACTCGATGCCGATAAATCCAGTATTCCCGATGCGCTCGAACTCTCGGTCGCGCAGGTCCAGCGCGGAGTTGGCGATGCTGTACTCCACCGTCGCGACCGTCGCGGCCCGGGCGTTGAAGGGGTCGTCCGGGTCAAACCGGTCCAGCGCGGCGCGGAGTTCGCCCTTCGCCTCGTCCGAAACATCGTGGGACTTGAGCAGCGCCGCGCCGTGCTCGCAGGCCACCTGTGTCGCCTCGCCAGCGACACGCGAGGACACGTGCGTCAGGTCCATTGATAGATGTCGGGCCATGCCCAGCATGGTCGTCAGGCGCGCGGCGGCGGCGTCCGGTTCACCTTCAAGGCTCAGGCGCCTCGCGTCGGCCAGCAGCATGCGGAACGTCATGTGCATGAAGCTCATGTGCGGCAGCGGCGTCGAGACGCCCTTCTCGCGCTCGAGCTCGAAGTCGCACCGTTCGAGCGCCGCCGCCTGCCCGACGCCGTCGAGAAGAGCCGCGTGCAGATCGAGCTTGGTCCGCATCGCCGCGGGGGGTGACCAGTCGGGCGCCATCGCCTTCGGGCTGGGGATGGAGCGTGCGAGCTCGTGGAACCCGTCGGGCGTCTGGGCCCAGAGCATGGCGTAGGCGAGCGCGGCGTTGCGCTGCTCGGGCGCCACGCTCGTAGAAACCATGGGCGCCTCCGGCTCATGGGCGGTCGCGCCGCCCGCGAGCGCGGCGGCGATCAGGATCGAGGCGATTGGTCTTCCAGCGCGCATGGGTCAGATCCCCAGATAGTTTCCGGGCACGTCGCCGTGGTCCGCGCGGATGATCGATCGGATCCCGCCGCGCCCGCGCCAGTCCGTGATGACCTGCAGCCACGCGGGCTTCATGCACGCGACAAGGTCGTCGCGGACCTGGTTGGTGACCGCCTCGTAGAAGATGCCCTCGCTGCGGAAGCTCTGGAAATAGAGCTTGAGGCTCTTGAGCTCGACGCAAGTCCCGCCCTGGCCAGCGGGGGCTGGTTGGAAACGGACGGTGATCTCCCCGAAGTCCGGGTGCCCGGTCTTGGGGCAGACGCTGGTGAACTCCTCGTTCACGTGCTCCACGACGAAGGGCGTCTCGGCCGGGCTGGGGAAGGTTTCGAGGAGTGAGGGGTCTGGCATGGAGGATCGTAGAGGCGGGAGATCGGGAAATCGGCAGGTCGGGGCGCCTGATCCCCGAGTTGCCGACCAGCCGATCTCACGACCTGCCGCCCGCTAGTTCCAGCTCATGCCCTTGGGCCACGCCTCGGGGCGTTGGTCCTCGGCCTGGCGGATGAGCCAAACCAGGCGTTCGAGACCGTCGCGGAGCAGGCGCCCGCGCTGGAGCACGTCGCCCTCGGCCAGCAGCCCGTACCTCGCCCCGGGCTCGGTGATCATCGCGAACGAGACGAGCTCCATCAGCACGGGGGTGGGCACGTCCTCGTTGCGGACGTACTCGACGACCTGCTCGGCGATCGCGACGCGGCGCAGCGCGCCGTGGGTCATCATGCGCTCGATCCAGTCGCGCAGGCGCTCCAGGCCCTCGTCGATGAGCGTCTCGCTCTGCTCTTCGACCGGATCGAGGCGGGCGCAGCGGTACTGGCGGTCGTCGTCGGGCGGGCGTTCCTCCCCGATCCGCGCGCGGCAGACGCCCTGGAGCAGGATGTTGTAGCGCCCATCGCCCATCCGCTCGTGCTGGACGATCTGCCCGACGCAGGCCGCGGGGCGCACGGGGGGCAGCCCGTGGTACTCCTGCTTCCAGCGGTCGCCGGCGAACATGCCCATGGCGATCTGCCCGGACGAGTCGAGCGCGTGCGTGACCATCTGTACGTAGCGGGGCTCGAAGATGTGCAGGGGCATGACCTGCTGGGGCAGCAGCACCACCCGGTCCAGCGGGAACAGCGCCATCCACGACCCAAAGTTCACCCGGATGGACTGCTCGTCGGACACCGCGGCTCCTTGCCCGATCATACCGGCGCCCCGGGCCGGCCCCAAGACCGACGCGTGATCACGCCGCTACGCTCCGTCCGTGCCATTGTTCGGATCCCATCTCTCCATCGCGGGCGCCATGGTCAACGCCCTGCGTGAGGCCGAGTCGCTCAGGCTGGACACCGTGCAGGTCTTTACGAAAAACCAGCAGCAGTGGAGGGTCCGCCCGCTGGACCCCGGCGCGACGAGCGACTGGCTGAGCGAGCTCGAGCGTCTGGGCTGGCAGGACCGGACCGTCTCGCACGCGAGCTACCTGATCAACCTCGCCAGCCCCGACGATGAGCTCTGGGCCAAGAGCGTGGACCTGATGACCGTCGAGATCGAACGCTGCGCCCAGCTGTCGATCCCGTACCTCGTGCATCACCCTGGCGCCTACACCACCTCGACCGAGGCGAAGGGCCTGGCGCGGATCGCCAGGGCCTACAAAGCGCTGCTCAAACGCACCTCGGGCATGCATGTAGTCGTCTGCCTTGAGAACACCGTCGGCTCGGGCTCGAACCTGGGACGCACGTTCGAGCAGCTTGCGCAGCTGCGCGCGATGATCCTCGACACGACGCCTGCGCCCGAGCGTGTGGGCTTCTGCCTGGATACCTGCCACGCGCACTCGGGCGGGTACGACATGTCCGACCGCACGACCGCCGACGCGGCGCTGGACCGCTTCGACCAGACCTGCGGCCTGTCCAACCTCAGGGTGCTGCACCTGAACGATTCCAAGGTCCCGTTCGACTCCCGCAAGGACCGGCACGAGCACATCGGGCAGGGCACGATCGGCAGGCCGCCGGGCCCCTCGGGCACGCCCGGGCGGAAAGCGCTCAAGGACACCGGGTTCGCGGCGGTGGTGAACCGCCCGGAGCTGGACGACCGCCCCATGATCATGGAAACGCCCAAGGGCGTGGACGAGCGAGGGCGGGCGTTCGATGCGCAGAATCTGCGCCGGCTCCGGGGCCTGATGGGAAGCTAGGCAAAGGGGGCAAAAACCAGAGAGAGCCCGATCCGCCCCGGATCCGCTCTCGGACGCGATCCGTGAACTCGGCGCGAACCGAAAGGGTCTCAGAATCGTTGAAATCCTCACCCCCGCGTTTCACGGAGCCGACAAGGGATAGAGTCGGCGCCCCTCATCCGTCACGTTCGGCGGGTGGAGGACCTTCTTGGAGCCAGCCAGAGACGGAACCATGACGATGATGCGTCCAACCCGCGCCCTGCCCCTGACTCTCTCGATCGTCATGCTGACCCTGGTGATCGCTCCGGCGATGACCGGCTGCCGCGCCGCGGGTGAAGCCCGGCGTGACAAGAACACACCGAACCAGACGGTCTCCAAGAACCGCAACCAGACCCGGTCCGAACGCCGGGCCCAGGCCAACGACGCGGTCGTGACCGCCCAGCAGAAGATGACCGAGGGCGACCTGGAAGCGGCCCTGCGCGAGTTCGAGCGGGCCATCGCGGTCAACCCCGCGATGACCGTGGCCTACATCGGCGCGGGCGACATCTACCGTCGTCAGGGTAACCTGCCCGACGCGGAGAAGAACTTCGGGCGCGCCGCCCAGCTCGAGCCCCGCAACTTCGACGCGCAGTTCGGGCACGGGCTCGTGCTCCAGCTCATGAACCGCTTGGGCGAATCGATCCAGGCATACCTTCGGGCGCTGACGATCCGCCCGGGCGACTTTGAGACGAATCTGAACATCGCGACCGCGTACCTGCAGGTCGGCGAGCCGGCGCAGGCGCTGGCGTTCGCCCAGCGCGCCGTCGCGGTCACGCCCGACTCGGGCGAGGCCCGCGTGAACCTGGGCGCCACGTACGCGGCCCTGAACCAGCACGAGCAGGCGGTCATCGAGTTCCAGCAGGCCGCCGAGCTGATGGATCTTTCTCCGCGTCTGCTGCTGAGCCTGGCCGACTCGCTCGGGCACGCCAAGCGCCACGCCGAGATGGTCGCGACGCTGGACCAGCTCATCCGCATCGAGCCCAGCGCCATCGCCTACGAGCGGATGGGCTCGGGCCTGTTCCGCCTGCGTCGCTACGACGCGGCCCTCGAGTCCTTCCAGAAAGCCCTGTCGATGGACAGCGGGCACTTCCCCGCGCTCAACGGCGTGGCGGTCTGCCAGCTCAACGAGTTCCTCTGGTCCGGGCAGCGCGATACCAGCTCACTGGGCGAGGCGGTCGTGGCCCTCCGGCGCTCGCTCCAGCTCGAGCCCGGGCAGCCGCAGATCGTCGAGCTGCTGCGTCGCTACGGCGCCGGCGCGAACCGCGCCCAGGCCTCGGGCGGCTGAACCCCGGCGCCCCCCGTCCTGTCCTGACTTTTTTGGGAATCCGGGAACAAACTCCCCCTGGAGTTAGTATATACTTACTGAGATTCCTGTCAGGGCGCGCCTTGAGCGTGCGGTCAGGACATGGCAAAGTATGTACACCCGAGCGCCGCGGGGCGGACGCTCTGGAAGGAGGCTGTGATGACACACATCAGCAAGAACAGGCGCCTAGCGCTCGTGTCCACGCTCGCTGCGGCGGCGATGGTCGCGGGCGGGTGTGAGAACGCGGGCGAGGGCGCCTTGGGCGGGGCTGCGGTCGGCGCGCTCGGCGGGCTGGCCATCGGCTCGCTGACGGGCAACGCGGGCGCTGGCGCCGCGATCGGCGCGGTCGCGGGCGGCGCCACCGGCGCGGTCATCGGCGACCAGAACCGACGCAAGGAAGAGCAGTCGCGCCGTGAGGCGTACGCCCATCGCACCGGCGGGTACGACCGGGGCTACGACCAGGGCTACAACGACGGGTACGCCCGCGGGTACGAGTACCCGCCCAGCGACGACGTGGTCTACCACTACCACGAGCGGCGGTACTACCACCCGCAGCACTGCCCGTTCCACTAGCGTCCGAGCGCGGGCTAGAACGAGTACGGATCATCAATCACCGGGCGCCGACGCGGGAGTGTCGGCGCCGGTTTTTGTTGCGCCTCGGCGCCCGCGGACTCGAGCGCGTCGAGTACGCCCGTGTGCTCGGGCAGGGCCGAGAGTATCTCGAGCAGGTCGTCCACGCGGTGCTGCGGCGGCTCATCGGCGTCGAGGCGTGAGAGGGCCGTCTCGCCCAGCGACCCGATCGCGGCGCGGAACCAGTCCAGCGGCGCCGGGCCCGGGTAGGCGTCCTTGGTGATCACACCCTCGACGCGTTGCAGCTTCTCGGGCGGCTCGACCTTGGCTCGGACGATGACGTCCCCCACCGCGACCACGGGCCAGAGCCCGTCGCGGGTCATCGGCTCGCGCGCCAGCACGCGCACGGGCAGCCCGCCGGCGAACGCGGCCTCGCGCAGGCGCGTGGCGTCGGCGCCGATCATCGGGGGCTGGAGCAGGTAGCACCCCGCGCAGAGCGGGTCGGGCGCGTCGGCGCTGCGCGAGATGATCATCGCGCCATCGCTCTCATGCTCGGCCAGCTCGATCACCTGCGCCGAGGCGTTGCGGTACGCGCCGATCGCGCGGGCCATGCCCGCAAAGTCACGGCGCCGGCGGGCGTCGTGGATCGCGTCCAGGGCGGCGACGCTCGCGCCCACCCAGTCGCCCGAGGCGCCCGCCTCGTGCGCCTGGGCGAGCAGCCGCTGTATCGGCTCGGGGTTGTCCGTTGTCCCGCTCATGGCCTGGAAAGCGTCCCTCCCGAGTGGGCCTCGCGCCCGCCAACGTCAGATCATTGCCCCCTCGGGGCGGGTGATCCTCGCGGCGACCGTCCGGCTCAGGCGGCCCCGGGCGTCGCTCGATCGCCCAGGGCCTCGAGCATGGACCGCCAGTCGCCCGAGAGTTCGCCCAGGTCGTAGGCGAGCGCGTCGGAGAGCGCGGACCAGTCCGACTGCTCAAGGGCCGATCGGACATCGCGCAGAGCGACGCTCAGGCGGGCGATGCAGTCCTCGCCGGTCGTTGTGCCCCTGGGCCCCTGGAAGCTCACGCTCCCGGCGGACTCGCCCAGCAGCGCCTGGCTCTGCTCGACCACATCGCGCACGACCGACCAGCACTGCAACGCCTTGTGCAGCGGCTCGAGCGAGGCCCCGAGCGTGCCCGCCTGGACCAGCTCGGCGGCCTGGTCCTGGGCGCGGACCGCGTCTTCCAGCACCGTGCGGGCCTCGAGCAGGGTCTCGCGGACGAAGGGGCCGGGCGGGGTGGAGAGCATGCGGAGCTCGCCGAAGCCGGCGTCGTTGTCGGGCGGGCTGTCGAGCAGGTCCCCGGGGACGGTGACGCCGTCGCCCTTGACCTCGATGACCACGCGTCCGCGCGCGTCGGCGGTGTCGCGGGCGACCTGGATCGCCCGGGCCAGGGTGGGGGGCTCGACCCGCAGGGGTTCATCATCGAGGTACACGTTCATGCGCACAGTCTCTGCGCTGGAGGGCTCGGACGCAAACGGGGTCAGGCGTCGTCGCCGGGCGCCCCGGGGTGTGATCCGGGCTCGGGAACCGCCTGGGCGTAGCGTGCCTCGCGCTGGCGCTGCTTGTGGATCAGGCGAAGATTCCGCGCGTAGATCACGACGCCCGTGGACTGGCCCAGCACGCCGACCACGTCCACGCGCCAGACGAAGTAGGTGAACAGGCAGATGCCGCCGACGAAGCTGAACCACCAGAACAGCTCGGGCACCTCGGATCGCCGGTTTTTCTCGCTGACGACCCACTGGACGAACATGCGCCCGAAGAAGGCGCCCTGCCCGACGAGCCCGATGCCGACCCAGACGAAGTTCAGCCAGCTGCTGATGTTGAAGAAGCCCAGCAGGGTGCGCTCCAGCGCGGGGCGCCGCTGCCAGAGCTCGACCTGGCGAGAGACGACGGCGTCGAGCGTGGCGGTGTCGATGGGCTCGGTCGTCGCGAGGTGCTCGGGCTCGACGATGCGGACGCCGCGGTCGGTCTCGTCCACGAGGATGCGGATGGCGCCGACGCGGATCTCGTAGTCGTAGCCGGACTTGCTCAGCGCGGGCTGGAGGACGAGCCACATCCCGACGGCGATGAGCGCCACCATTGCAATGATCGGGCCCGCCTTCACGCCTGCTCCCCGCCCGCGTGCGCCGCCTCGGCGCTGTGGGGGCGCACGACCACGCGCTCCGCGTGCGGGGCGAGGGCGCCGAGCTCCAGCACGCTGGTCGGTGTGCGACGGCGTTTGCCCATCCAGCGGACGGCGAAGCAGTCGATGAGCCCGGGGATGGCGCGTTTGGCGATGCCCATGCCATACTTTGGCTCGCCCGCGTGGCGGGCGCGGTGGGCGACGGGGGTCTCGATGACGGTGTAGCCCATCTTGCGCGCCGAGACCGGGATGAACCGGTGCATGCCCTTGAACTCGAGCGGGATCGCGACGGCGATCTCGCGTTTCATGACCCGCAGCGAGCAGCCCGTGTCACGGATTGAATCGCCCAGGATCATGCGGCGGAAGACGCGCCCGATGACCGAGCCGAACTGGCGGATGGGCGAGTCGCCCTGGCGGCGGGCCGCGGAGCGGTCGCCCTGGACCATGTCCGCGTCGTGCTCCTTGAGCAGGGCGAGCATGCGGGGGAACTCGGCGGGGTCGTTCTGGAGATCGGCGTCGAGCACGCCGACGAGTCGCCCACGCGCGGCGGCGAAGCCGACCTTGAACGCGCAGGACTGCCCGTTGCCACCGCCCCCCGCGGGCTTGCCCAGGGAGATCACGCGGAGCCACGGGCGGGTGGGCTGCATCGCGGCGGCCCGCTGGGGCGTGGCGTCGGTCGAGGCGTCGTCCACGAGGATGAACTCGAACTCGACGCCGGCGTCGGAGAGCGCCTTGCCGACCTGCTCGACGAGGGGCTCGACGTTGTCGGCCTCGTCGTGGGCGGGCGCGACGACCGTCAGCTCGATCGGGTGAGGATTGTGGCTGTCGCTTGGCTCGGTCACGCGGGGCTCCGGGGTCGATCCGTCGAGAGTCGGGCGAAATCCGCTCGCCCCGGGGTGAACCCATCGGCTGCCCCGTCCCTGGGACTTGCACGGATGGGGCCTCTAGAATGAGTCTAACCTTCATCTGTCCCCACCGCGGAGCCTCGACCCTATGCATCTCAAGCATTCTGATCACGACCACGGGCCCGAGATCGTCCCGGTGAAGTTCATCCTCGAGGACCCCGAGTCGCTCAACGACGACGGGTCGGAGAAGGTCGAGCACGAGATGCTGGCGGCCAAGGGCGAGCACCTGCTCGAGATCGCCGTGGAGCACGGGATCAACATCGAGCACGCGTGCGGCGGGGTCTGCGCGTGCTCGACGTGCCACGTGTATATCGAGCAGGGGATGGACCAGGTCTCCGAGCCCACCGAGGACGAGGAGGACCGGGTCGAGGAGGCGCCGGGGCTGCAGCTCAACAGCCGGCTGAGCTGCCAGTGCGAGATCGAGGGCGACGGGCCGATCGTGGTCCGGGTGCCGGCGTGGAACCGCAACGCGGTCAAGGAAGTCCCCCACTAGGCTCAGATCGTCAAGAACGTGGGCGCCACAGGTTGACCGCGCCAGCGGCGCCCTGTGTGGAGGCACGGCTTGCCCTGGCGGGCCAAGCCGTGGCACCCCCCGAGCGGGAGCGTGATGGGGAACAAGGTCCACAGCACATGCAAGGGCGGCGTGGCGAGCGGGCACGAGGTGGTCACGCGCGCCGCGGTGGAGATCCTTGAGGCCGGGGGCAACGCGTTCGACGCGATCGTCGCTGCTGGGTTCGCGGGACCGATCGCCGAGCCGGCGCTGACGAGCCTGGGCGGGGGCGGGTTTCTGCTGGCGCATACGAGCGCCGGTGAGAGCACGCTGCTGGACTTCTTCTGCGACACGCCCGGGCGTGGGGCGGAGGAGCACGGGGCGCTGGACTTTCGCCCGCTGCACGTGCCGTTCGGGGACGCGACGCAGGTGTTTCACATCGGGGCGGGGGCGTGCGCCGCGCCGGGGGTGCTGGCGGGGTATCTGGAGACGCACGCGCGGCTGGGGCGGGTGGCGCTGACAGAGATCGTCGCGCCCGCGGTGCGTGCGGCCCGCGAGGGCGTGGCGCTCAACCGTTCGCAGGCGTTTGTGAACCAGATCCTGGGGCCGATCTTCCTTGAGGACGACGAATCACGCGCGATGTTCGCGCCCGGGGGCGAGCTGCTGGGCGAGGGCGGGGTGATCCGCTCCGAGGCCTACGCCGAGACGCTCGAGGTCGTCGCGAGGGGCTCGGTCTCGCTGTATTCGGGCGCGATCGCCGACTCGATCGACGCGATCATGCGCGCGCGGGGCGGCCTGCTGACGGGCGAGGATCTGGGCGCGTACCGGGTGATCGAGCGCGAGCCGCTGCGTCTGGACGAGGGCGGGCGGACGATCCTGACCAACCCGCCCCCGAGCTTCGGGGGGCGGCTGATCCTGCACGCGCGCCGCCTGCTGCGCGAGTGTTTGCCCGAAGGATGCGCGTTCGATTCGCCCGAGCACCTGGCGGCGATGGTGGGCGTGCAGCGCGAGATCGAGAAGGACCGCGACCTGAGCGACGAGGCGTTCGAGGCGGGGCGGGGCGAGAGCGTCGCGCGCGTGCGCCGGTTCATCGGCGGGACCTCGCACGTGAGCGTGATCGATGCGGAGGGCAACGCGGCGTCGATGACGACCTCCAACGGGCAGGGGTGCGGCGTCATGGTCCCGGGCACGGGGGTCATGCTCAACAACATGATGGGCGAGGACGACCTGTTCCCGGGCGGGTTCCACAGCGACGCGCCGGGGGTGCGGATCGCGTCGATGATGTCGCCCACGATCGTGCTCACGGGCGGGCGCCCGAGCCTGGTGATCGGCTCTGGGGGGTCCAAGCGGATCCGCAGCGCGATCGGGCGGGTGCTCTCGGCGGTGCTGGACTTCGACCGCTCGCTGGAGGACGCGGTCTCGGCGTCGCGGGTCCACTGGGACGGGCGGGCGCTGCAGGTCGAGCCCGGGCTGAGCGAGGCGGCGCTGGACGCGATGCGTGCGCGATGCCCGGTGAACGAGTGGTCGGCCGCGAACGTGTTCTTCGGCGGGGTCCACGCGGTGTCGGGCTCGGGCGAGGCCTTCGCCGACTGGCGGCGTGAGGGCTCGGCGGCGGTCCTGGACGCCTGAAATGGGGTCTTCGATGGGCGTGGGTGGGCCGCGCCGTGCTACGCTCGCCTTCCAAGCGGAGCGACCGATGAGCGACGTGATCTATCTCAACAACGCGGCGACGACCTGGCCCAAGCCCGAGTGCGTCTATCAGGCGACCGACCAGGCCATGCGCGAGTTCGGGAGCCCGAGGCGCCATTCGAGCGCGATGTCCGAGGACACGCCCGATCTGCTCGAGTCCGGGCGCGCGTCGATCGCGGGGCTTATCGGTGCGCCCAACCCGAAGCGCCTGATTTTCCAGCCCGGCTGCACGTACGCGCTCAACCTTGGCATCCAGGGGCGCGACTGGCAGGCGGGCGACTGCATCGTCATGAGTTCGCTGGAACACCACGCGGTGTCGCGCCCGGTGCGCAAGCTCGCGTCGGAGCGCGGGGTCGAGTTCGTCGTCGTCCCCTACGCGCCGGGCGAGCCGTTTGATCTGTCGTTCTACGAGCGGACGCTCAGGGACAAGAACGTGAAGCTCGTTGCGTGCATGATGGCGAGCAACGTCACGGGTGAGCTGCTGCCGTGCAAGGAGATCGTGCGCCTGGCGCACGAGCACGGGGCGCTGTGTTTGCTGGACGGGGCGCAGGCGGTGGGGATCAAGGCGATTGATGTGATGGACCTGGGCGTGGACATGCTGGCGATCGCGGGGCACAAGGGCCTGTTCGGGCCGACGGGCTGCGGGGCGCTGTGGGTCGCGGAGGACGTGGTGCTGCGGACGATGGCCGAGGGGGGGACGGGGGGTGACTCGGGCAAGCACGGGCTGCCCGGGCACGTGCCGGCGGACTATGAGGTGGGGACGCTGAACCTGCCGGCGATCGCGGGCGCCGCGGCGGGGGCCCAGTGGCTGCTGGAGCGGGGTGTCGAGAACGTCAACAAGGCGGAGCACGCGCTGGTCGAGCGGTTGATCGCGGGCCTGGACGCGATCCGCGGCGTAACGGTCTACGGCGGGCGCGACATGAACAACCGGACCGCGGCGGTCTCGATCAACATCGCGGGCGTGGCGCCCAAGGACGCGTCGGCGGCGCTCAACGAGCGCGACGCGATCGTCTGCCGGGCCGGGTTTCACTGCGCCCCGATGGCGCACGAGGCGATCGGCAGCCACCCGCTGGGCGGGACGGTGCGGTTCAGCCCCGGCCCGTTCAGCACGGAGGCGGAGATCGACGCGGCCATCGCGGGCGTGGCGCGCCTCGCGGGCGAAGCCTGAGTCGTGGACATCGCCCTGTCATTGTTCTTTGGCGGGCTCGTGGGGCTCTCGCTGGGCGCGCTGGGCGCGGGCGGGTCGATCCTGGTGCTGCCGGCGCTGATCTACGGGCTGGGCATCGGCGAGAAGCAGTCGGTCGTGCTGGCGCTGGCGATCGTAGGCGCGACGAGCCTGTACGGGAGCGTGATCCACGCCAGGCAGGGGCGCGTGCGGGCGGGCGCCGCGGGGCTGTTTTCTGTGACCGGGTTCGCTGGCGCGTTCCTGGGGGCGACGCTCTCGGCGCGAGTTCCCGGGTTCGTGCTGCTGCTGTGCCTGGCGGCGGTGATCCTGTTCGCGGGCGTGCGGATGTACCGCAGCGCGGGACGCGCTCGCCCCGATCCCACGCCCGATCCGGACGCGGGCTGGCTGCGCCGCTCGGCGCCGCTGCTGGTCGCGGGGGTCGCGGTCGGCTTTCTCACGGGCTTTCTGGGTGTGGGCGGGGGGTTCCTGATCGTGCCCGCGCTGACGCTCGTGGGGCGGTTGCCCGTGAAGCACGCGATCGGGACGTCCCTGGTGGTGATCTCGATCAACTGCGCCAGCGGGCTGATCGCGCACGGGTTCGAGGGGCTCGACGCGATGATCATCCTGCCGTTCATCGTGGGCAGCTTTGTGGCGAGCACGTTCGCCGCAAAGATCGCCAGCGGGCTGTCGCCCGCGACGCTCAAGCGGGCGTTCGCGGTGTTCATCCTGGTGCTGGGGACGGTGATGCTTGTGGATGGGGTGCGGAAGCTGACCGACGCTTCGAGGGCGCCCGCCCTGGAGGCGCCGGAATAGCGGCCCGCCGGGCGCGGCGGAGGCTTCCGGTTCGTTCTTGCGGTCCTGATCGGCGAGTCTGGCGGGCGCCCCCTATCCTGAGCCGATGGCACGCCGGGTCTTGCACGATGAATACTTCAGGCGGGCCAAGGCGGAGGGGTACCTCGCCCGGTCCGCGTACAAGCTGCTCGAGCTCAACGAGAAAAAAGGCCTCATCCGCACGGGCGATCGGGTGCTGGATCTGGGGTGCGCCCCGGGGTCGTGGCTGCAGGTGTGCCGGAGGCTGGTGGGCGCCCAGGGGGTGGCCGTGGGGATTGATCTGCAGGAGGTCGATCATGGGTTCGAGCCCAACGTGCACGTGCTCCGGGGCGATCTGACCACGATCGACCCGGCGATCCTGCTGGGCGAGTCCGGTCGGAAGTTCGACTGTGTGGTGTCGGACATGGCGCCTCCGACGAGCGGGCACGGCGACCACTTCCGCTCGGTCCACCTCTGCGAGGCGATCCTTGAGCGTCTGCCCCACCTGCTCCGCCCGGGCGGGAACCTGGCGATGAAGGTGTTCGAGGGCGAGACGCACCAGGACCTGGTCCGGCTCACGGGCACGATGTTCAGGGAGGCCAGGAGCTATAAGCCCCGCGCCTCGCGTGACGTCTCGAGCGAGACGTACGTCGTGGGCAAGGGCTACTCGGGGCCGGGCGCGTGACGCTGCTGGCCCCGATGTCGGCGATCGTCGCGCTGGGCCTGGCGCTGCCCACGCTGGTGGCGTTCTATCTGCTCAGGCTTCGCCGGCGACCGGTCCGGGTCAGCTCGACGATGTTCTGGGAGCAGGCGACTCGGGACCTGCAGGTCAACGTCCCGCTCCGCTGGCTGCGCCCCTCGCTGCTGCTCCTGCTGCACGTGCTGATCCTGCTGCTGCTGGTGGGCGCGCTGGGGCGCCCGGCGGTCATGGGCGAGAGCGCGGCTCGCTCGAGCGTGTTCGTCGTCATCGACCGGACGGCGTCGATGTCCGCGACCGATGCGGGCGGTCAGCGATCACGCTTCGAGGCGGCGGTCGAGCGGGCGCGTGAGCTGACCGGCGAGCTGCTCTCGGGCCTGGGCGCCCCCAGCGTGACGCTGATCGCGTTGGGGCACGATGCGCGCGTCATCACGCCCCCCACGCGATCGCGGGCCGAGATCGGGCGCGCCCTCGACAGCCTCGAACCGACCGATCAGCCCGGGCGCCTCGGCGTCGCGCTCGCCCTGGTCGAGTCGCTGATCGAGACGGGCACGGACGAGGCAGTCCTCGAGCGGGCGCCCCTGGTTGTGGTTCTCTCCGACGGCTCGAGCGCGATGGGCAGCGCGCTCTCGCTGGCGGGGGCCCAGGTCCGCTTCGAGCGCGTCGGGCCTGCGCCCGACGGTGGGCGCGACAATGTCGGCATCGTGGGCCTGGGCGCGAGCCGGGACGGCGCCGACCCCACGCTCGTTCGTGTGTTCGTCGCGCTGCAGTCGGTCCGCCCCGAGCGCACGGCGACGACGCTGGAGATCAGCGTGGACGGGGAGACTCTCCAGCGCCGCCCGGTGGTGATCGAGGCCGCGGGCGAGCAGCCCGCAGGGGCGACAAGCACCGCCGAGCTTCGCCTGGCGCGGGGGGGTGTGGTCCGAGTTCGCATCGGGCGTGACGACGCGTTGGCAAGCGACAACGGCGCGCAGCTGGTCATCCGGGCGCCGACCAAGCCCACGGTGCTGGTCGTCGCGCCCGACGCGTCCCCAGATCGCTTCCTCCGGGACGTGCTAGAAGAACTCGATCTGGGCTCGTTGCGGGTCGTCGCGCCCGAGGACTACGCGCGGTTCCTGACCGGCGACATGAGCGCGATCGACCTGGTCGTGCTCGACCGCGCGGGCTCGCCCGCCCCGGGCATCGCGTCGCTGAGCTTCGGCGTCCCCCTCCCCGGGCTGGTTGAGCGGGCGTCCGAAGCGGGCGCGGAGCGCGTGGTGAGCTGGAAGCGGGCGGACCCGGTGCTGCGGGATGTCTCGCTGGACACGCTGATTGTGGATCGCCAGCGCGTGCTCACGCCCGACCCGTCGGCGTCGGGCGTTCGCAGCGAGGCGCTGGCGACCGCGACGGGGGGCGGGCTGATCTGGCGGACGGAGGCGACGGGCGTTGAGCGGATCGGCGTCGCGTTCGCGCTCAACCGTTCCAACTGGGGCCTGCAACTCTCGTTCCCGATCTTCGTGGCCAACGCCGTCGAGTCGCTCAGCGGGACAGGGTCGGGCGACGACGCGGTCCACTTTCGCACGGGCGAGCCCGCGCAGGTCACGCTGCCCGGCGCCCGGGGCGCCCTCCGCCTGAGCGGGCCGACCGATCTGGAGGTCGAGATCCCCGCGACGCACCGGGGTTCGGAGCCGATCAATCTCGGCGTGCTCGAACGCGCGGGGGTGTACCGGATCGAGAACGCCCCGGGGGGCGCGGTCTGCGTGAACCTGCTCGATCCTCACGAGAGCCTGATCGCGTCGCCCGGGACGATCGAGATCGGCGGGCGGGAGATCGAGCCCCGGGGGCGGGGCGAGGCGCCCGTCCCGCGGGAGATCTGGCACTGGCTCGTTCTGGGAGCGGCGGTGCTGCTGATCCTTGAGTGGGGCGTGTACGCGTGGCGCATGCGCGTGTAGCGCACGCCCACGGGCCGAGCGCGATACCATCGGACGCGTCAAGGAGCACCGCTGTGAGCCACCCCCCGAAACTGATCAATCGCCGTGGGTTTCTGCGGATTGGCGCGCTGGCGAGCGCCGGGACGCTCGGGGCGTGCGCCTCGACGACGAGCGTGGGGCTACTCCCGGCGCCGGGGCCCTCGCGACGCTCGCGCGCTCTCAACGTGATTTTCATGGTTTCCGACGGGATGAGCACGGGCACGCTCACGCTGGCGGACATGGTCTCGCGTCAGCAGCACGGGCGCACCACCGCCTGGGCTGGGCTGTGGCAGGCCGACGGCGCCCGGCGCGCGATGTGCCGGACGCACGCGCTCGACTCACTCGTGACCGACTCGGCGGCCGCGGGCTCGGCTTGGGGGTGCGGGCTGCACGTCAACAACGGATCGATCAACACGCAGCCCTCGGGCGCGGCCCCGACCCCGCTGCTGGTCACCGCACGCGACCAGGGCAAGGCGACCGGGCTGGTCACCACGACGCGCGTGACGCACGCGACGCCCGCGTCGTTCATCGCCAACGTCCCCGACCGCTCGCAGGAGGACGAGATCGCCCGCCAGATCCTCGACCGGGGCGTGGACGTCGTCCTCGGTGGCGGCGCCAGGCACTTCAAGCCCGCGGACCTGCTCGCGCGTGAGGATCTGACGGTGGTGCGGGACCGAACGGAGCTGCGGGCCGCGCCGGGCGACGGTCCGCTGCTGGGGCTCTTCCGGGACGGGCACATGAGCTACGAGCCCGATCGCACGGACACCGAGCCCGGCCTGCGCGAGATGACCGAGGCGGCGCTGGGGCGCCTGGCGCGCGCGCCGGACGGGTTCGTGCTGCAGGTCGAGGGCGGGCGCGTCGATCACGCGGCCCACGCCAACGACGCGGTCTCGCTGGTCCGCGATCAGCTCGCGTTCGATGATGCTCTGGAGAGCGCGATCGGGTTTGTGTCGGCGCGCGACGACACGCTGCTGATCGTCACCACGGACCACGGCAACGCCAACCCGGGGCTGACGCTGTACGGCGACAAGGGCGAGCGCGGCATCGAGCTTCTCAGCCATGGGCGCCAGTCGTTTGACTGGATCCAGGCACAGCTCGCCTCGGCCGGCTCGCGCGAGGCGATGATGGGCGTGCTGCCCATGCTCGTGTACCAGGCGACGGGCGTCGAGCTCGACGACGCGGACCACGCCTGGCTGTACCGCTGTTTCGTCGATCGGGAGCGCGCCGACGGGTTCCGGGCGGTCTCGGGCTTCGGTCCCGTGCTGGGCGCGGTGCTGTCGAACGCCTTTGGCGTCGCGTTCCTGAGCCCGAACCACACGGCCGACCTGGTCGAGGTGACGGCGATCGGGCCCGGGAGCGATCGATTGGGCCCGGTGATCGACAACATCGACCTGCACCGGCTCGTTGTTGAGTCGCTGGACCTGGCCCCGACGCGGGCGGGGGTCTAGCGCTCCGTCGTGGGCCCCAGGGCTTCCCACGCGCGGGTGTCGATCGCGAGGCGCCCGGGCTCGCGCTGCCAGGGGAGCATGCGGCGCGGGGCGCTGGTGCGCTCGCCGAAAGTGTCGATGTGCTCGATCGCCAGGCGGAGCACGCCGTTGGCGCCGACCGCGCCGGCGGGCAGGTCCAGATCGAAGGACCACCGGTCATCGCCGAGCCCGACGTCGGTCCATGCCGGCCCGGAGCCGCCCAGCTCGGGGTTCACGCGCCCGTCGCTGGTGACAGCCAGCACGCTCGAGGGCGCGGAGAACGGGCCGATCCAGACGCGGACGAGCTCGCCGCTGGGCGATGAGCCGGGTGGGAGCTTGCACTCGACGTACAGGCGCCAGTCGGCGCCCGCGCGGTGCAGCATCGCGGCGCACAGCGAGTCGCTGGGCGCCGACGCGTCGATGTCGAGACGCCCGTCGCGCCACGATTCCATGCTCCACGCGCGGCGCAGGGGCCCGATGGTGAGCCCGGGGGGCGTGACGGGGAGCGCGCCCGAGGCGACGCCAAGGCTCGTGCTCCAGGCGCCGAGTTCGACGTTGACGCCGACCACGCCTGTGCCGGTCTGGGGGTCCATGTCGGGTCTGGCGCCGGCCGCGATGCGGGGGGGGACGGACTCGACGGTCACCCGCTGCGCCGCGCCGCCGAGGTTGAGGGCCCGGGGCTGGTCGTCGTCGGGGAGCGAGACGATGCCGATGGTCGGGCGGGCCGCGTCGGTCAGGGCGTCGGACCGCCCGGCGTCGTCGATCACCCACGCGACGGCGCGGGGCTGGGCTCCGAGCCAGGCGCGGGCGATCGCGCTGCGCTGGGCGTCGGTCTCGCGCGGGTCGAGCAGATCATCGAGCAGGTCATCAGTGAACGTGTCCAGTGGGGCGAAGATCGGGACGATCGGCCCGGGCGAGAGGTCCGCCGCCCCGGCGAGGCGGGCGCGCACGCGCCGGGCGGTTGTCGGGTCGGCGCGGTGCAGGGAGGCGAGCGCGACCTGCCATCGCGCCTCAAGCTGTTCGCTGAACGCCCGCAGCGCCCGGTCGGCCAGGGGCGCCCGCGTCAGAGCGCGCTGGAGCTCGTCGGGCGAGTCGATGGGCGCGGGGGCGCCATGCCCGCCGAAGGGCTCGGTGGGGGCGAGCTGGCCGACGGCGAGCTTCCACCGCCACTGGCGCGCCGGGGAGAGGCGGTCTTCCTCGATGAGCGAGCGGAAGCCCGCGTCGGCGCGCCAGGGCTCGGGCGAGGGGCTGGCCCAGGGCGACCAGGCCTCGAGCGGGTCGCCCGTCTCGCGGAGCGTGTAGGGGTCTGGCAGCCAGGCGATGTCCACGCGTCGCCCGCCGATCCAGAGTCCCTGCCCGGCGCTGTCCTCGGGTGGGTGGAGCAGGACGAACCAGGAGCCGGGCGTGTTGAGATCGATGCGCGGATCCCCGGGCGCCATGGCGAACCACTGGCGCGCCCGCGGCAGCCAGCTCGGGGCGCCGCGGAGCGTGTCGGGTCGGTCGCTCGTCTGCAGCCTGACGAGCTCCGCGTCGAGGGTGCGTCCGTCGTCCAGGCGCGCTTCGAGCTGGGCGGGAGCCCCGGCGCCGACCGCCGACACGACCGGGATCAGCAGGCGGCGACCGGGGGAGGCGTCCACGCGATCGCTCGTCAGGACGATCGGAGATCGCGCCGAGCGTCGGGCCCGCTGGGCGAGGCAGGGTGTTGGCAGGACAAGCGAGCACACGATGAGCGTGAGCAGCGCGTGAGCCGTGAATCGGTGTTGTGTATGTGTGGCGCGCATAGGGCCTGCGTTGTGGCGGGCGTTGAGCCGGGCGGCGCGGTTCATCTGCGGGTCCGCCAGATGGCCGAGAAGTCTACGCGCCCGGCACGGCGGGAGGCGGGGCGAGGCCGGGGCGCCGAGCCACAATTGAGAAAGTAAGGCGAACGCACGATCACACACGATCGTATTCAGGCGATCTTCTCTTCACACGATGCCCGGTGTGCCGGGCGTTGATGGTCTCTGTGTCACCACGTCCAACAACGGAAAGGGCGTCCCATGCTCGGATGGCTCGGCGCGATCGATGAGCTCCTGCGCGGACGGCACACGGGCCCCGAGCTCGGGGCCCGCGAGACGAACGGGCTGCAGCTCCGGCGGATGGTCCCCGCGGCCGTCGTGCTCGGCGGGCTCTATGGGTTTTTCATGGGCTGGTTCAGCGTGCGCAACGGCGCCGAACTGGCGGGCGCCCAGATGCTCGCCTCCATGGTAAAGGTCCCGCTCCTGTTCCTGCTCACGCTGATCGTGACGTTCCCGTCGCTGTACGTGTTCAACGCGTTGCTCGGGTCGCGTCTGGGGTTTGTGGCAACGCTGCGGCTTCTGGTCGGGTCGATCACGGTCATCCTGGCGGTGGCCGCGTCGCTCGGGCCGATCCTTGCGTTCTTCACGGTCTCCACCGAGAGCTACGTATTCACCGTCCTTCTCAACGTGGGCCTGCTCGGGCTCAGCGGGGTGATCGGGTGTGTGTTTTTGCTCAAGGCGCTCCGCGCGGTGAGCGCGAGCCCGCCCGCGCCGGATGACCTTGCGGGCGTCTCGACCCCGGACGCGAGTTCTGGTGATATCGCGTTGACAACGAGCCGGGTGTGGGTCGGGCTGTTCGGGATCGTGGGTCTGCAGATGGGATGGGTGCTGCGTCCGTTCATCGGCGCGCCCGGGCGTCCGTTCGAGCTGCTCCGCAGCACGCAGAGCCACGTGTTTGAGGCGATCTGGCGCCTGGTCACCAGCCCGATCATGGGCGGAGGATGAGCGCGATCCCGCGAGACATCGACGAGGCGCTCCGCGCCACCCGTGCCCTGGGCGGTGAGCGGGGGTGGGCCTGGTGGAGGGCCGCCCGCCTGGTGCTGATCTTCGCGCCGGTGTACGGCCTGTGCGTGGGGTTGTTCAGCGTCAACACGCCGGAACGCCTCCCCCTGGCGGTGTACTCCGGGGTCAAGATGCCGCTGCTCGTGATGGGCACGACCGCGCTGTGCCTGCCCGCGTACTACGTCATCCACCTGGTCAGCGGGCTGCGGCGGGAGTTCGGCGGATCGATCGGGCGCGTGCTGCACGCGCAGGCGATCGTCTCGATCTCGCTGGCCTCGCTCGGTCCGGTCGTCGCCCTGTTCTACACGGCGACCGACTCGCACCGGGCGGCGGTGCTGATCAACGGGGCGGTGTTCTTTCTCGCCATGCTGGCGGGCGCCCGCGCCTCGTGGCGTGTGCCCGGAACACGCCGGGCATCGATGCTGCTGCTCTGGCTCGCCCTGTATGCGCTCGTGGGGACCCAGCTCGCGTGGATGCTGCGCCCGTTCATCGGCTCACCCGGGCGCCCCGTGCAGTTCCTGCGCGAGGAGGCATTCACCAACGGGTACATCGTCGTGCTGCACGCGGTCTTCGGGTGACGCCTACGGCGCGGGCGCCTCGCGGGGGAGGGTCTCGACGATGTTGCTCACGAGCGAGTCGGTCGTCATGCCCTCGGCCTCGCCCTCGAAGTTCATGATGAGGCGGTGGCGCAGCGCGGGCAGCGCCACGCGCTGCAGGTCGTCGATGCTGATCGCCGGGCGCCCGTCGAGCAGGGCCCGGCACTTGGCGCCCAGGATCAGCGCCTGCGCGGCACGGGGGCTGGCGCCGACGCGGACGAAGCGGTTGACCTGCGGCGTGGCGAACTCGCCCCCGCCGTAGGGGCCGGCGGGGTGCGTCGCGAGCACCATGCGCACGGCGTAGTCGCGGATGGGCCCCGAGACCGCGACGCGCCGGACCAGGTCTTGGTGTTCGAGCAGACGCTCGGCCGTGAGCACCGGTCGGATCTCTTCCTCGGCGCCGCCGGTGGTGCGGGTGACGATCTCGCCCAGGTCCGCGCGGCTCGAGTATCCCACGTTGAGCTTGAAGAAGAAGCGGTCGAGCTGCGCCTCGGGCAGCGGGTAGGTCCCCTCCTGCTCGATCGGGTTCTGGGTGGCCATCACGAAGAACGGTCTCGGGAGCGCGTGGGTCTCGCTGCCAACGGTGACGCTGCGCTCTTGCATCGCCTCGAGCATGGCCGACTGGGTCTTGGGTGTGGCGCGGTTGATCTCGTCGGCCAGCACGATCTGGGCGAAGACCGGGCCGGGCTGGAAGCGGAACTCGCGCGAGACCCGCCCGACGCCGGACTCGACCTCGCTGACGACGGTCGTGCCCGTGATGTCCGCGGGCATGAGATCGGGCGTGAACTGGATGCGCGAGAACTCGAGCGAGAGCGCGCGGCTGAGGGTGCGGACCAGCAGCGTCTTGCCGATCCCGGGCACGCCCTCGAGCAGCGCGTGCCCGTTGGTGAACAGGCAGGTCAGCACGCCCTCGACGATCTCGCTGTGCCCCACCACGGCCTTGGCGATCTCGGCGCGCACGGCTTCGAAATCCTGGCGGAACCGCTCCGACGCGGCGCGGAGGTCATCGGGCGATTCGGGCCTGG
The DNA here is from genome assembly GCA_029260375.1 of Phycisphaerales bacterium. Taxonomy (GTDB): domain Bacteria; phylum Planctomycetota; class Phycisphaerae; order Phycisphaerales; family UBA1924; genus JAJRXR01. Next base: position 67,122 of record JAJDDI010000066.1, on the reverse strand, counting down.
GCGGGGATTCATTCATCCTTCGATCGTACGCGCTGGCGGGCGTGTACGCTCCGTGTATGAGACTGTCACAACTCTTGCGTTTGCTGGGCGCCATGGCGCTGTCGGGCCAGATGGTCGCCTGTGTGCCCGTGTTCCCGTACGAGCCGGGCGCCAACACCCCGATTCCGTCGCCCAGTCCGGAGCAGCCGCCCGCGCCGCCCGGCGAGGCCAGCCCGGTCCGCGGCGCGCTGCTGCTGCACTCGTGGAGCCCGCCGCCCGAGGGGCACGCGCTGTGGCAGCGTCCGTCGTTCGTGCCGATGGCGCGGGTGTTCATGCGCAACGGCGACGAGCGCCGCCCCGAGGCGGTCGGGCGCCAGATGGCCGAGACGGTCGCCAAACACCGGGCGTCGATGGCGCGGGTCGGGCGGATCTACGAACAGTACGCGATCTTCCCGCAAGGCTTCGGCGAGCGGGGCGTATCGCTGTTTTCCAACCCGGGCGACGCGCTGCCGGGCGCGTCCAACGACCAGTCGCCCTACACCGCGCGGGGGCGGGCGTACTGGAAGGATTTTTCCAGGCGCATGCTCGCGTCGTTCCGCGCGGAGCTGGACCGGCGGGGCCTGCCCCACCCGGGCGCGGCGCATCTGGATCTTGAGGCGCGCGTCCCGCACGACCAGATCAAGTCCTGGCTGGCGCCCGCCCTGCGCGACCCGCGCGCCCGGACCGAGCTGATCAACGGGACGCAGACGCTCTCCGAGTTCCGCGACTCGTGGCGGACCCGGGGCGGCTCTGCGATTGACACCGCGGTCTCTGGCTCGTACTGGAACTCGGTGCAGAACCGCGATCTGCGGGATTTTTCTGTGTCGCTGACGATGCAGATCGCCGACTGGGCGCTGCATGACACGTTCTACAGCGAGGCGCGCCGGGTCTTCCCGGGCATCCGCTGCTCGAACTGGGACTGCCTGATCGGGGGGACGATCGATGACCCGATGCCGACGCGAACCAAGGCGGACATGCGCCTCATCGGCGTCGATCGGCTGTGGGCCGACCGGAGCGCGCCGTGGTTCTACCCGCTGATGGGCGCGTCGCTGCAGGGCAACGGCAGCACGCCCGATGACTGGTTTCGCGCCACGGGCGCGGCGCGTTCGGGCGAGATGGACGAGGACTACGGGCGGCTGATGCTCGCGTCGGCGAGGGACCAGCTGGAGGTGATGAGCCGGAGGCGGGGCAGCGAGCACGTGGTCCCCTGGATCACCTACCCGGGGCAGCTCTACAAGGCGGGGCAGTTCGGCAAGGACGCGCGCGGGCAGTCGTATGTGTACCGCACTCGCCGCGAGGACATCGACCGCGTCATGGACCTGTGCATCGACGCGGGGGTGAAGGAGATGATCCTGTGGCAGAACGACCGCCTGCCGGTCTCGGTCTGGAACGAGCTGGCGGTGCTGGTGCGTGACGCGGAGCGCCGGGCGGGGATGTAGTGGGGACGCGCCCGTGTGGGCGCGAGACTGAAAGAGGCCGCGGTGGGATTCGAACCCACGAATAACGGATTTGCAATCCGTCCCCTTAGACCACTTGGGCACGCGGCCGCGTTTCCCGGCGGGACGCTACGAGCCCCGACCGCCTTGCGTCAACCGGCGCGGGCTGTATTCCGATAGGATCACGGGTCCCGCGGTCGTCCGCGACCGCCTGGGGCATGGAGGCCTCGGCATGAACGCTCGAAACCGTGAGCTCTGGATTACCCTGGCCGTCTGCGGATCGCTCTGCCCCGGGCTGCGCGCCCAGCAGAGCGTGACGGACGCCTCGGACGAGCACCTGGCGGAGCTGGACGCCCCGGCGCCCGCCCGGGGCAGCGATCCCCCGATGCCCGATGTCACGCACGAGGGCGCCCCGGTCCGCCCGATCCGCGAGGGCGGGGTGGCGCCGGTTCGCCCGGGGCTCGGGGGCTCCGAGGCCTGGCTCGAGCGTCTGGACCCGGGGTCCAAGACCTCGTCGAAGCGCCTGCTCGCGGAGGGGACATTTCTCTCGCGCCGCCTCGGGAAGGTCATCACCGGGCCCGGTGGGCGACTGATCTTTGTGCCCGACCTGAGCGAGCGACGCCCGGGTGAGACGGCGATGCTGCTGGCGCCGTGCCGGACGGTGCAGCGCCTCCAGCGCACGCTGCGCGACGAGCCGGCCCGCAACCGGTTCGCGCTCACGGGCGAGATCCTGGTCTACCACGACCGGAACCTGCTGCTGCCCTCCGCGTTCGCGCGGGCCGACGGCGAGGCGGCGCCGGTCCCGACGCCCGGCGACGCGGGCGAGAACGCCGGCGCCCAGAGCCCGCCCGTGCTCCAGGACGACCCGGACGTGGCGTCGCTGATCGAGGCGCTCTCGAGCGGGGACCGCGGCGCGCGGGCGCTGAGCACCATGCCCCAGCCGGACGACCGAGCCCGGGACCAGGGCGCGGCCCGCGACGGCGCGGGGCGGCGCGTCAGCCAAGAGGGCGGGTCGATCATCCGGCGGCGCGCCCGCCTGATCCGCACCAGCTCGGGCGCGTGGGAGCTGACGTTCGACAACGGGACCCAGAACGCCCGCGGCGACGAGCCGCTGACCGTGCTGCCCTGCCGCCTGCTGATGGCGATGGAGCAGCGGGCCGAGGTCCGCGGCGAGGACCTGGACATGATCGTCTCGGGGCGCGTGTTCGGCTACATGGACCGCGGGTACATCCTGCCCACGCTCTACCAGGTCGTGCCCCGCGACGGGATCAACCCGTTGCAGTAGGAAGAGACGGAGAGACGGAGAGACGGAGAGACAAAGTCTTTGTCCGCCACTTCGTCTCTGGTCTCTTCGTCTCTTCGTCTCTGGCCTGTTTGTCTCTTGTCCGACCCACTCAGACGGTGGTGACGGCGCCCTGGACCGGGCGGTCTTCGAGGGCCATCGGGTCGGTTGGCGCCGTGTTGACGACGGCGCCGGGCACGGGGTTGAAGCGCGAGCCGTACATCGGGATCTGCCGGTTGGCCGTGGGGTTGCCCAGGCTGCGCTGGAGCATGGGCTGGAGCGCCATCGCGACGGCGACGAGCGCGACGTTGGCGATCGTCAGCATCCACCAGTCCATCATCCCGAACTGACGCATGAACGAGGTGATGATCACGAGCGTGAGCGCGATCGGGATCAGCGCGTGCCAGCCGAGCATCATGATCTGGTCGTAGCGCATCCGGGGGAGTGTCCAGCGGATAACCATCATGAAGCAGACCAGCAGCATGACCTTGCCAAAGTAGATCCCGAACTTGGCCAGCACGAGCAGGAACGAGCCGGCGACGGGCTCCATGTGCGGCCCCACGCCCAGCGGGTTGAGGCTCCAGCCGCCCAGGAAGAGCAGGGCGAAGAACGCGCTGCTGGTGATCATGTGGCTGTACTCGGCCAGGAAGAACAGCGCGAACCGCATCGACGAGTACTCGGTGTGGTACCCGCCGACGAGCTCCTGCTCCGCCTCGGCGTTGTCGAACGGGGCGCGGTTGGCCTCGGCCAGGGCGCAAGTGAAGAAGAGCACCGCCGCCAGGGGCATCCGGAAGACCATCCAGCCGTTCTCGCTCTGGTCGGCGATCATCCGCTCGGGCATGAACGAGCCGAAGACGAGCACGACGGCCAGCAGGCTCATGCCCATGGGGATCTCGTAGGAGATCATCTGGGCGGTGCATCGGAGCCCGCCCAGGAAGGAGTACTTGTTATTGGAGGCCCAGCCGCCCAGCGTGATGCCGTAGACACCCAGCGAGCCGACCGCGAGGAGGTAGATGACGCCGATGTTGATGTTGGCGCCGGCGACGTGGACCATCTCGCCGCCGATCTCGCCGATCAGGGGCAGGTCCACCAGGGGCATGTCCCACATGCCGCCCCAGGGGATGATCATGAAACCGATGAGCGCCGGGACGATGACGATGACGGGCGCGAGCGTGAAGAGGACTTTGTCCACATTGGTCGGGCGGTAGTCCTCCTTGAGGAAGAACTTGAGCCCGTCGGCCAGCGGCTGGCCCAGGCCCAGGGCGCGGTCGAGGCGCAGCAGCTTGATGCCCGGCAGCATGAACAGGCTGTGGAGCCAGGCCTGGCCGAAGCCAAACCCGACGCGGTTGGGCCCGACGCGGTCCTGGATGTAGGCGCTGATCTTCCGCTCAAGATAGATCGAGTACGCGACGCCGATGAGGATGACGTGCACGACGATCGCCATCACAAGAAGCGAGACGAACAGCTGCGAGGAGATCAGACCTTCCATGGGCCACTACTGTAGGGCGAGAGGTCTGGCCCTGCCCTCTGGCGGGGGGCTCTGGATCGCCCGGTTCGGGAGCTGCCTCGCGATCACGCCCGATCCGGCGCATGTACCCCGCGCCCACCCCCAGCAGCAGCAGGCCCAGGGCCAGGAAGCTGGCGACGCGCCACGCCTGGTCCACCCCCGCGAGGTCGTAGATGAGCGCCTTGCCCGTGGCGATCCCGAGCATGGCCAGGCCCGACCATCGCACCGCGGGCGAGCGTGCGAGGAACCCCCAGACCAGCAGGGCGATGGCGAACAGGCCCCACCAGATCGAGACGGCGCCCGCCCGGGCCGTGGGGTCGTCGGTCCACGCGACGACGTGGCGCGAGACTTCCAGGCTCGACGAGGTGAACACGAGCAGGACCGCCAGGGCCGCGGGAACCCATGACCAGCCAAATCCGGCAGTCAGCCGGCGCCGGCCCGCGATCGTGAGTGTCGCGAGACCCCCCGTTGCGACCAGGCTCGACACCACCCCGGGGTGGAGCAGGAGCCCCCGGTTCGTTGCGTCCCACGAATCAAACGGGAACCCCAGGTACCAGGTCGCGCCCGCGATCATCGCCAGCGCCAGCGAGACGAGCAGCACCGAGCTTCGCCCGCGAACGACACCCCAGATCCCACCGAGCAGCGCGCACGCCCCCCACCAGACCGCCAAGGCGTCGGGCTTGGCCGCGGGCGCCTCGAGGCGCAGCCCAACGTGGCGGACCAGCTCGAAGCTCGTGGAACTCAGGAAGAGAACCATGCCCATGAGCACGGGCGTCCAGACCACGACCTGATCGACCCCGGGCTTTCGGCGTGACCACGCCGCGAAGACCGCGAGCATCCCGCCCAGCGCCAGGCCAGAGACGAGGCCCGGGTGTGCGAGCAGGCCCCGGTTGGTCTCTGCCCACGACTCGGCCGGGTAGCCCAGGAACCAGGTCAGGCCTGCGATGACCAGCATGGCCAGGGCGCCGATCTGGAGGTGCTGCTTCTGTCGCGCCAGCCCCCACGCCGCGGCGGCGATGGCACACAGCGTCCACCAGAGCGCGAGCGCATCGGGCTCGGCCGCCCGCACGTCGAGCCGGATCCCGACGTGACGGACCAGCTCCAGGCTCGTCGCCGCGACGAACAACACGAACACGCTCACGCCCAGTGTGGACGCCCCGGCGGTTCCCTTGGGGTGCGCCCGCGCGTACCACCAGGCCAGCACGGCTCCGATGGCGATGAGCAGCATCGCCACGAGCAGCCCCGGGTGGACCGGGATGTCGGTCGCCGTCGCCTCCCACCCCGCCAGGACGAAGGCGTTGAGCCAGGCGATGACGCCCAGCAGCAGCGGCGCCAGTGCCATGATGTCCATCGCCAGGCGACGGTCGATCTTGTGCGCGCCCAGCATGGGGATGGTCAGCAGCCCCCAGGCAACCGCCAGCGATGCCGCGTCTGCGCCTTCGTGAGCGAGACTCGCGACGATCGCGCCCCAGCCGATCGCGGCGGAGGTGATCGCGAGCCCGCGCATCAGCCTTGCGTGGGCGCCCGACCGGATGAGGAGCAATCGCCCCGCCGCGAGCCAGCAGGCGCCGGCGATGGCCATCATCAGGCTCCACTCGGTCAGGACGAGGCCCCAGACCTCGTGCCCGCCGGCGCGCATCGGGCCGACCCACGAATCCAGCAGCAGCAGGCGCCCGAGCCCGAGGGTCAGGACGATCAGGCCGTAGACGTCGAGCGAGCGCGAGCCGATCCAGCGCCCGGCGAAGACGGAGGCGACGCCGAAGACGAGCCAGCAGGCGACCTGGAGCCACTCGGTGGTCACGCCCATCGCGATGGTCGCGATGAGCAGCGCGCCCGCCTGTGCGAGCAGGGCGGCGCCGAGGCGCTCCTCGTCGTTGTCGGGAACATCGCGCAGGACGCGCAGGTGGCCCGAGAGGATCATCGACGAGATGATCGCGATGACCATCGCCCCGCCGGGCGCCATCCAGAGCTCGGTTGAGCCGGCGCGGTGCAGCGCGAAGGCCGCGAGCAGGACGCCCCAGGAGGTCGTGCCCAGGCTGACGACGAGCGGGCGGGCAACGTCGTGGGCGTGGCGCTGGCGACGGGCGCCGCCCATGCCGCCATGGCGGGCGCTCCAGAGCAGCTCGGCGTGGAAGGCGAGCCAGGTCAGGGCGCAGAAGACGACGGCGATGACCGGGGCGTCGCCCGCGCGGGCCAGGACCCAGAGCCCGCCCATGACCGCAGTGCCCCACCACACCAGCGAACGCAGGATTCGGAAGCGCGGGTGCATAGCGCTGAGCACCAGGCCCTGGGCGGTGAGCGCGACCAGGTAGGTCGGCAGGATGTACGCGGGCGAGTCGGCGCTGGCCATGAGGATCGGGGTCAGGTAGGCCGAGAGGATGGAGAGGAAGGCCACCGACACGAGGCGGGCGCGCACGGCGACGACGATGCCCAGCAGCGAGATCGCGACGAGCAGGGCGAACGCGACCGGGGGCGAGAGCAGCTCGTAGAACCGGAAGGCGCTGTAGGCCGAGGCGTACATCGCGCCGATGCCCGCGGCGGTGAGCCCGGCGGAGGCGTAGGCGTTCCACTTGCGCCGCGCAAGCTCGCCCGCGCCCAGCAGCGCGACGCCGAATCCGGCGCCGATGAGGCACTTGTCGGCGCCGCTGATCTGCCCCAGCCAGCCCAGGTCGTACGCGAGCTTGAGGAAGAGCGCCAGGCCCGTCACAACGACGAGGGCGCCCAGCGCGGCGAAGAGCTTGCCGCCGATGAGCTGCTCCCAGCTCCAGGCCGGGCGGGGCGGCTCTGCGGGCGCAACACGCTCGGGCGTTGGCGCCGGAGCCACGGGAGGCGTAACCGGGACGATCGGCGGCGCTACAGGCTGGGCCGGGCGAACCACTGGCGGGGGCGGTGGAGTTGGCGAGGATGGTGGCGCCGTCACGACCGGGCGCTGGGGCGGTGGTGGAGCCTGGGGCGCGGGCGCTACGACGGGTGTCGGCTCGTGAGCGGGCGGCGTGGCTTGAGGGGCGTCCTTGTCGGGCTGGATCACCGACTCGATCGCTCGGAGGCGTGCCTCGATGTGGCGCAAGCGGAGTTCCAACCGGCTGGGCGTTGTCATGCCATCCCCCCTTAAAGCTAGTGCTCACTAGTTAGTGTACACAAACATACTCCTTGGGGCAAGGGGGCCGGAACTTTCTCGGGATTATCGGTCGCTGGAAGGGTTCGCGTGGGCGAGGACGCCCTCGATGATCTCGCGCCCGTTGGCGCAGCGGGGGCACTTGTGCTGCCCGCCGAGCTTGCCCTTGGATTCGAGCCAGCGGTGGAAGGAGCCCATGGGCACGGGCGTGACCGTCGGCGGGGCCATGCCCAGGTCGTCAGAGCGCTTGGTCGTGTAGTCCACGTTGATCGCCTTGATGGCGTCGTCGAAGGCGCGGGCGAAGGCGTCGAGATCGCCCGTGGGCTTGGTCTCGAGTTCGAGGGCGAGCTGCAGGCCCGCGCGCCGGGCGTGCTCGGGGTAGATGGGCGCGGCGGTGAACTCCCCCACCGTCAGGCCCGTGGCGTTGGCGGCCCGGGCGACGGCGTGCTCGATGTGCTCGACGATGATGTTCTCGCCGAAGGCGTTGATGAAGTGCTTGTGCCTGCCGACGATGCGCAGGCGGGCCGGGCCGTCGCCGCCGCGTCCGTCCAGGCCCGCGGGGATGGAGTCGAACTCGACCACATCGCCCAGCACGTATCGCCAGAGCCCGGCGCAGGTGGTCATCACGACGACGTAGCGCTGGCCCTTCTCGACCTGATCGGCGGAGAAGGCCTCGGGGTTGTCGTTGTCGATCTGTTCGAGGGGCACGAACTCGAAAAAGTTGCCCCCGTCGCTGAGCAGCCGCATGCCCGGCTCGCCTGCGCGGTCCTGGATCGCGAGGAAGCCCTCGCTGGCGGGGTACAGCTCCAGGCGGTGCGGGATGTCGGCGTGTTTGTCGCCCGAGTAGACCTGGCTGACGCGGGGCCGGAAGGGGTCGTACTTGACGCCGCCGTGGACGAATACGAGCAGGTTGGGCCAGACGTCGCGCACGCATGTGGCGTCGCGCCCCAGCTCGCGGGCTTTCTGGATCACGCGTTCCATGAGCAGCAGCGACCAGCTTGGCATGCCGGAGATGAAGCGGATGTCCTGGTTGACGGCAAGGTCGGCCATCGCCTCGATCTTGGCGGGCCAGTCGCTCATGAGCGCGATCTCGGGCCCGGGGGAGTAGATCGTGCTGATGGGCCAGCGGATGAGCGGCGAGACGAGGGCGGAGAGGTCGCCGGTCTTGATGCCGTGCTCGTTGGTGTCCAGGTCGGTCGAGCCGCCCAGGAAGAGGCAGCGTCCGCCCGTGATGCGGGGGATGGAGAGCCCGCGCGCGTTCAGGTGGGCGAAGATGTCCAGACTCGCGAGGAAGTTGGAGCGGAGCATCGCCTGGGTGACGGGGATGAACTTGTCGCCGGCGGTGGTGCCCGAGGTTTGGGCGAAGAGATCCACGCGCCCGGGCCAGAGGATGTCGGGCTGGCCCCCCTGACGCATGTCGCGGATGTCGTCCTGGAAGGCGTACCAGTCGCTGACGGGGACGCTGGCGCGGTAGGCGCTCAGGCGCTGGGCGGGATCGCTGATCCGGCTGACGCGGGCGAAGTCGTGAGCGCGTCCGAAGCGTGTGCCCGAGGCGCGGGCGAGCATGTCGCCCAGGGTCCGGTGCTGGAGGGCGGCGGTGTTCGTGCGCCAGTACGCCTCGTTCTTGAGCAGACGGGTTCGCGCGGCGACGCGGGCGCGGAGACCGAGCCCGACGAGGCTTGTCAGGGTCAGCGGGGCCTTGGGCGTGGGCGAGGCGGGGTTCATGCGCCGCGGGCGAGAGCGGTGAGCTCGGCGTCGAAGGCGAGCATCGCCTCGGCAAACTCGGTGGGCGCCTCGATCATCGGGGCGTGCCCGCACTGGTCGATCCAGGTGATGCGGGCGTCGGGGAGCAGGTCCATAAAGCCCTGGGCGGCCGACGGCGGGGTGACGACGTCCTGCTTGCCCCAGATGAGCATGACGGGGCCCTTGATCTCGGAGATCTCGTCGCCCATGTGGTCGCGCCGGGCGGTCTTGCTCAGGCGGACCATGGCGCGGGCGCCGGACTTGACGTTGAGCGCCGTGTGGGCCCGGTCCAGGTCGGACTGGGTCATGTTGGATTTGTCGTAGAACAGCTCGCCGATTTTCTCGGTGAGCCACTCGCGGCTGGGTCGGACCGGGGCGCCGCGGACGAAAGTCTTCTCGAAGAGCCCGCTTGAGCCGGCGAGGACGAGGCTCTCGACCAGGTCGGGTCGCTTGCGTGCGATGCGGAGCGCGACGTGCCCGCCGAAGGAGTTGCCAACGAGCGTGACGGGCTTGCCGATGGTCCGCTCGAGGAACTGGATGGTCAGGTCGGTGACGCCGCGGATGGAGCAGGTGGCGCCGGAGAGTTCGAGCAGGGGGAGTTCGAGCGTGGTGCAGGCGAGCTTGTGCTCGACGCGGTTGACGACGCCCTCCCAGTGCTCGTTGAGGCCGACGAGCCCGTGCAGAAAGACGACCTCACGACCGACGCCCGACTTGCGGACGGACGCGACGATGGGCTCTTCCGCGGCGCCGCGCAGGATGACCTCGGACGCGGGAGCGCTTGAGTGGGCCTCGGTGCTGTGTGCTCGGGTGGTCGTCATCAGAATCCGGGGCGATCCCCTGTCAGCAATCGTACACCCATCGGCCCCGGCGTTGGGCGTAGATCGGTGTTTGAACGGGGCGGGTCAGCCCTCCTGGATGAGCCCATCCCCCAGCCTGACGACGCGATCCGCCCTCTGGGCGACACTCACGTCGTGCGTCACCATCAGCATAGTCAGCCCAAACTTCTCGCGAAGATCCGTAATCACGTCCAGGATCTGGGCTCCGGTCTCGGCATCGAGGTTTCCGGTGGGCTCGTCGGCCAGCAGGAGGCGGGGTCGGTTGATCAGCGCCCGGGCGATGGCGACCCGCTGGCGCTCGCCTCCGGAGAGCTCGTTGGGGCGGTGTTTGAGGCGGTGACCCAGCCCGAAGGCGTCGAGCAGCTCGCGGGCGTGGGCCCGGGCCTCGCCCGAATGGGCCGAGTAGGTCAGCCCGCGCCGGATCATGGCGCCGACGGTGACGTTCTGGAGGACGGTCAGCTCGGGGAGCAGGTGGTAGAACTGGAAGACGAAGCCGACATCGCGGGCGCGGAAGCGGTCCAGCTCGGAGCGTCCGGAGCGGGCGATATCGCGCCCGTCGAAGATGATCTGGGCCCGCGGGTCGCCCTTCTTGGGGCGGTCCGGGCGGTCGAGTCCGCCGGCGAGGTGGAGCAGGGTGGACTTGCCCGAGCCCGAGGCGCCGAGGATGGCGACGGACTCGTTACGCCTGACGTTGAGAGCCACGCCGTGCAGGACGGGGACTTTGACGCGCCCGAGCCTGTAGGTCTTGTGCAGGTCGCGGACGGAGAGGATCGGCCCGTGCCCCTTCGGAGGCGTCGCGTGGTCGGGTTGCGTGGCGACAGAGGTCATCATTCAAACCTCAGCGACTTCACCGGGTCCATGCGGGCCGAGCGGAAGGCGGGGATGGCGGCGCCAAGGACGCACGTGAGGATGCCCATCGAGAAGACCACGATCGCGTCGAAGGCGACGATGTCCGACGGGATCTCGACGAAGTAGTACACGCGGGGGTCCCAGATCACGAGGTTGAACTGGCGCCCCAGCCACTCGTGGATGGGGTTGATGTTCCAGACGATGAGCGACGCGGCGACGACGCCCAGGGCGGAGCCGACGAGCCCGAGGGCGGCGCCGTAGGAGAGCCAGATGCCCGCGACGCCGTTGGTGCCGGCGCCCAGGGCGCGGAGGACACCGATATCGCGGGTTTTTTCGTTGATCATGGCCCAGAAGATGGCGAGGACGAGGAAGACGGTGGTGAAGCAGACGATGCCGAAGATGAAGAGGACGAGGCCGGTTTCCTTTTTCACGGCGCCGACGAGGGTGGCGTTGAGGTCCTCCCAGGTCTGGATCTGGATGGACTCGGGCGCGGGGACCTGGCCCTTGTGGCGGTCGTAGAAGGCCGCGTAGACGCGCTCGCACGCGGCCTTGATCTCGTCGGGCGTGTGCCCGTCGTGGGCGCGCACAAGAACGGTTGTTACGCGCGCGGGCGCGGCCTCGGTCGTGACGATGGGCGCGGGGAGCACCTCGCCCGTCTCCGGGTCGAACTCAAGGTCCCACGGGTTGGAGCCCTCGGCGACCTTGCCGCCCTCTTCCATGTCCAGCAGGTCCTGCAGCCAGTCGAGCGGGACGAGCATGGTCTGGTTGTCCGCCTCGTAGATGCCGGACTGGAACTCGTTGGCGACGGCGATGGATCGCGTCACGGGCTCGATGACGCGCCCGCCCTTGGCCGGGGGCATGAGCGTGAGTGTCACGCGACCGGAGCGGGGCATGAAGATGGACTGGTAGTCGATGGAGCCGTCGGGCCTGGCCTTGGCGGGGCTGAGCGGGTCGTAGACGCCGAACTCGTTGCGGTAGTTGTAATCGGTCAGCTCGATGCCGAGCAGGGCGGCGGGCTCGTCGGCCTGCGGGACCCCGTCCACGGGGGGGACCTGGCGGGTCATCTTCTTGCCGTTTTCGAAGATCTGCGCCAGGCCCTCGCGGTTGTCGGGCTTGAGGCGCCAGTCCCGGCCCTCGGTGTCGCGCCGGGTGGGTTTGTCCAGCGGCTTCCACCAGAGGTGATTCACGAACCCGGTCACGCGGTCGAAGCTCTCGGGCTCGACGCCCTTGACGTAGACCGCCTCGGCCCGGTCGTCGGGGAGCTGGATCATCGCGAAGGACTCGATGACGGGGGCGCCGGACTCGAGCAGCTCGTCGTCCTCGAGCATCTCGATCAGATCGTCGTAGTGGGCAAAGCCGGTGGCGGGCCAGGTGATGGCGACGTCGCCCACGAGCACGCGGCCCGAGTCGAGCAGCGAGCGGAGGAAGCCGCCCATGACCGACCAGGTGATCAGGACGGTGGCGACCGAGAGCATGACCGCGACCATCGCCAGCAGGGGCATGATCTTGCTGGTCAGGTACTTGCGAGTCAGGAGCGTTTGGTACACGGGTCTCTCGTCGCTGGGCGGTCCGTCGCGGGCAGCGTAGGGCGAACCGGCGGGCGGCGCGTCGGCGGGTGATTGTTGGGGACCGGGGTCCTGATCTCTCGCGCGGCGCCGCAAGTCGTGGACGGGCGGGCACTAGAGTTGCCCGTGCTCGCCCGCCCGCTCCAGCTCGGCCCGGTCACGCTCGAGACCAACCTCATGCTCGCCCCGATCGCGGGGTGGTGCGAGCTGGCCTGGCGCGAGACGTGCCGGTCCATGGGCGGCGTGGGGCTGGCCTGCACGGATCTGCTCAGCCCCCAGGGCCTGATCTGCGGTTCCGAGGCGACCGCGGACCTGGCACGGACCAGCGAGTTCGACCAGCCCATCGGGATGCAGCTCTACGGCGGGGACCCGGGGGTGCTGGCCGAGGGGGCGCGGTGGTGCGCCGACCACGGGGCGACGGTGGTGGACATCAACATGGGCTGCCCGGTGGACAAGGTCTGCAAGAAGGACGGCGGGTCCAAGCTGATGTGCTCGCCCGATCTGGCCAGGCGGATCGCCGAGGCGGTGCGTTCAGCGCTGCCCGATTCGACGCCGCTGACGGCGAAGATGCGGCTGGGGTGGACGGAGGAGGACGCGGAAAGGAACGCCGCGGGGGCGCTGGCGGTGTCACTGACCGAGGTTGGCGTGTGCGGGATCACGGTGCACGGGCGGACGACTGAGCAGTTGTTCCGTGGGCAGTGTCGGCGCGAGGGGATCCAGCGCGTGGTCGAGTCGGTGGGCGAGGCGACGGGGGATGCGGCCAGCGGTGGCGTGCCCGTGATCGGCAACGGGGACATCCGCAGCGCGACCGACGTTGTTGAGATGATGAACGAGACGGGCTGCGCGGGGGTGATGATCGGGCGCGGGTCGTTCGCGGTCCCGTGGGTCTTCCGAGAAGGCTGGGAAGCGCAGCTCGCGGCGAGTGAGGGGCGCGACCCGCTCGACCTGGAGCCGAGCGAGGACGAGAAGCTGGACCTCGTGCTGGCGTTCTTTGCGCGATTGCGCGAGTACCGGCACGAGGCGCACGCGATGCACGTGATCCGCCAGAAGATCTCCTGGCTGGGCAAGGGGATCAACCAGAGCCACTGCCGGGCGCTCAAGGACAGCGTGCGGGCGGCCCGGACGCCGGGCGAGGTGATCGGGGCGGTCGAGGCGTGGCGGGCGGGCAGACCGGTCCGGGTGTAGCGGCTTGCACACAGAGGCCGGGAGGGTTCGTACTTTGTTCGACCGGGTCCGGTCACTCTTGTCGTGTGGAGATGGTGAGGAGGCGAGGGTTGTGCCGCGCCGGGCGCATGGACAGGGGATTCAGTTCCCTCGATCGGTCACACCGGCGTCGGACGCGGAATATGGTTGAACCGAAGGCCCCGGACGGCGGTATCGGTAGATGGTGAGGATTGCCGCCTGATCAAGGCGGGCGTTGCGGCGAGGTCTCGCGGCGACCCCGAGTTTCACAGCCTAGAGCCCGCCAGGGCGACAAGGAGCGGATGAAGATGAGCAAGCTATCGCTCGCGGCATTGGGAACGGTTCTGGCATTGGCCGGCAGCGCCTCGGCGCTGCCGCCGCCCATCCCGGCCAATCGTGCCGCGTCGAGGACGCAGTCTGAGCCCTCGCTGGCCCGCATGGAGTTCAAGGCGACGACCCACGACGTGGGATCGATTTTCGATCATGAGCCGCAGGAGTTCAAGTTCGAGTTCACCAACACGGGTGAGGAGAAGCTGGTGATCGAGAAGGTCCAGTCCTCGTGCGGGTGCACAGCCGGTGAGCTGGCCAAGACCGAGTACGAGCCGGGCGAGTCTGGCACGATCGATGTCACGTTCAACCCCAAGGGTAAGAAGGGCGACCAGCGTCGCCAGCTGACCGTCTACTCGAACGACTTGAGCGGGCGCGAGATCATGCTGACGGTGGTCGGCTCGGTGTCGCAGCTGGTCGCGATCGACCCGGGCGTGCTGGCGATGGGCTCGGTTCCCAAGGGGAACACGGTCACCAAGTTTCTGACGGTCACGGGTCGCACGCCGGACTTCGAGGTCACCCGCGCCACGCCGGGCGATCTGGAGGCGTTCTCGGTCCGCGTTGTGGGGACCGAGCCGATCGAGGAGCTGGGCGCCAACGGCAAGCCGACGGGCGAGACGCTTCGCGCCTCGACGATCGAGGTCACGCTCAAGGGCGGGGCCCACGTGGGGCGGCTGGACGATCGGATCACGATCCGCACCAACGACGCCCGGCGGGCGATCGTGCAGGCGCAGGTGATCGCGAACGTGGTGGGCGACGTGGCGGTGACGCCGCCGCGGATCTCCATCGGTCGCCCCGAGCTGGGCGAGAGGATGACGCGTGAGTTCACCGTCGCGAGCCGGTCTGGCAAGCCGTTCAAGATCAAGGACATCAGGTTCGCCAACGGCCCGCTGCAGATCGGCTTTGATATCAAGCCCGTCAACCCGGACAAGCCCGACACGTACACGATCCGGCTGGACGCGACCGCGGCGCGGGTGCACCCGCGACTGCGCCAGGACATCGTGATCATCACGGACGTTGAGGGCGAGGAAGAGATCCTGCTGCCGGTGAGCGGGGTCATCGTCACGCGTCAGTAGCCCGGAAGGACCTCCCATGCTCGATCGGATCACGACACGGACTCTGCTGATCGTCGCCTGCGCCTGCGCCTGCTCGGCGTCGGCCCTGCCCCCGCCGGCCCCGCCCGTCTCGGACGAGGTGGTCATCACCCGTGCCAAGCCGGCCACGCGGTCGCTGGCGCGCATGGACTTTGCCCGCAAGTACCACGACTTTGGCGCGATGATGGACGACGAGTCGCACCACACCGAGTTCAAGTTCACCAACACCGGGTCGGAGCCGCTGGAGATCCTGAACATCCGGGCCGACTGCGGGTGCACCGTGCCCGAGATGGACAAGAAGCGGTACGAGCCGGGCGAGTCGGGCACGGTGAACGTCACGCTCAACCCCGAGGGCAAGTCGGGCTCGTTCGAACGGCGCGTGACGATCCTGACCAACGACGCGAACGGGGCGTCGGAGCTGGTGATCGCCGCGGCCGTCACGCCGATCGTCGAGGTCGTGCCCCAGGTGGTGACCGTCGGCTCCACGGACCGGAGCAAGACGATCACTCGGACCCTGAGCGTGACCGGGCGCACCGACGACTTCGAGGTCACCGGCGCGATCCCTCGGGCCGGCGAGCAGTTCAGCGCCAAGGTGCTGGGCACGGAGTCGATAACGACGCGCTTTGGCGAGAAGGTCCGGCGTTCCACCATCGAGGTCACCTTCCACCCGACCTACGAGATCGGCGAGTACAACGCCCAGCTCGAGATCACGACCAACGACCCTCGCCGCCCGATCGTGCGGACGCAGATGATCGCACGGATCCTTGGTGACATCTACCCGACTCCCCGCAATCTGGGGTTCCGCGGCGCGGTCGTCGGGAAGACCGAGACGCGCAAGATCAGGCTCAACAGCCGGAGCGGGGAGGCGTTCAAGGTCCTCGGCGCCGAGTTCGGGCAGGGCAACTTCTCGGGCGACATCGCGTTCGAACCGATCAACCCGGAGAAGCCCGAGGCCGGGTGGCTGCTCACGGTCGTGGCGACGCCCTCGGTCTCCGAGAGCCGACTCATGCAGGAGCTGCTCGTGACGACCGACATCAAGGGCGAGGAGACGGTGCGGATCGACCTGCGGGGGGTGGTGATCGATGCCAAGTAAGTGCGGATCGACGCTGGCGGGGATGCTGGCGATCGTGGGCGTGGCGACGATGGTTGGCGCGGCCCACAGCATGATGAAGCCGGTGAAACTCAAACGGTCCGCAGCGCCGAGCCAGCAGGACGTCGACGCCAACCCCGACGGCGGCGAGACCCCGATCGGCGTCGTGACCGGCGGCCCGGAGCAGAGCCCGGCGCGAACGCTTGCCGACGGCGAGATCGACCTCGCTCGCGCCAAAGCCCTCCATGATGAGTTCAGGGTCTTCCTCGACGCGCGCCCGCTGCACCAGTACGAGCAGGGACATATCCCCGAGGCGATCTGGCTGCCCGTGGATCGCGTGATGGGCAACGGCGCCCTGATCTTCGACGTTGAGGACGAGGCCGGCGGGCTGGACCAGCCGATCGTCATCTACTGCGGCGGGGGCGACTGCGACGCCTCGCACAACCTGGCGATCGTGCTCGAGCAGGCCGGGTTCACGAACCTGCTCATCTTCGTGGACGGCTATCCTGCGTGGGAAGCGGGCGGCCTGAACACTCAGGTCGGCGCCCCGCCGGAGGTCGAGCCTTGAGCGAGCACGTCAGCCCTTTGCGCGTCATCGCGTCCATCCTGCTGCTCGTGCTCCGCCTCGCGTTGGGGGGGATGTTCGTGTTCGCCGCGTGGGTAAAGCTCTCGGGCCCGCAGGAGTTCGCGTTCTCGATCAAGGCGTTCGACATCATCGGCGTCGAGTCGGGCGAGCACATCATCAAGCTGCTGACCTTCGCCCTGCCGTGGGCGGAGATGATCTGCGGCGTGCTGCTGATCC
This sequence comes from Phycisphaerales bacterium, assembly GCA_029260375.1. Taxonomy (GTDB): domain Bacteria; phylum Planctomycetota; class Phycisphaerae; order Phycisphaerales; family UBA1924; genus JAJRXR01. The sequence continues at coordinate 50,276 of JAJDDI010000066.1, read as the reverse complement.
TGGGGCTGTTCACGCGGTCGGCCGCGGGGCTGCTCTCGGTCCAGCTCGTGGTCTTCATCGCGGCGATCGCCTCGGTCCTGTACCGGGGGCTCGACGTCGAGTGCGGTTGCTTCGGGAAGTTCGACTGGCCCTGCGGCAGCCTGGGTCCCGCGGACCGACCCTCGGTCATCGGTATGTGCCACATCTGGCGGGATGTCGTCATGCTCGTCCCCGCCCTGATCCTGATGATCTTCGGCGGGGGGATCCTTGCCCTGGATTGGCCCCGGGAGCGGTGCGGCCGGTCCGGGACCGCCCAGACGCCGGCGCCCGGGTCCGAGGACGACTGACCCGGAATCGCCCGGGGAGGGGGCCTACCCTTCCGGTCCGAACCCATCCGTCGCCCGCGTGGACCTTGCGTAAGGCCAGGCGGGCCGCCCAGCCCGAGACGGAGACCCGACCCATGAGCCGATTCAACCGATTCAACCCCGGCGGCACGGTCAAGATGACCAAGATATCCGCCAACGACATCGAGTACGTCGATTGGAAGGATGTCGAGCTGCTCCGGCGCGCGATGACCCCCAACGGCAAGATCTACGGGCGCAAGCGTCTGGGCACCAACGCGCGTCAGCAGCGCATGGTCGCCCAGGCCATCAAGCGGGCGCGCCACATGGGCATGCTGCCCTACACCTCCGCGACCCTCTGAGCCAGCCTTCGAGATGGGCCTGAACCGACCCGTTCGTGATTACGACGCGATCGCGCGATCGCTGCGCGGCGTCGCGGGCACGCGTGTCAACCGCATGGAAGTCGTCGCGGACACGCTGTGGCGCCACCTGCACGACAAGGACGTGTCGTGGTGCGGGTTCTACACCGCCGAGCAGGGCGACGAGGAGATGATCCTCGGACCCTGCCGCAACAGCCCGGCGTGCTCGCCGATTGCGCTGAACGGCATCTGCGGGCGGAGCTGGCAGGACAAGGCCCCGATCGTCGCGGCGGACCTGTCGAACCTGGGCGACCGGGTGATCAGGTGCGATCCGAGAGACTTGTCCGAGGTCGTCATCCCGCTGTTTGATCAGGACGGGAGCTGCTGGGGCGTGCTCGATCTGGACTCGCACGAGCGCAACAGCTTCAACGACAGCGACGCCAAGGAGCTGTACAAGCTCATGATCAGCTGCGGCCTGAGCTGGCACGGGCACGCGGAGCGGCGCGTCAAGCACTTCTAGGGCCGACGACGCCTTGTAGCCCCGCACGTGAGTGTGGGGTTTCTGCGCCATCACCCGTGCAACTCGCAACATCCAGAAACCCCGCACTCACGTGCGGGGCTTGTAGGGCGACGGACCGTTGTACGCGGGCTAGAACGGCGCGGGCGATTCGAACCGCAAGCGCTCGCCAGAATCCAGATCGTTGATCTCGAGCATTGACGCGTGCAGCAGCAGGCGGGGGGCGCTGGTCTCGTCGCCGTAGAGGTTGTCGCCCAGGATCGGGGCGTGAAGGCCCTGCTCGTGGGCGGCGTGGACGCGGAGCTGGTGGCTGCGACCGGTGATGGGGATCATCTCCAACCGCGTGCAGGGGCGGCCGGCGTGCGTCTCGCGCGTCAGGCGGCGCCAGAGGGTTCTTGCGTGCTTGCCCTGCTCGTGATCCATGATCTGGCGCGGGCGGTTGGGCCAGTCCACGCGCAGGGGCAGGTCCACCTCGCCGGTCTCGGGTTCGAGATGGCCCTCGACGATCGCGGTGTACGCCTTGCTCACGCGGCGCTTCATGAACTGGACGGAGAGCTCGGCCTGGGCCTTGCGATCGAGCGCGTAGACCATGAGCCCGCTGGTGGGCATGTCCAGGCGGTGGACGGTCAGGGGGCCGTCGCCCAGGGGGAACCGCTCGCGCACCCAGGACTCGAGGCAGACGTGCCCGTCGGGGCCGTTGCCCCGGACGGAGCGGACCCCCGGGGGCTTGTCCACGATGACGAACCGCTGGCACTCAAAGCGGACGTGGGCGTGATCCAAGGGGTTGTCGTGGGCGGGGTTGGGCATCGGGACCGGGGGTGTTGGGGGGCGTGGATCGGGGCGGCGCGCTACGCTTGGGCGTTGGCGCCCGCGGAGCTGTCGGCGCCTGATCTGGAGGACGGACGTGCAGATTCGACTCATTCCGAGCGTAGCCATGGCCTGCCTGCTGACGCCCGCGGCCCTGGGCCAGGCGGGCAACAGCCCCACCGATTGGGCCGCGCCCGAGGCGCCCGTGCTCAGCGGGCACGTCCGCCTGACCAGCCCCGAGCGCTTCCTCAAGGCGGGCGAGGCGTACTTCAGCCCCGACGCGTCGCGGATCATCTTCCAGGCGATCGAGCAACCGCCCGAGGGCGAGGCGCCCAGCCCCCACTACGCGATGTACGTCGCCGACCTGCGGCGCGATGACAGCGGCGATTTCACGGGGCTGGCCAACATCACGATGGTCAGCCGGCCCGGGTCGTCCAACACCTGCGGCTGGTTCCACCCGACGCAGCCCGGACGCATCCTCTTCGGCTCGACGATCACGCCGCTCATCGACGACAACGCGCCCGGCTACCAGCGCGGGACGAGCAAGTACTCCTGGCAGTTCCCCAACGAGATGGAGATCGTGACGATGGTCCTGCCCGAGGACCTGGGCAGCGGTGAGTTGGGGGACGCGACGCCGCTGTGGGAGCGCGACGGGTACGACGCGGAGGCGTCGTGGTCTCCCGACGGTCGGTTCGTGCTGTACACGCGTCTGGAGGCGTCGTCGGAGAACGCCGAGCCCAACGGGGATCTGTGGATCTACGACAACGTCAACGACACGCACACGGCGCTGGTGACCGAGCCCGGGTACGACGGCGGGCCCTTCTTCTCCAGCGACGGCCAGCGCATCGTCTACCGATCCGACCGGCGCCTGGACAAGCACCTGCAGCTGTACATCGGCGAGCTGGCCTTCGACCAGTCGGGCGCGGTGCTGGGGCTGGAGCGCGAGATCGCCATCAGCGACAACGAGCACGTGAACTGGTGCCCGTTCCTGAACATGGCCGGCGACATTGCCCTGTACGCCACCAGCGAGGTCGGGCACTTCAACTACGAGGTGTACGCGATCGAGGCGGGCACGAGCGGGGCACTCGACAAGCCGGCGTCGGAGCGCACGCGCGTGCGTGTGACCCGCGCCGGCGGGTTCGACGGGCTGCCGGTGTTCTCGCCCGACGGGGACGCGGTGATGTGGACCAGCCAGCGGGCGCTGCCCGACGCCAATCCGGACGAGTTTGTGGCGTCTAGCCAGCTCTGGATCGCGAGCTACGACGAGGCGGCGCTGCGCCGGGCGATGTTCGACGCGGCGATGAAGCGCGCCAGCCAAGAGGCCCCCGGGAACTGATCGCGGGAGCAACCGCAGCGTGAGCGTCGAGCCGCAAGACAACGCCTGGGACCAGCGCCTGCTCGAGGGGGTCCGTGCGCTCGCCCGCGTTGGCTCGACGACCCCCGCGCCGGATCATTCCGTGTTCTGGGGCGCGTGGTACCGGCGCCTGGTTGGGCAGCGCGCATCGCTGAGCCAGATCGGCGCCGGCGACGCCGACCCGAGTGACACGACCGCGACCCACCGCTACACCAGCCTCGACGGCGTCCGCGTCGGCGCCCGCCTGATCGAGCCGCCCGACGGCGCGCCCGTGCGGGCGGGGCTCGTCAGCGTGCACGGGGCGAGCGTGCACAAGTCGCTCGAGCAGACCGCCCAACGCTGGCGTGCGATCGCGGGGTCCGGGGTGAGCGTTCTGCTCATCCGTGTGCGCGGGTTCGCCGGGTCGCAGCTGGACACGGGCGATCTGAGCTCGGGCGGGTCGGGCGTGGGCTGGATCACGCGCGGGCTGGACCAGCAGCCGGGCCTGCTCGACGGCTCGATGCCCTGGGTGCTCTCGGGCGCGGTCGCGGACGTGGCCAACGCGTGCCGGGCGATGCGCAACTTGCTCGCGGGCGACGACGAGGACAACCCGCGCTCGATCCGCGACAAGCTGCCCCTGTTCCTGCACGGCGAGTCGCTCGGCGGCGCGCTGGCGACCATCGCCACGGCGCAGCTCAGCGGCAAGCTCCGCCAGGAGCGGGTCATCGAGCGGCTGATCCTGGGCACGCCCACGCTGGGCGACTGGGGCTGGCGCCTGGCCAATCCCACGCCCGGCGGCCTGGGCGGCGAGATCCTCACGCTGCTCACGGAGCGGCCCGAGCTGCAGGCGTCGATCCTGAACCACCTGCACCTGACCGACAGCGTGGTGCATGCCGCGCGGATGCGCACGCCCACGCTGTGCAAGCTGGCGATGCGCGACGAGGTGGCGCCCGCGCCCGCGGCGGCGGCGGTGTTCAACGCCCTGGCGACCAGCCCGGGGCAGAAGTGGCGGTTTGTCATCCCCGAGGGTCACCTGCAGGGGGACCTGGCGTTGGCGCGGCGGGCGTCGCTGTTTGAGCGGTGCATGGCGGACTTTGTGGACCCGGAGCGAGCGCCCGAGGACGCGATGGAGCCCTGGGAACCGCTGATGCTCACGGGCGACAGCCCACCCGAGGCGGGGACGCGGGGGCGTCAGAAACGGCTGTTCGAGACAGGTCCGGGAACGGTCGAGTCGGACCAGGTTCTGATCGACGCGTACCAGCGGGCCGGGCGCACGCTCGATGCGCTGCCGTACTCGGACGCGTTCGAGGGGCTGTACGCGGAGGTGCAGAGGTCTCTCGGCGAGCAAACGCCAAGCCGAAAGGACGCGTTCCACCGGCTGCACAACCTTCGCAAGCGATCTGCCCTGCCCAGGCTGGGGCGGACGCCTGTGTCGCTGCCCAGGATCTCGCCCGAGGACGAGGCGCTGCTGACGTCGCTCGTGGTCGGGGCGGTGGGGAGCATGGGGGCCCGGGACCGCCTGCCATACACGCCCGAGTTCGACACGCTCGTCGAGCGGTTCAACCACGAGGCGGGGCATACGCTCAGGCACGAGGACGCGTGGCGCCTGATCGCCAGGCTGGCCAAGTAGCCCTCGACGGAGGAGACCCGCGACCATGACCCGTACCCTGCGCACGCTCACGGCTTCACTCGTTGACTACGCCGGGCTGTTCCCGCCGACCACGCTCGACATGGCGCCGTCGGTCGAGAACTACGCCCGGTACCTGCGCATGCCCGAGGCGGAGATGCTTGGACGGTTCATCTGCCCGGTGTCTCGGCTGAAAGAGCTCAGCTCGCACGGGGCGATGCTGATGCCCGGGACGTTCGCGACCAGCGGGTACCGCGAGATGGCCGACGATATTCCCGCGTGGCGCATCAGCGCGATCATCGACGCTGACCTGGGCGACTGCCTGAGCGAGATCGACGCGTTCAACGAGCATCACAGCACCGAGGCGCAGGGTCTGGCGCAGGTGGACGCGATAGAAATGCGGGTGGGCGAGCCGGGCGACATCGACGACGCGCTCGATGAGATCCCCGAGGACATCTACCCGGCCTTTGAGGTCCCCCAGAAGCTGATCATGGCGGGCGACCCGCGGGGCTATATCGCAGCGATGTCGGGCGCCGGGTGCTCGGCCAAGATCCGCTGCGGCGGGGTGACACCCGATCTCATCCCCGACTCGGGCGCGATCGCGCGGTTCATCATCGCCTGCGCCCAGGGCGGCGTCCCGTTCAAGGCGACCGCGGGGCTGCACCACCCGGTGCGGGGCGAGCAGAACCTGACCTACGAGGAGAACCCGGCGCGGGGCGTGATGCACGGGTTCCTGAACGTGTTCATGGCCGCGGCGATGATCCGGATCCACCGGATCAACGAGGACCAGGCGGCCGAGATCCTCGAGGACACCGACGCGGGGAGCTTCACGTTCACGGACGAGGACGCGCGCTGGAAGGACAAGGGCGTCGGGCTGATCGACCTGAGCCGCGTGCGGGAGACGTTCGCGCTGAGCTACGGGTCGTGCTCGTTCGAGGAGCCGGTCGCGGATCTCAGGGCGCTCTCGCTGGTCTGATCGGCGCGGGCTACGCTCTCCGGCGCCCCTCATGAAACGACCATTCTTCTACGGCTGGGTCATGCTCGGCGTCGCGATCGCGATGGCGATGGCCACTATGCCCACGCAGACGGTCGTCGTCTCGCTCTTCAACGACTCACTGCGGACGTCGCTGGATCTCGATGTCGAGCAGCTGAGCCGTGCGTACACGTTGGGGACCATCCTCGCGGCGTTCCCCCTGCCCTGGATCGGGCGGATGGCCGACAAGCACGGGCTGCGCCGTGTGGTGCTGCTCGTCGCGCTCGGCTGCGCCGGCGCCGTGGCGCTGCTCACGCAGGTGCGCGGCATGTATGGGCTGGTGCTGTGCTTCTTCTTCATGCGTCTGCTGGGGCAGGGCTCGCTGGGGATGCTGGCGGGGCACACGATCTCGATGTGGTTCGAACGCCGCCTGGGGACCGCGCACTCCATGCTGGCGATCGTCGGCTTCGCGGGCGGCTCGGCGCTCATGCCCGCGCCCACGGCGTGGCTCATCGAGCACCACGGGTGGAAGCCCGCCGCGTTCGCGCTGGCGGGGATGATCCTGCTGCTGACCCTGCCCTTCGTGCTGCTGATCTTCCGCAACAAGCCCGAGGACATCGGGCAGCACCTCGACGGCGACAGGGCCGAGCACGCGACCCATGACGTCCTGCACGGGGGCAAGCCCCCGAGGGACGACCCTGCGTTCACGCGCGGGCAGGCGATGCGGACGCGGGCGTACTGGATCCTGGTCCCGATCATGTGCGCCAACGGGCTGATCGGGACGGCGTTGTTGTTTCATATGCAGGTGATGCTGCGCAGCGCCGGGCTGGAGGGGAGCGAAGCCCAGACCGCGATCGCGATCCAGCCGTGGCCCATCGCGTTCGGGTTCTCGATGCTGCTGCTGGGGTGGCTCGTCGATCGGGTCCCGCCGCGGAAGCTGCTGCCGTTCGGGCCGGCGATCATGCTCGTGTCGTGCGTGGTGTATCTGGTGGCGGTGTCGGGGCGCGTGCCCGAGGGGTGGATCGTGGGGACGATGGCGCTCGGGATGGGGTTGTTCGGCGTGTCGATGGGCGTGTCGGTGGCCGTGGGGAACCCGGCGATCGCGCGGTACTTCGGGCGCACGCACCACGGGTCGATCCGGGGGACGATCACGCTGGCCTCGGTCGCGGCGACGGGCGTGGGCCCGTGGCTGACGGGGGGCGCGTACCTGCTCGCGGGGGAGGACTTCACGCCGATCCTGATCGTGTTCGCGCTCACGGGCGTGCCGCTGGGGGTTGCGTCGTTGTTCCTGAGGCCGCCGACGCCGCCGGTGGCGCGGGATCTGAGCGATCCCGACCCGGACGAGCCGGACCCGATCGGGCCGGACGGGTAGAGTCATCCTCCCCCGCCCCGGCGGGGGAGGTGGCCGAGCGCAAGCGAGGTCGGAGGGGGTCCGATGAACGAACGGAGCGAACCGGATTCACGCGCGTTCCGCAAGGCAACCCGCGCCCACCAATCCGCCCGTGCCAAGGCGAAGGCCCTTCGCGCCGTGATGACCCCGCCCGAGGTCATGCTGTGGAACCACCTCCGAGGCAAACGGCTGGCTGATCTGCGGTTCCGGCGCCAGCACCCGCTCGGGGCGTACATCGCGGACTTCTACTGTCACGATGCGCGGCTCGTCATCGAGATCGATGGGGCCTCGCACGCGGGAGTGCGGCGGGACCGCGATGCAACGCGAGATACATGGATGATCGACAGAGGACTGCGGGTGCTGCGGATTCCGGCCGTGGACGTCTTGCAGAATATGGATGATGTGCTCCGTACCATCCACCGGGCGGCGCGGGACCGCATCGACGGACCCCCTCCGTCGCCTTCGGCGACACCTCCCCCGCCGGGGCGGGGGAGGATCAAGAAGACCTGACCCCCTGATCCTCCCCCGCCCCGGCGGGGGAGGTGGCCGAGCGAACGCGAGGTCGGAGGGGGTCCGAATCAAGGACCGACCATGCCCTACGCCATCGACGACACCCACGACCCCAAGCTCGAGTCCTGGGTCGAGTCCGCCAACGACCCGGCGACGGACTTTCCGATTCAGAATCTGCCATTCTGCAGGTTCGCACCGCCGCACGAGATGGGTACGCCGCAGCGGGTCGGTGTAAGAATCGGCGATCAGGTACTCGATCTGTTTGAGCTCGGCACGGACGTCCCGCTGCTCGGCGACACACCTGTCACCGGCGGCGAGAGCTTCTTCGGTTCAGATCCAGACGATGTACGTTCTTTCCTTGAGAACTGGTCTGGAACTGTTGCACGCAAAGTGCGTCCTAGGATCCAAGCACTTCTATCAGCAACTGCGGATTCCAAGTCTCGGGCAGCGATACGAGATTCTCTGTACGACGTCACCGATTGTGTGTTTGACCCACCCGCGACGCCAATTGACTACACCGACTTCTACGCCTCGCTCTACCACGCCACCAACGTCGGCTCCATGTTCCGACCCGACAACCCGCTGCTGCCCAACTACAAGCACATCCCCATCGCCTACCACGGCAGGGCATCGACCATCGTTCCGTCGGGCACGCCGGTCCGCAGACCCAGGGGCCAGCTCCTGCCCGGGGCGACGATCGCCGACGGGCCGCCGGCGTTCGGCCCGTGCAAGCTGCTGGACTACGAGCTGGAGGTCGGCTTCGTCGTTGGGCGGGGCAACGTGAGGGGCGAGTCGATCGACATCAGCGACGCGGAGGAGCATATTTTGGGGATGTGCCTGGTCAACGACTGGTCGGCGCGGGACATCCAGAAGTGGGAGTACGTGCCGCTGGGGCCGTTCCTGGCGAAGAACTTCGCGACGACGGTGAGCCCGTACATCGTGACGATGGAGGCGCTGGCGCCCTTCCGCTGCCCGGCGATGGAGCGCCCGATCGACGACCCCAAGCCGCTGAACTACCTGACCAGCGACGACAACGTCAAGAGCGGCGGCGTGGACATCACGCTGGAGGTGTATCTCTGCTCGTCGGAGATGCGGTCCAAGGGCATGGACCCGATCCGCCTGAGCCGTGGCTCGTTCAGGGACATGTACTGGACGATCGGGCAGATGCTCACGCACCACGCGTCCAACGGCTGCCAGATGAACCCGGGCGACCTGCTCGCCTCGGGCACGGTCTCGGGTCCGACGCGCGACGCGCGCGGGTGCCTGCTGGAACTGACGTGGGACGGCGACCCGTTCGCCACCCCGCCCAAGGTCGTGCCCGGTTCGGAGCGCACGCCCATCACGCTCCCGACCGGCGAGGAGCGCAAGTTCCTGGGCGACGGCGACGAGATCATCATCAAGGGGTTCTGCGAGCGTGAGGGGTTCCGTCGGATCGGCTTCGGCGAGTGCCGCGGGGTGATCCAGCCCGCGGCGGAGTAACGCCCGAACACAATCAATCCGCGCACAACCAGCCCCGCACGTGAGTGCGGGGTTTCTTTGTTGATGTGATGTCGATGGGTGAACCCCGCACTCACGTGCGGGGCTAGCTCTTGGCGCCTTCGTCGCTTGGTTGCGCCTCGGACTGACGGAACATCGCCAGCACCGCGGCGTGGGTGTGCAGGGCGGCGCTGCCCGCGGCGGGGGCGATCTGCGCATTGGCAAACACGCCCGCGAGCGGGAGCAGCGGCTCGTCCGGGTCGATCTGCTGACCCGCCTTGGCCTTGAGCTCGCCGGGCAGCTCGTCGCGAAAGCCCCGCTGGACCGCGAGCACGTCGTGGGATTCGTCGCCGAAGAACTCGCGCCCGCGACCGGCGCAGGTCAGCAGCAGCGCGCCCGCGGGGCGTTCGTGCATGCGCTGGGCGCTGAGGAGCATCTGCAGGTCCTCGCTGGCGGTGCGCCGGTCGCGCAGCTGGAGCTGGATGGTCTGCCCGGCGCGCACCAGGTCCGCCACCGCGACGGCGCTCAGGTCCTCGTCCACGCCCGTGACCGAGCGGATGAGAAAGTCGCCCCGCCCGAAGCGGTCTTTGTACTCGTCGATGACGCGTCCGATGAACAGCCCGCCCGGGAGCAGGCGTCGGCGGTCTTCGTCGAGGTCCGCCGCGGCGTCGCGGATCGCGTCCAGCGCGGGGCGCCCGCCAAGCTGGAGGATCAGGTTCTTGCGCGCGCGCGTGATGACCATCGGCTCGGCGAAGGGGGTGCACCCCTGGCTCACGAGCGTGTCCACGCGGAGATGCTCGCTGTGGATCGAGAGGGCGACGCTGCCCTGGGCGACGACCTCGTCGTCGAGCAGCACAGCGCCGGCGCCCGGCGAGCTCCCACCCGCGGCCAGCGCCCCCAGCACCGGGGGCGCCTCGCCCCAGCTCGACTCGTTGTGCACGCGGGAGAACGCGGGGAGCAGCTCGCCCGTCGGGGTGGACGGGGCGTCGCCCAGGATGAGGCTCGCGCGGAGCGTTGAGATGTCTCCCATGGCGCTTCGCAGCGCATCGTCGAGTCCCGGCGAGGGGGTCGCGAGGGTGCCGCGGGTGATGGCCCGGATGTCCGCGCCCGGGAGCCAGCCGGCGAGCACGGACAGGCCCGTGCGCCGCTCGTAGGCGTCGCGACCGCCAAGGACAGCGCCGGCGCTCACGCCGATGATCCGGGTGGGGCCCAGATCGCGGCGCAGCCGGGAGGCGACGGCCGCGAGCATGGGGGCGTGCGATGCGGTCGCGAAGACGATGGCCAGGTCCGGCGCCCAAGCCGGGCCGCCGCGGCGCACAGAGTCGGCGATCAGGCGTTCGCAGGCGTCGGCGGCGGCGCGGTCGGCGCTGCCCGCGGGCGAGGCGCCGGCGCTGAAGTGGATCCCGGAACTCGCGTTTTCTCCCGGCGTCATGCTGCGCAAAGCCTAGAGGGCGCCGGGCAAGGGGGCGTCAGTCCGTGGGAACGTTGGCGAAGGCGCTGGTGTCGAGCACGTCCACCCGCTCTGGGCGGATGATGCGGAGGCTCAGGGCGTCGTCGTCGGTCGTAGCGCCGATGATGCCCACGATCTGGCCCAGGCGGCTGTCGAGGCGATCGCCCTGGTTGGGACGGACATAGCCGATGGTGCGGGGGCCGGTGAGCGGGTCGATGCTCTGAACGCGGTACATCAGGGGGAGGCGGTCGCCGTTGTAGACGGCGCTGGAGGCCAGGCGCCCCACCATCGAGTACGCACGCCCGGACTGCCAGGTCTGTACGCCCGAGGCGATGGCCTGCTCACGGCTCGAGGCCGAGCGGAGGGCCTCGTCGAGGGCGCGACGCTGGTCGCGGGTTTGGATCCGCAGGTCCAGCCAGGCGACGCGGCGGCGGAGGGCCTCGAGCACCTTCTCGTCCTGGCCCTTGGCCTCTTGGGCGCTGAGCGTCCGCTGGAACTCGGCGTGAAGCTCGTCGAGCGCCTCGTCGAGCGCCTCCTTGGGGAGGCGGCGGGCGGAGGTCAGGGCGAGTTCCAGGTCCTCGATCGAAGACGGATCGGGCGCCAGCTCGGGGGTCGGCGCCGGCGCGGACTGCGCGATCGGTGCGCCGTTCTGGATGGGCGTGACCGCCTGATCGCTGGCGTTCCGGTCGGGCGTGTTCGATCTTACGCTGGGCGCGGCCAGGTCCTCTTGGCCCGGCAGAACCATGGGCTCAAGCAGCGAGTTGGTCGAGTCCGGAACGTTGGTCGCGCCGGGCTGATCGATGCGTGTGATCCGGTCGCCCTCGTCGCCCGCGAACTGGGCGTCGGTCAGCTCGACGACGTCCTCGGTCCCTCTCGGCGTCGTGGGCGCGGGCCGGGCTTGGGACGGTGTCGCGATCTCGGTCTTGGGCGCCGGGACGACGGGCTCGATCGTCGGCGTCGCGCGATCGTCAACCACCTCGACGGCGTCGGGGATGATCCGGGCCGTATTCACGGGCACGGGCGAGGCGCCCGGGATGGCGCTCAGAGCCTTGATGTGGGCCTGCGCTTCGGCGGGCGTCGCGTCACGGACAAACTCCAGCTTGACGTACGCGTAGGGGGGCTCGGGGGCGACGGGCGGGTGGGGCGCCTTGACGCGGTACGCCGCGATCTCGTTGTTGGCGCCGATCTCCTTCTCGATCACCTCGAGGCGCGTGCCCTGGGGGACGGCCTCGGAGTACAGCGACCGCCAGCTCCCGGCGATGCCCAGGATGGCGCTGGGCGCCCGGAGTCGGCTGGGGGTGGTCAGCTCGATGGTCTTGTCGTCGATCACCCTCGCGTCGGCCGCGGGGACCAGCGCGGGCACGCCGATGGGGTAGACGACCCGGGCCCACTGGGTGGACTGGCCGTCGGCGCGGAGGACGCTGCCCGCGTCCAGGCTGGCGACCTTGTAGAAGCGTTCGAAATCGTCGCAGCGGACCGGGGCGTCGTCCTTGGTGATGACGACCCAGCGGGGCGTCGAGTCCTTGATCTGGGCCTGGGACTGGGCCTGTGCCGTCAGCGGGAGGGCCGCCAGGGGCATGGCGCCCAGCAGAGCTCCGGCCAGGAGTGTCCGGATGGAGGGGAGAGCTTGCTTCGGTGATCGTGTGGGGGCGCGACGCACTGGTCTTCCTCCGTGAGTCGTTGGGCTTCGCGACCGGCTCGCTCGCCGAGCCTGTACCATCGCGCCGGGCGGGGATCCTTCCCCGGCCCGGGGGCGTCGCCAGCGGGTGCGGCCACGCTCTTTGGAGTGTACCCACCGAACCGGCGGGGCGCTGCGGCGACCGGGGCTGTGCACAAGGGCATCGGGCCCCGATCCGTTGACCCTCAGGCCCATCTGATCTACCTTCCCTCGCCCATGACACACACCAAATCAGCCCGTCTCGCCCCCGCCTGGCGCACGCACACGCTTGCCGGCGCCGGGGTTGTCAGCGCCCTCATCGGGGGCTGCGCCTCGCCCATTGCCCACCGCTCCGAGCAGGAACTGCGTCGATCGGTGATCGACTCGGCCCGGCGCGAGATCGCCGAGGCCCAAGGCGCCCCGCAGCGCCGCAGCACCACCCGAGAGTCGGGGCTGAGCGAGCTGGAGATCCGCCCCGAGCACCTGGAGCAGATCGAGCGTGAGTACTCGCCCCGGGCGTACCTGAATGATCTGGCGACGGGCGCGGGCGACGGGGCGGACCCGATCGAATCGCTGCTGAGCGAGGACCTGTACGGGCAGCCGCAGCGGGTGGTGGGCGTGAGCCTGGAGCGCTGCGTGCGGTCGGCGGCGGAGCGGAACCTGGACGTGCAGATCGCGCGTCTCGGGCCGGCGATCCGCGAGGCGGACGTGGTCAGCGCGCAGGCGGCGTTCGACTGGCTGCTGTTCTCCAACAACCAGTGGCAGGACACGGACCGCCCGCAGGCGGGGCAGGCGATCTTTGGCGGAGCGAACATAAACTCCAGCCAGAGCGTCAGCTCCTCGACCGGGCTGAGAAGAAACCTGGTCACCGGGGGCCAGCTTGAGGTCCGTCAGGATCTGCTGTACTCCGACGTGCGCGGCTCGTTCTTCGGCAGCACGCCCTCGCCCAACCCGGCGCAGAGCGTGGACGTGGTCGTCGGGTTGACGCAGCCGCTGCTGCGGGGCGCGGGTTCGGGCACGGCGCTGGCGCAGGTGCGCATCGCGCAGAACGCGGAACGCACCGACATCGCGGCCCTGCACGCCCAGCTTATCGGCACGGTAACCGAGGTCGAGACCGCGTACTGGGATCTGGTTCTCACGTACCACCGCCTGGCGATCCAGGCCCGCCTGCTGGACCGGGGTGTGGAGGTCCGCGACGACATCCGCATCCGGCGCATCCAGGACGCGCGCCAGGCGCAGGTCGCCGACGCCGCAGCCCGGGTCGAGCGGCGCAAGGGCGACCTGCTCGTCGCGCAGACGAGCCTGCGCCGGGCCAGCGACCGGCTCAAGGCGCTCATCAACGACCCGGACCTGCCCGTGGGCAGCGAGATCATGCTCGTGCCGGTGGACCGGGCGGTGGACGAACCGATCGAGTTCAGCCTACTCGACGCCGTGACGACCGCGATCGACGCGAGGCCCGAGATCCAGCAGGCGATCCTGGCGATCGACGACGCGTCGGTCCGCCAGGTGGTGGCGCAGAACGCGGCCCGCCCACGCCTCGATCTGACGGGCCAGATCGCGCTCATCGGCTTCGACAGCGACATGGGCAATGCCTACGGCAACCTGGGCGACGGAGAGTTCCTCGACGAGTTCCTCCTGGGCGTGCTCTTCGAGCAGCCCATCGGCAACCGGGCGGGCGCCGCGGGCTCGCGGCGCGCTCGGCTCGAGCGTCTGCGGGCGATCACGTCGTACCGGCGGGCCGTGCAGGGCGTGGTGCTGGACGTGAAGAACGCGCTCGACAGCGTCGTTCGCGACTACCGCCTCATCGAGCAGGCCAAGCTGACGCGCATCGCCCAGGGCGAAGCGCTGCGGACGCTGCAGGTCGAGAAGGAGCTGACCAACTCGGGGTACTCGGTCGAGCGGCTGAACCTGGAGCTGAACCAGCAGGAGGCGCTGGCCGCGGCGGAGATCAACGAGATCCTGTCGCTGGTGGACTACAACAGCTCGATCGCCCGCCTGTACGCCGCGACGGGGACGGCGCTGGAGCGGTCCCGCATCGACCTGATCGTGCCCGACGCGAACCAGGTCCTCGACGGCAACCGGGCGCTGGACTACCGCATGCCCGAGGGCGAGTGAGGACCCGGTGAGCTCTCCCGCCAACCGGATCGACGCCTGCGTGAAACGCCTGCGCTCCGGCGGGCTCGTCGCCTTCCCGACTGAAACGGTCTACGGCCTGGGCGCGGTCGCGACGGACGAGAACGCGGTCGCGTCGGTGTTCGCGCTCAAGGGGCGCCCGGCGCGAAACCCGCTGATCGTGCACGTGGACGGCGCGGAGATGGCCCGGGCATACTCTGCGAACTGGCCCGACGCCGCGCAGCGATTGGCCGACGCGTTCTGGCCTGGGCCGCTGACGCTGGTGCTGCCCCGCAGCGAACGCGTGCCGAGCATCGTCACGGGCGGGGGGGAGACGGTCGCGCTGCGCTGCCCGGACCACCCGCTGGCGCTGGCGCTGATCGAGCAGCTGGGCGAGGGGATCGTCGGGCCCAGCGCCAACCCGTCGGGCGGGGTGTCGCCCACGTGCGCCGAGCATGTCCGCGATTCGTTCAGCGAGGACCAGGTCTACGTGCTGGACGGGGGCGCCTGCGTCGCCGGGATCGAATCGACGGTCCTCGACCTGACGCAGAGCCCGGCGCGGGTGCTGCGTCCGGGCGTGATCGGTCCCGAGCAGGTCGCGGCGGTCCTCGGGTCGCCCGTGCTCGGGTACGTGCCCGGGGAAGGCTCGGACATCCGGTCGCCGGGGCTGCTCGGCCCCCACTACGCCCCCCGGGCCACCACCCGGCTGTTCACGGGTCAGGACGGGCTCGGGAGCCTGCGGACCCGGCGCCCGGGGCCGGCGGTGGTCATCGCCCGGGGTGCGTTCGAGATCGGTCCGGACGCGCAGATGCTGCGCCTGCCCTCGGACGCTCGGGGATTCGGCGCGGGGCTGTACGCGGCGCTGCGGGAAGCGGACGGGCAGAACCCGGCCTTGATCGCGGTGGAGAGTCCCCCGAGATCGGCTGAAACCGCGGATGAGCGGGCGATCTGGGCGGCGGTGCTTGAGCGCCTGACCCGGGCGGCCGATGCAGGCTGAGCCCGCGCCCGAGAACCATCTCGCCCGGGCCTAGTGTCCTGCCCAGGAGACCTCGCACCATGTCCGACCGCGCCACCATCGCCCTCGCCCCCGGAGACGGGATCGGGCCCGAGATCATGAACGCCTGCCTAGAGGTCTTCAGGGAGGCGGGGGTCTCGGACTACGTGGACTTCGAGGAGGTCCAGATGGGCCGGTCGGTCTTCGCGGGCGGCGAGAGCCGCGGCATCACCGATGAGGCCGTGGAGACCATCGAACGCTGCGGCGTGCTCTACAAGGGGCCCATGGGCACGCCCATCGGCGGGGGCGGCAAGTCGATCAACGTCACGCTGCGCAAGACCTTCGGCGCCTTCGCGAACCTGCGCCACTTCCAGAGCCTGCCGGGCGTGGACACGGTCTTTAGCCGCGCTGGCGTGCCCGTGGACATGTACATCGTTCGCGAGAACGTCGAGGACACCTATGGCGGCGTTGAGGCGCGCCTGACAAGCGACGTGGTCGAGTGCAAGCGCCTGATCACGGCGCCGGGCTGCGACCAGGTGCACGAGTTCGCGTTCCAGGCCGCCAAACGCCTGGGGCTGAAGAAAGTGTATTGCGGGCACAAGGCCAACATCATGAAGATGACCGACGGCCTGTTCCTCGAGCGCTTCCGCACGGTCGGCGACGACTACCCGGAGATCGAGAAGGCGGACGTGATCATCGACGCGCTGTGCATGAACCTGGTGCTCAAGCCGCAGACGTACGAGATGATCGTGCTGCCCAACCTGCAGGGCGACATCGTTTCTGACTTGGCCGCGGGGCTGGTCGGCGGGCTGGGCTTTGCGCCCAGCGCCAACATCGGCGATCAGATCTCGATCTTCGAGGCGGTCCACGGCACGGCGCCGGACATCGCGGGCAAGGGCGTCGGCAACCCGACGAGCCTGCTGCTCTCGGGGCTGATGCTGCTGCGCCACCTGGGCCTGCTCAAGCGGGCGGGCGTCATCGAGAACGCGCTGCTGGCGACCCTGGAGCACGGCGTGCACACGGGCGACTTCGGCAGCCCCGAGACCGAGCCCGTGGGCACCAGCGACTTCGCCCGGGCGATCATCGACCACCTCGGGCAGCAGCCCAGCGAGCAGGAGGCCAAGCCCGTGCCCACGCACGATACATTGACCTACAGCCCGCCCGTCCGCCCCAGCGTCAACCGCCTCATGCAGACCTTCACGCAGCAGCGCTGCGACGTGGTCGGGTGCGACATCTACATCGCGACGACGACGCCACCGCTGGAGCTGGCGCAGAAGCTCGAACGCCTGGCGGTCGGGACGCCGTTCAAGCTGACGATGATCTCCAGCCGCGGCACGCAGGTCTGGCCCTCGGGTTCGGTGTACACCGAGGTCGTGGACTACTTCCGTGTGCGGTTCGAGCTGGAGGACAAGCACCTGATCGGGCAGATCGGGCAGGGTCCGACGATCCACATCCTGCGCCGGATCGCGGAGAAGTTCGAGGTGGCGGACTTCCAGCCGCTGAAGAACTACGACGGGGAGCGGGGGTTCTCGCTGGCGCAGGGGCAGTAAGGCGGCGCCACGGCTGACCGCGCAGCGGCGGCCGTGCTGGGCTCACCAAGAGCACGGCTTCCCATTTGGGGTAATCCGTGGCACCGATCAATCCATGCGAGCCAGATCCGCCTCGGCCGCGATGGAGCCGAACGCGGCCCAGTTCCCGTCCTCGATGATGCGTTCGAGCAGCTCGCGGCAGCCCGTGTCGTCGCCGTTGAGCTTTCGGTGCTGGGAGACGCCGTAGAGGATGGTTGGCGTGGCGACGCCCTCGTCGAGGTCTTCGAGCAGGTCGGCCTCGGTCAGCTCCCCCTTGAACAGCAGCAGCAGGCGGTGGTAGTCGTGGTTTTCAATGACATCCATGTCCGCGCTGATCGGCTCCAGCACCAACTTCAGGCTCCGCTCGTCGTCGAGATTCCATAGGGCCAGCCAGTACGCCATCGCGCACCTCATGTCGTCGTTGTGCGCTCGTTCCTGTGCGACCTTCCGGCCCGTGTACATAATCCGGCTCGCAGTGTCGTCACTGCCTGTGAATGACCAGCAGAGTGCGAGGTGGTACCAGATGTTTGATTTGGTCGTCGATCGCGGCACACCCTTGACGTTTGGCAGACCATCAGGCTCAAACTCGTCGAACTCAGAGTTCGAGAGCCGGACGGCCTCGTTCAAATCCTTCATCGCCTTGTCGAACTGGCGGATCGTCATGTACCGGTGACCCCGGTGGCGCCTCAGCTTGTAGCTGTCGGGAAAGCGCTCAAGGGCTTGGGTGTAGTGCACGATGGCGTCCTGATAGCGTCCCAGATACGCCAGCCGACGCCCGACCCAGATCCAGGCCAACTCGTCTTCGGGGTTGGCCTCAAGCTCCTTGCGGGCCTCGGCGAGCAGTGCCTCCTGTTTCTCGCGGAACGCGTCGGACAGTTCCGGGCGGAGCAGCGGCTCGCCGAACAGGCTGGTGGCTTCAACGGGGCGGTCGGCGTCTGGCGCGGTCGCTTCGGGCTGCGCGATTCCATCAGTGACAGCGGCGCACAGAGCGAGGACAATCAATACTGGTTTCATCGCGGGCTCCCTCAGGCGCTGACACTCAGGCACTCGACGATAATCTCGATCGCGCGGTCGATCATCGGGCGGGTCACGTCGAGGTGCGTTACCATGCGGATCTGGTCCGGGGCGCTGGCGAAGGCGCGCACGCCGCGGGACTCGAGGCTCTTGACAAGCGTGCTCGCGGGTCCCCACTCTGGATCGACCGTCACGTAGGCGATGTTGGTCTCGACGGACTCGGCGTCGATGCTGAGCGGCTCCAGCTCAGCCAGCGCCCGGGCCAGGCGTTTGGCGTGGGCGTGGTCCTCGGCGAGGCGGTCGATATGGTGGTCGAGCGCGTGCAGGCACGCGGCGGCGAGCATGCCCGACTGGCGCATGGCGCCGCCGAACATCTTGCGGAATCGGTAGACCCGCTTCATTGTCTGCGCGTCGCCCGCGACGGCCGAGCCGACCGGGGCGCCCAGGCCCTTGGAGAAGCAGACCGAGACGGTGTCGAAGTGCTTGGCGTAGTCGCGTGGCGCGGCGCCCGAGGCGACCGAGGCGTTCCAGAGGCGGGCGCCGTCGAGGTGGGTCCGGAGGGCGTGGCCTCGGGCCCGGTCCGTCACATCGCGTACGAGGTCGATCGGCCAGACGCTGCCGCCGCCGCCGTTGGAGGTGTTCTCGATGACGGCCAGCCTCGCGGGAGCGAAGTGGTGGTTTTCGGGGCGGACGCAGGCGGAGAGGGCGTCGGGGGCGTACATGCCGCGCTCGCCATCGGCGAAGCGGAGCGTCACGCCCGAGAGCGCTGCGGGGGCGCCCGATTCGTAGTGGTAGATGTGGGCGGTTGGGTGGCAGATGACCTCGTCGCCGGGCTGGGTGCTGGCGCGGATTGCGGCCTGGTTTGCCATCGTCCCGCTGGGGAAGAAGCAGGCGCTGTCCTTTCCCAGCTCCGCCGCGACGCGTTCTTGGAGGCGGTTGACCGTCGGCTCGTCGCCCAGAACATCATCGCCCAGGGGCGCGGCGCGCATCGCCTCCCACATGGCCGAGGTCGGGCGGGTGACGGTGTCGGACCTGAGATCGATCGCTTCGGGCATGGGCGTTGGTCTCCGGGGGGCAGGGTACCGCATCGCTCACGCCCGCCGAGAGTAGAATTGCTCTGGAGGCCCGCCATGACAACCGCACGAGTACTTACTTGGTCCGAGCTTGAGACCGACCACCCCATAGACCTGATCGACCGGGAGCGGATCGTGGGCGAGCGGATGATGATCTCGCGCGTGACGCTCCACCGGGGGTTCACGGTCCCCCAGCACCATCACGAGAACGAGCAGATGGTCGTCATGCTCTCGGGGCGGGCCCGGTTCCACGTCGGGCCCGTGGGTGGCGAGGCGACGGAGGAGGTCATGCTTGAGGGTGGGCAGGTGCTGGCGCTGCCGGCCAATGTGCCGCACGCGTGCCATGCGATCGAGCGGTGCCTGATCCTGGACCTGTTCAGCCCGGTGAGCGAGGGGACGGGCGTGGACGCGGTCGGGAAGAACTAGCCCGGAACGTCAGTGACGGGCCTCCGCATTCTTCAGTTTCTGCCAAGCCTGCGTCCGCCCTATTGGGCAATGGGCAATGGGATGACGGAACCAACCACCGGGGCTCTCCGCCCCAACTGCCTCTTGCCCATTCACCATCGTCCACGGTGGGATGGTCCAGCGCCGACCGCGTTTGCGATCGAAGGCTGGGTAGAGGACGGAAGAGACAGAGGCCCGTCACTCACGGTCCGGGCTAGTTGGCAGGCTCGTCTTCTCGGGCGAGTCGTTCGACGGCGCCGCGCTCGGTCTCGATGAGGATCTCGTCGGCCTCGGAGAGGAAGAGCCCGTGATCGACGACGCCCGGGATGTCATTGAGGGCGGCGCCGAGTTGCTGGAGGTTCTCGTCGCCGCGGAGCGAGAGGTCGAGGATGAGGTTGCCGTTGTCGGTGACGAAGAGGTCACCGTTCATCTCGCGTCGGCAGACGCCGTTGAGGCCCAGATCTCGCAGGGCGGCGCGGATGGAGGCGAGGCCGAAGGCCATGACGGCGACGGCGAGCGAGCACTTGGCGCCGATCTGATCGGAGACCTTGTGCTCACCGACCATGAAGATCGTGTGCCGGCAGGTCCAGGCGAGCATGCGTTCGCGTGTCATCGCGCCGCGGCTGCCCTTCATGACGTTGAGGTTGCGATCCACCTCGTCGGCGCCGTCGATGAGCAGATCCAGCTCCTCGACGAGTGCGAACTCGAGGATCTCAAGCCCGAGCTCGCGGGCGATCACCTCCGTCGCCTCGGACGCGGCGACGCACTTGATCTCGAGCTTGTTCTCACGCACGCGCTCGGCGAGCGCTCTCACGCCCCGTGCCGCGGTGGCGCCTGCACCCAGACCGACGGTCATGCCGGACACCACACTCGAGACCGCAGCCTCGGCGAGCGCGTCGGCGACTCTTTGGTCACTCAAAGCGGATCCCCTGTGCCAGAGCAAACTCATCTCCAAAGTTGGTGGTGCACGTTTGGCGTCGCATGTACGCCTTCCAAGCGTCCGAGCCGGACTCTCGTCCGCCCCCGGTGTCCTTCTCGCCCCCGAACGCGCCGCCGATCTCGGCGCCGCTCGTTCCCAGATTCACGTACGCCAGACCGCAGTCCGAGCCGGCGCCCGAGGGATCCAAGAATCGCCCGGCGGATCGGACGGAGCCGGCGAAGATCGCCGAGCTGAGCCCCTGGTCCACCGAGTTCTGCATCGCGATCGCCTCATCGAGTTCACGGTATGTGAACACGTAGAGGATCGGTGCGAACGTCTCCTCCTGCGCGACGGGCAGCTCGTTGCTCCCTGGCGCACGGATGATCGTAGGCTGGACGTACGAGCCCTTCCGAAGTTTCTGTGGGAGGGCGCCAGCGTCCACACGCCCGCCTCCGACGAGCACCTCGCCGCCCTGGCTCTTCGCCTGGGCGATCGCGCTCTCGAACCGGGCCGCGGAATCGTCGGAGATAATCGGTCCGACGAGCGTGTTGTCGTCGAGCGGGTCGCCGATGCGGATGGTCTGGTACGCGCTCACCAGCTTGTCGCAGAACCCGTCGGCGATCGATTCGTGCAGGAAAAGGCGGCGAGAGGAGGTGCAGCGCTGCCCGCACGTTCCCACCGAACCGAACACTGTGCTCTTGACGGCCATGTCCAGGTCCGCGTCGGGCTCGACGATGACCGCGTTGTTCCCGCCCAGTTCCAGCAGGCACTTGCCAAGACGCCCCGCGACGACCTGGCCCACGTGCCGACCCATGCGGCACGAGCCGGTCGCGCTGATCAGCGGCAGCCTGCGGTCGGCGATCATCCGCTCGCCGATCTCCGCGTCGGTCCCGATGACGAGCTCGAAGACGCCCTCGTGCCCGAGCTTGGCCGCGACATCGCGCGCGATGTTGTTGGTCGCGATCGCGGTGAGCGGCGCGATGAGGCTGGGCTTCCAGATCATGGTGTCGCCGCAGACCGCGCCGAGCATCGCGTTCCAGCCCCACACCGCGTTGGGGAAGTTGAACGCGGTGATCACGCCCACCGGGCCCATCGGGAGCCACTGCTCGCGCATCGCGTGCATCGGGCGTTCGGAGGGCATGGTGATGCCCGTGAGCTGGCGGGACTGGCCGACGGCGAAGTCCGCGATGTCGATCGTCTCCTGCACCTCGCCGATGCCCTCGGCCTTGATCTTGCCCATCTCCAGCGAGACGAGCGAGCCCAGGTCCTCGAGACAGTCGCGGTAGGCGTTGCCGATCTGGCGGATGACCTCGCCGCGCTTGGGGGCGGGGATCGTTCGCCAGCGTTTGAACGCCTCGACGGAGCGGGCGACGGTCTTCTCGTACGAGTCGGCGGTGTCGAGCTTGACGCCCGCGATGCCCTCGCCCGTGGCCGGGTTGACGCTGACGACGCGCCCGTCTCCGCCCTCGCTGGCGGGGACGACGCGGGGGTCACGATCAAGGCCGAGGCGGGAAAGGATCTCGTGCATGGGCCAACTGTAGGGGGCGGCGACCCCCCCGGAAAGGGCCGCCAGCCCGCCGGAACTGGCTTGACTTCACGGATCGCGGCGCAGAGATCGGGACCCCGCTCAGTCGGTGGGCGCCTCATCGCCCATCGCCCCAAGCAGGGGCTCCAGGTGCTTCTCGTATCGCCGCCAGCGCTGGGCCGAGCCGGTGTAGACGCCCTTGCCAGTCTGGTCGGCGTTGAGTGTTGTGACGATCTTCTTGGTCTGACCGAAGCGGAGGCAGGCGTCGTCCCACTCCAAGCCCGCGAACTCCACGAGGCGCCTGGCCTCTGGCTCGGGCGAGGCGACGACGTTCTCGTACACGGCGCGCGTAAAGCGAAGACCCGGCGCCGCCTCGGGGAGCACTCGCTCCCAGTGGCGCACAAGGCGCTGCTTGCCCGCCAGGTACACGCCCAGCCAGTCCAGACGCTTGGTGAAGTGGTTGCCCGTGAGGAAGTGACGGAAGACGCACGAGATCGCGGTGTCGCGCGGGTCGCGCTCGGAGAAGATCGCCCGCGCCTCGGGGAGCACGCGCGAGCCCGTGCCCAGCAGCTGCCAGTTGGGCGGGCTCTTGTCGATGCGGCGCGTCGCCTTGCCCGCGCGGGCGCGCAGCTCGCTCAGGTACGCGCCCGAGGCCTTGATCATGTCGGCGGGGCGCACGCGCCGGGGATCCTCGACGGCGCCGCCCGGGGCGCCGGTGAGACCGAGCAGAGCGTCGTGCAGTGCCGAGAGTTCGCCGGCGGTCGCGGCCTGCGGGTGGGACGCGATGATCTGCTCGAGCAGCGTCGTGCCCGAGCGGGGTGAGCCCAGGATCAGGACCACGTCCGAGGCGCGGTCCATGGGCTCGGGCAGCGCCCGCAGCGCCCCGGGCGTCTGCGTCTGAATCAGTCCGTCGATGTAGGCCGTGAAGGCGCCCGCGTCCCAGGCGCCGGGCTCGAGCGCGTTGCCCCGGGTCACGCTCTCCCACGCCTCGTCGTACCGCCCGAGCTTGTCGAGCAGGTAACCGGTGTTGAAAAGCAGCTCGGCGTGCTCTTGCTTGTCGAGCCCCCCCGCGTCCACCATCGCCCGCATGCGATCGACCGACTCCTCCATCCGCCCTAGCCCGGGCGCGAGACCCGCCAGGGCGAGCTCGATCGACCAGTGGCGGATGCCCCGCGCCGCCGCCTCGTCCAGCACCGCCCCGCCCTCCTCGGCGCGACCGATGTAGTTGAGCAGTGTCGCGCGCCGCGCGATCCCCTCGGCGTGGTCCGGGTCGATCGCCAGCAGGCGCTCGACCGTCGCCGTCGCGTCGGCGAGCATCGAGGCGAAGGCCTGGGCCTGGGCCAGGGCGTAGATCGCGTCCGTGTCGCGCGTGTTCCGGTCAACGACTTTCTTCAGGTGCGCCACGCTCTTGGTGTGGCGCCCGGCCAGCATCATGAGCTGGCCCACACGGATCGAGATCCCGAGCCGCGACGGGTGGCTGGGCGCAGACCTCAGGAACCGCGTGTAGATATCGATCGCGCCCGCGTGGTCGCCCGCGTTCACGCACGCCTGGCCCTGGCGCAGCAGCATGTCCGGGTTCGGCGCCACGTCGGTCTCCGGCTCAGTCGGGGGCGGGCAGGTCGCGGAGGAAGCCGACAAGGCGGTCAAGATCCGGGCTCAGCGCGTCGCGCACGTACGCGCCCGAGACGGCACAGCCCGTCGCCAAGCAGTGGGCCAGGTCGAGCCCGCCGGCCTGGGCGAAGCCGAACCCGCCGTTGAAGTGGTCGCCCGCGCCCGTCGAGAGCTTGGGGTTCTGCGTGAACGGGCCCGCGTACCACGCCGAATCCTGGGCATTGGCCCCGCCCGCGCCCTCGCGCGGGTGGACGACGACGGTGTCCAGCGCCAGGGACTGGCGCAGCGCCTCGGCCGCGCGCCGAACCATCGCGCCCAGCGAATAGTTGCTCGTGTCGTCGTAGACCCGCAGGCCCATGACGCTGGCGATCCGCTGCGACTCGGCCAGGTTCAGCCCCAGCGTCACGGGCGTCCTGGCGTTGATCGTCCGCAGGATGCCCATCGCGCGGATGATGTCCGCGTCGGTGCGCTTGGCCGGGTCGGACAGGTCCACCATGAACCGGCGTGGACGGTCGCTTATCGACGGGAACACCTCGTCGCGCAGGCCCTCCCAGATGCCCTCGACGCCCCCGAGCATCACCCAGTTGGTCACGCCGATGAGGTCGGAGTTCTCGCACATCTCGCGCAGGGCGTCGAGCCCGACGACCTCGCGGATGCGGCCCCACGTGACGTGCTGCACGTTGTGGGTCTTGCCGAGCATGATCTTGCCGTCGGTGAACTCGAGCGCATCGGTGTGCGCGGGCGGGGCGATCGGGATCACCCTCTCGCAGCGCTGGGCGAAGGGCTCGTAGATCGGGTCGAGCGTCGTGGGATCATCGCCCAGCCCCACGGCGCCGATGAACGTGACTGGCGCGCCCAGGCGCCCGAGGGCGCCGCCCATGAGCGGGCCGTTGCCGCCGTAGCGGGCCTCCTTGACGCACAGCTCGATGTTGGCGCTCTTGCCCGCGGCCGACGCGACGCGGGCGGCGAACTCCGGGATGGTCCCGATGCGCTCAAAGTCGCCCGGCTCCATCGAGCGCCGTTTGTCCACGACGTGGATGATCTCGTCGATGAAGCCGTCGAAGCCGACGAGCGCCCGGGGCAGGCGCCCTCGCTCGCGCAGCGTCTCGAGCGCGTCCCCGGCCTCGCGGGCCACTTGTGATCTCTCGACGCTGGGGGTCATGGCCCCAAGAATAGGGCCCCGACCCACCGGAGCAACGCGTGCCCTTCAGCCAGCCCATCGTGATCGCCACCGGCAACCCGCACAAGATCGACGAGATCCGCGCCGTGCTCGACCCGATCGGCGTGCAGGTCATCGGCCTGAGCGACCTGCCGGGCGAGTTCGAGGAGCCGATCGAGGGCAAGGACTCGTTCATCGAGAACGCGACGCTCAAGGCGACGTCGTACGCCCGCCAGACCGGGCGGGTCTGCCTGGCCGACGACTCGGGGCTGGAAGTTGACGCCCTGGGCGGAGCGCCGGGCGTGATCAGCTCCCACTACGCCACCGACGGCCAGGAGACGGGGATCTCGCGCGAGCAACGCGACGCGGCAAACAACGCCAAGCTGCTGGCGGACCTGGGTGGTGTTCCGCCCGAGAAGCGCTCAGCGCGGTTCGTCTGCACGATGGTGCTGGCGGCGCCTTCCCAGGCGCCTGGAGGGGGGGGCTTCCAGCCCCCCCAATCGCAAGCCTCCACTCCTCGATACACCGGCGCCTTCACCAAACACCTCGGCGGCAAACTCCCCCACTGGGACAAGGGCGGCGCCACCTACTTCGTCACCGCCAGCCTTCGCAAGGGAGAGACTCTCAGCGATTCTGAGCGGACCATCGTTCTCAACGCCTGCAGGCACTGGCACGGGAGCAAGTACATCCTCCACGCGGCGTGCGTCATGCCCGACCATCTGCACATGCTCTTCAGGACGGTCGAGAGCGCCGACGGCTCGTTCGCTGGCGTCGCCCAGATCATGCACAGCATCAAGTCGTTCGCATCGACGCGGATCAACACAGAACGCGGCACACGAGGATCGCTCTGGCCTCGGGAGTACTTCGATCGGCTTGTCCGGACGCCCGAAGAGGGCGAGGAGACGCTGCGCTACATCGAGGCGAACGCGATGAAGGCGGGGCTTGTGGAGCGGGCGCGGGAGTATCCGTTTCTCTGGGAGCCCGAGACTGGCGTTGGGGACGCGGGGGGGCTGGAAGCCCCCCCCTCCAGGATCAACGTCCTCGCCACCGTCCGCGGCGCCTTCGAGGGACGCATCGGGCTCCCGGGCGACGTCCCGCGCGGCGAGAACGGGTTCGGCTACGACCCGCTCGTGCTCGTCGCGCCCGGGTTTGACCGCACGGGCGCCGAGCTGACCGCTGAAGAGAAGAACGCCCGCTCGCACCGCGGCGAGGCGGCACGCGCCATGGCGATCGAGATCCAGCGTCTCAGGGTCAGCGCCAAATAGAAAGACGGACGCTGCTCACGCAGCGCCCGTCCCGGTTCACTTCCTTGTCGATCGCCCGGGCCTTAGCTCTTGGCGTCGTCGTCCTTGACCTCGAACTCGGCGTCGATGACGTCGTCATTCCCGCCTGAAGATTCCTCGCCCTCGCTGGGCGGGCTGGCCTGCTCGGCGCTGGCCGCCTCGTAGACCGCCTTGCCCAGCTCCATGCTCGCCTGCTGGAGCTCGTTCATGGCACTCTCGATGGGCGCCTTCTCGTCGCCCTTGAGCTTGTCCTCGAGGTTCGACACCGCGGACTCGATCTTTGAGCGGACGTCGCCCGAGATCTTGTCGGCGTGCTCCTCGAGCGAGGCGCGCGTCTGCGAGATCAGCTGGTCGCCCTGGTTCTTCAGGTCGATCACCTCGCGCCGGCGCTTGTCCTCCTCGGCGTGTGCCTCTGCGTCGGCCTTCATCTTGTCGATCTCGTCGCTGCTCAGGCCGCCCGAGTCGCTGATCGTGATGTCGGCGCTCTTGTTGGCGGCCTTGTCCGTCGCGGTCACCTTCAGGATGCCGTTGGCGTCGATGGCGAACTCGACCTCGATCTGAGGCCGGCCGCGCGGCGCCGGGGCAAGCCCGCCCAGGTCGAACATCCCCAGCGGTCGGTTGTCCTTGGCGAACTCACGCTCGCCCTGCAGGACGTGGATCTGCACGCTTGTCTGGTTGTCCGCGGCGGTCGAGAAGGTTTCCTTCTTGCTCGTCGGGATGGTGGTGTTGCGCTCGATGAGCTTGGTCATCACGCCGCCGAGCGTCTCGACGCCCAGCGAGAGCGGGGTCACGTCGAGCAGGAGCACGTCCTTGACGTCGCCGGCGAGCACGCCGCCCTGGATCGCGGCGCCGATCGCGACGACCTCGTCCGGGTTGACGCTCTTGTTCGCGTCCCTGCCGAAGATCTCCTTGACCATCGCCTGCACCTTGGGCATGCGGCTCGAGCCACCGACGAGCACGATCTCGTCGATCTTGGACCGGTCGAGCTTGGCGTCCTTGATCGCGGCCTCGCACGGGCCGGCCAGCCGCTTGAACAGGTCCGAGCTAAGGTCCTCGAACTTGGCGCGGGTGAGCGTGATCTGGAGGTGCTTGGGGCCCTCGTTGGTCGCCGTGATGAACGGCAGGTTGATCGTCGTCTCCTGCGACTGGCTCAGCTCGATCTTGGCCTTCTCCGCGGCCTCCTTGAGGCGCTGCATCGCCATCGCGTCCGAGGTCAGGTCGATGCCCTCCTTGGACTTGAACTCGGTGGAGAGGTGGTCGATGAGACGCTGGTCCCAGTCGTCGCCGCCCAGGTGGGTGTCGCCGTTGGTCGAGAGCACCTCGAAGACGCCGTCGCCGACGTCCAGGATCGACACATCGAACGTACCGCCACCCAGGTCGAAGACCGCGATTTTCTCGTTGGACTTCTTCTCGAGTCCGTACGCGAGCGCCGCGGCCGTGGGCTCGTTGATGATGCGCTCGACCTTGAGGCCCGCGATCTCGCCGGCGTCCTTTGTCGCCTGGCGCTGGGAGTCGTTGAAGTACGCCGGGACGGTGATGACCGCCTTCTCGACGCTCTCGCCCAGGTAGTCCTCGGCGACCTTCTTGAGCTCCTGCAGGATGAACGCGGAGATCTGCTGGGGCGTGTACTCACTGCCGCGGGCCTTGACCTTCACGAAGTCTTCTTGCCCGCCCGTGATCTCGTAGGGGATCAGCTTCTCTTCGGAGCCGACCTCTTTGTGCCGCCGACCCATGAACCGCTTGATCGAGGAGATCGTGTTCGTGGGGTTGGTGACCTGCTGGTGCTTGGCGGGCTGGCCGACGAGGCGTTCGCCCTTGTCGGTGAAGCTCACGACCGAGGGGGTCGTGCGGTTGCCCGAGGAGTTGATCAGGACCTTGGGCTGGTCGCCCTCCATGACGGCGACGACGGAGTTGGTCGTCCCCAGGTCGATGCCGATGATCTTGTTGGACATGTGTGCCTCCGATGCTGGCCCACGCGGGGCGTGCCCCGGGGTGGGTCTGATT
The DNA here is from genome assembly GCA_029260375.1 of Phycisphaerales bacterium. Classification (GTDB taxonomy): domain Bacteria; phylum Planctomycetota; class Phycisphaerae; order Phycisphaerales; family UBA1924; genus JAJRXR01. The sequence continues at coordinate 22,151 of JAJDDI010000066.1, read as the reverse complement.
GATGTTTCCAATGGGCTGATTGCAAGCCCGATGCCAACGGATCGGCCCGGATGGCCCCGCCAGGCGGTGGGCGCAGGGGCTGGAATCGGCATCCGCCGGGCGCCCGCGGATCCGGGCCTGCCGATCTGGCAGGGCCCTACCGCCCCGGGGGCCGCAGGTGCTGGCGGCTGCCCACCCGAAAGGCGGTCAGCATCCCGATCGCCAGGGCGACGTGGTCCACCCCCACGCGGGTCAGCAGACTGTTCTTGATCGCCAGCCAGGAGTCGTACGCCGGACGGTTCCACCCGTGCCCGTACGCGAGCCAGGTCGCGGGGTAGATGATCGAGGCGTAGAGCAGCAGCGTGAGCCCCGCGGCCCCGACCCCCAGGGCCAGGCTCCCCACCCTCGCCGCCCGGATGGTCGCCAGCCCGATCACCAGCCCCGCGGGCCATATGAGCAGGTCCATACGGTTCTCCGCGAGCCACGCGAGCGGGAGCCAGATCGCGGCGAGCACGAGCGCGGTCCCCAGCAGCACCGCCCAGCCCCGCACGGCGGAGCGCGTCACCACCCGATCGGTTTCGGGCAACGGCGCGGCCTCGATCGCGGGGCAGTCCAGATCGAGCTCCGCCGCGATTGGGTCCAGGCGCGGGTCGCGCGCCGGGGCGCCCGCTTGGCCCTTCGAGTGGCGGGGCGTGTACGTCCCTATGTCGTGCAGGTAGCTCGTCACCGCGTCGCGCACGCCGGGCGTCCACGCGAGCCCGACCTGCGTGTACGCGCGCTCCAGCTCGCCCAGCGGATCGGCGACCATGTCCTGGAAGCGCACCCGCGCGACGCGGGCGGGGGTGGTCTTGGATTGGGCCGCGAATCGGGCGACGGAATCGGCGTACTCGTGGATCAGGTACTCGCGGGTTTCGTGCGCCGGCGCGGGGTCTTGGAGCCCGTAGATCGGCTCCAGGCGTTCGTGCATGGCGCAGTTCGAGCGGAGCACGGCCTCGGGGTCGCGCCCGATGTGGATGAAGCGGACCCGCTCGGCGCCGAGGAGCTCCACGAGACGATCGATGCGCGCCAGATGACTCGGGCTCTTGAGCAGGATCGGGCGCTTCGGGTTGGCGCGGGAGAGCTTCCAGAGCAGCGCCGCCATCGCCCAGCGCCAGTTGCGAAGTTCCTTGGGGGTCAGCCCCTCGAGCGTGTGGTACCGGGCCCAGTGCGCGCGCCGCTGGGGGAAGACGAACCGCCCCGGGAGCGAGGACGCGAGCGTCCAGTTGCACGCGGCGAAGTCGTCCTCCCCGGGCCAGTCGGGGCCGAAGGGCACGTCGTCGTGCGGGCGGGTGTTGGGGACGAACGGGATGAGCAGCGCCCGGAGGACGGTCCACGACAGCCAGAAGCCCTGCGGCGCCACGCAGTGGCGCCAGCGGGGCGTGACGAACCGCTCGTCGCACGAGAGCAGGTTGTGCAGGTGCGTCGTTCCCGAGCGGAAGTAGCCCAGCACGACCACCACGCCCGGCGGGTGGTCGAAACTCGGCGCCTCGCCCCTGAACTTGAACCGGAGGATCGGCGCCAGGATCAGACGCTCGGGGAGGGTGATCAGGAAGCCGCACACGCTTGAGAACAGCGCCCAGATGAGTCGCACCCAGTAGCGCACCGGGACGCGCCAGCGGGCGCCAACGAGCATCCGCAGCCAGACCTCAGGGGGTGCGAAGGCGTTGAAGTGCCCCACGGGCGGCGCGATCGGGGACCGGCGGGGTCGGGGCCCCGGTCGAGGCTCGGGCTGTGGGCGGGGATCGGGCATGACGCGGGGCGGAGGATACCCCCGGGCGCTTGCCCTCTACTGGCGACGCCCCAATACTTTCAATAATCTCTGAAAGTTCGTCCGCGACTGGACCTCTCTCCGGAGCCGCCATGACCGCCTCCCCCACCGCCCCACCCACCGCTCTGCCCACGCCGACCGCCCGATCCCTTGGCACGGACCCGCGTCTGGACGCGATCCGCGACAAGGCCCTGAGCGGGCAGCGCCTCTCGCTCGACGACGGGATGACGCTGTACGAGACGCCCGACGTCTGGGGCGTGTGCGAGATCGCCGACGCGGTGCGGCGCAAGCTCCACGGCGATGTGGCCTATTTTAACATCAACCGTCACCTGAACTACTCCAACGTCTGTGCGCTGAGCTGCAAGTTCTGCGAGTTCTTCCGCAAGAAGGGCGACGAGGGCGCGTACACGCACGACATGGAGTCGGTGGCCGCGGAGGCGCGCAAGGCGATCGAGAACGGCGCGACGGAGATGCACATCGTCGGCGGGCTGCAGCCGTACCTGCCCTGGGACTACTACCCGGAGATGATGCGCACGATCCGCGACATCGCCAGGGACGCTGGGTCGCAGCTGAACATCAAGGCGTTCACGGCCGTGGAGATCGTGCACTTGGCGAAGATTGCCAAGAAGTATAAAAAATCCGACCGCCAGGCGGGCATCCGCTGGGTGCTTCAGGAACTCAAGGACGCCGGGCTCGGCTCGCTGCCCGGGGGCGGCGCCGAGGTGTTCGATGACCGCGTCCATGACGAGACGCACCGGAGCAAGATCCGCTCGGACGAGTGGCTGGATGTCCACCTGGTCGCGCACGAACTCGGGCTCAACACGAACGCGACGATCCTGTACGGACACATCGACCAGCGCCGCGAGCGGCTCGTTCATATGGAGATCCTGCGCCGCGCGCAGGATCAGGCCCTGGAGCGCCTGGGCTACACGGGGGAGGAGACGGCGGACGAAGAGACGAAGAGACGCAGAGACGAAGAGACGGAGTCAATCGCGGCGATCGCGGGAATCACCGCGCCCGTGATCACCCTGACGCGTCCCGGCGTGCCCCTGCCCACGCCGGGAGCCTCCCCCGCTTCGTCTCTCCGGAACTCCGTCTCTCCGTCTCTTTCCGGCTACTTCCAGACCATCATCCCGCTCCCGTTCTTCCCCGACGGCAGCGAACTGGAACACCTCTACGGCCCGAGCGGCCTGGAGAACCTGCGCACGCTCGCCATCGCCCGCCTCATGCTCGACAACTTCCCGCACGTCAAGGCGTTCTGGATCATGCAGACGCTGGCGATGGCGCAGCACATGCTCCAGTGCGGCGCCGACGACATCGACGGCACCGTCGTCTGGTACGACATCACCAAGGTGGGCGGCTCGTCCACCCACCAGGAGACGACCGTCCTCGACCTGCAACGCGCGATCCGGGAGGCGGGGTTCGAGCCGGTGGAGCGGGACACGCTGTACCGAAGGGTGGAGCGGGAGGGGAAGAGTTGGAGGGTGGGGTAGCAGGGTGCAGGCCTACGGGCACCCGGCGCCAAACGCGGTGAGGAAAGCGACAACATCGGAGAAATCCCACTGGCCCGTGGGCGGAGCGAGGTCGGCCTCGGGTGTCATCGCGCCGAATGCAGTGAGGAAGGCTGCTACGTCGGAGAAATCGAGTTCACCTGGCGGGAAGGCCAGGTCGGCCGGTGAGCAGGGATTAGTATCGAAGATATACGCGGAGCCGGAGTCGGACCCGTTGTCGTCATTGAGGCGAGCCCCAACGGCAACGAGGCCGTCGGCAATCGCGATGGATTCACCAAACTCGTCAACTCCGGCGCCATCGTCTGGCAGGAGCTTGGCGATCTGGACACCGGTTGAAGCGTCGAAGTAGTACGCGGAGCCGGAGTTGGACCCGTTGTCGTCATTTCGGTGAGCTCCAACGACAACAAGGCCCTCGGCGACAGAAACGGCCACGCCGAACTCGTCACCTGCGGAGCCATCGTCGGGCAGGAGCTTGGCGAGCTGGACGCCGGTTGAAGCGTCGAAGAGGTAGGCCGAGCCAGAGTCGACCCCGTTGTCGTCATCGAAGACAGCCCCGACAGCGACCATGCCATCAGCGATGGCGACGAAAAAGCCGAATAAATCACCGGCGGCTCCATCGTCTGGCAGGAGTTTAATGATCTGGTCGCCGGTTGAGGCGTCGAAAAGGTAAGCCGAACCGGAGTCCGACCCGTTGTCGTCATTGCGGTGAGCCCCGACGGCGACAAGACCACCACCGATGGCAACGGACTCGCCGAAGAGGTCACCTGCGGCGCCATCGTCGGGGAGGAGCTTGGCGATCTGGTTGCCGGTGGAGGCGTCAAAGAGGTACGCCGAGCCGGAGTCCGATCCGTTGTCGTCATTACGGCGAGCCCCTACAACAACGAGCCCGTCGGCTATCGCGACGGAAAGACCGAACCTATCACCTTCGGCGCCATCGTCAGGCAAAAGCTTGGCGATCAGAGCGCTGGTTGAAGCATTGTAAAGGTATGCCGAACCGGAGAGTGACCCGTTGTCATCGTCCCCATTTGCCCCGATGACGACGAGACCATCGGCAATGGCGATGGAACTGCCGAACTGGTCACCTGCGGCGCCATCATCGGGGAGGAGCTTCGCGAGTTGGCAGCCCGTGAAGGCGTCGAAGATGTAAGCCGAGCCGGAATCCGCACCGTTGTCGTTATCAAAAATGGCCCCAGCGGCGACGAGGCCGTCAGCGATGGCGATTGCATTGCCGAACCGGTCAACTGCGGCGCCGTCGTCGGGGAGGAGCTTCAGATCTTGATTGAGGACCTGCCCCGGCGCGGAGGCGCCAAGCACAGCGGACAGTCCGATGGTCACGATTCTGTACATCTCAAACCCTCCACTGGATATAGGAACCGGCTATTGCACAAACCGAGTATGCGTTCGCGCGTGGTGCGGCGAGAATAGTGTGATGATGTATAAGCGACAAGGCCTCGTGATATGATTCCGCTGATTGCTCGATCAAGCCACAACATTGGGTGGTGTCCCGCGCCAAAGCGACTTAGCACTGCAAAGGTTGCCCTGAAGGAACAACCCGTGACAACCCAAATGCTCACACCTCCACCACATCCCCCCACGCCGGCATCTGGGCCTTGAGCATCAGCACCTCATCGATCTTCTCGGTGAGCGCTCGGCGTTGGCGGTCCTCGCCGTGGGTGAGGTAGACGCGGGGGCCCGAGTCGCGCATGCTGGCGAGCCACTCGACGAGCTCGGTCTGTCCGGCGTGGGCGGAGAAGCCGCCGATGGTGTGGATGTTGGCCTTGACGCGGATGTCGTCGCCCATGACGCGGACCTTGCGTGAGCCGTCAACCAGCCTCCGCCCGAGGGTGCCGTCGCCCTGGTAGCCGACGAAGACCACATGCGTCTCTTCACGCCCCAGGCCGTGGCGCAGGTGGTGGAGGATGCGTCCGCCGGTGCACATGCCCGCGGCGGAGATGATGGTCACGCCGTTGCCCATGGGGTTGAGGGCCATGGAGTCCTGGGGGGACTTGGTAAATCTCAATCCCGGGAAGCTGAGGCAGGGCGTGCCGCCGTTGATGAGTTCCCAGCAGTCGTCGTCGAAGAGCTCGCGGTGGCGGCGGTAGAGGTCCGTCGCGCTGGTGGCCATCGGGGAATCGACGTAGACCTTCGGGTCCTCGACGACGCCCTCGCGCTGCATGCCGGCGATGAAGTAGATCAGCTGCTGCGTGCGACCCACGGCGAACGAGGGGATGAGCACCTTGCCCTTGGGGGTGCGGGCCTGGTTCATGATGCGGGCGAGCTCGGCGATGGAGTCGTCCATGGGGCGGTGGTCGCGGTCGCCGTAGGTGGATTCGAGGAAGACGATGTCGGCGTGGTCGAAGGTGACGGGGTCGCGGAGCAGGGGGGCGCCCTTGGGGCCGATGTCGCCCGAGAAGACGACGGTCTTGCGTTCGCCCTTGTCCTCGAGCTGGAGCATGACGCTGGCGGCGCCGAGGATGTGCCCGGCATCGACCCACTTGGCGCGCACGCCGGGGGCGACCTCGACGAACTCGTCGAAGGGAACCTCGCGGAACATGGGGAGGACGCGTTCGACGTCGGGGGTGGTGTAGAGCGGGGTGGCCGGGCCGCGCCCGCGCTTGGCGCGGTACTTGTTGGCGCGTGCGGCGGAGGATTCCTGGATGTGCGCCGAGTCCCGAAGCAGAATCCCGCAGAGCTCTATGGTGGCCTTTGTCGCGAAGATGGGGGCGTCGAAGTCGTGTCTGGGCAGGAGGGGGAGGCGCCCGGAGTGGTCCAGGTGGGCGTGGGTGAGGATGGCGGCGTCGAGCGTGCCCGGGTCGATGGGGGGCATGCGCCGGTTCTTGGCCTCGGTGTGGGCGCCGCCCTGGTGGATGCCGAACTCGACGAGGACGCGGGCCTTGGAGGTTTCGACGAGGTAGCAGGAGCCTGTGACTTCGCCCGCGGCGCCGAGGACTTTGATTTGCATGACCGCATCGTAACAGGCGCGGCGACGTGTCGGTCAGGATTCGCCCTCGCACATCGTCGCGGCGGCGACGTGATCGGGCGGGAGCGTGTCGTATTCGTGGTCGCGGGCGGTGTCGCCTTTGATCTTGTGCTGGATCCAGAGCATGAGCAGGGCGCCGACGATGGCCAGCGATCCGCTGGCCCACTGTCCCAGGGTCAGGACCTCCTTGAACCAGATGTACGAGAGCACGGAGACGCACACGGGCTGGAGCTGGATGACGCCTGTCGAGACGGCCACGCCCAGGCGTTTGATCGCGATGTAGTAGAGCACGTGCCCCAGGGCGATGCCGATGACCGACGACAGGAGCAGGAAGGCGAAGAGGCGCCCGGAGAGATCGAGGGCGGTGACGCCCAGGTTGTCGCCGAAGATGAGCATCATCGCGACCATCGCGAACGCGGTGTAGAGGCTGATGGCGGCGAAGGCGAGCAGGGAGGGGATGTCGCTCATGTACCGGCGTACGGCGATGGCGTACCCCGCGAAGCCGGCGCCGGCAAGGATGGCGAGCGTGACACCCGTGATGTAGTTCGATCGCTCGCCCTCGACGGGCTCGCCCATGAGGATGGTGCCCACGGTTCCCACCAGCACCAGCCCCACGCCCAGCATGAAGGGCCAGGACCGGATCACGCGGCGCTCGGTCGGGAAGAGCAGCGCGGCGCCGATGGCGACGAAGATCATCTGGGCGCGCAGCCCGAAGGTGAGCAGGCCCGGGTCGATTTTGTAGTGCGCCGTGGTAAAGGCGACCTGCGCCGCGCTGTTGACCAGCGCCGGGACCAGGGCCGCGCGGAAGAGCCCGGGCGGGAGTGATTTGCGCAGCCCGCCCCAGACGAGCAGCGGGCTCCAGAGCAGCGCGGCGAACCCGTATCGCCAGCCGTTGCTGGTCCAGGGGTCGATGTGGTCGGTGAAGAACTTGATGAACAGCGGGGTGACGGTCCAGCCCACGAGCGTGAGCGTGACGGTCAGCACGCCCACGAATGTGTCACCCATCGGGCTGGATGGCTTGGCGTCGGTCACGGGCAGAGGCTAGGCCTTGCTCCGGGCGGGTAGACTCGGGCGATGGTCAAGCTATTTCTGCTCTTCACGGCCGGGGGCGTGGGCACGCTGCTGCGGTACGGGATCAACCACTGGACGCAGGAGCTGGTCCGGGGCACGCTGGCCGAGACGGTGCACGTCTGGACCGTTCTCATCAACGTGCTGGGCTGCTTTCTCATCGGTCTGCTGACCCCGATGCTCACGACGCAGCTCGAGGTCCGCGAGGAGTGGCGCCTGGCGATCCTCGTGGGCCTGCTGGGGGGGTTCACCACCTTCTCGACCTTCGGGTTCGAGCTGTTCGGGCTGATCGAGAAGGGGCACGCGGTCCGGGCGAGCGTCTACGCTGTGTCCAGCGTCGGGCTCGGGCTGGGCGCGGTGTGGCTGGGCTGGACGCTGGCGGTTCGCCTGGGGGCGACGCCTCCCGTGGCCTGAAGCCGAGCTGGGGGAGTGAATCGATGGTGCTGTATGTCATCAGGCACGGCAAGGCCGAGGCGGTGTCTGCGACCGGGCGCGACCGGGACCGGGCGCTCAAGCCCAAGGGGCAGCGCCAGGGCGAGTTTCTGGGCCAATGGCTGCTCGAGAGCGAACGCCCCCCCACGCTCGTCGTGACGAGCACCTTCAAGCGGGCGTACGAGACCGCCGAGCTCGTGAACAAGACGATCGACGCGGAGTTTGTGAGCGACACCCGCCTGTGCGTGGACGAGCCTGTCTCACTCGCGGTGGATCTGATTCTCGAGCACGCGGGGCGTGAATCGCTGTGCATTGTCGGGCACAACCCGCAGCTGGTGTATCTCTGCGCTGCGCTCTCGGGCGGACCGACCTCATCGCCCGTGCGCGTGCGCACCGGTGAGGCGTTCTCGTTCGAGGTCGACGCGGACGACCCGCTGGGCGCCTCACGCCTCCTCGCCTCGATGCGTCTGGGTGACGCGACGGAGTGATCCGGTCGGCGCAAGAATGAACCCGGTTTCATCGCTGCTTCAGCGTTGCTTGAGACTGGCTCGATAGCGTGCATGGTGAATCGATCATGCCGCCACCGAGGCCCCTTGCACGAGGAGACTTACGATGAAGAACCAGAACGAGACGACCACGATTACGGGGCTGTTCAAGGACCCCTCCAAGGCCGCCAAGGCCGTGAATGAGCTCAACACCAAGGGGCTGCACCCGCGGGACATCAGCGCCGTGGTGACGGAGCCGGCGGCGGAGAGCGCCTTCGCCGTGGAAAGCCACTCCAAGGTGGGTGACGGGGCGGCGATCGGCGCGGGCGCGGGCGGGGCGATCGGCGCCCTGGTCGCGGGCTTCACCGCGGTTGGCGCGCTGGCCGCGACGGGCGTGGGGCTCGTCGCGGCGGGACCGATCGTCGCGGCCCTGGCGGGCGCCGGCGCTGGCGCCGCGGCCGGCGGGGTCTTGGGCGGGCTGATCGGGCTCGGGATCTCCGAGAACGAGGTCAAGGAGATCGAGAAGGGTCTTGAGGACGGCGCGGTCTTCCTGATGGTCGAGGTCGGTGACGACCAGGCCAAGGACGTCCGCGAGGCCTTCAAGAACAACGATGTGGACACGCTCGGCGAGCTGTAAGACGAGTGGACATCGCAGGATCAAGGCGGACGATCCGGATATCGGGTCGTTCGCTTTTTTGCGCTGTGTCTCGGGCTCGGGAATGGAGCGACGGGGACTCGAACCCCGAACTTCCAGCTTGCAAAGCTGGCACTCTACCAGTTGAGTTACCGCCCCGAGTCGCCGGGACCAGCCGCGGCGCTCGACCGAGTCTAGGCGGGTATGCTCCCGGCTCACCCGCGACCCGGAGAGCACGATGCGACCCACGCCCAGATGGCCCGTCTCGAACCGCCGAAACCCGCTGCTGGCCCTCGCGCTGCTGCCCTGCCTGGGCCCGATCGCCGCGGCGCAGGACGAGACCGACACGGGCGCCGAGGGCATCGCCGCCCAGCAACCCCCGGCGGTCACCATCACGCTGGGGACGAGCGCCAGCTACCGGTTCGAGTCCGGGTTCGACAGCGGGGTGAGCGATGTCTCGGTCGCCCGGATCGGCGCGGCCGCCGAGGCGGGCTTCCTGGTGGGTGACCTCTCCCGCCTGGCGCTGAACTTCGGGACCGAGCACTCGTTCTACGACTTTGGGCCCATGGGCGTGCTCGTGCCCGGCGGGGTCGACCCGTACGAAAGCATCCACGACTACAGCGTGGGCGGGCGCTTCACCACCCGGGTCAACGACCGGTGGTCGGCGCTGATCGGCGGCGGCGTGAAGAGCTCGGGCGAGTCCTCGGCCAACTTCGACGACACGCTGACCTACAACGGGCTCATCGGCGCGACATACAAGATCAACGACTCGCTGTCCGTCGGGGGCGTGCTGGTCGTGTCGACCCGCCTTGAGGACGACGTCACGATGTTTCCCGTGCCCACGATCACCTGGGACATCGACGATCGCTGGCGCCTTGAGTCCAAGGGCGCCGGGCTGCTGCTCTCGTACAAGGCGTCGGAGACGCTGCGCGTCGGGATTGAGGGGATGTTCGAGCGTCGCGAGTACCGCCTAGACGACATGGGCCCGATGCCCTCGGGCGTGGTGCGCGAGCGCCGGCTGCCCGTGGGTCTGTGGACCGAGTGGAAGCCATCGCCCAGCCTCACGATCTCGGGCACGCTCGGCGCCGACGTCTACGTCGAGTTCGAGTCGCTCAACAGCGCCGGCGTGAAGTTCGCCGACGACGAGACCGACCCGGCGGTCTACGCGGGCCTGGCCCTGAGCTTTCGGTTCTGACCGCTAGCGGTCGGTCGGCGCGTGCTCGGGCTTTGAGACGCGGTCGGGCTCCTGACCCAGGGGTGGCGCGTCCACAAGCCTGGCGCGGATGATCATCGGCGGGTCCACCGGGCGATCGTTCTCGCCGACCTCGACCGCGCCGATGCGCTCGATGACGTCGGCGCCCGCGATGGCCTCGCCGAACGCGGTGTAGCGCCCGTCGAGGTGGGCGGTTCCCTCGCGGCTGAGGCAGACGAATATCTGCGAGCCGTTGGAGTTGGGGTCATCAGATCGGGCCATCGAGATAACGCCGAAGTCATGGCGCAGCGTGGTGGGCTCGAGGTCCAGGAAGTACCCGGGCCCGCCCGAGCCGTCGCCCGAGGGGTCTCCGGTCTGGATGACGAACGGGGCGCCGTTGGGCAGGGTCGCGACGACGCGGTGGAAGATGACGTCGGTGTAAAGCCCGCCCTCGGCCAGATGTAGAAAGTTGAACGCGGTGTTGGGGGCCGCGTCGGGGCGGAGGCGGAACCGGATGTCGCCCGCGGTGGTCTCGAGGATGACGTGCCGATCGACATAGGCCCGTATGCCCGAGTAGACGATCTCTCGCTCACTCACGTCGCTCAGCCCGCTCTGGTGACGCAGCGCGACGCGCTCGTCTTCGAACATGACCCGCCCCTTCCCGATGACCGGGAGCATCGGGTTCTGCTCGGACATGTTCATCGCGTAGTTGGGCGTGAGCATGGGCTGGAGCACGAGCGCCGCGCCCACGGGCGCGCCGTCGAGCACGAGCTGTGCGTAGAGCGTGGTCGGGGTTTCCGATCTCCAGAGCGAGGGGAAGAGGGCGGCGAGATCGACGCGCCCCGAGGCGGCGGGCGCGGTCTGGACGGCTTCGGCGACGCCGCGCGTGCGAAGCTCGATCTCGATCTCGCCGGCGAACTGCTCGGGCGTCTCGACCACGACGGGCATGCGCCGGTCTCGCCCGTAGTACAGGCGTTCGGGGGTGAGCTGGGCGAGCGAGCCGGGTGTGGCCAGGGCCATCAGCATCGCGGCGGCGAACGCGGGCATGGAGAGAAGGGCGCGCCGACCGGGATTGTGCGTGGGGCTCATGAGCGCACTGTACCGCCGGGCGACGCATCGGTCGCGGGGCTGAACCGGCTCAATGAGTTCGAAAGGGCTTAGGGCGCCCCGAGGCCGTGGCCGTCGAATCGGCCCCAGGCCTCGCGGACCGAGTTGTCGTTTACGGCGGTGGCCGTTTCAGCGAGTTGGGTCGCGAGCGAACCGCCCACGTCAGCGAACCAGCTGACCGATCCGTCGGCGCTGAGCACGTTGAAGCCCGCAGCGTGGTTGAAAAACGCCTCGCCCGCCATGGCGTCGGCCACGAGCGCCACGTTGCTGGAGAGCTGGTGAAGCCGGCGTTGACCATCGGGGCCCTGCCCCCGGTACTGATAGTTCGCGAAAATCTCGGGGACGCCAGCGAGATCAAACTCGTCGGCGTACCGCTCGAGCGGGTGCTCTCCGCGGTGCGACGGACAGTAGAAGACGGCGGAGGCAGGGAGGAACCGCTCGGCGAAGAGCTTGCCCAGCCCGTCCCAATGGCTCAGCTGCCCGCGCCCGGTTCCGACGTGCGGCATGGTCCGGAACCGGAGCATCACCATGCTCCGCTGCTGCGCCCCCAGAGACCGTCCGCCCGAGTACGGGCTGTTCGGATCAAGGAACTGGCTCGTGGGAAGGTATTCGCTGTTCGCGTCGGCGAACATGTGGACGCCCAAGCCGATCTGGCGATTGTTCGAGGCGCACACGGCCTGACGGGCGATCTCACGCATCCGCCCGAGCGAGGGCAACAGGATGCCCATCAGCAGAGCCACAATCGCGAGTGATACGAGCATGTCGATGAGACTGAACGCGCGCCGGGATGACCGACCACGCTGGCGAACGCCAGCGGCACAGCCCGAACTAGATCTGAGACCCCCAGATCCTCGCACACGGCACTCCTTTGGGTAGACCCCAACCCTGGGGCAGGGGATCCTCCCGATCGTTATACGATATCCGGACGGGGGGGATCACACAAGACCTTCACCCACCCGCACCCACCCGTCGGACACCGTCCCGACCAGGTAAGAATGGGACATGGCGCCCGGTTTATTCTCTGGAGAATGCTTGATTGGGTTACGTAAGGCACCAAAATCTTGAGGAAATTCGGGCGGAGCGGGGCATCCTGATCTATCCGTTGACGTATCTCCTTGCAAGAGGCCGGCTCTCGGCCTTCCGCGGGTCCGATGGACTCGCTTTCAGACCGTGGGTGAAATCATGACCGAGTCATACCGGAACCCAGGCGATACGGACGCCGGGAGCCGGCGGGGCTCAACGACCGCGAGCGGGTCCACATCGGGCTCGTCACGGCCCAAGGCCGACGACGCCAGAAGGCGCCAGGACAGGATTGATCTGGATCTCATGCAACGAGTCGCCGTCAACCAGGAAGCCGCGGTAGAGGAGCTCTACGACCGATTCGGGTCGTTGGTCTACCGCATGGCGTTCCAGTCGCTGCCCTCGCGGGCCGAGGCGGAGGACGCGGTGCAGGAGATCTTCGTTCGCCTGTGGCGGACGGCGGGTCGGTACGACCCGACACGCGCGGCGTTGGTGACCTGGGTGATGCTCATTGCCCGCCGCCATCTGGTGGACAAGCTGCGTCGCAAGCGGGCCAGGATCAAGGCCTCGAGCCTGGATGAGTTCGAGCCCAGCACGGCCTCGGGTGTGTCATCCGGATCGGCGCCGCCAGCGCAGGGCGTCCGCATCGAACGAGACGAGAGCTACGAGTCGCTGATGAGCAGGATCGATACGTTGCCTGAGTTGCAGCGGACGGTCGTTACCCGCGCGTACCTGGGGGGGCAGACGCTCCGCCAGATCGGCGAGGAGCTCGACACGCCTCTGGGAACGATCAAGTCAGCGCTCAGCCGGGCCCTCGTGCGCCTGCGGGAGCGGAGCAGTGAGGAATCGACGCCATGAATACGCGTGAGTTGCTTGAGATGACGGTCCTTGATTCACTGGGCCTGCTCGAACCACATGAGCAGGTGGCGTTCGAGCGCGCCTTCGAGGAGGCGCCCCCGGCGATCCGCGATCAGATGCGCTTCGAGCAGATGCGTCTTGCCGATCTGACGGATCTGCTGCCGGGCGTTGAGCCGCGGGCGGAGCTTCGCGATCAGGTGCTGGGCGCGGTGCGCCAGGCGATGGCCGAGCAGGAGGCCGCGCAGGCCTCCGAGGCCCGTCGCACACGTCACGCGCACGGGCGTTCGGTCCCCAGGCTCTCGCGCGGGCCGCGTGTGAGTTGGGTGTGGCGGGCCGCGGCGATCGGGCTGGCGGTCTCTGTTGCTGTGCTGGGCGTCGCGCTCACGCAGTACCAGATCGATTTCAACAGCCTCGAGAACAAGGTCCGCCTCGGGCAGATCGAGGAGCTGCTGGGCTCGGAGCACTTCGATGACCTGATCTTTAACCCCCAGACCAAGCGCGCGTTCCTGACCCCGGTGGACGCGGGCTCGCCCGCGATCGCGGCGGTCTTCTACAACCCCGACCGCTCGGTCGCCCGGTTCTACCACAAGAACATCGGCGCCGATTCGGGCGAGGGCTTGTTCCGCCTGGTCGTGCTCGACGAGAACGACAACATCGTCCGCGAGGTCGCCTCGTTCACGTCGCAGGGGCGGCGTGACGGGATCGACGTGCAGGTCGATCTGCTCAACGAGAACCGTCTTGGCCTGATGCAGGTCTCGCTCGGTCACGACGATCGCCTGCTGCTCCGCAGCGACGGACTCAGCGCGGGCTGAGCGGCGCGTCGGCGTCTCCCACAATCAAGCTTGCTCTCTCCAGGGGGTCGGGTGTTTGCCGACCCCCTTCTCTCATGCGCGTCGTGGGGCCTCGCCGGATCGGTCGGGGATTGATCCCCACTCGGCGCCGTCGGTCAGCACGTCCACGCGGTGGTCGTGCTCGAAGCGTTCCTTGGCGCTGGCCAGCTTGCGGTACGACCCGAAGCCCACAACCAGCGAGAACAGCATCCCGCCGCCGAGGATCCCTCCGGCGTAGATCAGACGGGTCTGGTCCAGGGGATCGGGCATCGCCGTCGCCTGGACCTCGATCCGGGTCGAGGCGGCGTCGGCCCGGCGCACACGGTTGGCGTTGGCGACGCTGGTCATCGCGACGACGTAGGTGTCCAGCACGCGTTGCGTGTGGGTGGCGCCCACGCCGCGGAACTCGAGCTCCAATCGCCCGGCGTGGGGCGACTGGGTGTCGAGCCCCCGCTCAAGCACACTGGTCAGCTCGCCCGGGGCGGAGAGTTCCTTCATTCCGCGCCGCTCGAGGCGGTCGGCGATGGTCTCGATCAGGCGTGGGTCTCGCGTCAGATCCTCGTGGTAGGCCTGCCAGGCGTCGAGGTTGTCGGCGGTGAGCGTGCGTGAGCCTCCGTCGGCGATGATCACGGCCCGGGCCGCGTACATCCCGGGCGCGACGCGACCGGCGATGAGCCAGCTCACACCCGCGAGGATGCCCAGCAGCGTCGCCATCCCAAGCACAAGCCACAACGCGCCGGACTTGGCGTGCTTGTGAACCAGCTTGGCTTCCTTCTCGGCGATGGCCTGGTGCGCCTCGGCCAGCTTCGCCCGCTTCTGCAGGATCTGCTCGCACTGGGAGAACCGGTCGCGGAGCGCTTCGCTGGCGCGTCGGACCTTCATCGATTGCTCACGCGAGAGCTTGCGCTGCTTCCGCAGACGCTCGCGCCGGAGGGCCGCCTGCGGGTCGAGCCCCTCGCCCGACGTCTGCTGGGCGCTGCGCAGCCTTTCGTTCAGGCTCGCGACGCAGGCCTCGAGCTCCGCGACGCGCGCCCGCTCGGTCTCCAGCGTCTTGATCAGCTCGACCTGATCGCCCGCGGCTTCGATCTGCTCGCGCGCCCCGCTCAGCTCACCCTCGAGTGTCTCGATGCGAGACTTGGACTCGCCCAGGGCGGTGGTGAGCTTCTCGACCTGCTCCCTGCCCGCGGAACCGCCCGATGAGAGCAGCCTGGCCCGGAGGTCCGCGTTCTCCTCGCGGAGTGTGGTGATCTCCTGGATACGCTTGCCCTTGCCCGGCGCGGGCGCGTTCTTGAGCTTCTCTTCCGTCTCCTCGCGGGCCTTGCGCTCGTCATCGCGGGCGCGCTTGGCCTCGTCGAGCTCGCGCTCGAACTCGCTGATTTTGAACCGGAGCTTGGCGCTCTCGTCGCTGGCGCCGGCGGCTTCGCTCTGCGCCTTCTTGACCTGACGCTCGAGCTCGGCCCGCTGGTCACCGAGGGCGCCCCTGGCCGCCTGGGCGCGCTGCTCGGCCATCTGCGCCCGCTTGTCCACCTGCACGAGCTCGTCGCGCAGCTTTGCAAGCTCCTGGGCCGCCTGGTCGCGGGCCGCCTGCTCTCCCTGAACGCCAGAGCGGAACGACTCGATCTCGGCGCGCATGGCGCTGACGACGCTCTCTTGCTTGGCGAGATTGGTGTTGGCGGCCTCGACCTCGGCACGGAGCGCCTCGATGCGGGCCTGCGCCTGCTGCTGCTGTTCCGATTCGCTGCTCTGCCCGCTGGTGAGTCGCTCTTCGAGGGCGTTGATCTGATCGCGACGCTCGCGGGAGATCCGCCGGACCTCCTCAAGCTCCTCGCGCAGGGCGGCGGTGCGCCCCGCTTCCAGCTCGAGCTCCTCGACGCGGCGTTGGGCGGTCTGCTCGTACTGGCTGACGTGCTCGGCCGCGGCCTCGATCCGCGCCTCGCGCTTGGCCAGATCCTGCTCGCGCTGGCGGAGGCGCTCCTCCTGGGTGCGGATCTTCTCCGTCCCAAGGTTGACCTCACCGAGGGCCTGGTCGATCTCGGCCTTTTTCTTGTCGAGGTCGCCGCGCTGGCTCTCGAGCTCATGGCGTTGGGCCGCCAAGGCCGCGAGGGCCTTCTGACGCTCGGCGTGGGCCTTGCGCAGCGTCTCGAGCTGCGACTGCACACCGGAGATGACGTCGAGGATCTCCTCCTCGTTGGGACGCTTCCCTCCCGCTTGAGGCGCGGTTGACGCCTCGGCGGGGGGACCTGGCTGCGTATCGCCCTTCGTCGGATCCATCCAAACAGCTCCCGATCATTCTGCGCAGCCGCGCACGTCTCTTCGCGCGAAGATCAGGGGCTCTATCGACCGGCCCGGGGGGGCACTGAACGTCCAGCGTCCGAGATCCGACCCGGAGAGGCCTCGCCCCCACTCACGGCCAACAATCAGGGAATATTGATGGACTGTCCGAGCCTTTGACCAATGGGCGCCTTGTGTGGGCGCACCTCGTGCCCCCCCGAATCCACCCAGTTTGGGCGGGCGTTTCAGCCTGACCCATGTGACCCGCACACGCAGGAGATCCACCCATGAGCGTTCAACAGAGTCTTGCCACAGGTCTGATCGGTCTGGTGATCGCCGGGGCTGGCGCCGTGGGTGTTTACAACTACACGACCAGCGGCTGCTTCCTGGGCTCGTGTTCCTCGAAAGCGACCGCCAGCACGAGCAAGACCGCCCAGGTGGGGTTGAGCGTCGCCGCGTCCGAGTCGGTCGAGTCGGGCGACTCGTGCTGTCCGCTGGGTGACGGCGCCTCGAAGCTCAAGAGCGTCGCGCTGGATGACGCGGGCGAGTCAAGCGACGAATCCCAGACCTGCGACCACGCGGCGAGCGAGCTGACGCTGGTTGCCGGCGAGATCGGCGCGGAGGAGGCCTGCGGCGGCGACGCCTGCGAGACCGAGAAGACCCCCGAATCCACGACCATCGAAGCCGCGCTGCCCAGCGACGACTGAGCGATCGCAACCGACATCCAGACGACCAACCGGCGGGCCCCACACGGGGCCCGCTCTCGTACGCCCACCGATCTACGCGGTACGATCGCGCTATGCCTTCGTTCTCCATCGAGACCGACAGCCTTCGCGCCGTGATCGACCCGGACATGGGCGCGTCGCTGATGGACCTGTCGATCTGGTCGCCGCAGGACCGGTGGAGCCCGGTCATGCGCCGCGCCTCGGGCGAGTCGTGCCCGCCCGGGGAGACGGCGATGTTCCTCATGGCGCCCTGGTCCAACCGGGTCGCGGGCGCCTCGTTTCGGTTCCGTGGGCGGACACACGCGCTGCAGCCCAACTTCGGTGACGGCACGGCGATCCACGGCGACGCCAGCGCCCGGCCCTGGCGCCTCACCGACCGCACGCCCGTCAGCGCGACGCTGCTGCTCGACTCGCGCGAGCACGAGGGCGTGAACTTTCCCTGGTCGTTCGGCGCCCAGGCCCGCTACGAGGTCACGCCCGAGACGCTGGAGATCGACCTGAGCGTGACGAACCTCGATCGGGAGGCGATGCCCGCGGGCCTCGGGCTGCACCCGTTCTTTCGGCGGCGGCTCTGGGCGGACGCCGACGAGGTCCGCGTGCTCGCGCCCGTGGGCGGTCGGTACCCCTGCGTGAATCAAATCCCGAGCGGGCCCGCGGCCGGCGACGGCGTGAGCAACGCCCTGCGCGAGCTGGCGCCCCTGGACAACCCGGGGCTCGACGATGTGTTCAACGCCTTCTCCGGCGAGGCGATCATCGAATGGCCCGCCAGCGGCGTGCGCCTGACCATGAGCTGCTCCGAGTCGCTGGACCACCTCGTGGTGTTCACGCCGCAGGACGAGGCGGGCGGGGCGCTGTCGTGGTTCTGCGTCGAGCCCACGAGCATGGTCAACGACGGGTTCAACCTGATGGAGCGGGGCCAGGCGGGCACGGGTGTGCGGGTGCTCGAGCCCGGGCAGACGCTCGAGTCTCGCGTGCGGATGCGCCTTGAGCGGACCTGACCGCCCCAGCCCACTATTCTCTGGTCATGACGACCTTCCTGCTCAAAACCGAACCGGGCGACTACTCGTACAACGATCTCGTGCGCGACAAGCGCGAGCCCTGGGACGGCGTCCGCAACCCGACGGCGCAGATGCACATGCGTGTCGTCAAGAAGGGCGACGAGGCGTTCATCTACCACACGGGCAAGGAGCGCGCGATCATCGGGCTGGCCAGGATCCTGACCGAGGCCTACGAGGACCCGAGCGAGCCCGGGCTCAACGGCAAGGGGGAGATGAAGGCGCCCCTGTTCGACATCGCGCCGATCAGGGCCGCGAAGACGCCCGTGACGCTCGCGACGATCAAGGCGGACGAACGATTCAAGGACTTTGACCTGGTGCGTCTCGGGCGGCTGAGTGTGATGCCGGTTCCCAAGAAGCTCGACACGCTGCTGCGCAAGATGGCGGGGCTGTAGCTCAGCCGGCGGTCTTACGCTTGGCGATCTTGTCGAGCTGGGCCATCTGCGCCGTGTGGAACTCGGGCACGGGCGAGACGTCGTTGAAGTAGTGCAGGATGTGGTCGAGCCCGCCGGTGCGGAAGAGCTTGACGAATAGCTCGGCCGCCTCGGGCGCGTAGCGGTTGCCCGAGCCCGCCTCGATCTCTTGCAGCGCCCGCTCTGCGGCGCCCTCCCCGATCTCGCGACGGTACGGGCGGATGGACGTCATCGCGTCGAAGCTGTCGATGACCGCGAAGAACCGCGCGCCCACCGGGATGTCCTCGCCCTTGAGTTTGAACGGGTACCCCAGCCCGTCCCATCGCTCGTGGTGGTAGCGCACGAGGTTGAGGATGGGTTCCTCTTCGATGTCCAGGTCGATCATCCGCGCGTACCCGGTGACCGGGTGGATCTTGATGATCTCGAACTCGTCGGGCGTGAGGCGGTCGGGCTTCTGGAGGATCTCGTCGGGGACGTCGAGCTTGCCCACGTCGTGCAGGGCTGCTCCCTGTGTGACCAGCGCGATCGTGTCGTGATCGACGCCGAACGCCTCGCACAGGGCCCGGGCGTAGAGGACCACCCGCCACGTGTGGGCCGCGGTGGAAAGATCCTTGCGCTCGATCTCCTTGAGCAGGTTGGCAACGGTCTCGGGCGACATCCACCCCGATCGTATGGCGGGAGGGGAGGTTCTCGATGATCGGTGACGGGCTGGGCCCGGGCGAGCATCTCCGCGTGTGCCCGGGCGGTACACCCGGCGTCCCGCCCGAGCGAGAAGGAGACCAGAGCATGAGCAATCCGAAAAAAGCCGCGACGACCCTTGGGATCACGCTCCTGGTCGCGGTCGGCGCCGCGGTCTCGGCGATCGGCTCGCCGTTCATCGGGGTCGGCGACGAGGTCGAGGCGATGGTGCGGGACCTGGCCAAGGGCATCCGCGACAACTATGTGTTTCCCGACAAAGGCGAGCAGGCCGCGGAGATGCTCGAGGCGAACCTGGAGAGTGGGAACTACGACGATCTGGATGACATGCAGATCGCCCAGCGGCTGACGCAGGACCTGCAGGAACTGACCAAGGACCGGCACTTCGGCGTGCGCCCGGCGCCGCGGGGCGAGCCGGGGCTGGACGCGATGGTCCGCCGGGGCGCGCCCCCGAGCGGGACGCACGGGTTCGAGCGCGTCGAACGCCTCGAGGGCAACATCGGGTACCTGGATCTGCGACGCTTCGAGGGGCTCGATGAGTCCGGCCCGACGCTGCACGCCGCGATGCGGATGCTCCAGGGCAGCGACGCGCTCATCTTCGACATGCGCCGCAACGGCGGCGGGCACCCCGGCTCGGTCCAGGCGATCTGCTCGTACCTGTTCGACCCGGGCGAGCCGGTTCACCTCAACAGCCTGTACTTCCGTCCGACGGACGAGACGACCGAGTTCTGGACGATGCCCGAGATCCTCGAATCAGGCGCGATGCCCGAGACCCCGGTGTGGGTGCTCACGAGCAGCTACACCTTCTCCGGCGCCGAGGAGTTCACGTACAACCTCAAGACGCGCGGGCGCGCCACCATCGTCGGCGAGACCACCGGGGGCGGCGCCCACCCCGTGGACGGGTTCCCGATCGGCGACGGCTCGCACATGGCCATGATCCCCGTCGGGCGCGCGATCAACCCGATCACCAAAACCAACTGGGAAGGGACCGGGGTCACGCCCGACGTGGAGGCGCCCGCCGAGGAGGCGCTGGATGTCGCGGTCTCGCTCGCGCTTGAAGCCATGATGGACTCGGGCGACCCGGGCAAGGCGGAGACCGCGTCGTGGGCGTTGGTCGCCAAGCGCGCCGCGGCGGGAGGTCAGCCCATCAGCGAGGCGGACATGATGGAGATCGCCGGCGATTACGGCGAACGCCAGGTCCAGCTCCGCGACGGCGCCCTGTGGTATTCGCGTTCCACCAGCACCAGCACGAAGCCACGGCGCCTGACGTGCGTCGGCGACGACACCTTCGTCGTCCAGGGCGTGCCCGAGTTCAAGCTGGTGTTTGAGCGCTCACGCGACGGGCGGATCACGGCGGTCTCGGGCAACTACAAGACGCGCGGGCCCGACCGCAACGATCGAGTGGATTGAGGTTTAGCCCGCGCGATCGAGTCCCGCAGTGCGGAGGAAATCGGAGATGCTCCGGAAGCCGGCGTGACGCGCCGCTTCTTCCAGTCGCTCTTTCTCGTCGGCGGTCATACGGATATTGACCTGACGATCGCGTCTGGACTCGGAGGCCGCTGTTGGTGGGCGTTGGCCTTCCTCAAGCATCGTCGCAAGAGCACCGATCGTTGCTTCCATCGTCTCTCGAACGCAAGCCTCGACCGTGGCGCCATCGGCCATCACGTAGGGCAGTTCCGCGGTCCGACCAAGGTATCCAACATCGGGCTCGGGCTCGATGACGAGTCGATAGCCGGCGGCGATCCTCCTCGCCTTCCGGAGCGTCGCGGCGTCGAACGGGCGATCAACCGCCTTGGCACGCGAGGATGACTTACGAGTCGTCGTCTTCTTGCTCGATTTCGCGGATCGCTTTTTCGACTTGCTTCCGGTAGACATCCTTCACCTTCCCTCGGTGGACCGGGATACTGATCGTCCGTCGATCAGGGCCGGTGAAGATATGGTGAGAGCCAGAAGTCCGATTGTGATTCCATCCATTTGCTTCAAGCATCCGCCGAAGTTCGGCAAAACGCACTTCACTCGCCATTTTCACGCTCCTAGAGCTGTGCATCTATCGAAATAGCTGCACTTCTCCAGTTGCGTACGGACCATCCGCATGGCATCGTCCCCCGATGCCCCGCCACACACTGAAGTCGAAATAGTTGCCACGGGCCACGTGACCCATGCGGATGGATTCTTGCTTTAGTGCTTTGTGCTTTGTGCTTTGTGCTTTGTGCGAGAGTATAGCCCCGCGTATACCGCAGGTCAAGCCTGGCGGATCATCGCCAGCGCGTCCGCCTGTTCGTCGGCCAGGTAGCTCG
The DNA here is from genome assembly GCA_029260375.1 of Phycisphaerales bacterium. Lineage (GTDB taxonomy): Bacteria > Planctomycetota > Phycisphaerae > Phycisphaerales > UBA1924 > JAJRXR01. Next base: position 791 of record JAJDDI010000066.1, on the reverse strand, counting down.
ATCGGACCAGCGGACCAGATTTCACCACCTTGATGCCCGCGGCCAGCCCCGCCCGCTCGTACTCGCCGAACTCGTCGGGGTGGACCCAGCGGTCCAGGGGCAGGTGGTTGCGGGTGGGCTGGAGGTACTGGCCGATGGTCAGCACGTCGCATGGGTCACCACGAGTCTCATCGCGGGGGTCGCGCGGGCCGGCGTGGTCGCTGGTCATCCGGACCATGTCGTCGAAGAGCTCGAGGACCTCGTGCTTCTTCTCGCCGATGCCGACCATGATGCCGGTCTTGGCGATGGCGCCCTGGGCCTTGACGCGCCGCAGCAGCTCCATCGTGCGCTCGTAGCGGGCGGCGGGTCGGACGGCTGGGTGGCAGCGTTTTACTGTTTCAAGGTTGTGGGCGATGATGGTCGGCTGGGCGTCGATGACCATCTGCAGGGCGGCCTCGTCGCCCTTGAAGTCGCCGATGAGGACCTCGAGGGACATCTCAGGGCAGGCGTCGCGGACGCGGATGATCGTCTCGGCCCAGATCGCGGCGCCGCCGTCGGGCAGGTCGTCGCGATCGACGGAGGTGATCACGATGTGCTTGAGGCCCGCGCCCCGCAGCGATTCGGCGACGCGTTTGGGCTCGTCGAGATCCGTGACGGGGGGCTTGCCGGTTTTGACGTTGCAGAAGCCGCAGTTGCGGGTGCAGGTGTCGCCCAGGATCATGATGGTGGCGACGCCGCGGGCCCAGCACTCGCCCATGTTGGGGCAGGCGGCCTCCTCGCAGACGGTGTGGAGCTTGTGCCCCTGGATGTTG
>JAJDDI010000065.1 GCA_029260375.1 Phycisphaerales bacterium | reverse complement strand
CCTGGTCCAGATCGCCCGCGAGCTCAAGACCTGCGAGATCGACAACGCCGAGAACAACCACCGCCCGATGCTCTCCGAGCCCGACGCGGCGGACGCGGACTTCTTCTGCGACCAGCTCGTGCTGCTCATGCCCGTCATGGGTGTCCGCGCGTTCAAGTCCACCCCGCGGATCAAGGACCAGATCGAGCTGCGCCTCAGCGGCAAGGGCGTGGTCGCCAACGGCTTCTCCGCCGGCGGCCAGTTCGTCGTCGAGGAGGGCTCCACCGCGACCCGCCAGGACGCCGAGAGCTGCCCCGGGCACATCCTCGACCTGCGCCGCTCGCTCCTCGAGCGCGGCGTCCTCTCCGAGGACGGCAAGCTCTACCGCTTCACCCAGGACTTCGCCTTCGACTCGGCGGCCCAGGCGGCGACGCTCGTGCTGGCCGAGATGTCCAAGGGCGGCGCCTGGAAGGATCCCAAGGGCGAGCGCACCCCCGCGGGCGTCATCGATGACATCGACGACACCCACACCGACGACGCCGGCGACGACCGCGTCGGCCGCGCCCGCCCCCTGAGCCGCTCGACCGAGCTCAAGCCCACGCGCGTCGCGGCCCGCTAAGGCCCGACCGCCGCCCAGATTTCTTGCGGGTGGCAAGCACGGCCGAAGGATCGGTCACCAGCTTCGCCCACGCCGACGGCGTCTTCACGACGCCGTCGGCGTTTTCCGTTCTGTCGAACACGTGAACGAGCGCATGCTTCAAGCCCCGCACGTGAGTGCGGGGTTCGCTTCAAGCACGCAAGACCAAGCGAGAGCTCAGTCCCGCACTCACGTGCGGGGCTACCTACGAACCACTCGCATTGATCCGAGCGTCAAGGATGTCCCGCACACCCGCCCAGTCCTCGATCGTGATCGCGTACACCACCGAGTGCCTGACCCGCCCGTCGGGCATGATCAGGTGATTCCGCAGCACGCCCTCGCGCGTGGCCCCGATCTTCTCCATCGCCCGCTGCGAGCGGAGGTTGAGCTGATCGGTCTTGAGCATGACGCGGATCGCCGGGCCGCCCTCGAACACGTCACTCTCGAAGATGTGCGCCAGCATCAGGCGTTTCATCTCGGCGTTGGCCACACCGCCCCGCGCGCTGGGCGAGATCCACGTGTACCCGATCTCCAGGCCCCGGTGTTCGGGGCGGATGTCGGCGTACGAGCTGGTCCCGATCGGGGCGTTGGTCTCGGTGTCGATCAGCGCGAGCGCCAGATGACGCCCCAGGGCGAGCAGCGAGGCGATGTACGCGCGCATCCCGTCAAGATCCCACGTTGGCGGGCGCCCGGGCATGTAGTCGAACGTCGCCTCGTCGCCCGCCCTGAGCAGGCCTGACGCATGGGCGAGGGTGAGCGGCTCGAGCCGGACGAACCGCCCGCGCTGGGTAGGGGGCGAGATGCGGCCCGTCGCGCTCACCGCCGGCCCTGCCCCTCGACGTAGACCTCGTGGAACTTGCGGGCCGTCTCCGGGCTGCCCACGAGCACCAGCTCGGTCCCCGCCTCGAGCGTCAGGCCCGGGGGCGGGTTGGGCGTGATGTCCTCGCCCCTGCCCACGCCGATGATCGAGCACTCGGTCCGCTCGCGCACGCCCGACTCGGCCAGCGACTTGCCCACCAGCGACTCGGGCGTCGGCACGCGGAAGACCTCCAGCCCCTGGGCGATGGGAACGATCCCGCTGTCCTGCACGAGGTTGAACATCGCCGTCGCCGCCATCGAGGCGTACGAGGTCACGAAGTCCGCCCCGGCGCGGTGCATCGTCGCGACGTTTCGGTCCAGGTTGGTCCGTGAGATGATCTGGATATCGGGTCGGAGCTTGCGGCAGTAGATCGTGAGGTAGATATTCAGGTCGTCGTCGTGCGTGGTGATGAGCACCGCCGGCGCCTTGTCGATTCCAGCGCGCTTGAGCACGTCAAGGTCCGCCGCGTCGCCGCGGATCGTCCGGTCCGGGTCGAGCTGGATCGATTCGTCGCGTTCGACCAGGCGCCAGTCCACGTCGCGCGTGGTCAGCTGCCTGGCCGCGGCCCGCCCGATGCGCCCGCCACCGATGATCAGCACGGGCTCGACCGAGACGTTGTAGATCACGAACGCCTCGTCGTACGCCTCCATCTGATGAGCCGAGCCAGCCAGCAGCAGGATCGCGTGGTCGTCGATCAGCGTGTCGCGGGTCGCCGGCTCGAACTGTCCACGCCGCCAGATGCCCAGCACCGTCACCCCCAGCTCGCGCAGGCGGGCCTCGCCCAGCGTTTTGCCCGTCAGCGGCGTGCGGGCCGTGTTCGCCTCGGCGATGACCAGCTCGCCCACGCGCCCGATCGGGTGTGAGATCGCGTCCCCGCCCAGCACGCCGCGGCACAGCGCCTGGCCCATCTGTTCCGGGGGCTGGAGCACGTGCCCCGCGCCCGCCAGCCCGAGGATGTCCACCGAGGCCTGGTTGTCCGCCGTCGCGACGACCGGCACGTCCGGGGCCACCTCGCGCACGGCAAAGACCGCGTGGGTGTTGACGTAGTCGTTGTGCGTCGTCGCGACGAGCGCGGCGCGGCTGGCGCCCACGCGCTCGTACGCCTCGGGGTCGTCGAAGTCCCCCACCACCACGCTGAGCCCCTGGTCGTGCAGACGCGCGGCCTCCTCCGCGTCGGGAACCAGCAGCGCGTAGTCGTACCCGTATTGCACCAGCTTGCGGATGAGCGCCTCGGTCGAGGGGTCGAAGTGCGTCAGCACGACGTGCCCTCCCTCGCCCTCATACTTCTTCGGCGTCCTCGCCGCGGCCTGCGCCTGGATCCACGGCGCGTAGAAGAACTGGATGATCGTGAAGGGCAGCAGGATCAGCAGCATGACGATCCCGGTGAGCAGCACGACGATCGAATAAATCCGCCCCAGGTCGGTGTGGAAGGTGATGTCGCCGAAGCCGAGGGTGGACATCACCGTCAGCGTCCAGTAGAAGCCCGTGAGCCAGCTGTGCTTCTGGCCCTCGCTCATCATGATGAAGTGGAACAGGATCGAGTAGACGACGATCAGCAGCAGCAGGATCGCGGAGAACCGCACCAGCACGCGGAGGTTCCGCTTCCAGGTCCGGTCGCGGAAGACGAGGCCGATCTGTCCGGAGTAGTACTTCATGGAGGGAGTGGCCCGGGGGCCAGCCTGCGCTGGGTTACACCCGGAAGATCGAGCCGAGCTTCTTGCCCAGCAGCATCGAGGCGCCGAAGAGCGTCACCGTCAGCAGGCCCATGCCCCAGACCCCCATCGCGCTGGCGATGTAGGGGCCATCCCCCAGGCGGTTGGAGAACTCGAAGATCGCCTTGGTGATCGGGAAGTGGACCGTCCGCTGGGCCAGGATCAGCGAGTCGGAGACCTCCAGCATCGAGAAACTGAACACCAGCAGCCCACCGGCGATCAGGTTGGCCATGATCAGCGGGATGATGACCTTGCGCACCGCCATCACACGCGACGCGCCCAGGTTCACCGCGGCCTCCTCCAACTCGCCCGAGGTCTGCTCCAGCCCGGCGACGGTCGAGCGGACGATGTACGGCAGGCGGCGGACGGCGTAGGCGATGATCAGCAGCGGGAACGGGTTGGGGTTGGAGCCGAAGACGTCCATGTCCAGCCACGTGCCGTCCAGCGGCGCCGCGAACGACCGGCCGAAGATGTGCAGTGTGCCCTCGAATGGCCAGGTGAGCGTGAGCGCGACGTACCCGAAGGCCATCACCAGCCCGGGCACCGCCAGCGGGAGCATGCACAGCGCGTCGAGCAGGGCCCGTCCCCGGACCGTCGTCCGCACGATGATGTACGCGATCAGGATGCCGAAGAAGGTGGACAGGACCACGGCGCTGAGGCTGAGCATCAGCGAGTTCTTGATCGAGCTGAACGCCAGATCGCTGGTCAGGGCCTCGGCGAAGTGGCTGCCCGTGAACGCGGTGGGCACGATCGACTGGTACCAGCTCCCCGGCTGGGCGACGCTCGTGAGCACCACGCCCAGGTGGGGCAGCAGGGCGAGAAACGTCACAAACCCGAACGCCCCGCCCGCGAGCCATCCCTTCCAGCCCGTAAGCGTGATCTCCCCGCCGGCCCGTGAGGCCTTTGAGTACATCGCGTACCCGCGACGCCCGAACACCGCCTTGCCCAGGATGTACGCCCCGATCGCGCTGGTCAGCAGCACCAGCGTCAGCGCGTACGGCTCGCCCGAGTTCTCGACCTCCTTGAGCTTCTCGAAGATCTGGACCGGGGTCACCAGCTTGTAGTCAAACATCAGCGGCGTGCCCAGCTCCGTGAAGCTCCAGATGAACACGATCGTCCCGCCCGCAAACAAGCCCGGGCGGATCAGCGGCAGCGTGATCTTGAAGAACCGCCTCCACGGCCCGGCGCCCAGGTTCTCGGCTGATTCGTCCAGGGCCGGGTCCAGGTTGGCCAGAGACGCCGTCGCGTTGAGGTAGATGATCGGATAGAGGTGCAGCGCCTCGACGATGACCACGCCCCAGAAGCGGGCGGAGCCGACCAGATCCCACTCGGTCCCGAGCAGGGTGTTGAGCGAGCCCTCGCGCCCGAGGAGCATCTTGACCCCGATGGCCCCAACGAACGGGGGCAGGATCAGCGGGACGAGGATCGCGGCGTTGAGCAGGGTCTTGCCCGGGTAGCGGTAGCTGGCCGAGAGCATCGCCAGGGGCAGGGCGACCACGATGCACAGCAGCGTCGTCGCCAGGGCGATCTTGAGCGCGTTGAGCAGGGCCTGAACCTGGAGCGGGTCCTCGAAGACCAGTTTCAGGTGCTCGAGGGTGAAGCCCTGCCCGGTCGCGACGTCCTCGGCCAGCCCGCCCCGCACCGTCAGATAGATCGGGTACAGCAGCGTCAGCGTCAGCAGCAGCAGCAACGACCCGAGCAGGGAGTATTGCCAGAATCGTCGGACGTTTCGCAGCGACATGGGGCGGAGTGTAGCCGAGGTGACCCCCGGCCCTCGCGGCCGTCAGTCCCGCCGGTTGGCGGCGACGATCAGGCGCCGGCCCAGGCCCATGCTTAGGTTGTTCTCGATCGTGCGGCGCCCGGCGTCAGGGGCCGGATGACCAGCCGCTCGGGCCAGCCCTTGGTCTCGTCGGCGCGGATATCGCCGTTGAGCTCGCGCCCCAGGACACGCTCCGAGACCCAGGAGGGGGCAGCCAGAGAGCGTTTGAGGAGCGGGTGGTGTCGATCTCGAACCCGCGTCAATCGTCTTGGCGCCAACGCTGGTCACGCGACTCCCGCCCCGCGCGGCACGCTCCCAACCACCGCAACGTCGGCGATCGTGCGGTGTTTACCGCAGATCCGCGGGCGGGGTGAGCGCGTCGGGTCCGACGGTCTGGATGGTCAACCGCCCCAGCGAGCGGCGCTCGAGGTAGGCGTTCACCTGATCGAGCGTGACCTTGTCAATCCGCTCGGTGAGCTCGGACATGGACCGGGCCCGCCCGAGGACGCGCATGTCGCCCGCGAGCGCCGCGGCCCGGGCGCCGGTGGACTCGCCGCCGAAGACCAGGCGGGACTTCATCCCGATCTTGGACCGCTGCAGCTCGTCGGGCTCGATCCCGCCCGCGACGCGGTTGAGCTCGCCCAGCAGGACGTCGAGCGATTCCTGGGCGCGTTCGGGGGTGGTGCCCACGTACGCCGAGACGCTGGCGAAGTCCCGGTCCGCCCGATAGCTCGCGCTCACGCTGTAGCACAGCCCCCGCTTCTCCCGCACCTCGGTGAACAGGCGTCCCGACATCCCGCCCGAGAGGACGTTGACCACGACCCGCTCCAGGATGGAATCCTCGTGCGGCTCAGGCGGCGCGTCGTGCACCACGAGGACCTGGACCTGGTTGGATTCGTCGTTCTCATGGGCGTATCCACGCGTCGCCTGGCCCGACATCGAGCAGGCCCCGCCCTTCCCGGACCAGCCCCCGAGCAGCGTGTCGAGGGCGCCCGCCACCGCGTCGGCGTCCACGTCGCCGGCGGCGGTGATGATCGACCCGCCCGGGCGGGCCAGGCCCCGCCACGCCCGCGCGACACCCTGGCTCGTGAGCGAGGCAATCCCTTCGGGCGTGCCCAGCCCGGAGCGATCGAAGGGCGGGGGGTAGTGGCGGGCGCGGGCGCCGATCACGCAGCGCTCCTGCGGATCGTCGGCGAGCGACTCGATCGACTGGATCGCCAGGTCCTTCGTGGGCGCCAACGCCGCGTCGCTCATTGTCGGTGCGAGGACCATTTCGCTCAGCAATGGCAGTGTTTCCGCGAGCTTCACGCCCATGCACGCGACGCTCAGCCGCAGGTGCGTCGTGCCCGAGCTGGCGTTGCGCGAGGCGCCCAGCCGGTCGAACGCGTCGGCCTGCCCCCGTGAGTCGAGCTCGCCCGCGCCCCGCATCAGCAGTTCGGAGAGCACCTGCGATCGGCCCAGCGAGTCCGGGTCGTCCGTGACCGAGCCGGCGGGCAGCAGCCACGTGAGGGCGGCGGACCTCACGCCGGGGATGTTTTCCACAATCAGCGGCACGCCGCAATCAAGGTCTCGACGGGTCGGTTGGGTCATCTGCACTCCTCGCTCGGGCGTTGATTCGGCGCCGGATCGCAGCGCAGTCTAGGAACGCCGAGCGTGTGCGCGCGTGCCTGTCGGTTATGCGGTCTGGGCGCTCTCAGGGGCGGTTCGGGCGCCAACAGCCCGTTTCTGCGCGCACCAAACGCAATACAACTGCCGCGAACCTGCGCGCAACACACGCCATCTCACGCGAAATCACGGATCGTGCGCAAGATCCGCGCCGGGCGCGCGCGCGCGTCCTCGCGCGTGATCGGTGTGTCGAGACCGGTGGTGCGCGCACGTGAAATCGGACTCGCGCGCGATTCGATGCGCCGACGAAACCGTCGCCGTGGTCACGCACATCGGCATGATGTCCGCCCTCCACGCCGCGACCGAAGCATGAGCCCGAACGGTTTGTGCGCAGCATGCGCGTGTTGATCTGGGTATGGTGATTGGCATGTTGATCAACGATCCGCGCAAGATCAGCCCGCTTGACTCAAGCGGTGTGTGAACAGAAACCGATACGGTTCGTTGTGACGGGCACAAGCACGATGTTCTGATTGAGAACGACCGACACAGGTACCCAACCGAGGAGA